>NZ_DAHUXJ010000015.1 GCF_027307225.1 Bradyrhizobium sp. | reverse complement strand
GCAGCGAATCCAGCACGCGCGCGGTGCGCTGCCGGATCAGGATCGCGAGTTCGTCCAGATGCGCCGGCGTGAACATCGGCGACACCGTCTTGCGCTGGGCTGCATGCCGCGGCTGGTCCATCGCGATAAAGCTGGGCCAGTCGTAACCGGGCGGGACATCCCGGATCGAAATGCCGCCGAGCGAAACGTCCGAAGAGAAGATGCGGTGATTGGTGTCGACATGCATGATGTCGTTGTACTAGGTGACTGACCAATAGGCTTCGATCGGCGCCTTCGTGCAGTAATGCACGGGCTCTTCCTTGCGCAGCCGCTCGAAATACGGCCACAGCGTATCGTTGCGGAACAATTGCGGCGCGCCGGGGTGGAAATCCTCGATCGGCAAGGAATAGGCGTCCTCGCGCGCGGCGCGCATCAATTCCTGCTTGTTGATCCCGGGCGCTGACTGGATGTTCATGGCCGTTCTTCCCTGAAGAGGTGTGCCCTCCGTTGTGTCGGAAGATGGTAGGCTCTTGGCCAAATTACATCCCCTTGCGCGCGTCAGGGCAAGAGAGAGTTTTGGCGGATTTTCAAGTAGGCTTAAGGCGCCATGGCATACCACGCGCGCCGGCCCTTCCTGACCTCTGTCGGCCGTGACAAGCTGAGGTTCAAGGATTAAGGCATAAACCGTATTCTCCCGGAGGCCGCCCGCCATGATTCCCAACGCATACCGGATGTTCAATTTCGATCTCGGCGAAACCGCGGATGCGTTGCGCGAGACGGTCCACGACTTTTCCAGCAATGAAATCGCGCCGCGCGCGGCCGAAATCGACAAGAGCAACCAGTTTCCGATCGACCTCTGGCCGAAGCTTGGTGCGCTCGGGCTGCACGGCATCACGGTCGAGGAGGAATATGGCGGCTCGGGCCTGGGCTATCTCGAACATTGCGTGGCGATGGAGGAAGTTTCGCGGGCTTCAGCGGCGGTGGGCCTGTCCTATGGCGCGCATTCCAACCTCTGCGTCAACCAACTCCGCCGCAACGGCACCGAGGCGCAGAAGAAGAAATACCTGCCGAAACTGATTTCGGGCGACCACGTCGGCGCGCTCGCGATGTCCGAGCCCGGCTCGGGCTCCGACGTGGTGTCGATGTCGACGCGCGCCGAGAAGAAGGGCGACCGTTATGTGCTCAACGGCTCCAAGATGTGGATCACCAACGGCCCGGTCGCCGAGACGCTCGTGGTCTATGCGAAGACGGACCCAGCAGCCGGTCCGCGCGGCATCACCGCGTTCATCATCGAAAAGGGCATGAAGGGATTTTCCACCGCGCAGAAGCTCGACAAGCTCGGCATGCGTGGCTCGGACACGGCCGAACTCGTGTTCGACAATTGCGAGGTGCCGGAGGAAAACGTGCTTGGCCAGGCCGGGCGCGGCGTCAACATCCTGATGTCGGGCCTCGACTACGAGCGCGCGGTGCTCGCGGCAGGTCCGCTCGGCATCATGCAGGCCTGCATGGACGTGGTGCTGCCTTACGTGCATGAGCGCAAGCAGTTCGGCCAGCCGATCGGCAATTTTCAGCTGGTGCAGGGCAAGATCGCCGACATGTATACGACGATGAATGCCTCGCGCGCCTACGTCTATGCGGTGGCGAAGGCCTGCGACCGCGGCGAGACCACGCGCGAGGATGCCGCCGGCGCTATTCTCTATGCCGCGGAAAAGGCGACGCTGTGCGCGCTCGATGCCATCCAGTTGCTGGGCGGCAACGGCTATATCAACGATTATCCGACCGGCAGGCTGCTGCGCGACGCCAAGCTCTATGAAATTGGCGCCGGCACGTCGGAAATCCGGCGAATGCTGATCGGACGGGAATTATTTGAGAAATCCGCTTAAGCCGCTCGCCGCGTTCTAGGTAATCGTTTCCGAACGTCGTCCCCGCGTGCGCGCAGGGACGACGGGGCTATTCAAAGACCGGGCCACGCGCGAGCGTTGACATCGTCTCAATCCAAGGTTTCACTGCGGCAGGGGTTTCCGCGGGGGCAGTTCCGTGAACGAGATGAGTTCTGTGCCGTTTCATGCGGCATCGCCGCCCTTGCCGGCGTCTTCGGTCAAGGTGGAGTTTTCCGGAGATCGCGGCGAATTCTTCCGCCTGGTGCGAAACGGCGCCGCGCTCGAGCTCGTCACCTTCGGCTTTTACCGGTTCTGGCTCGCGACCGACATCCGGCGTCATCTGTGGTCGCACACCTCGGTCGACGGCGACGCGCCGGAATATACCGGCCGCGGGCGTGAATTGCTGATCGGCTTTCTGTTCGCAATGGCGATCCTGGCGCCGATCTATATTGCCTATTTCGTCATCACCATCGAGGCCGAGCGCGCCAAGGCCTTTGCCAGCGTTCCGCTGTTCCTGTTCTTCTATCTGTTCGGCCAGTTCGCGATCTATCGGGCGCGGCGCTATCGTCTGACGCGCACGGTGTGGCGCGGCGTGCGCTTCTGGATGGACGGTTCAGGCTGGGCCTACGCCGTGCGGGCCGCCGGATGGACGTTGCTCGCCGTCATCACGCTCGGCGCTGCGCTGCCGTGGCGCGAAGCCGCGCTCGAACGCTACAAGATGCGGCATTGTCACTACGGCGACCTTGCAGGCAGCTTCGTAGGGCGCGGATCGGAATTCTTCAGGCGTGGCTGGAAATTGTGGCTGCTTGCGATCTCGCCGTTCATTCTCGGCCTGCTGTTGGGCGTCGTCACTCGCGGCCACAAGGCGCCCTTGGCGGCGGGCATATTCGTTCTGGCAACGGTGATCTGGATCTTTGCCCTGCCGTTTATCTATGGCGGGTTCAAAGCCATCGAATGGCGCTGGTGGATTTCCGGCATCCGCTTCGGCGAGGTCTCCTTTGAATCGGATCTGCCGAAAGGCGCGTTGTATGGCCTCTACTGGAAGGTCATCGGCTGGTACGTTCTTATCCTCCTGGCTTTCGGCGCCTATCTGATCGTCAGCGTGGGCGTCTTTGTGGGGTTCGGGAATTTGGCCCATGTCGCCGCGCGTACCCAGGGAAGCATCGGGGCGACAATAGCCACGGTGATCGGCTATCTCGGCATCATCATCGCCATGAATGTCGCGATGCGGACCTATCTCCTGCGCGACGTCTGGGCGAGGGCCGCTTCCTCCACCACGGTCTATCGTCTCGAAGCGGCGTCCAACGTCGCCGCCAAAGGCGATCTGGCCGATGCGCTGGGCGAAGGACTTGCCGGCAGCCTGGATGTCGTCGGGTTCTGATGGTGCGATGTGGATATTACGCCGGAGAACAATCTGGAAAATAGTTCGGCGCCGGCGCCCTCCGATAGCAGTTCGATCTTTTACGACGGCATGTCGAGCCGCCGGCATCACGTACAACTCACGCTCAGCGACCGGCTTGAGATCAGCGAGAACGGGACGACGCTCGCAAGCTGGCCAATCGCCGGCATTCGCCGCGCCGAGGGTGCCAATAGCCTTCTGCGCCTGAGTTGCGTGAGCGCGCCGCCGCTGGCGCGTCTGGAACTGCGCGATGCCGGGCTCAGCGCGATTTTGATCTCGCGTTGTCCTCAATTGAACAACCGGGCGGCTGGCCGGCATGGCGTTGCCGCGATCGTCGGCTGGTCGCTGGCGGCGACGGTCTCGATCGCAGCCGTGATCTGGTTCGGACTTCCCTATGCTGCGGATCGCCTCGCGCCGCTGGTGCCGAATGCGCTGGAGCGCCGTATCGGTGACGCTGCCGAGGGGCAGATCAAGATCGTCTTCGGCGCCAAGACGTGCAGCGGCAACCTCGCGGGTCGCGCCGCCTTCTTCAAGCTGATGCGAAAGCTCTCGACGGCTGCCGGCATGGAAGCGCCGGTTCGCGCCGACGTGCTGGACACGGTGGTGCCGAACGCTTTCGCGTTGCCGGGCGGCAAGGTCTATCTGTTCAGCGGACTGTTGGCGAAGGCCAACGACCCCGACGAGATCGCGGGCGTGCTCGCGCATGAATTGGGCCATGTCCGCCATCGCGACAATACCCGCAACATGATCTATAGCGGCGGCACGTCGTTTTTGATCGGGCTGTTGTTCGGCGACGTCACCGGCTCCGGCGCGCTAGTGTATGCGTCGCGCTCGCTGATCAACGCCTCCTATTCGCGTGATGCCGAGCAGAAGGCCGACGATTTTTCCATTTCTGTGATGCACCGGCTCGGCCGCCCGACCAGGCCGATGGGCGATCTGATCTTCCGCATCACCGGCAACCAGGCGGACAAGACGCTCTCCATCCTGGCCAATCACCCGCTGACCGAAGACCGGCTGAAACACCTCACCGACGAAGATCGCCCCGCCAGCGGTCCGCCGCTGCTCAGCGATGCGGAATGGACGGCGCTGAAGTCGATCTGCAAGGCGCCGAGTTGACGCCGGGTTCTAGGCCTGCGCGGCGAACAGATCCCATTTCCCCGGGATGCCCTTGAGTTCATGTGATCCGCGCTCGGCGAATTTCAGGCCTGCACCGGCGACGAGATCGGTCACGACCCTCGAAACCAGGACTTCGTTCGCCTGGGCCTGCGCCATGACGCGGGCGGCGGCGTGAACGGCGATGCCGCCGACGTCGCGGTCCCGCAATTCGATCTCGCCGGTATGAAGGCCTGCCCTGAGCGGCAAGCCGATTTGCCCAGCGGCTGCGCTGAACGCCAGCGCACAGCGGATCGCGCGGCCGGGACCGTCGAAGGTCGCGAGGATTCCGTCGCCCGTGCTCTTGATGAGTTGGCCTCTGAATTTCTCGACCGTCTGCCGCGCAACCCGATCGTGATTATCCAGCATGCGCCGCCAGGCTTGGTCGCCCATGTCAGCGGCGCGGCGGGTGGAGTCGACGAGGTCGGTGAACAGTACGGTGGCGAGCACGCGTTCGATCTCGGACGACGAATGATCGCGGCTTCCGGTGACGAACTCCTCGATGTCACCGAGGAATGCTTCGACATCGCCGGTCCAGAAGATGTGATCCTCGCCGTCATATTCGATGAATTTGGCGTCCGGGATCTGGCGTGCGAGCGCGTGCCCTGCCGCGACCGGAACCATAAGGTCTGCCCGGCGATGCAGGACGAGCGTCGGCACACGAATGCTGGAAAGAATCGGCCGAACGTCGATTTGAGCGTTCAAAAGCGTCGCAGCCTTGATCGCCCCCGGACTGGCCGAAAGCCGCTCCATCTTGGCCAGTACGTCGATCCCGTGAGGCTTGGCTACCAAACTCGGCCACCCCTCTTTGAGCGCCTCGCCAGTGCCCCAGCTCTTGAGACGTTCGGTGGTCCTTGCTTCAAAATCGCCCGTCATTGTCGATAGCGCAAATCCGCCGAACAACAGAAGCTTCTCGACCCGCTCGGGATAGGTTGCGGCAAACAGCGCGCTCATCGCGCAGCCTTCGGAGAATCCCATCAGTACGGCGCGTTTGGAACCTGCGGCGTCCATTACCGCGCGGACGTCATCCATGCGCTCTTCCAGGGAGGGAGCAGATACCCGGTCCGACAACCCCTGTCCGCGTTTGTCAAAGGTGATGACGCGCGTGAATGTGGCAAGGCGCCGAAGAAAGGCTGTGTAGCCCGGCGTTTCATGAAAGAACTCGACGTGCGAGACAACGCCGGGCACCATCACGAGGTCGATCGGCCCGTCGCCCATCACCTGATACGCGACGCTGACGTCGCCACTGAGCGCGTAACGGGTGGCAGGCAGGACGAAATCGTTCATGCGTGGAAGGCTCGGTTGGTTACAGAGCCGAGCATAGACAGTCGACGGAGGGGCGGCCAGAGCCCGGACCCGCCGAGATTCAAATGGAACCCAGCCGCCAAAAATCTACCGCACCACCACCAGCGTGCCGACCGAGACACGATTGTAGAGATCGACGACGTCCTCGTTGGTCATGCGGATACAGCCGGACGAAACGGCATGGCCGATCGTCTCTGGTTCGTTGGAGCCATGGATGCGGTAGAGCGTCGAGCCGAGATACATCGCGCGCGCTCCGAGCGGGTTTTCGATGCCGCCGGGCAGGTAGCGCGGCAAGTCAGGACGCCGCCTGCGCATCTCCGCCGGCGGGGTCCAGCCCGGCCATTCCTTCTTGGCGGTGACGTGGTGGGTGCCGCTCCAGCCGAAGCCGTCGCGGCCGACGCCGATGCCGTAGCGCAGCGCTTCGCCATGGCCGAGGATCAGGTAAAGCCGCCGCTCCGACGTCGAGATGTAGATCGAGCCCGGCGGCAGCGCGATCGGTGCAGAGACCCGTTCACGCGGGATTGGGCTTGAGCCGCCGCCGTAATAATCGGAGCCGGGACCATAATACGGATAGGCCCGTTGTTGCATCGGCTGCTGCTGCTGCTGGCGGTGGAAACCAAAGAAGTCGTCATCCATCGTGGCGCGGGCGGGTGCAATTCCTGACAGCACGATCAGCGCCGCAGCGAGCGCGGCAAAAATCCGGGTCATCGGGTTCCTCGCAGGCTAGGTTAACCAATCAAGCAGGCCATATCGGCGGTAGTTTCGCAAGCGAACGTGACGGATTTCGAAAGGTGCGGTTAAGATTATGTCCGCCGCGCCTATCGATGGCAGCCATGCACCGGAAACCGCTCCCAGTCCTTCCGGACCCTTTGACGAAAGCTTTCAGGAATGATTGATCTGGATCATTGATTTTTTGCCGATCCTTTTGAACGGCCATCAACGCGGCGAACGGAGCCAACGAATGAACGGTGCGGAAAGTCTGGTGCGGACCCTGGTCGCAGGCGGGGTCGACGTCTGCTTCACCAACCCCGGCACCTCGGAGATGCATTTCGTCGCGGCGCTCGACCGGGTCGAGGGCATGCGCTGCGTGCTCGGCCTGTTCGAGGGTGTGGTGACGGGGGCGGCCGACGGATATTTCCGCATGAAGGGCACGCCGGCCTCGACGCTGCTGCATCTCGGGCCCGGCCTCGCCAATGGTCTCGCCAACCTGCACAACGCCAAGAAGGCGCATTCCGGCATCGTCAACATCGTCGGCCAGCACGCGACCTACCACATCGGCTACAACGCGCCGCTGACCTCCGACATCGAGGGCCTCGCAAGGCCGATGTCGGAATGGGTACGCACCTCGCCGGACGCCAAATCGGTCGCGGCCGACGGCGCCGCCGCTATCGCCGCCGCCAGGAGTTCGCCGCCGCAGATCGCGACCCTCATCCTGCCGGCCGATACCGCCTGGAACGAGGCCGACGGCATCGCACCGGTCGCACCGCCCAGGCAGCAGCCCGGATTTTCGGCTGACGCGGTCGAGAAAGCGGCGAAGATCCTTCACTCCGGCGGAACGCAGAACCTGCTGCTCGTCACTGGCAATGCGCTGACCGAGCGGGGCCTCGCGCTGGCGCAGCAGATCGCCGGCAAGACCGGCTGCAAGGTGATGGGCCAGACCTATCACCCGCGCATGGCGCGCGGCCGCGGCCGTTTCTCGATCGACCGCATCCCGTACGTGATCGAGAGCGCGCTGCCGCTGCTGAAAGACTTCAAGAACATCATCCTGGTCGAATCCAACGACCCGATCGCCTTCTTCGCCTATCCGAACAAGCCGAGCCAGCTGAAGCCCGAGGGCTGCGAGGTCAACCGTTTGACCGCCTGGGGCGACAATTCGATCGCCGCCCTGGAGGCTTTGACGGACGCGCTCGGCGCCAAGCCGTCCGACGTCAAGCCGCAAACGCTCGTCGAGCTCGCCAAGCCGACCGGGCCGCTCAATCACGCCACGATCGCGCAGGCGATTGCGTGTGCGATTCCCGAAAACGCCGTTATCGTCGATGAATCCATCACCACTGGCCGCGGCTTCTTCCCGCCGACAGCCGCCGCCGCGCCGCATGACTGGCTGCAGAACATGGGCGGCTCGATCGGCTTTTCGACCCCGGTTGCGACGGGCGCCGCGGTGGCGTGCCCCGACCGCAAGGTGATCTGCATGGTCGGTGACGGCAGCGCGATGTACACCATCCAGTCGCTGTGGACCCAGGCGCGCGAGGGTCTCAACGTCCTCACCATCGTCTTCGCCAATCGCATCTATCAAATTTTGCGCGGCGAATTCGACGGCGTCGGCGCCGGCTCGCCCGGCCAACGCGCGATGGACATGCTGAAGATCGACAAGCCGACCATCGATTTCATCGGTCTCGCCAAAAGCATGGGGGTCGAGGGCCGCGCGGTCGCCACAGCCGACGAGTTCAACAAGGCGCTTGCCGATTTCGTACCGGCCAGGGGACCGCGGCTGATCGAAGTGCGGATGTGAGAGCTTGTCATTCCGGGATGGTGCGCTAGCGCCAGACCCGGAATCTCGAGATTCCGGGTTCGATGCTGACGCATCGCCCCGGAATGACGGGGTGAGCAGGGACCCAGATGCACGCCGAGCTGGACAAGGTCGTTGCCGCGCTGAAGGAGTTTTACGCCCGCGAGGCGTTCCTGTTCGCGCACGACCTCGGCGAGCGCACGCTGACGCATCGGCTCGCCATCCAGGTCGAGCGGCAGTTTCCCGATTTCGAGGTCGATTGCGAATTCGACCGGCTCGGCCCGCGAACCCTGAATTTGCCGCACGGCTCGATCGTCTCGACCGACGACCATCTCGGCAAGTCGATCTACCCCGACATCGTCGTGCACCAGCGCGCTGTACCGAACAACCTGCTCGCGATCGAGGTGCGAAAAGCGGACAACCATCAACCGCTCGAGCACGACCGCCACAAGCTGCGGGCGTTGACCGATGCCCACATCTGGTTTGCCTACTGGATCGGCGCGATGGTGGTCCTGGGTAAAACCGGCGTCACGTCGTCAGAGGTTTACGTGGCGGGCAGGCTGGATGAGACCTTGTCCGGCTTTCTGGCGCAGCGGCTGAAGGAAGCGGGCCTCTAGTGCTCCGATTCCGAAGTTCGCATCATATTGCGGCTCCACGTTTGCGAACTTCGGAATCAAAGGAGCACTAGCCGCATGAGTTATTGGATCAATTCGGCCCGTTGCCCTTTTCCCGCATACGGTAGAACTTCAATGCGGTCCGGGCGGTCGCCGGCTGAAGCCGGAAGAAATTGGCAAACGTCACGTCGAGCTGCGCCCGCGACGAGCCGTTGACGCCGGCGTGCAGCAAAAGCAGCTTCGTCGTCGTTGCCCAGGAAATATCGATGGCGCGGGCGAGCACGACGATCTGTTCGGTCTGGTTCTGCACGAAAGCCCGTTCCACCACGCCGAACGGAAGGTCGCACATCAGCGCGAGTGCCGCGACCACGTTGTCGAAGTGGCCCTGGTCGGCAAACGCCAGCAGCCGCTCTTCGTTGAGCTTGCCGACGGCATTGAGCTCACGCACCAACCGGGTTGCTTGCGCAAACTCGTTGGAGCCGGCGCGTGCCTTGGTCTGGATCTCGTCGGTTGCGTGCGCGACCATGGTCTTGATCAGTTCGGCGCGGCGCGGGTCTGCCGCGATCAGCTCGTTCTTCACCGTCTCCGACGCATCGACGAACAGCTTGATCAGATTCTGCCGTGGAATGTCGGGGCGCGACCAGACGCACAGCGCAAGGTCGAGGTCGTCGCGCGCTCTTCGCACCAGCGTCGAGACGCCGAAGTCGGAGAAGCGCGCGCCCGCATTGTGCGCGGTCGCGGAGACCACGGCGCGGTTGCCGCGATCCACCAGCACATCAGTGACCCGTTCGACCAGGGTCCTGCGGCCGGAGATCGCCAGCAAATGATCCTGGCTCTGGGTTCTGGCGCTGTCGATCAGCGCGTCGTCGCCGAGCCGTTCGCTATGGGTGAGAACGGGGCCGGCGACTTCAATGGCCTGGTCGGAGGCGAGTAGGCGCACGATCCCGCGCGGCGCGTCGGGCAGTCTGGCGATGCGGCTGCCGAACTGGGCGCGGGCGGCGCTTTCGATGTTTTCCAGGAGCCTGGCCATCACGACGTCGAACAGCGCGATCTGATTCTCGGAGAATGTCCCCGACCTTAGGACGAACAGGTCGGTGACCTTGCGCAGGATCTCGGCGCGGCGCGCCAGGTCCTTGTCGCCGAGGGCGTCCTCGAGCTGATCGATCAATCCGGATTGCGAAGGCGCGTTCATGATCAAGCATCCAAATCGTGTTGTCCGCCCAAGCGCTTCCCGCTGGCCCGGCAGGTAGCGGACGGTAAAATCCGGTTCTGAGTCACGCCGGAATACCCGGTGGCAAAATCATCCAGCGCCAAGAATATACCCAGATTCTTAAGCTGGCGTATCGTTGCCAGCTGTGCCTGCTGGTTTTCCAGGAGCGAGGTCTCGATGATTTCGAGCTCCAGCCGCCGCGGTTGGCATGCCGATGCAGTCTTGATCCACGCCCCGACGAGCAGCGCCAACTGGCGCGACAGACCGACGTAGAGAGCCTCCGCCAGGTTTGTCCTGGAACTTGCTGCCCCAACATGGGTTCTCACCTTTGATGACCACTGAACCCCGCGCAGCTGCTGGCGACGTCGTGCCGGACCGGCCGGACGCGCGACGCTTCATTTATCGACACCCGGCCATGGTCCGCGCAACACACTGGATCGGCGTTGTATGTGTGACGATCCTGCTTCTCAGCGGTTTGCAGATTTTCAATGCCCATCCGGCATTGTATCTTGGAATGGACTCGGACTTCGCTCACCCCGCGGCATCGATCGGCGTGGCGCAGAGAGGCGAGCGGAAAATCGGCGTGACGACCGTGTTCGGCCGATCGTTCGATACGACCGGCCTGCTCGGCGTCTCCGGGCGGAATGACGCGGCCGAGCGCGCATTTCCGGCCTGGGCTACTCTCCCCGGCTATCAGGATCTTGCGACAGGCCGCCGCTGGCATTTCTTCTTTGCGTGGCTATTGGTGCTGGATGGGCTGGCGTACCTGGTTTTCAGCCTGGCTTCGGGTCATGTATGGCGCGACCTCATCCCGCCCGCGCGCCAGCTCCGCCGAATAGGCGCCTCGGTCCTGGATCATCTGCGGTTGCGCTTCCCGCGCGGGGAGGAGGCGAGATCCTACAACGTGCTGCAGCGTCTCTCTTATCTCGCGGTCATCTTCGTCATCGCCCCGCTCCTGGTCCTCACCGGCTTGACGATGTCACCCGCACTTGATGCGGTCTTTCCGTTTGTCGCGCCGTTGCTGGGAGGTCGCCAGACCGCCCGGACTATTCATTTCATCTGTGCCTTCCTGCTCCTCGGCTTTGCCCTCGTCCATGTGGCGATGGTGCTGCTGTCAGGCGTCTGGAACAACATGCGTTCGATGATCACGGGCTGGTACAGAATCAAGCCTGAAGGAAGTCTGCATGTCGGAGAAAATTGACCGGCGCATGCTGTTGAAGGCGACTGCGGCGGTGCTCGGTGCAATGCCGCTTGCCGGCTGCGATCTCGCTTCGCAAGATCCGACCGTTCGAGGTATTCTGGACAGCGCCGAGGAACTGACCGAAGCCGCACAACGAACCTTGCTATCGAGGCAGTCGCTCGCCCGCGAATTTCCGGAAACGGCTATCTCGAAGCATTTCCGCGCCAACGGTTCGGATAACCCGGACGACGGCGATTACCAAAGGCTGGCCCGATCGGGATTCGCCGATTGGCGCCTTGATGTCGGAGGCCTCGTCGATCATCCTTTGCGTCTTTCTCTGACGGATCTACGCGCGATGCCCTCGCGCACCCAGATCACGCGCCACGATTGTGTCGAAGGCTGGAGCTGCATCGGAAAATGGACCGGAGTCCCGCTCGGTGGGGTGTTGCAGCAGGCCGGCCTCAAGGCCAATGCGAGATATATCGTGTTCTACTGCGCCGATACGTTTGGCGATTCACTTGACCTGCCCAACAAGTACTACGAAAGCATCGATCTGGTGGATGCTTTCCACCCCCAGACGATCCTCGCCTACGACATGAACGGCAAGCCGCTCGAAGTGCCCTACGGCGCCCCGCTCCGCGTCCGCGTCGAGCGCCAGCTCGGTTACAAGATGGCAAAGTATGTGATGCGAATCGAAGCAGTCGAGAGTTTCGGCCACATCGGAGGAGGCCGCGGCAGCTTCTGGGCGGACCGCGGCTACGAATGGTATGCGGGAATCTAAGGGTCGTCACGACGCCGGTGCCTTCCGTGTGCGAGCCGGTGGTTGCCGGCTCGCAGCTTTCCGGGAGAACCGTCGCGTCAATGTTCAAGGCGCACGCGAGCGGGTTGGCCTTATGGCATCAGAACGGTATTGATGACCTGGATCACGCCGTTCGACTGATTGACATTGGGAATCGTCACATCGGCGGTACCGCCTTTGGCGTCGACGATCATCACCTTGCCGCCTGACCGTTTGACGGTGAGATCTTCGCCCTCGACCGTCTTCAGCTTCTTGCCGTCAGTCAATTCGGATTCCTCGTACTTGCCGGCGACGACGTGATAGGTCAGAATCTTCTTGAGTTCCGCCTTGTTCTCCGGCTTGAGCAGATTGTCGACCGTGCCTGCCGGCAGCTTCTTGAATGCCTCGTTGGTCGGCGCGAACACGGTAAACGGACCTTTTCCTTCCAGTGTGTCGACCAGGCCGGCTTGCTTGACGGCGGCAACCAGCGTGGTGTGGTCCTTCGAATTCACGGCGTTCTGGATGATGTTCTTGGAGGGGTACATCGGCGAGCCGCCGACCATCACGGTCTTCTGGCTCGACATCTCGCTCACGGTCTTCTGGCTCGACATCTCGCTCTTTTCCGCAGCATTGGCGGGCGCGAGCGTGGTTGTCGCAGCGAGGCAGCCAAGGGCCGCGGCCGACAACAGTGCTAGGGATTTTGACATAGGGATATCTCCGTTCGGATTGAAGTGTCCCGGCGGACATCCGCGAAAGCAGTGAAGACAGGAATGCAGAAGCAGCCATGTGCATCGCCGTTCGGCAAACCGCCGATTATTTGAGATACGAACGTCGAGCGATGCCGTTTTGCCTATATTTTTCGATCTGATAGGAACTTTTGCCGGTTCCGGGACTCCGCGATTTCCATCGTCCAGTTGTCGCGGCCCGAGGCATGCCAGCCTCCGCCACGCACTCGTGAGCATTGCGATCCGTCATTGAAATGGTTGTAGGGCGTGTCGCCGCCGCATGGGCTTTGACCGTTTAACTAAGTTCGCGTTCCCGCGGCGAAGGCCTCCGGCGACGCTCAGAGTATTGTTTTATTAGGAATTTGCATTTCGGTGCTCGATCCCGAGAGAGCCATCGAACAATCAGATTGCCGAGATCGAAAGAATTACGCCGCCGGGCAAGCGTGCCCGGCGCGCATCTAACCTAAGACCCGGGACCCGCTCCTGTCGCCGGACGTCACGTCCCCCAAAAGGACGGGCCTCAGCTTCCCCCAAAGCTGGGGCCTCCTTTTGCTCTAATCGTCCCAGGGACGATGGCCGCAGTCATCGCACATTCAATAGCGAAAAATGAACACGCATTGCTTGCGTCATGGGCCCTCGTCGTTTTGCGAGAACGATCATTTCAACCCGGCATCAGCACGGAGTTCACGACGTGGATCACACCGTTTGATTGGTTTACGTTGGGAATCGTAACCCGTGACATGCCGCCCTTGGCGTCAACAATATAGATCCTGCCGCCGCTACGCCTGACAGTGAGCTGATCGCCTTCGACCGTGGTGAGCGTTTTCCCATCCGTAAGGTCGGAGGCCTCGAGTTTGCCCGGCACCACATGGTATGTGAGGATTTTGGTAAGGGTCGCCTTGTTCTCGGGCTTGACCAACGTGGCGACGGTACCCTTCGGAAGCTTATTGAAAGCTTCGTTTGTCGGCGCGAATACCGTGAACGGACCAGGGCCCGACAACGTCCCGACCAGACCGGCGGCCTTTACTGCAGCAACCAAAGTGGTGTGATCCTTTGAGTGAACTGCATTTTGAACAATGTTCTTGGACGGATACATGGCGGCCCCGCCAACCATGACGGTGTCGCTGTGTCTCATCATTTTCGCACTGACCGGTGCAACCAAGCTTGTGGAGACCATGACGGCGCAAAGCACCGCGGCTGATAAGATACCTAACCCTTTGGACATGAGCTTCTCCCAATCTGGAAATCGACTTTTTCGTTGGCAACAACACGCGCCAACTCCATTAGCTACGATTGTTATCTGAGTTCGTTTCAAACGAAGTTTTGAGCGGCGTTTGATCAAAATTTGAAACCGAAACGCTCGATGGAGCGTACCTCCGTCACGGAAGATTCCGCGCGTGTTGAAGCGGTCGGGACACGTCAAGTCGTTTCAGAAAGGTGTTGCGATGGGCCGCCGGCAAACCGACCGCAGCTTTCAAGATGAAAATGAGACGCCGGGTTGCGAACTGGAGCCATCGTTTCTAGCCCTTCTGCCGCCAGCAGAATCTGGTGTTCGAGGTATTGCGGCAATCGTACGAATCGCCGCGCTGTGCAGCGTTGACGCGATGCCGTCACTGAGGTGCGAGTCGATGGCTATCCGCCTCGATAACCTCCGCCTGCGAAGCGCGCCTCGTTTCCGCGAAAGCTGCCTCCGGCGAAACCGCCACTATGAAAGCTTCCACCGCCGCGCCACCGCCGTGTCCGCCGCCGCTTTGGCGGCCGCGCAACGTGCGAGCCGCAATCAAAGACAGAGATCGTTGAGCATCAATCGGCAGGGCTTTTCCCTGGCGCCTGCGCGCCTGGCGCCGTCGATGCGCTCGGGTTTTGGACCCGCGATTTCCATCGCCCAGTAGGTCTCGCCGCTCTTCTGACTTCTGGCGCTGGCGATGCCGATGCGCGTCGCCTCGTGCATCAACAGGTTGCGGCGATGGCCATACGATCCGATCCATTGCGCCAGCGCCTTCGCGAAGGTGGCGTCGGCGGCAAGGTTTTCGGCGGCCCGCTCGGCGTCAAGGTTTGCCACGCGATCGCTGAAGGGCCGGAACGCGGCATGATCGATCGCATCCGTTGCGGCCATCGCCCTGGCCTGCTCCTGCGCGATCCGATTGAGAACCGGATCGATCGTGACCTTGCCTTCGCCGTGCTGATGGCGAAAGCTCGAAATCAGCTCCGCGTAAGATGCGGCGCTTGCGGCTGGCGGGGAAGAGAAAGCGAGCAGGGCGACAGCCAGGGCGCCGAGCCATCGCGCCCATGAAGCTCGCGCGAGCCGGCAACGCACGCGTCCTCTGATCGGGAGCCATTCTCCGGATTGTTCATGCCTGCTCATGTCGCCTTCTGCCGCTGCTGTCTCGATACCCCAAACAAAAAGCCCCGATTTGGGGCTTTAGGATGTCCGCCTGCGCCATGGCCCTCTTCAATGGCTTCGGCGTGACAGCCCTCGCACGTCCGTCTTCGCTTTCGCGGCGCTCAAGCTACGCCGGACATGCTTCAAAGAGATTTTTGGCTGGCTGTGCCATGCGTAGCCCGACGGGCGAAGCATGGTGGGCGCACAAGGGATCGAACCTTGGACCTCTCCCGTGTGAAGGCTTCGCTCGCTCTAAATTATGCTATTGAATTGTAATAATTATCTCTCTCTCTCTCTGTATTCGTCAGCTGGGCGCTTTTTGGGCGACGACTTCAGCGGGACTGCATCTAAAGTCGACATATAATTCGAGCCCCAACTTAGGAACGTACGCATGGTCGACGGCGATACTGAAAGCCAAGGAAAACTCTTACGCGCAGCTCTCGTCGAGCATGTTCGCACCTCGATCAGCTCCGGAAAAACTCAGCGCGTTGGAACGGGAAAGCACATTCGAGTCAACGTCGATGATGTTATCAATCAATTTTCCCTAGAAGGAAGTACGTTTGATTATGCCGAAAAAGTCTTGCGAGCCGCCGAGTTTGTAGTTGACCCGCGGCCAACCCCCGAAGCCCCGGGATTTGTCGGCGGCGAGTACGCGTTCGACGTAAACGCCATGGCGAAGCTTGACGGGGTGAATGGAGTGAAATGTGTGATCGCCCTTCGTCCAGCGGCGCCTTATGATTACGGCCGGGTATCTCGTGTTCTCACTGATTGCGGACTTATATGGTCCCCCATCCCACCTCTCCCGCGTTGGTTGGCCCGGCGGCCAGATTGGAGGATGGTTCTGGTTGCATTCATAGGAATCGTGGCCG
Organism: Bradyrhizobium sp.; assembly: GCF_027307225.1. Lineage (GTDB taxonomy): Bacteria > Pseudomonadota > Alphaproteobacteria > Rhizobiales > Xanthobacteraceae > Bradyrhizobium. The sequence continues at coordinate 215,714 of NZ_DAHUXJ010000015.1, read as the reverse complement.
TCTGCATTTGCCTGTCAATCCTGCTTTCCTGGGCCCGTTAGTGGTCGCGATAACGTTGCACGGTGGCGTTACGCCGGCCACTAACGGTTCACACTTGACATAGCTCGTCACAGGTATTCGACCTAGGACCTCTCCCTATGCAGGGGACATGACAAGCCTTCATATAGAGTCAGCTCGATAAGTCGCTGAGCGATGGCTCTTAAACGCGCGCACGCGCGTGCAGCTTCAATTTGCCGGCGCTTTCAGTGGGCGGAGTTTGGGCCAATCTAAGTGCGAAAACGTAGCGAAGCGCATATCGGGAATTAGGCGGAAAATAAAAAGCCCCTCAAAACAAGGAGCTTGTGGTGGGCGCACAAGGGATCGAACCTTGGACCTCTCCCGTGTGAAGGAAGAACCACGGCTCCAAGGTGGCCATATCAGACCATAGGTCTGATCGAAAAATCCCTTGTGCTACAGGCAGTTCGTGCCATATTAAACCCCAACCGGCGACACGCGGCCATAGCTCAAAAACCTGTACCCCGGCTGTACCCCGAGAGCATTTCTCCCCTGGGGTACAGCTGGGGTAAGGTAACACGGGAAAGCTCTCATGTCTCGCACCGCCAACGAGAAAGGTCCCAAGTCCGAATTGAAGTTGACCGACGCGGTCGCCGCGCGCGCCGACGTGCCGGTCGGCAAGACCGAGGTGATTCTCTACGACAACGAACTGCCCGGGCTGACGCTGCGAGTCCGCAAAACCGGCGGCAAGAGCTGGGTCTTTCTGTTCACCAAACCCGGTGTCGATGGCACACAGCGCAAGACGCTCGGCCCCTGGCCGAGGTTCAAGGAAAAGGACGCGCGCGCCGCCGCCAAGATCGCGACCGGCGATCTGGTGCGCACTGGTGACCCGAACGCCGCCAAGCGCGAAGCCAAGCAGCAACAGCAGGCCGCAAAGGAGCGCATGACGCTCAGCCAGCTGATCGAGGCGAAGGGGCCGTATGAGAAGGCGCTGCAACGGCGCGGAATTGTGAACTGGCAGGTTGCACTGTCGGCGATGCGGCGAGGGCTGGCCGGGCATCTGACCAAGGACATCAGATCCCTGACGCGCCGGCAGATCGTCGCGGAAGCGGACAGGATCGCCGCCACCGGCAAGCGCGGCGCCGCCGACGATATGCGCAAGCACACACACACCTTTCTGGAATGGTGCGTGAGCCGAGGTTTTGTCGATGCCAACGTTCTCGCCGGCTATCGAAATCCAAAACCGACTCGCGCGGAGCGGGTCGGGCGCCGACAGAAGGGGCGCGCGCTCACCGATGATGAAGTGGTCAAGGTCTGGAAGGCGGCGGGTAAGCTCGGCACGTTTGGACAGCTGGCGCGACTGTGCCTGCTCGGTGGTCCGCGCCGCAGCGAGCCGACGATGCTGGAATGGTCGAGGCATATCCTGGACGACCGCATCACCTTCGACGAAGCTTGGACCAAGATGGGTCTACACCACGACGTGCCGCGCACGCAGCCGATCGATGAGGTGCTGGCCGCGGCGAAACATTTTCAGCGCTCTACTTCTGACTATGTGTTCCCTTCGCCGAAGACCGGGGGGCAGATGTCGGGCTTTACCAAGATGGTTGCGCGCTTGATCAAGGAAGCCGAGGTCGCGAGATTCACCATGCATGATCTGCGGCGCACGCTGCGCACCATCATGTCGCGCTGCGGCTACGACAACGAAATCCAGCGGCTGTGTGTCGGGCAAAAGCCACGCGGAATCGATCAGGTTTACAATCACGACGAACAGTGGATCATCCGCAAGATGGCGTTCGAAGCGGCTCACGACTACATTGCAGAGTTGGTCGGCGCGAAACGGATCGGCAAGGTCGTGCGCCTGCAGCGAACGAATCCGCTCGATCCCATCAAGGCGGAGCTGCTCGGCCGCCTCCGCGAGCATTATGCGACTGGGGCCGCTTAGGGGTCTTATCGCATCCGGACAGATAGTCGCGCACCGCATCGACTCGATAGAGCGGGCGGCCGTCGACGTAGCGCCATTTCAGCGGGTGGTTCGGGTCGCGCCGCCACTGCTCGAGCGCGCCGGGCGTGCGCCGGATAACCGCGGCCGCCTCCAATACCGTCAAATTGGTGCTGCCCGGTAGCGCATCGATATCGAACGTTGCCGGCGGCGGTACACCACGGTTCTTGCGGCGGCGCTTCGTGGCGCGCGGCATTTCCGTGCTACTTGGCGCCGCAAATGCCTCGATCCGATTCTTTTCTTCCTTGCCGCCCATGCCTTCATCCCGAACCACGATCGGTCTGAGGCAATAAGATCGTAGGCTTCTGTAGCAAGAAAGAAATTTAGAGCGCAGGTATGGCTGCTGGGTAGCTGTGGCGTACAAATAGGATGACTCGCAATCTGTCTGTCGCAAGGTCGATCCCACAACCTCCTTATTGGCAAGCGTTCTCGTTCCCGTCGACGTGTCGGGCGGCGGGCAGCGGCGATCATCGCAGCCGGCACCACCACCATGATGGTCATGATGGCGACGATGATGCGGGAGCCACGGGCAGTGGTTTAAACGGCTCCTGAGCGCGTGGCCCCGGCGACCGAGATTTCCTTGGACGAGATGTTGAAATGGGCGTTGGGCGAACCGGAATGGGTGCGTTCGGCAAAGAAGCCCATTGCGAGCGCGGCGGCGATCATCATGCCGTTCGCGACGTAGTCACCGGACATGCGTTCGGCGTCGTGCTTCAGCCCGTAGCTGCTCCTCGTGCGGTTCATCGACTTCCGTCGGCCGAACTTCGAGAGGAACGCGGCGGCGCGGATAAACTCGTCGATTCCGTGCAGTTCCAACATCTCGGCGCGGCTCGCGAGGAAACGCGTATCGGCCTCTTCGAACGTCTCGTTGCGGTCGATGGGCACGCGGTATCCGAAGCTGCTGAGGGCCGGCTCAAGGTCCAACGCCCGCCGGACGCCAGCCTGCGCGAACGCTCGAACCAAGCTACCGCCCGGCGCATCAAATGAATGTTCACGCAGATAGCCCAGAAACGCGCTTTCGTCGGGACTGACTTCCGTGGGGGCGGCAACCAGCGCGACCCGCAACGATGCGTTAGTTTGCCAGCCGAGACCCCGGGCGAGGGCTTCGACCCTGTGAGACGATTTGACGTGCGGGAGTGATGCCCGAAGGGCACCTTTCATGTGCTCGACGTCGGCGAGAGTGATGGTCGACTTCATCTACGATCCTCGGTTTGGGCACGGGGTTCGCCGATTACGCCAAGTGCCACGGTCCGGATGGATCGGGATGGTCGATTAGGAACTTAAGCCGTTTGACCCGGCGACAGGTCGAGGGTGGCGAGCCGTCGCCGAATATAGCAGTCGGAATGGGCCGCCGCAACGCAGGTGCCAACCGACGCATAAAAAGTGCCGTTAACGCGACAGCGCATCCTTGATGTCATTAGAGGATTTTTGAACAGCTAACATGGGGCTCGCCGCGCCAACACATACGACGTGCCTAGCCCATGTTTATTCGAAGCGCCAAAGGTCTATTCGCCGCGTGTCACGCGAAGCCTATGCTCAACCGCCGCCTGCCACCGCTTCGCTCGCTGCAGCACCACTTTGCAGTCAGGTACGTAACGCAGGTCCTTAGCTAAGTCTTCGGCTTGCTTGATGAACTCGGAAGCGGACGCGCTTCCAGCCCGTGCCGCCTCAAGTGCGAGATAGGCAGCCGCTGACGCTTCCAAGTTCTTGCTTCCCTGCCGCTTGAACGTGGCGATCACGGCCTTGTATCCCGCGATTCCATCGTCGATCTCGCCGAGACGCATGGAGAGCATGCTGGCGGTCGCGGCGAGGTAGTCGGCTGGCAAGTCGTCCGTTTGCTTCTTGATCAGCGCCTGGCGGAGGATCTGGGCGGCGCGGGGGTATTCGCCCTTCTCGATGAGAGCGTAGGCGAAATGGTTGCGAAACAGAAGCGACTCCGGCTCCAGCTCCAGTCCGCGCTGCGCGAGGCGGAGACCGAGGTCGAAATCGCCGATGGTGAGGGCCGTCGAGGAGCTCACCGCATACGGCTTCGAGGCGAAGGGCTCCTCTAACATCCATTGCTCGCAGACTTTGATCACACCATCGAAATCCCCTTGCCAGTAGGCGTGAAACGCGCGCGCTTCGCCGGAATCGATCACCCGATCGATCTGCCTCGAGGTTACCAGTTCGCCGCCCAAATGAGGATTGGCCCATTCGGCTTGGGCGAGCGAATTCCCTGTCGGATTGACAAGGCTCTTCCGGAACAGCTTGCGCGCGCGGCGGTTGCCATCGCGCAGATGAACGGTTCCTATGGCTGAGGCGAGTTCGGAGACGTGCAGCGGCTGGAATCCCCCGTCTTCCACCATGTCGATCCCGACCTTAAAGAATTGGGGCTTGCGACCAGCGGCGGAAGACAGCGCGATCTCGCCGGCGACCAGCCACGGATCGAATTTCGTCGCTGCATTCCGCCTGAGAACGTCGTGCGCCTGCTCGGGGTCGTCGAGATGCAGGTGCATCCGCGCGGCGCTGCGCAGGACATGTCGGTCCGCAGGCGCCAGTTGCAACGCGACGGTCATGGCGCGCTTCGCCTTGTCCTTCTCGCCATGGGTTACGTATCCGAGCGCCAAATCGACCCACGACAGCGCATCTTCCGGATATCGGTACACGTGTTGCCGCAGCGGACCGATCTCGATGCCGGTCTGGTTCGATGCATCCGGATCCAACCTTCCTAGCAGGAGGGCCGCCTGCTTCTTGACCAGCGGTGTCGCTTCGGATTCTTCCCGCACCAAGGTGCGTGCCGCGCGCTCGGCTTCCTTCTCCCGTCCTTCGACGATGGCGGTTTCGACCAGTTCCGCGGCGGCGACAAGGTCGTTGCCGATGCGCCATGCCTCCAATCGCGCTTTGAGCTCCTCGGGAATCCGAGCGTTCTGCGTCGGCCTGCGCGGCATGTCCAATTCACCGGAAGCGGCCACCCGCGCGGCCGGTCTCCACCGTGGAACGATATCCCTCTTCTTCGGAAACGCCTGTGCCGTCATGCGACTTTTCGCGCGCGTGCCGCAACGGTCGTCCGCTTCAGCAGAAGGTCGGTATAGGATTTATAGCGCTCTAGGGAATACTGGTTTGGCGACCCGATGCCCTTGCGATGGCCGCGTTTGGCCAGATCGGGATTGCATAATTCCCGCACGACCGTGGATATCTCGGTGCGGACCAGCGGATCGACTGCGGTGTCGAGGTCGGCGAGCACCTGCGAGAACGCGTGCTGGAGATGCGGCAACACCTGGTCGTAGGTGCCGCTCCAATTGCTCGGATGGAAAGCCGCATCAAGCCGCGAGAGCAAGGCCGCCGTGATGTTGATGCCAGAGAACAGGAACGCGGCGAGATTCCCGAGCAGGTAGAGGTCGCAACCGATCCGCCGTACTACGAAATCGGTGTGGAGATTTGAATATAGCTGCTCCGGAGGAGCGTAGGTGCGGTCGCCGGCGATGACGAGATTGTCCATCCACACTTGATGGCCGCGTCGTGACGATCGCCCGAAATCGCCGACGCGACAGCCGCCATCGTTGTACGTCATTACGTTCGAAGGCTTCAGATCCTGATGCGCAATCGTCTCCTTGTGCAGTTGCATCATGCCGAGAGTCACGTCGTTCAGGATGCTGAGGCTGATCAGGCAGTCGAGGCGCATCTTGAGATCGACCTGTTTGCGCACGTCGCTCTCCGCGAGTTCGAATATCAGGTAGGCGACCCGCCCCTCGATGTTACTGAATCCCGGCACCTGCGCGTAGCCGTGGGTCACGGCAAGCACGACCTGCGAGAGTCTTCGGTCCCTGCAGTGCTCCAGGACGTCCCGCTCATGATTGTATGCCGACGTCATGTTTTGGAGCGCGCGCGCGGGATCGGGGTCGTTGAACGCGTCTGAGAAGTCCAGGGCCTTGAGGAAATGCTCCTTCCCTTCCTTATCCACGACGATGTAGGGCACGGAAAACACGCCGCCGGAGCTCGGGACGTGCGCGATCTTGCTGACGACCTTCCAGCCGCCATCGAGCGTCATCCCCACAAGCTGTTCTGCTGCTGTCATCAGATGTCCCTACGTTGCCTTGGAGTCCGCGACGAGCGCTTTGAGGAGCGATTGCCCATCCGGTGAAAGAAACAGCGCCCGGCTTCTCGGGTCTTTGACGTTGACCTCCTGCCGGATGAACGCGCGCGGCACGACGGTCTCGGAAATCTGATAGCGTCCGAGAAGAACCGAAACGTGGCGGCTCACGGTCTGCTGCGGCTGGTCCAGCCTTTCGGCGAGTTCGTTGACCGACAGGCCAGGGTTTCTGGCGATGACGATCAAGGCCAGCGCCTGCGGCAGGCTGATCTCAGCCTGCCACTTCGAGAATGCCTTGAAGATCGCGTCCAACCGGGACGCTTCGGACACGGTGAAATCGGGTTTCATTGACCCACACTTGAAGTTATACCCAAAGATGAGTATATACCATCTGTCGGCAGATGCAAGGCGCTTCTTCGGTGGCCGACGAGGAGATCGGTCATGGCGAAGAATATCGTGGTGTATTCGGACGGAACCGGCCAGGACGGCGGTGCCCGGCCGGAGCAACGTATCAGCAATATTTACAAGATGTACCGCATATCGCGGGATCATGCCGAGACGGGCATAGATCCCTCGCGGCAGGTCGTGTTCTACGATGCGGGCCTCGGCACCGACATCGGCGCCACGGCCCTGACCGCGCCGGTCCGCTTCGTCCAGAAGCTGCTCGGGTCCGTCACGGGCGCCGGCATCAAGCGCAACATCGCCGACTGCTACGAATTCATCTTGAACCACTACGAACCCGGCGACAGGATATTCCTGTTCGGCTTCAGCCGCGGCGCCTATACGGTCCGCAGCCTGGCGAACCTGCTGATGCTCTGCGGCGTTCCCACCAAGAACCCGACCGGCCAGCCGATACGTTTCCGGAAGGCCGCGAAGGACATCGCGAAAGAGGCCGTCGACACCGTCCTCGAACACGGCGCGGGTCATCCGCGGGCCGAATTCGAGGACGAGCGGCTCGAACTGGCCAGGCGTTTCCAGATCAAATACGGATCCGGCGACGGATCCGATTCCAACGTCGCGCCCTACTTCATTGGCGTCTTTGACACCGTCGCCGCCCTGGGCGCCAGCGGCCTTCGCTACTTCGTCATCCAGGCTGGCCTCGCCGCGGGCGTCGCGGCCGCGGCGTTCGTCGTCGGTTTCATTCCCGCGGTGCTGATCGCGCTTCTCTGCTCCTGGTGGTTCGGCACCGGGTTCATGGCGACCGGATTTCTGGCGCAGGTCGCCATCGTCGCCGCTGCGCTCGGCGCGTTCTGGTACTGGCAGAACAAGTCGACGACCAAGACGATCGTCGACTATCCGAAGCCCGGAGAATCGCGGTCCCACAAGGCGGTGTGGAAGGGCGAGAACTTCGACCGCCTGTTGAGCCGTCACGTCGCGTTCGCGCGCTCGGCGAACGCCATCGATGAGACGCGCAAGGATTTCGACCGTGTGGGCTGGGGCGGCGGCAATGAGGGCGCACCGCAATTTCCCGGACACGAACGGCTTCGCCAGTGGTGGTTCGCCGGCAACCACTCAGACGTCGGCGGCTCCTATCCGGAGCCCGAATCCCGCTTGTCCGATATCGCGCTGGAATGGATGTGCAGCGAAGCCGTGTCCGTTCCGGACGGCCTGCTCACCGGCCCGATCGTCGTCGGCGGGAAGAAGATGGAGGGGACGGGCGACGTCGGCCAGGCGCTGAACGTCTATCCCGACGCCGGCGGCGTGCAGCACTGCGAGGTTGCCGGCATGCGCGACACGATCGACGCCTTGGCCGACGTGCTCCCGAACTGGTCGTGGCTGCGCGGTCTGCTTGCCCGTCAAAACTGGCAGGTGAAGCTGCGCGACGTCGGCGCCGAATCCAAGGTACATCCCACGGTGGGCCAACGCTTCGAGCTTCCCGCCGTCGTCCAATGCGCGAACGGAACAGCAGCCTACCGTCCCGAAGCACTCGCCCATCACGACGATTTCAAGAGGTACTATCCGACGAAGGCGGACGCGTCATGAAGCTGGTATCGCTGTTCGATGATTTTCTGAAGGACACGGTCAACCTCAACAAAACGAGGATCGACCTCCTGGAGGCCAGCATTCCCGCGCTCAAGTCGTTCGTGCGCGAATCCGACTGGAAGCCGAAGGTCCGCACCTTCGTGGAGCAGGGATCGTGGGCACACCAGACGATCATCCGCCCCGTCGAGGGCAAGGAATTCGACGCCGACCTACTGGTCGTCGTGGATCCCGTCGACGGATGGACTGCCGCCGAATATGTCGAGAATCTCGGCCGCTTGTTCTCCGGCAGCAAGACCTACGAGGACAAGACCAAGACGTGGGACTACTGCATCACGATCACCTATGCCGGCGACCGCCGGATCGACCTGGCCCCTTGCGTCGTCGGCAGGCTCTGGGAAGGCAGCATGGAGGTCTGCAACCGGAAAAGCAGCTTCGAACGGACGGAGCCGGTTGAATACACCGACTGGATGAAGGAGAGGAACGCATATTCGGGCAACAACTCCTTCCGCAAGGTGACGCGCCTAGTCAAGTATCTGCGCGACATCAAGCAGACATTCACCTGTCCGTCCGTTCTGCTCACGACCCTGCTCGGCAACGAGATCCAATGGTTCGAGAAGGGCAGCGACGAGTTCGCCGACGTGCCGACCACGCTCAAGACCCTGACGGGCCGTCTCGACGATCGGCTACGGATGTATCCGACCAGGCCTACTGTGACGAACCCGAAGCTGCCGAGCGAGGATTTTTCGCCGCTCTTCGGCACCGACGAGCAGTATTCGAACTTCCGCACGGTGATCGCGCGCTACCGCAAATGGATCGACGAGGCGCACGCGACGGAGGGGCGGCAGGAAAGCATAAAGGCGTGGCAAAAGGTGTTCGGATCCGAATTCGCCAAAGGCGATCTGGTGAAGGCGGCGGCGGACGGAATGACCGAAAGCACCGGCACTTCTCTGATCGGCCGATTCCTGGATTCGACGGCGGCTCATCTCGGCGGGATCGTGGATATGGTCAGGGACTACGGGATATCGATCCTGCCGTCCAGCTTCGCGCGGCCTCCGCACATGCAGGATCCGCGGTGGCGCAGCGTGCCGCAGCCGGCGGACATCGCGGTTCGAGCGGAGTGGCGCTCCGCCAGCCATGCGGAGGTCGGACGGCCCGTTGTCGCCGGTCAGTTGTTGAAGCCGCACGGAGGCCTCTACTTCCGTGCGACGCTCGTCGACGGAACTCCGGTGCCGCCGGAATACTACGTCGAATGGCGGATCACCAACACCGGCGCCGTGGCGATGTCTGCGAAGGCGGGACGCGGCGGATTCGAGGTGTCGAGCAAGCCGAGCGGCCGATGGGAAACGCTGCTGTATCGCGGTATCCACATGGCCGAGGCGTTCGTCGTCCGCCGCAGCGACGATGTACTGGTCGGCGTCAGCAAGCCGTTCTACGTCGTCATCGAATGAGCGGGAGCAGTGGATGAACACCATCGCGCGGGATCAGGACACGCCGGAATTTCAGCGACTGCTCAAGGCCCGCCAGCGCATCTATTCCGACGCGACGCGTTATCGGATACTCCAGATCACCCTGACGGTCGGGCTGCCAGTCCTCGGAGCGGTGCTGGCATTCACACATCAGGAGACCAGGCCCTACGTGGCCCTCTACGGCCTGATCGCGACGGTACTGGATGCGATGTGGATCGATCGGATGCAGCGTCGGCTGCTGAAGGTCGCCGCAAAGATCAGCGAAGAATTCGATTGCGTTCTTCTGAGGATGCCCTGGAATTCGTTCGTCGCCGGCAAGCGTGAAGATGCCGAAGTCGTCGACGCCGCCGCGCGCCGATGGAACGACGATGCATCGAGCATCGCGGGCTGGTACACGGGCATTGTTCCGACCTCCAGGCATGCGATGGCCCGCCTGGTCTGCCAGAGGATGAACCTGCAGTACGACGCCTCGTTGCGAAGGAAATATGGCACCTATCTGATCTGGGGTGCGGGCATCCTCTTCATCGCTCTGATCGTCGGCGCGGTGGTGAAGGATGTCAAACTCATCGACTTCGCGGCGGTCGCAGCCACGATTTCGCCTGCGATCTTCTGGGCGGTCCGCGAACAGTTCAGACAATCGGATTCCGCGACGGCCAACGAGATTCTAAAGAGCGAAGCGGAGAAGTTCCTGGAATCTGTCCGGACTGCCAGGTGCGACGATGCCGAATGCGAGAAGCGGTCAAGAGAACTTCAGGACGCTATTTTCCAGCGCCGGGTCGCCAACCCCTTGGTGCTGCCGCTAGTCTATAGGCTAATGCGCAGCGAATTAGAGAAGCAGGCACAGGCCGGTGCCGACGCTCTGCTAGACTAAATGGAGAGCAAACGTCGAAGGCGCCGCGAAGCGGGGTCGCAGCGTTGCAAGCGGAAGGCGAAGCGCCCGAGCGGAGAAGCAGACGAAGACGACACGTTACCGTCTCACCGGACGCCGGCCGAAGAGCGTAGAAGATATTGGCCGACTAGCTATCGTCATCCATCGAGGCCAACTCGCCCGCAATCTGTTCCGAATTTTTCACCCAGACCGGCACGTCCACCAGATCTTTGTCCTGTTGTCTGATCGCTTTCAGTAAACGCATCTCGTCTAAAAGATAGAATAACATCGCTCGTCTTACCGTGACGACCGAGAGGCTTTTCATCATTCCGTATTCCCGTGCGATCGTCGAGCGCTGCGTCGGCGACAATTTTGGGTGTGGAATGAATTCGACTTCGACCATCTTGTGCCAATCGTCATCAAGAGTGGAAGGAACGGCTGGATAGTTGGGCATAGGATCAGACGACAACACGCGGGAAAGGGAGAAGTCTATGAATCGCTTTCTGGAGAAGTCGAAGGCGCGGACATGGTAGCGTCCCGATGCCTTTACCAAGGCATGCGGACACACGATGCGTTCACTGCCTTCGGTGCTGGTCATCGACTGATACTTCAAGCGGCAGCTTTCGCGGAGTTCCGTCGCCGCGAGAAGCGCTCTAACGGAATTGGGCTCGATCCTATGCTCAGGAGCGCACAACAGCTCCACGGAAAATGATGCGTCCAGGCGGGCGTCTGGAAGTCTCGAAAGCCAGAGATCGTCTAGGGAACCCGGCCCATCAAACACGGGCACGAATTTTTCGGGTCGAAGATAAGTGCCAGCTCCCAGGCCGCCGGCGGCTGCAGGTCCCGGTTTCCTCTCGGCGGGAGGGGTAGTGGATAGGTTGCGATAGGTCTTTATATCTATTTTTCCTTGTACGTCGGATATGCCAAATTTTGCGGCATGATCGGCGAGTCGCAAAAACCCAAACCAGTTCAATCTGTCATCGACGTGCTTGAGGCGGGCCTTCAAGGCCGTGCCGCCTCTCAAGGATTTTAGTTCGGATAGTGACTTTACAGACATATAATATTCAGTTTTAATGTTGGGATGATGAGTACTCAATCAGATTCGGAGGAAGACGTCGAGATCGCACTCCGCGTGCTGAGCCGGGGATTCGTCGATTTGCATCAGGGCGTCCGGGCCGGCGAGATCGTGGATCCATATTCGCTGCCCCAGACCATGGGAGACGGCATGCGGATGCTGTCGAGGCTGTGCGTCAAAGCAGGCGCGGAAGATCTCGGGGACAGCATCCATTCTCTTTCGGACATGGCCCGGCGCCTCGCCGTCGGCGACTGGGGCGTTCCGCAGTTCGCCGCTCCGTTCCGTTTCGCCGAGGCCAAGCTCCTCACCTCCGAGCCGGTCGCTCCCACCGAGGAATGCCGTGCGCTGGCGAGCAAGGGCGGTACGGACGGAATTCTCGAAGGCGTCCATCACCTCCAGCTTCGCGAGATCGTGCAGCGGGTCCGCAGTCAGAGCCGGCTTCAGATCTATTCCATGCTGCGCGAACGGATCGTCCGCAAACCGGTGTACGAGCGCCGCGAGCTTTCCGGCTTCCTTGAGGATGAAGGCATCGTCGCTGCCGACGAGGTCATGCGTCAGTGGTCGTCCGATATTCCACTCGGCGCGCTGCGGCGCGACGGCTCGTTCGCCATTTGCGCGAACTGTGGCGGCCTTCTCTATCCCCACCGTGACGCGAATCGCTTTCCGGACGGCCGCTGCAAGATCGGCCCCTGCCGCGAGGAAGTGCCCTCATCGACGCTGCGGCGGATCGTCGAAGACGCTGCCGGCTGGCGCGTCTTCAAGGACGACATCCTGGCCTATTGGGTCGGGCCCGGCCTGGCGGAGATCCGCCTGTACGACGAGCTCCGCAGGGGCGGTGTGGACGTGCAGCTCTATCCTCGCGATGATGCCGCCGACGTCGGCCGGACGAGCGAGCTCGGCATCGACGTGAAGAGTTATGCCTGTCCCAGGCTTCTCGGCGACACTTTGTCCGAGCGGCTCGGCGGCCTGGCAACCTTCGACGAGCGGTACGTGGCCATTCCGGATGCCATCGCAAACCGCCGACCGGGTTATCTGGAGGACCTGCGCTACGCCTATCGCGGCTCGACCAGCGTTATGTTCGGAAAGGTCAGCGAGATCGCCGCGAGGATTCTCGGATGAGGGGCGCTCCGGACGGATACACGCCGGCGCTGCGCGCCCAGTGGATGGCGTGCGTGATGCATGACATCCTCGGCCTGCGGTCGCTCGCCGGCGCGCCGGCCCTCTTTTCGGGGTATCGCTCGATCGTCACGCATTCTGCCTTGGCCGACGCGCGCGTCGCGCTGCGCAACCTTCGCCTTCTCGGCGTCAACATCGAATCCGAGGCGCACCTACAGGAGGCGGTGACAGAAGCCCGGGCCTGGGAGGAGGATCATTCGTCCGCGGACGATTACGTCCAGCCGCCGTTCGAGATCTCGACCGATCCCGGCACCGGCTTTGCGATCCGTGAGCGCGTCCGTCGCGACGACGCACGTCGCGCCGGCATGCTCGCTTCCTTGTTAGTCGTGCTGCCTCACGACGTCCAGAAGACGCTGCCCGCCGACCACACCCGCCGATTTCGCTTCCGCGTCGACGGAGACACCGGGCCCGACGTCATCTGCGACACCCGCGAGATAGCGACGTTGCCGCCTCCTCCCCAGACCGCTCCGGAGATGCGGGAACGCGCGCCGATCAGCGTGACGATCGCGGAGCTCGAGGGCGTCGCCAGGGAGCTCGACGAGGAGGATGCGCGCGACCCGACGCGGGTACCCCGTAACTTCCTGACCCGGTTGAGGTCGGAGCGGGGAGAGGCCGTCTTTTCGGTGCTTTCGCCGCAGGGCGCAGAGCTCGCGCCAACGGACCGGATCGAGCTCGACGATATCAGCCACATGATCGGCCTTCCCGGCGCAGGCAAGTCGACCCTGATCTTCCTCCTGGTCGTGCTTCTCGCGCGGCAGGGCCGGCGCGTCACGTTGCTTGTCCCGTCGATCGAGTTCGCCCTCGCGCTCGACGCAGACCTCACACGGTATGCGGTGCCGACGGCGCTCCTCGTCGGCCAGTCGCCCGATGCCAGAAGACGGCATGCGACACGGCTGGCAGAGCGCATCGCGACGCTCGACAGCGCCGGCTTCGGCCAGACGGCGCCGGGTGCGGAACTGCTCGGGACGCGCTGCGCTCTCGCGGGGTTCGTGTCGGTGCCCCCGCCTGGCTTCGATTTCCCGCACGACCGCCCGCCTTGCAGGTCGCTCCGCCAGCCTGCGGTCAACAAGGACGGGAAGGAGGGCAAGGAAGGAAACAGGCTCTGTCCGCTCGCTGTCACTTGCGGTCGTCAGCGTTCATCTCGACGGCTCGCCGACGCCACGGCGCTCGTGCACATCGGGCACGTGATCTCGACCGAGGTCGTCGCCTCTCCGCACTTTCACACGGAGCGAATGCGGGAGTTCGAGATGCTCGCCCGCACCAGCGATCTCGTGATCATCGACGAGGTTGACGGAGCGCAGGCCGCGCTGGATCAAAAGGGCTTCGCTGAACTCGATCTGTTCGGCTCCTCCGACTCCTATGAATCCATCCTCCTGGACGACGTCTTCGATCCGGTCGCCTCGGGGCGCGGCTTCGCGGTGTCGAACTCGATCGAGAACTACACGCTGGCCTCCAATAGGTTCATGCGCCTCAATCGTGGGCTGCGCGCTCACCTGCTCGAGCGCATGGTCGAGGAGGGCGGAGTCCTTTCCCGGTACAAGGACGCCTTCGTTACGGGAAACTCGATCCTCGCCAGCATGTATCTCGACCCCGAGGTCGACGAGGAGGAACACGGCAGCGCCAGGTTCGATCTGGTCCGTCGGCTCTTCGAGCAGCTGGTCCGCTCCGTCCTGACGTCGGGCGTCGGAGGCGACGGCGAGGACGAGCTTTCGGATCTCGATCTCGAACGCGTCGCGCGGGATCTCGGCATCGACCATGCGGCACTGGTAGCTGCGGCCACGCGCTTCCGCGACGCGCTGTTCGCGCTGCTCAATGCCCGTCTGGTCGAGAGGTTCGCCGAATACTACGACCAGATGCAGGAGGTTTTCTTCGGCATCCTGCCGCCGCGCGCTGAGCTGGATCCGCAGGAGGCGCGCATCTTGTTTCGCTTCCTCGTCGAAGTGACGACCGTCGTGCTGCAGTTCCTCGCGCTCGTGCCGGCGCAGTACGCCATGATCGCCGAGGGCGTGCATACCGAGCGCGTGTTCGGGCAAGGCGTCTCGCTCGACATGCGCCGTCACCTGCCGGAATCGCTGATCGGGCGACTGTCGGGCATCCGCTTCTCGTACGAAACCGACGAACGGGGCAAACGAAAGCTGGCTCTGCAGTACCTCTCCTTCGCGGGCGTGCCCCGGCTGCTGCTGTATCACTTGTCTAGGATGCTGACGGAGGACGGCATCAAGGGACCGGCCGTGTTGCTGGCGTCGGCGACAAGCTATCTGCAGCCAAGCCCGAGCTATCACGTGTCGGTGCGCCCGAACTACGTTCTGCGCCGCGAGGGCGAACGCGAAGCCTGGCGCGAGAGCGTCTACGCCTTCCGGCCCGTCCGAGATCCGGACCGGCCGGGCGAGTTCGTGAGGGTCAGCGGCGCCGGCACTGAGCGCGATCGCAACCACGCCCTCCAGCTTCTCACGGATCATTGGTTCGGTGGCGCGGATCCCTACGTACGCCAGTTGCGCGAAGACCAGTTCGATCCGGGTCGCCGGACCGGCATCGTCGTGAACTCCTACGAGCAGGTGCGTTTCATGAAGGCGCACCTGAAGCGGACATCGTCGTCGGCCCATCGCGTGATCGGCGTGACGTCCGACATCGGCAAGATCCCGCTGCAGGAGCGGGCGGAGTGGGTCTCGGCCAGCCAGGTGGAGATGCTCGGCACGCGCGACGACTGGGATGCGATAATCTTCCCGATGAAGGCCATCGGCCGCGGCGTGAACATCGTGTTCCCGGACGGCGATCGCGTGCGCGACGCGGTCTTGGGTTCGGTCGCGTTCTTCGTTAGGCCTCACCCGACGGCCGACAGTCTCGCGTTCACCGGCGGTTTGGCCGGTCAATTGGCTTTGCAGTTCGACCAGAGAGCCATCCCTCCCGGCGCCGACATACCGCAGCTGGCCCGGGAATGGCGCAGCGCTCGCGATGACGCGCTTGACTCGCTGCGACGGCTGCTGCGCCGGCCGCAACAGATGAGCCGGCTCGGACCCATGATTCGTCCGTTCGTCGCGGACGGCATGGTCGATCTGCTGCAGACCATTGGTCGCGCCATGCGCAACGGCTGCAAGGCACGCGTATTCTTCGTCGACGCGTCCTTCGCGATGAATTCGACGCAGAACCGGCGCGACAGTCAGCGCTCCAGCATGGTGGTGGCGATGCGCGACGTGCTTCAGGAGCTTCTCTCGTCGGCCGACCCGGTCGAACGCGAAATCTATCGGCTCCTCTACGAGCCGTTCCTGCATCCGCTGCGGAGCTGTGCCAACGTGATCTTTCCGGAAATGAATCCAGAATGACGGACGAGGAGCGCCTTTTCGTCAGATCGTACGGGGAAAAAAGCATCCTCGAGAACGCTTTCGTCTGGCGCGGACTGCCTCCGTCGACGCCCTCGCCCGTCCCGCCGCTGCGCTTCGGCTGGACCGCGACCACGAGGGATCTCCTAAGGCGCATCGCGCGCAAGGCGGTCGACACGAAGAAGGCCGAGGGGAGGGAGCTACCGTACTCCGACCTGAGGGCCGCGCTGCAGGCGCGCGTCGCGGGGCTGGTGCTGCTCGACAGCCGGATCGCGCAGGCCGACGATTCACCCCTGTTCGCGGCGACCGGCGACGTAACGGAGATCGAGACCGCGGCGCACCGCTCCGTGGCGGCATGGATCCAACTGACGCTTCGGCCATGGGCGGAAAATCTCGGTACGGATTGCGGCGACATAGATGCTCTCGAGGAGAAGGGACGGCGGCGGGAGCTTTTCGCCAGACTCCCGTCGCCGCCGACGCCGGAGCCCGCCAGCGTGCCGGACGCCCTGCGTTCGGATTTCCGACAGTACGCCGACGTCCTCCTCGCGATGGCGGCCTCCAGCCTCGAAGGTGGCGAACTCTTCGAAGGACTGGGTCCGGTCCACAGGGTGCTCGACCGCGAATACAGGAACTCGATTGCCTTCGAAACGTGGCCCTCGGCCTTGCCCGGCGGCGACGACCTGTTTTCGATGGTGGCCATCGTCAGCGTCGAGACTCGTCCTTCGTCGCGTCTGCCGTTCCTGGTCGTCAAGGCCTCGAAGCGCATCTGGTGCCGCGAATTTCCGGCCGCCAACCGGCTGTTCGGACGACGCCGGATCTCGGTGCGCGTTCTCGCGCGAAGTTCTCCTGCCCGCGCGGTGACGCTTTCGGTGAGGCTCGAGCAGGGACTGCCGAAGACGCAGGTGAACGCGATCGTCTACGAAGCCGGCAGAGAGACCGGAGAGTCGTTCGTCGAGGATCTCGCCGCGCTGGTCGCGTCCCGCGGGCGCGCGCCCGATCTCTTCGTCGGGGTGCCGTTCCGGTACGGTTACAGGCCGGAGCCCAAGCTCGCTCCGGGCGTGACGCTGCAGGACCAGGTCGATCTCTTCCGGAAGGTCCAGGAGCGGATCGGCATCTTCGGATTTCAGGAGCCACGGCTCAGGGAGGTCGACGCGAAGATCAAGCGGCCCAAGGAATCCCATGATCAGGCGACCCTGCACAACCTGATCAACCATCATTTCGGGCGGGTTCAGGAACAGGACGTGCCCGCGCGCGTCGAGGAACTGTTCGGCGCTCCGGAGAAGAAGAAGTGGGGCCGCGAGACTCCCGCCAAGACGGTACCTCTCGAACCGCTGGTGCAGGCGAACCGGGAGCGGCTCGACAGGGCCTTCGGCAAGGACGTCGCGATTGATCTGATGTTCGTCTGCCGGCGCGAGGAGGAAGGGCGCCTCTTCGCCTCGGTGGTCTCGTTGATCTTCGGAGACCGGGTGAACGTCGTCCGCCACGCGATGCCGGACGGCGTGCACGGTACCCGCCAGCAGCTCGACGGCGACGCGCGGAACAGCAGGCTTAAAAGGGCCTCCGCCCGCAAGGAGGCGTGGCTGCCGCTCGCAGAGCGGATCCGGACCGAATTCCCCGGGGCGCCCGTCATCGTCCAGGCGGCGCTCAAGTATGACGGGAAAGACGAAGACGAAGTCAACAAAAGCGTGGGCCGGAACACGCTCGCCACCGTCGCCGGCAGCAACGTCCAGTACTTGCTCCCGCCGGCGGCGGGTCATGCCGCCGAATACATGCACCGAATCCAAGCGGCCCTCTACGACCTGCTGTTCGGTCACGCGGGGCTAGGACCGGTCCCGGCGCCCATCGTCGAAGCCGCGTTCGTCGACGGTCCTCGGCCGCGCACGATCGTCGGCATCTCTATCGTGTCGCAGGCCGGCTCCCGGACCGGGCGCCCCGAGGGGGCTACGATCGCGGTCGCGATGAAGACCGACGTCGCCACGGGGCGCATCTCCGGGCGACTCGGATTCCTTCGCAACGGCACGATGGATACGGGGAAGTTCGAAGCGCTCTCGAAGACCCTGGTCGCGGTTGCGGCTTCAGGAATTACCTCGCTTGGAGAGAAGCAGCCCGAGCGGCGCGAGAATTTCCTGTCCTTCGTGCGTCGGGTGGTCGAGGAGGTTGTAGCCGAAGATCCGAGCGCGCTGGTGCTCGTGGATTCCACGTCCGCCCGGTCGTTGTGGTCCTGGCTTTCCGACGAGAACATCTCGTCCGACCTCTATCTCGAGGACGTCGCCGCCGCGCCTCCCTCGTCGTGGAAAGGACTGCGCTTCGTCAGGGTGAGGGAAGGATCCGCGGGACGGCTTTCCGTCCTGACCGAAAGAAAGTGGACGCCCGTCACGCGGGAGGGTCTGCCGGTCCCCGCTGATCCGATCGAGGAGATCTACGCCACGGCCGCGGAGCGGCTGATCGAAAGTCTTCCCGAAGGAAACGCGCGGGCGCGCCATTATCTGACCGCGCACGGCTTCGACGTTCGCAATCGGGGTGCGCGCGGTCAGTCGGTCTATCGCGGCAAGAGCGGCTTCCAGAAGTTCGGAGCCCCGACGCCCGCGGACTCGCCGGTCGGGAAGAAGATCCTGATGCGGCAGGCGCAGATCAAGCCGTGGGACCCGCCGTCGAGGATTCCCGTCACGCTCGAAGTGACGGTGCTGCCTTCCCAGACCGGAGACGAAGACGCCATCGCCGCATTGGTCGCGGGTCTGCGCAACGGCTATGCCCATACCGGCGACGGTACCTTCCTGCCGGCTCCGCTTTCGTTTAAGTCGAAGATCACCGACTACATGGATCGCTACGGTACCGGCGCCGTCGAGGACGAGCCCGAACCGGATCCGATCGACGACGGCGACGACCGTCGGGACGAGGATGAAACGGTCGATGCCTCGGCCGACGTGATCGGCTACGCCGAGACGCGACGGTGGTTCGAAGGCACCGTCGACGTCGACGACGACGAGCTCCCGGATATCGACGAGCCGGAAGAGCCCGACGAGACGAAACCACCTCTCCGTGCGCAGGCCCCGCCCGTCATTCTGCGCCATCCGGAAGCCCGACCGCTCGTGTTCGCGCCGGGCGCGGACACGTCAATCAAGGCATCAGCCATGCTCGAAGCCGTCAAGATAACAGACCCGGCGCCGGAAAGCCCAAAACCGGAGCAGGCCGCGATGGAGTTGGAGGATCTGGTCACGCTGCTTCGGAGCAGGTCAGCGCCGCTCCCGGGTTTCGCAACCAAGCAATTCCTCTCGAACGCGATCAATATCGTGCCCCGCGACACGCGGCTCATGCACGAGGATCGCGAGTGGATACGAAAGGCGACGGGCTATCCGTGGCCGGAGGAACGACCGGCGCCCGAAGACATGCCCGGTCTCTACGAGGAGGCCTTGCGGTACCCCGCCTTCGCCATCGTCTTCCAGCACCAGTTCTTTCCTGACGACGACAACCGCGGAGGCCGCGGGCTGCCGAAGAACCTGATCATCGTGAGAAACACGGACGCCTGGAAGCGCGTGCGGACGAAAGGACCCATACCGAAGGGCGTCGCTGGCGTGCCCTCCCTGCGGATTCTGCATTGTGTCCAGCAGGGATGCGACAAGGAATCCCAACTCGCCGAGGCTCTCGGTCTTCCCGGGCACGACGCTTGGGGCGCAAGGTGCTCGACGGCGACGGATGGGTTGGAGAAGCTGGACGCCGAAGGAGGAGAGTGGGCCGACCTGGCCGAATATCTGCGGGCGGTGCTGGGTCCCTTCCGGCAATTCGGCCCGGAGAGGACCATCGGGGAGATCATGGAAGAGGTCGTGATCCCGCAAGCGATGAAGCAGGTGCTGACCGAAGCCGCCCCCGCTGCGGAGCTACCGGAGCGAACCACGCCGGGTGCCGAGCCTGAGCCGGTGGTCGTCGGCGCCGCTCTTGAAGACGAAGCAGTCCGCGAGCCGCTCGACGATCTGGCGGCGATTGAACGAACATGGCGTTCGGAATGCGAGAAACTGGCGGCATTGGCTGGCGCGGCCTCTTGGGCGGGGCCGCAGGCCGATGGTCTGGACGCAATTAGGTCGAGCATGATCGTCCTGCAGGATCTGAAAGATCGCGCCGCGCGGTTGGTGCCTTGGATGATGTCGACGTCCGACCTTCGCGAGAACCTCAGGCGCCTGACGGCCAAGGCCGCCGAATCGTTGACCTCGCTGCTCGGCGACGCCTCTAACGCTCCCGAACTTCTGTCGAAGCTTTTCGACCTTCCTGACGAAGCTGGCGAAGCCGACGTCGCGTCGGCGGACCATCACCGCGTGGAGGCCGATACGGCCATGGCGGAATCCGACGCCGGCGCAGCGGAGATCGAGCGTCTCGAAGCGACGCTTCCGCGCAAGACGGCTCGGGCTCACGCAGTCGCAATCGACGAGGATAGAGAGCGGGCACTGCGCCGCGTTCTCGAACATGTCGGTGCCGCCATCGAGGTGTTCCGCAAAAAGGCCGGAACCGACGCGGGACCGCCGGCGCCCCCGCGCGAAGGCCCGGCCGTAGATCCCGTCGCGATCCCCGACGAACCGTCCGACGTGGCCGTTCCGGAAGCGGCCGCGCATCGTTCGACGGAGCTCGCGACCGACGATGCCCCGGATCTCGGAGACGAACTACTGCTTGAGACGGACACCGCCGAGTTGCCGGCTGCATCGCTAACTCCGACGGCGCCGCCGGTCGCGGCCGACGAAGTCGTCGAGGACCCGCTGCTGCAGGAAATCACCTCGCGGCTGGACGCGTTGTTCGCCGCCGGCGAATTCGGCTTGGCCTACCATCTGCGCCGCTGCGCGAGGTCCGTCCTGCCGTCATCACCGGATATCTATACGGAAGAGGAGCTCAGACTTGCCGCCGCCGACGGGCGGGCCATGGGGTTGTCGGGCCAGGACGTCCAGTTTCTGACGTCGTCCAGAAGCGAAGCGCTGACCGTGGCGCAATCGCTTGCCGACCAGGAGGACGATCGGTCGATCGCCCGGCTGACGATGCTGCTCGCAACCGCCATTCCCGCGGCCCTGTTCCGGCCGGACGACGGTGCCGCGGTGCCCCTGATCGAAGCGATCACGACCTTGAAGCCCTTTGAGCAGCTGCGCAGCGCCTACACGATCGTAGAGGAGAACCGTCGCTTCAATTTCCCGCTAACGGCAGCCAACCTGATGGCCATCGAGGCGCATTCGCGCGAGAGTTCGTTCGTGAGCGATGCCGTGGCATCGATCAAGGACACGGTGGTCGGACTTCGGTCGACGAAATTCCGGTTTCAGTACGGCGAGCGGGTCAAGGCCGCGCTCCTGCAGCCCCAAGGGTTGCTCGGTCGTCTCCTTTCGAATCTGACGGAAACGAGCCATGACGTAGCTCGTGAGGTTTCCGAAAAGCTTCACCGCCGGGAAGACATCCTTCGTCTCCTCGATGCGGCAGGGTCGGAGGGAGCGAGCCAGGAGATCGACCTTCAGGCGCGAGAACGCATCTTCGCGGCCCTTTCGAGGGTCGGTCAGCAGTGTGCTGATCTGGTCAGGGCTCTCGAAGGATTGGCCACGCTCCGCAAGTCGGCACAGCGGCTGGAAACGGTTAAACGGCTGCGCGATACGGCGCTCGCGGAGATCGATGCCGCGTTGGCGCGGCCCCGTCCGGACGGTCCGCAGCTGATGGCGGCAGCGAGCGGACATGCAGCGGTCATCCTGCGATCGGTGCGGGATACCCTCAAGGGGCTGTCCTCCTCGGATCGGAACGTTCCTCCGCTTGCCGTCGGATTGCACACGCCCTTGCTGTGGCTGCCCAACATGACCTGGACCGGCGGCTGGATGCCTTCTCCCTATACGGAGGAGCGGATCCTCCAGGAGATCATGAACGCGAATATTCCGCTGAAGGGCGCCGACGCCGGCGCCGCGATCGCGAGTGCGTTCGAAGCGCGCCGCGCGGAATCCGCTTTCGTGCCGGCGTACATGCTGGCCAACATCGCGCATTGGTTCGGCGTCAGCGAAGCGACCGCGGATTCCCTGAGGGCGAGGCTCGACGCCGACCGCGAGACCAAGAAGAGCCAGGTCAAATCGCGGCTCGCGGCTGCTGAACGCTTGATCGAGCGCATGCGCCGCATGGCGGTCGGTTCGCTCGATCAGTCGGCCCGACTGAAGGAGACGCTGTCCACCATCAACCCGAACAACCTGCCCGCGGAGCTGTCGCCGTCCTTCCTGCCGGAAACGCTGGCGGGGGACCGCGTCGAGGACTTCAATTCGGCCTTCGCCAGGATCAAGGAGGTCGAGAACGAAGCGCAGCGCGAATTCGAAAAGACGGCCACCGAATTCACCGGCAAGATCGCGGCACTCGACGAACAGAAGAAATTGGACCCGGAGACCGCCGTCGAGCTCCGCAATCTGCTTCAGCGGCGGGAATTCACGACGCTGGCCGACTGGTTGAACATGTTGAGCTCCGGTAGCCCCCGCCGCCAGCATCTTCCCAGCGGCACCCTCAACGTGCGCCTGGCCGAATTCAAGGAGCTGCTCCCGCTGCAGGAGTTTTCGGCGGTCGACGTGCTGAAGGCGGCACGTGCGATGGACGAAGGCCGGTCGTACGGTACGCTCGACTACAGCCATCTCGAACCGGAGCAGCGACAACAGGCGGCAAACATCGCCAGAACCCTGCTGCCCGCCCTCAAACGATACATGAAGGCGGCCTCGGGTTCTCAGGTAAAGGATACGCTCCAGACCGTCGTATCGCAGCTGCTGTTCGAGGTGACGAAGCTCGACCCCGACGAGGTGCTCACCAAGGTGAAGCAGCAGGTCTACGTGTTCGACGCGAAGGTCTCGTTGCCGTCGGTGGATTCCAAGTCTCTGCTGCTCCCGGAATTCGGCAGCCTCACGCAGGGCTCCTGGCGCATCTGCGTGGCAACATCGACGACGCCCCAGCCGGCTCTGCTGGAATTGGCGGAGGGCGCTTCGCCGCGCGGCGTTCTTCTGATCTATCTCGGCGTGCTGAATCCGGAGCGGCGCAAGAATCTGCGGCTGGAACTCTTCAAGCGCAAGAAATCGATGCTCGTCGTCGACGAGGCACTGGTCACGGTCGCGCTCGCGGACAGGTCGGATCACCGGCGGGCCGTTCTGGAGATCGCGCAAGGATTTTCCGGCGCCGATCCGTATCGCGACTACAATCGCTCGGCCGTTCCCCCCGAGATGTTCAAGGGACGCTCCTGGGAGAGGAGCGCCATAGAGCATTTGTTCGGATCGCACATCGTCTTCGGCGGCCGGCGGCTCGGCAAGACCGCGCTGCTGAGGCAGATCCATGCCACCCCACCCGCGAACGCCATCTTCGCCTACGTCGACGTGGATTCCGTCGTCGACGCATCGAATGCGTTCGAGCAGATGTCCCGCCGCATCCCGATCTTCACCTCGCCGGTGAGGAGCGAGGACGAATTCACCGCCACGATCGCGAAATGGCTCGACCAGGACGAGCGCCGCCGGCTTCTGCTGCTGATCGACGAGGCGGACAACTTCGTGCTCTACGAAAGCCAGCACAATTTCCGCTGCATCCGCACGCTGCTCCGCCTGATGGCGGATACCGGCAACCGCTTCAAGTTCGTGCTGGCCGGCCTTCACAATGTGTCCCGCATTGCGCGGACGGAGAACTCGCCGCTCGTCCACATCTCCAACAATCCCCTTGAGATCGGACCCCTGCTCGACGAGGACGTCGACGACGCGGAATTCCTGATCCGAGGCCCGCTCGCCGCCATGGGCTTCGAGTTCGAGAACAGGGAAGACGCCTGGCGCATTCTCAGCTTCACGAACTACTACCCGGTGCTCATCCAGGTATTCTGCGAGGAGCTGCTCAAGATCATCCACGGACGCGTGCAGCAGACGAACCGGCTGCCGGATCTGATCTCGACGGCATTGGTGGAGCAGGCACTCGATTCGGCGGACGTCCGTGGCAAGCTGTTCCTCACTTTCGAGAAGACCATCAATTCGATCGAAGGCCGGTACGAGCTCCTAACATATATCCTGGCGGCTCGCGAACTCGTGGACCATGGTTCCGGCATGTCCGCCGAAGGCATGACGCCCGCCGAGGTGGCGGAGCGGGCGATCGAGTACTGGCCCGCTGCATTCCCTCGGGGCAGCGACCCCATCGAGATCGAGTACCTGCTCGAGGAGATGGAAGGCTTCGGGATCGCGCGACGCACCTACTCCGGTGGCTTCGCGTTGCGCTCTCGCAGCCTCCTCGAGCTGATGGCGTACGACGAAGCCGATCTGACGAGCAAGCTCGAGCAGTATCACAAGCGGCGCCCGGAGCGGATCTTCGACCCCAAGAACAACCGCAGGACGCTCGCAAAGCCGCTTCCTACGGTCGACAGCAACGGCCACCTTTCGCCGCTGACCAATGGCCAGGAGGCCGACCTCCTCGCCCCGTTCGCGCCCGCCGCCGCGGTGAAGGCGGACGGTTCGCCGACGTCCCCTCGCGCACACGGCATCGGCGTCGTCTTCGGTACGGAGTTGGCAGGCGTCCGCTTCGTCGAAGCGGCGCTGATGGATGCCGAACGGACGAAAGACGGATTGGTCGAGGTCGAGCCTCGGACCTACGAAGCGAAGAAGGACCTCTTCGACGATGCGAAGCGGACCTCGCGGTCGGGGCGGCCGCGCGTGATCGTGGTCTCGTCGAGAACGCCGTGGCGTCCTGACTGGATCTTCGAAGCAGAGCGGCTCGGTCGCGTGAGGAAGGGCGAGGTGAGGATCGTCTTCGTCGGCGATCCGGTTCACGCCTCCGCGTGGTCCGAGGATACGGCCGTGCTGAAGCGCATCAGACCCCAGGTCAAGTTGGCCCGGCTCCGGCCGGTGACGCGGTCGTACCTCGGGTCGCGCCTCGAATCGCTCCAGCTTTCCGCCGACTTGATGGATCGCATCCTCGAGGCGACCGGCGGGTGGGCCGAAACGGCCGGTCCTCTCCTGGCCAAAATAGCCGAACGGCCGAGCCAGGCGTCCGCCTTGATCGAAGCCGACAAGCAGGCCTTGCTGGCCGCGCCGGACCTGTACGTGCGATTGGGCATTCAGCCGGAACTCGTAGCCTTCTTCCGGGAACTCGCTCAGTACGCGCATGGTTCAGTCATCACGTACCGGGATTTCCAACACCTTTGCACCGACGGCAGGAAGATCGTTCCGAGCGTCTTGGCGGTCTACAGCGATGTCTTGGGGATCATCTCGTTCTCGCCGGACCAATCGGGGAATCGCAGCCTGCACAAGGTCGATTTGAATCTGCTGGTCCTCGCCGCACTGCTGAAGCCGGAGTGAGGCATGGAACGCGAAGCTCTGTGGTGGTCGCAAGCTGGGCCGTCGAGCGTTCTCGGCAAGATCGCGCTCGCGGTCTCGCGGAAGGAGAGAGTCGTTTGCATCTCCACGCCGTTTCCGAGGGTTTCGGGAATGACCGCTGCGATCGAACGAAGGCTCCGTACAGAACTTTCGCTCGACAGCGTGTCGATCGATCTGAGCACCGAGGATCAATCGCAACCCATCGCCCACCTGCTGGCGGGCTTCCTCGACGTTTCGGCGGTCGAGATCGGCACGGTCACGGACTTTGCGGTCCATCCGAGCCTCATCGACCGGGTGCTGGTCGTCGATGGTTTGGACCGCACGCAACTGCGCCGGTGGAGTCTATTCCTGCGCCAGCTCATGGCCGAACCTGCGGAGGAGGCCGTCGTCGGACCGGTTCTGCTTGTGCTGCTCCCGACGAGCCTCAACCGGGACGACCGATCGGCTCTTTGCGGTCCCGCAACCCTGGTTTCGACCCAAGGCATGTGCGACCGGTACGACAGCACGAGCTATGCGGCGGCGATCGGCGCCCGTCCCGCGCAGGGACTGACCTCGCGCGTCGGGCACGCTGCGGCGATCGAAGTGGCGGCCTGGTCGCGCGAACTGCTTGAGGAGATGGTCGGCTGGGACGCCGCGGACCAGATTGCGCCCTTACCGTTGCTCGATCGGCTCGTGGCGAAAAGGCGGTATCCGTTTCCGTGCTGGGAGAACGGCCTAGTCGACTATTGGGACGACGAGCCGGCTGCGCACGCCGTGGCCGCACTCAAATACGGATATGTCGACCATATTCGGCGAAGGGTCTGGAGCGCGCAGGCAAGTATCCTCCTGCCGTTCACCTATCGCGTCTTGAGGTCGCTGATCGCGAGGTACCAACACGTGCTCGCCAGGAAGGTCTCTCCCGCAAAGCCCTACGTTCGCAAGATCCACGATTACGTGAAGACGATCGACGATTTCTGGAAGCTCGAATTTCACGACCTGAAGGAGTTCACGAAGGATATGCTCACTCCTAACGAGACAAACCTGCTGGGCCAAGCCGGCTGGATCCGCAACAAGGTGGCGCATTTCCAGGCGATCGAACCGGAGGTCGTTTCGCGGTTTTCCGATTACTACGAGGTGACGATCGGGGACGTCGACTTCGAGATTCCGGGCTGGAACTGGCCCCGCTGCGGACAGAGCATGACGCTCACGGTAGGCCCTTCGGGAGCGGGGAAATCGACTTGGTCGGCAGCGCAAGGCGTGGATGTCGTTTCTTCAGACGAAATCAGGACCGAGAGGAGTCTGGACGGCGAGGTGCGCGGCTCGCAGTCCGAAATCTTCCACGAAGTGCGCATGCGAAGCGCCAAGATTCTCGGAAACGGTCGATCCGTCATCGTCGATGCGATGCATATCGAGCGAGAAGATCGACTTCGTCAGCTGGCGATAGCCCCCGACGACGTCCCGAAGAAGTACGCGCTCATCGACCGGCCGCTCGAGGACAAGCAGCGTGACGGCGGCTGGAGAGGGCAGAAAGGTCTCGTCGACAAGTATCATCGCCTCTTCGCCGATCACGCGGGAGCCGCGCTCGCGGGAGACGGAAGAAGCGATGTCGAGGTTGTCGATCTTCGTGCTCAAGCCGACGGGCCGTCGCCAGTTGATCCCACTGGATCGGCCGCGTCATGCGCGTGACGAGCTCAACATTGGCCGGTGTGGCGACGATGCCCCTTGCAAGGAATTGGAGGCAAAGCAGCATTTTTGCCTCTAGTCTAATTCCTTACAGTAGAACACTCTTGGATCGTCTCCGCGGGCCGGCCTTGCGCATTGACGCGCTGTCGACCGATCGACGCTGATGCCTCCATCAGGTCGAGGGCGTTCTCGCCCTTCGGTCTCTCCCATTCGTTAAAGTCGATGCCATGCTGATGAGGCGCGACGAGAGGCTCCGGATGGCAAAGTCCGCGAAGACATAGGCGGTGATCGAGGATGCGGACACAGTTACTGGGAAATCCAGTCAACCCGACCGGATGTCATGTAGACGATGGCGCCCCGTTTCGCTCCGGCCACGTGCAGATATTGGCCAAGCTGCTGTCTATAGGCTGCCCGGTCTGTCTGTTTGGGTGCGATGTCACTTTTCCAATCGAATACGACTTTTTCGCCGTCTTCGCCACTCGCCGCCGCATCTGCCCGCCCCGCGACCAACTGATCCGAGCTCGCCGCAGCAATGCCATAGAGGGGTAATTCTGCCACGAGCCGAGTACGATACGGCTTGATATCGGGAAGCTGGAGAGTGCGTAGCGCGGTAGTCGCAAGCTCCGTCGGATCGGGGCCCTGCTCGGACGATAAGGGCGAGCGCAGTTGATCGCACAGTAGCGTGGCCCTCCCCATGACCGTGTCCGTATTCTCGTCTAGTTCGCCGGTTATCAGTTCTTCCATCAGCTTGTGCAAGAGGATGCCGCGAATGCGCCCGCCCTCCGCAACAGGCAGGGGACGAAGAGGCTCGTCATCGCTTATTTCTGACGGAATCAATTCGGTGATCACATCTGGATCGCCGTCGCTTGGCGTAATCCACCGGATTCGCGGCGAAGCCTCGAGCCGCGATTGCTCGTCCGCAAAAAGCTCGGCGCTCTGGAGATTTTCGGTCGCGGTGGGCGAGACGATGCCGGCCCGCGGTAAGCGCGAGATATCCAGTTCCGGCACGGTGTCCAGCTTGAAATCCAGGAGCTTGGCCCAAGAGGCGTCGTTGCTCCACGTGAAATCCGGTAGGATCAGCAATTCCATGGCTCGCGTGCATGCAACGTAGAGAAGGCGCAGATTCTCATTTCGCTTCTCGGCTTCTTCGGCCAGCAGGGCGTCTCCGAGGCTCGGAGGTACCACCTGCCCTAGGGCCCAGTGCAAGGTCTCGTCCCTTCGTCGATAGACGAACGTCTCGGCGCGGCGCGGCATCGACGCGCGATTGATCGGAATGACGACGGGCCACTCGAGGCCCTTCGAGCTGTGAACCGTCACGATCTCTATCGACTGACCGTCGGCCTCGACCATGCCCTCCGGGGATCCTGCACTGCTCGACCATTCGTCGTCTATGTCCCTGGCGAATTGAACGAATCCACGGACGCGATAGCTGCGGGCGCGCTCGACCAAACCGTCGATATTCGCGAGCGATCTCGCGGCCTGATCCGCGCTGCGGGCCGCTACGATGGCGCGAACGCGCAATCGCTCGATCGCTTCAGCGAGGATGAGGGCGGGCGTCGTGCCGTTAACGCGACGGCGAAGTTCCCGCAAGATTGTCAGCACCTCGCGCGCAACGGGGTGGTCAACGCTGGCCGGATCGGTTCGCAGGGAGAGGCCGGTGATCCGATCCTTTTCGTCCGGCGTCGCAAGGTGTGCGGTTATGTCCAGCAGCTCTTGTTCGGTAAGCCCAACCAGGGGACCGCGCAACAAGGCTCCGAGCGCCAACGTATCCCGCGGGTCCGCGAGCGCGCGGATCAGCGTCACCAGGTCCTGTGCCTCCTGCCTCCTGAACAGGTTCTTACCTGCCTGCGAGGCAAAGGGCAGGCCGGCTTCTTCGAGTGCTCTCTCATATCGCCAGAGATCTGTTGAAACGGGAGCGAGCAGCGCAATATCGCCTGGGCTGAGGCGTCTCGTTTCGCCGTCGTTGAGCTTCACTTCGACGTTTCCGATCAAGCGTGTGCAGACCTCGGCAACCACGCGGGCCTCCTCGTCGCGAGAGCTGTCGACCCGCGTGTCTGGAGGGAGTTGCACCATGACCTTAGCGACGCTCGGAAAGTCGACGGCGGTTCGCGTGCCTCGCAGGGCGACGTAGCCGGCTTCCTGCGATGACAGGCGCTCCGCGAAGCAGCGGTTGACATGGTCGAGAATTTGACCGCGCGACCGGAAGTTGGCAGTGACGCGAAGGATATTGTTCGGAAATTGCGCCTCGATGGCTCTCCGCACCGTCAGGTAAGTTGCGAGGTCGGCGCCTCTGAAGCGATAGATCGCCTGCTTCGGATCTCCGACGAGGAAGAGGTGGCCGGGTCTCAACGACCGGAGGTGCCATGACTGCGCATGCTCATCGGCGGTGCACAGGAGGAACATGATCTCCGCTTGCACGGGGTCGGTGTCCTGAAACTCGTCCACTAGTATTCGGGAGAACCGCGCGCCGGCAGTAGTTCGTACCGCTGGATAATTGCGAAGCACGTCGCGACACGTGAACAATAGATCGTCGAAGTCGAGAACCGCCGCTCGCTTCTTGAAGGCCTCATATTCCGCGAGCACCTCTCCGAGCTCTGCGGAGAGTGTCCCGATAAGCGATGTGGCGATCCTCCCCATTAGCGTGCCGTATGCGCTGCGACATCGCGCGTAGTGCTCCTCTGCCTGGTCCGCCAGATGGTCACCGGCTTCCCGTCCCGCCACCTTTCGCCATAGGGACCGCCGTCTATAGTCGCGCAGATCGAACGCATCCTTGCGCATGATCAGAAGCCAAGCCGGGTGAGCCAATTCCCAGAGGCCTTCGAAATCGGGGAGAGGGGCGAACCGCCCTTGAAAATGCAACGCCAATGTCTCAAGTGCCACAATATCTGGATCTGCTTCGGGCGGGACGTCGACGTGGTCGCACCAGCGGCGGAACTCGCGAACGTTTTCGGCGAACTCCAAATCGGCCTTTGGATCGAGATCAGATGGCAAGGGCTGTGCCAATCGATAGCGGCGCCGGAATCTGGCGAAGCTGCGCAGAAGATCTTCGGCGCCAGTCGGATCTCTGCGCGCGATCGAGGCAACGCAATCGCCCGGCGAAGAAGCCGATTTGTCGAGCCGATTCCGCCACCATCGGTCAAAGATCGCATCGAAGGCGAAGTCCGCCTGATCGGCGTCCAGCACCTCCGCACCCGGATCGATGGCGGCTTCGACGGAGTAGGTGCGCAGCAGATCGTGGCAAAACCCGTGAATCGTCCCACAATTCAATTCATCGAGCCGGTCGGACGCGGCGCGCAGCGCTTTTCTCTGATCGGGCGTCGGCCCGTCCGGCACACTGAGCCTGAGTTCGTGGGGAACCTTGTTCGCGAGAATGCAGTCGAGATACCACGCGATGCGCTGACGAAGCTCGCCGGCCGCAAGCTCCGTGAAGGTAATGGCTGCGATCGATTTTGGATCCACGCCAGCCGCGAGCAGCATCACCACGCGGCCCGCGAGAAGGGACGTCTTCCCTGTGCCCGCCGCTGCCTCAACCAGCAGGCATGAGTCGAGGTCGGTCAAGGCGCGAAGACGTTCGGCGTCGTCGACCATGGCCGTCATGGTACGCTCCAGAATCGGGCGATATTTTCACTTGCCTTGTTGTAGGCTATGAGCTTGCGCCTTTCGTAGCCGGGCGATGCCGGGAGCGCCAATCGCAGTTCATTCGATATGTCGAACGACAGCCGTCCCGGCACTGCGGCGCCACGCCGGAGCATTGCGACAGCGACGTTGATGAAAGCTGCAATCTGCTCGATCGCAGCACTGAGATCTTGAAGCCTTAAAACCAGAGGCTCGCCACGCAGATAAAGGAGTCTTGCGACGATCTGCGGGTCTTCCTCCAGCAATTGGCGGCAGGCGAGGCCGTACAGCGCGCGTTGAAGCTCAGCTCCGCCGTTGATCACGATGCGGTTGGCGTTCCTGGGAGCTTCGCTTGTTTTATAATCCGTGACGCGAACCGCTGAATGGTCCATTCGCAGGTCCAGGCGATCGATGGTGCCGCGCAGCTTTACGGGCGTGCCCGGTACGGCAACGGGGATTCTTGGGTCCCAAGGCAGTTCCCGCTCGGCGGCGAAGTCCTCGGGTTGACCGAAAGGGACCTCGGTCCAACTGCGCGTTCCAGTCTCCGCGATCTCCTTGCGCAACAGCCCTACCAACGCCAGGGAAGCCGCGAAGTCGACTGTGTTGTTCCACAATAGCCTTGGAGGCACGTGTCCTTCGAGTGGCCAGACTTGGCGCACGGTTTGGGTCGCTTCCTTCAGAGCGTCCTCGATCTCTTCATCCGACGCGCGCGCATAGCCCGGTTGAGGCTCCAGCAAGTCCACCGCGCGGCGCAGCAATTCATGGACTAGCTTTCCGAACTCTGCAGGCGCCATTGTAAGCGGCTGCTCTCGATCCTGGGGCGTCGACCAACCGAGTCCATAGCGCCAGACGAAGCCAAGCGGATCCCGCAGCAGTCTTTGCAAGGATGTCGGGGACTGCACGCGTTCGATTGCCTTGATGATAATCGGATGATCTGCGTCGAACTGGCCGTCGTTGCGGGTCAGTTGTCCAAGGTGCCAATTGCGCCAACACAGATGAGCCGATCTCATCCGGTCGATCTTGGCCGCGTCCTCCGGGCGAGCCATCAGCCGGTCCGCTTCGCTCCAGGCATGTTCGGGTATGCGCGCCCTCGAGAGCGATTGTTCGGGGCGGTCCAGCAGCAGGGGGCTTCGACCGACCCGGCTACCTTGCGCGCTTCGACGGCTGCGCGACAACACGATATCGCGAGAGGCCGCTGCCAGGATGACCCGAAAATGTCTGCGATCGGACTTGGCAACGGGATCAACGTCAAACTCGTCCGACGGGACGACATGATCGGGCAGAATGGAATCGTTGCCCGCGTGACGAGGCCAATTCCGGTTCGTGAGGCCGAGCAGACGGACATGGGCTCGCGGTGCGGCCGCAAGATCGCGCGCCGAACACCAGACAATCGAATCAGCGGCGTCATTTTCGGATTCAAGTCGGGCATTCTGCAAGGAGAGCTCGATCGCCTCGGGCGGCGCTGTCCGCAATGCCGCCTCCCAAAGCTGCAGTGCGCGGCCGCGCAGAAAGTGGCGGGCTGCTTCTTCTGCAGCCGAAATACCCTTCGTGAGCACCTCGACGAGTGGTAGGACCGCTTGCGCGCCGTCCAAGGACGGGTCTTTTAGCGCCATGGCGGAAATCGCGCGTCGCCAATCCTCCACGCGGGCCAAGGTCGCGCCGCGCGGGATCGAAGCCATCCACTGCTGAGGAAGCTCGTCGAGAAGTTCATGCTGGCCGCGACACAGCGAAGCCAGGCGACGCATGCGTTGTTGGTTCAAGCCATGCAGGAGGATGTCAGCCAACGCCCCGCACCGTTGACCGTCGCGCGTCGAAAGTGCGGGAATTCCGTGGGCGAAATGCAATCTCAATCCAGCATCAGCGGCCAACGCGTAGAAATGATCATCCCAAGGCTTGGTGCCCGCCGAGGTGATCGCGATCTCGTGCGGTTTTGCTGCGCCGGACACGATCGCCTGTCGTGCCCAGCGCAGGCTCTCGACCACCTCATGATGCGGATCGGCGCAGGATACGGCGGAGCCTTCGCGCTCGGGTCGGGGTTCTTCCGGCCGCACTACGGGTCCCGCAAACCACTCGGTTTCGGCATGCGCGGGTGCATGCCATTCGACAGGCACCTCTTTCGAAAGCGCCTCCACCAAAGATCGCCAAATCGGCGCGATCCAGGAAAGCCCTTCAATGGTCACCGGACCGATCACACGCTTCGCGTAATGAATCCGCTTGAGGGCTGCCGCGCGCAGATCTCGCGGCGTCAATGTCGCGCTTGGCAACGATCGCCGGATGCGTTCTTCGATCAGCGCGAGGTCTGCGAGGCGAACGTGGCCCGATCGCGCTTTCGAGTGGAAATCGATGTCCGCTGCCCAGACCTTTCGCAGCGTCCGCGAAACAGCTCGATTCATCCCCGGAAGGTGTCTCACCGCCTCGAGTTCGCGGAAGCCGCCCTCGGCGAGTGCGCGCTGAACCGCAAGGTCGAGTGCCTCCGTCGCAAGTGGCGCGGTAAACCCGCTGGCGAGCCTGGCGGCGAGTTGCGAGAGAGTCAGGATTTGAAGGCCGCATTCGTTTGCACGCGCAGCTGCTGCACGCCGCATTTGAAAGGCGAGATGGCCCCCAATTACCGACGTCCGGATATTGACCATATGATCGCCGCCTTATTATCGAGTCCCGTGTCATGATAGACCGCAACGTTTGCAAGACCGCGGCAATCTCACGAGCTCTCCCCAGAAGATCGCGGCGAGATGCATTTGGATCATAACCAGGCCGTATTGGAAGTGCTGCTGTGGATTGCGCTCCTTTTGCCTTTCTGCTTCGCCACACTAGAGCTGCAGTGATGCACTGCTCACATTTCGTACGTTCTGCCGATGACCTTCAGGGCGCCGCATCGTAGAACGGCCAGCAGCCGTCTTCCTCATGGCGGCCCGTCCGCTGCGTACAGGTATCGTCCAACAGGCGCTGCCCGACGTCCTTCCAGACGGCGCGCTGGCCGTAGAGGCGGATAGCGTCCACCTTCTGTATCTCGACAGTCCGGCTGCAGCGCCGGCACTCCACTCTCAGAAGATGCCGGGGAATTTGGTCCAGCCGCAGCGCGGCGATGGAGGATCGGGATGGACTGATATGCGAAGGAGCATCCTCGAGAAGCGCTTTCCAGTATTCCGCCGGCAGGTCGTCATTCGGAGCCAGGGCCGGGGAGGGCGCGGTCTTCCTGCCGAAAGCGGTCCCCATCTTCTCCATCTGTTTGACTGTAGGCATGCGCCAACTGGCCGGTCGGTCCATCATGGGACGATTAGAACATAACAAGAACAAATGTCGAGTCCGGCTGGGACAAAAATTTCGTGTTGTGAAGACGTCGGCGGTGTCGGAACCTCGATCGTCCATTCGTCTTGAATCCAACCGTCCCGTTTTCGGAGTACCGCTTGCATGGCCCCGCGCGCCAATTGGAAAGGCTTTCTGCGCCTCTCGCTCGTCACCTGTCCGGTCGCGCTGTATCCGGCCACCTCTGATTCTGAGAAGATCTCGTTCAATCAGCTCAACAAGCAGACCGGACACCGCATCAAGTACGTGAAGGTCGACGCCGACACTGGGGAGGAAGTGCTGAACGAGGATATCGTGAAGGGCTACCCGCTTGAAAACAATGAGTTCATCGAGGTCTCGAAGGAGGAGCTTGAGGAACTCGCGCTGGAATCTACGCGCACCATCGATATAGATGAATTCGTCGACAAGTCTGAGATTGATCCGCGCTACCTGATCCGCCCGTACTACCTGCGTCCCGATGGCAAGGTCGGCCACGACGCCTTCGCGGTGATCCGCGAGACAATCCGTGACATGAACAAGGTCGCGATCGGCCGCGTCGTGCTTACCAATCGCGAGCACATCATCGCGCTTGAGCCGTTCGACAAGGGGCTGGTCGGCACGCTGCTGCGCTACCCCTACGAAGTGCGCAGCGCGGACGAATATTTCGATGAAATTCAGGACGTCAAAGTCACCAAGGACATGCTCGATCTGGCCAAGCACATCGTGAATCAGAAGTCAGGCAGGTTTGAGCCCGAGAAGTTCGAGGATCACTACGAGACGGCGTTAGTGGATCTCATCAACCAGAAGCGCGCGGGCAAGCCGATCACGCCGAAGGAACGGCCGAAGGGCGACAACGTCGTCGATCTGATGGAGGCGCTGCGGCGCAGCGTCGGCGGACGTGCCGCTGAAACTAAGACCAAGTCTTCGGGAAAAGAGTCTCCGGGCAAGGCATCCAAGAAGCCGCGGAAGGCGGCGGCGGGTCAGAAAGAGATGTTGATGCCGATCGAGGGCAAAAAGCAGAAGGCCGCAGCTGCGAAGAAATCCTCGGCAAAGTCGCAACGTCGATCCGCTTAGGACAAAGAGCTCCTTGAGCCGTTGCTCGGGGCGCTCTTGGAGGCCACTATGGATGAGAAAGAAGCCTCGGCAATGACGGGAGTCTCAGGACGGACGAATGATCAGGCAGGTCTCGGAAGTGCTTCTCATGGGACGGCCGACACCAATTTGAAACACAACTGCGCTCATTCATAGTGGGTCTCTCCGCGCAGTTGCTGCAGACGACCTCGGAGGCGCCGATCCGATCGCTGTTGCTGGCGTTCATCTTGGGAGTATGGGTCGTCCGTCGGCGTTGATGGTCGTGGGCGGATCGACGGCGTCGCGCGGGATCAATGGCAAGGAAGCTCAAGACTTACCAGACGTCACTTGGCTTCTTCGATCTCGCGATCGCAGCCCCCTCCATGAAGGCGGCCCTGGAGGCTTGGGGCGCGGGTAGCAACCTCTTTCATCAGGGCGTTGCCCGAGAGACGGACGACCCGGACGTCGTCGCCGCAACGATGTCAAAGCCGGGCGTCATCCTCAGGCGGCCTGCGGGATCGAGCGGACGCTTCGCAGAGCATTCCGACCTGCCCACCGGCGATGAAGCCCGAGGTGGCAGCGAAAGGCGTCGGCCGAAAGCTGAAAAGCGGTCGCCTCCAAAAATCAGTGAAAAGGCTGTCCGGAAAGCTGCACTGGATTTTGAGCGGGAGCAGAAGCGGAACGAAGCCAAACGCCGGGCGGAGCTCGCCGCCGAGGCCAAGAAGCGCGAGCGGCGTGGCAGGGCGGTCGCTAAAGCCCAGGCTACTTTCGATGGAGCTGAACGCGATCATGATGCGCGGGCAGCCGCCATTGAGGCCGACCGCGCGGCTGTCGAAAAGCGGGTCCAGGATGAGCAGGCTCGTTGGGAGAAGCAGAAGGAGAAGCTTGCGGCTGCTTTGCGGCGGGCGCGGAGCGAATAGCGTCATCTCCTTCGATCTCTAAACCGAAGGTAGAGTGAACGATGTTGAGGGGCGCGTCCGGCAAGCCGGACCGGCTCTCGTGAACCGAGCCCCAAGGGGGTCTCGGCCTTGCGGCTTCGCTCCTCGCGCTCATTCGGTGTTGCTCGCCGGAGGCACTCGGGCGAAGGGCCCGCCGCTTTGCGGCGTCGTTATCACTGCCCGTCGCCCGGGTGCCTTGTTAACCGGTCTCGCAACTGCACTCGCTGTCGGGTCCCGCCGTTCCGGCGTCGCTATCACTGCCCCGACAGCGGGTGCCAACCTTCCGCCTCCGCTTCGCTTCGGCCACCCATTCGCCGGTATGCGGTGGAGGGACGCTTGGTGCAACGATGTAGGACTGATGCAACATCCATCGTGCGGTACGTCGCGTGCGCAAACGCCGATGGCAGCGTTCTCTTCAACGGCCGGGGACCAGGGAATGCATGGCTAGCCCGAAGACGCGGTCATTACCGAACGTCAGCTTCATCGAACATGAGCGGAAGTTGATCCTCCGGTTCAGGATCGGCAAATCCTGAAACGGAGATACCTATCAGCCGGATGGCCTGTGTCGGCGGCATCAGCTGCTTCAGCAGGTCGAGAGCCAAGTTCGAGAGATCGCTTTCCGAGTTGATGAGGGTAACCGACCTGCTGCGGGTGATCAGCTCGAAATCGGAGAACTTCACCTTGAGCGTCGCCGTCCGCCCTCGTGCCCCCGTCGTCTCGCAGTGATGCCAAACCTTCTCGATCAGCGGCTGTAGCTCCGCCGCCAGGGCATCATAGTCGGCGAGATCAAGGGAAAACGTGCTTTCGGCGCCGACAGACTTTCGGACCCGGTTGGCGCGGACAGGACGCTCGTCAATGCCCCGCGAGATCCAGTAATAGTAGGCTCCTGCCTTCCCGAAATTGGCGGCCATGAACTCGAGCGTCTGGTTACGCATATCCATGCCCGTGAAGATGCCAAGGGCATTCATCTTGGCGGTCGTCGCCGGACCGATTCCATGGAATTTCCCGACAGCTAGATCCTCAACGAAGCTCGGACCCATCTTCGGGGTGATGACAAACTGTCCGTTCGGCTTGCGTTGGTCGGAGGCTAGCTTTGCCAGAACCTTGTTGTAGGAGATGCCGGCGGAGGCGGTCAGGCCCGTCTCGCTCAGGATTTTCGCTCGGATCATGGTCGCGATCTCTGTCGCGATCGGGATGCCTTGGATGTTCTCGGTGACATCCAGATAAGCCTCATCAAGCGAAAGTGGCTCGATGATTTCCGTATGCTCGGCGAAGATCGACCGGATGTGTCGCGAGACCTCTTTGTAGACCTCGAAGCGAGGTTTTACGAAGATCAGGTCCGGGCATTGCCGCTTGGCTGTTACCGAGGGCATCGCCGAGCGAACCCCGAGCTTGCGTGCCTCGTAGCTCGCAGCGGCGACGACACCGCGCTCCTTCGAGCCGCCCACGGCGACCGGCTTGCCACGCAGGTCCGGATTGTCCCGCTGCTCGACCGAGGCGTAGAAAGCATCCATGTCGATATGGATGATCTTGCGGTCTCGCACTTCGGCAGTGTTCTGGCCCTGATGCGACGTCATGTGCAGATTATACCGCGCATCCGTTCCTTTGGGTCCTTCCTTCGAAGCCCAGCAGAGTTCGGCCTCCAAGAACCGCTGACCGTGCTGCGGAAGAGCTATATGGTTCGCGCGCGTCAGCCCGCAAGCACGATGGGGCTTCGTTCCGCCGGCTCCCTGCGCACGCGGCTGTCCGGAGCAAAAGCCGCAGCGGTCGGCGTAAGACGGCGAGATTGGCGCTCCACAAGAACTAAAGCCTTGGCTATTGCACCCGCCCAGGGGCAGGGGCCAATGGTCACAAAGGGTTAACCCTAGCCGTTTCTCGGCAAAAAAATTTGGCGCCCCCCTTGAAACTTTTTCCGGATTTACAAATTTTTTCGGCGTCGCCATGAGGCGATCGGGATGCCGTCAGGGTCCCGCCACTTGAGACGGGCACCGGTAGTGTCCGGTGCCGCTCGTACCATTTTGCTCTTAAGGAGGATCTGGCTATGCGCACTGTAGATTTTTCGCCCCTGTTCCGGTCGGCCATCGGATTCGACCGTTTGTTCGACCTCGCCGAAGCCGCCCAGCGTGTCGGCGAAGAGAGCTATCCCCCCTACAACATCGAACGCCTCGACGAGAACAACTTCCAGATCTCGGTCGCGCTCGCCGGATTCAAGCCGGATGAAGTCGAACTGACGGTCGAGCAGAATGTCCTGACCCTCGAGGGCCGGAAGAGCGAAAAGGAGGGCAAGACCTTCCTGCACCGCGGCATCTCGGCGCGCAACTTCAAGCGCCAGTTCACGCTCGCCGACCACGTCGAGGTCAAGGGCGCCCGCTTCGAGAACGGCCTGCTCGTCATCGACTTGCAGCGGGAAATCCCCGAGGCGATGAAGCCGCGCCGTATCGCGATCAACGGCGCCGCCCCGAGCAACGTCACCCAGATCGAATCCAGAGCCGCCTGACCGGACACGGGCGCCTTGGATCGATCGACGCCGCGCGGGGGCTCCCCTGCGCGGCCACCCCTTAAACTCGTCTCAGATTTGGAGGCAGCCATGCGGCCGACGACCGCTTTTGACGACAACGTTTTCGATTTCGACTATCTCCTTCATCCCGGCACCCGGTTCGAGCACCCGAGGGAGGTGGTCTCTCATCCGGGCCTCACGCTTGCCGAGAAGCGCGCCATCCTGGCTTCATGGGCTTCCGACGCCTCCGCGATCGCGTCCTGCCCGTCGCTGCGGGCGCCCGAAGGACTTGAGGCGCCCGTCACCATCGACGAGATCCTCGAGGCGCTTTGCGCGCTTGATGGCGGCCCCCGGCAACCGCCTGGCGGCAAGCCCATGCGGCTCCGATCGACCGAACGCCGCGCGGCGGCCTGACGCGCAGACCGTACGATCATCACGAGGGACGACGATGTTCGAACAAAACTTGGCCCGTATCCGTACCCATCGCAACAACATCCATCGTTATCGGAGGCTGCTCCGGACGGAATTGTCCGATCTTGAGCGCGATTTCATCGATCGACGGATGGCCGACGAGCAGGCCGCGCTCGATGCGCTGGTTGCCGAGACATTCCCGGTGACATTTCCCCTTCCGAAAGATTTATCGTCGGCTTCCTCGAGCATGGGGGCGGCATCATGAGCAATATTCGAGACCTGCTAATCCGCGGCAGCAAGAAGGTTATCGGCCACTATCGCCTGCTGCTGGCGAGCGCGAAGGACGAGGAGGAGCGAGAACTGTACAGAAGCCGGATCGAGCGTGAGCAGCGGTTGTTGGACGAGCTCCACGGCCGCTTCCTGGATAGGTTCGCAGCGTGACCTGTCGGACGGACGACGATCGCTTCGCCACGTTCGACATCGTGCTGAATCGGCGCGGTCGTGGCAGGTGGAAATGGTCTGTTCGTGCGACCGACGGACTTGTCGTCATGGGTGGCTCGGAATGCAGTCGCGGCGGCGCGAGATACAAGGCGGAGCGCGCGCTGTTTCTCCTGCTGTGGGCCAGTGCCTCAGGCTTCCCCAAGTTGGCGATGGAGCCGTCTGATCTTGCTCGGCAGGCCGCTCGCTGGCGTAAGAGCACATCAGAGATTCATTGGACGCCTGATCTCACCCCGCGGGCCAAACAGTGACCACCATCGATCTGGCCGCCACCTTCGCTATAAGTCGGTCCGCTTCAGACGTGACGCCTAAAGAAGCCCAGAGGCGACGATCGCAATGACCGGACGTTTACGCCAGCCCAGTCAGGCTCCGGAGCGTCGCGGCAATCTCTGCCGCGCTGTAGGGCTTGGAGATGAACACGCCGCCTTCGGGCAGGTCGCCGTCTTCGACGGCAAGGAGGCCCGACGTCGCGACGATCTTGATCGGCGGCCAGCGATCCCGGACAAACCGAGCAAGCTTGAGACCGTCCATTGAGCCGGGCATTTGAATGTCGGTAAAGACAACCCCGATATCCGACCGCGCCCCAAGAATTGCGACCGCTTCGTCGGCATTGGCGGCTTGCACGACTTCAAACCCAGCCTCTTCCATCATCACAGCCGAATCCATCCGGAGCAAGAACTCGTCTTCGACGATCAGAACGACGGGCTTCAATTGCTCCATATCATGGCTTCTCTTCCTGCGCTCTTCGGTTTGTCCCCTAGACTCCCCCAAGTGCATCAGTGACCTTTCGTTCCCGTGTACCCAGGCCCCGCGCCTTTTTATCTCTCCAACCGCCACGTTTGGCCGATGAGCTGCATGACGAGCGGATGATCGGGCGCGCTTGATCCGAGATCACCGGCCTCGGAGCGGTTCCCGGCTTGAAATCCTCACCACACCGACGGTGTTGTGCTACGTTTCCTCGAAGTCAACCGCGACCTCGATCCGAGGGGACAATGCATGAGCGACCGACCTGGGAAGGAGTCGACATCGGAGCCTTCCGCTTCGACCGATGTCACCAGGCAAGAGCTCCCTTACCGCCTGCGGCAGCAGTCCCTGCTGGGTGAGTTTGGCCGCTCCGCGCTGCAGACCCGCGACATCGGGCAAATCCTGCAGCGTGCGACCGAACTCTGCGCCCAAGGACTCGACACTCGGTTCGCCAAGGTACTGGAATATCTGCCCGACGATGATCGCCTGCTGGTCCGCGCCGGCGTCGGTTGGGAACCGGGGATCGTCGGTCGAGTGTCTCTGGGGCTCGACCTGGGATCGCCTGCTGGCTACGCTTTCCAAACCGGACAAATGGTCATCTCCAACCACCTTCAGGAGGAAACGCGGTTTCGAACGCCGAAGCTGCTGACGGATCACGGCATCCGGCGCGCAATCAACGTCCTGATCGCGCGAGGCGGCGAAGGGCATCTTCCATTCGGCGTCCTCGAGGTCGACAGTCCCGAACCCGGGCAGTTCGATGTCGCAGACGCGGACTTCCTTGCCGGCTTCGCCGGGCTGCTTGGCATTGCCATCGAGCGCCAGCATGCTGACGCCGATCTGCGGCAGGCCCTCGATCACCAGGCCATGCTAACGCGGGAGATGAGCCACCGCGTCAAGAACAGCCTCGCATCGGTGGTCGGGCTGCTGCGGGTGCAGAGCCGTGGCGCGCAGTCAGAGGAAGTCCGAAATGCGCTCAAGGACGCCGCGTCGCGCATCACCACCATTGCCCAGGTCCACGACCATTTGTGGCGCAGCAACAAGATCGGGTTTGTCGACATCGCCGATTTCGCCGGCGAGCTTTGCGGCAAGCTACAGGAAACGATGTCCCACAAGGTCGTCTGCAGCTTTGGTCATCTGATGATTTCGGCTGACAAGGCGATTCCGCTGGGCCTGTTGATCAATGAGCTCGTGACGAATTCCGCCAAGCATGCCTACCCCGATGGATCTGGCGAAATCCAGGTCTCGGGCGAACGGCGAGGTGACGATTTGCATGTCGAGGTGTCTGATCGTGGAATTGGACTGCCGAAGGATTTCGATATCGACGAGCCGCGCGCAAGCCTGGGCTTCAAGGTGATCAAGAGCCTGATCGCTCAACTCGGCGGACGCATGGCAGTGGCGTCCAACACGCCAAAAGGCGTAACCGTCCAGCTTGATATGCCCTTGGAGACGACCACCCTAGCTTGAGGCACGATCAGGGCGCTACCCAGCGGTTCTCTGCCCATTGCCAGAAGCGGCGACCGCGGTCAAAAAGGTAGCCAAGAAGGTCGGCAATAGCCGCAAGCGAGTCGAAGAGCGGCGCGGACGCTAGGCCAGTCTCTTTGGCTGGCGCCGGTCTCCCGGCGCCAGGCCCTTTAGCAGTCCGGCGGACATTCGGGGCACGTGTCGCCGATCGAGTTCAATACGTCCTCGATCTCTGCGGTCGCCTTGGCGGCAGAGAGCCCCTCGGGGGGATCCTGGCGGGCGATGTCGAAAGCGCGTTCGCGGGCGTGCGGGTCGGCACGCTCTTGCATCCAGCCGTGTGTCTCGCACTCCCGGATCGCGCCTGCCTCCCGCAGGACCGAGATAGCCCAGCCGCGCAGGCTGCGGGTTGCAGATCGGCGCTCTTTCGTCCTCAGCATTGGAATCTCCTGCTGGGATGAATCCCCGCACCCGGCCGATCGTTCCGGGCGATATCGCAGATTTGGAAAGCGAGATCGGCCCGGCTGCGAGTTGCTGCCGGGCGGATCCTGCCTATTCGGAATGTCCACTAGCGCCACATCCCCCGCATGCGCGCGCCGATGTCAATGCGCGGGCCTTGGCTGGGGCCTCGCGCGGCGGCACTCGGAGACACGACCGGCCAATTTGTGCGCTCGAACAGGGTGAGCAGCTTCTCGGGTATGAAACGTGTCCTCGATGCATAAACATGGCGGTCACCCTGGGAATGCTGACCGTGTGTGAAGAAGCGCTGCGGCACGACCAGATGGAGATCGTCCTTTGCACGCGTCATCGCGACGTAGAGCAGGCGGCGCTCCTCCTCGAGCTCAGCGGACGTCCCGGCTCCAAGGTCTGATGGCATGCACCCGTCGACCACGTTGAGGACGTAGACTGACTTCCATTCCTGGCCTTTCGCCGAATGGATCGTCGACAGGATCACATAGTCCTCATCCAGCAGAGGCACGCCCGCCTGATCGCTGGTCGCGTCCGGCGGGTCCAGGGTAAGTTCCGTCAGGAAGCGCTCGCGAGAGGCATGTCCGCTAGCGATCTGTTCGAGTTGAATGAGATCGGCACGCCGAACCTCTGCATCTTCGTGGATGCGATCGAGATGTGGGTCGTACCAGAGACGGGCACGCTCCAGATCCGCAGGCCATTCCGAATATCGGAGATTGCCGATCGCCTCGACGAAAATGGTCCAGTCGTCGCCGGCGCGGGGTGGCGAGGGAAGGGTGGTAAGTGCCTCGAGCGGATCGGTTGC
Source organism: Bradyrhizobium sp. (assembly GCF_027307225.1). Lineage (GTDB taxonomy): Bacteria > Pseudomonadota > Alphaproteobacteria > Rhizobiales > Xanthobacteraceae > Bradyrhizobium. The sequence goes on along the minus strand of NZ_DAHUXJ010000015.1, from coordinate 173,004 downwards.
CTCCGCCATGCGATCGAGGATGCGCTGCGCGGAAGCGGGACCGACACCCGGCAACAGGTGCATCACGCGGAAGCCGGCGACACGATCGCGGGGGTTCTCGACGAAGCGCAGCAGCGCGAGCATGTCCTTGACGTGCGCGGCGTCGAGAAACTTGAGACCGCCGAACTTCACGAACGGGATGTTGCGACGGGTGAGCTCGACCTCCAGCGGTCCGCTGTGCGAGGACGTCCGGAAGAGTATCGCCTGTTGCTTGAGGAGAGCACCTTCCTCGCGGCTTTCGAGAATGCGCTCGACGATGTAGCGCGCCTGGTCGGCCTCATCCCGAACGGCGACCAAGCGAGGCTTTGCCGATGAAGTGCGCTCCGTCCAGAGGTTTTTGGTGAAGCGCTCCCTGGCGAGATCGATCACGCCGTTCGCGGCGGAAAGAATGGCCTGGGTCGAACGATAGTTGCGGTCTAGGGTGATGATCTCTGCCTTCGGACTGAACTGCTCGGGGAAGTCCAGGATGTTGCGGACGGTGGCCGCACGGAAAGAATAGATCGACTGCGCATCGTCGCCGACGACCGTGAGGCCGCGGCCTCCGGGTTTGAGCGCGAGCAGGACCGACGACTGCAGGCGGTTCGTATCCTGGTATTCGTCGACAAGCACATGATCGAACCGGCCGCCGATATCGTCGGCGATGCCGGCGTCGGACATCATCTGCGCCCAGTAGAGAAGGAGGTCGTCGTAATCGAGAACGTTGTGCTTCTGCTTGGCTTCGACATACGCCGCGAACAGCTCCTTGAGTTCGGTGGCCCAGCCGGAGCACTAGGGATAAAAGGCTCCCAGCACCTGCTCAAGTTCGCTCTCGGCGTTGACGCAGCGCGAGTAGATCGAAAGGCACGTACCCTTGGCCGGGAAGCGGCTCTCGGTTTTCGACAGACCGCGTTCATGCCTGACCAGATTCATCAGATCGGCAGAGTCTTCGCGATCATGAATGGTGAAAGCGGGATTGAGACCAATCTGCTCAGCATATTCGCGAAGCAATCGGGCACCGATACCGTGGAAGGTGCCGGCCCAACTCAGCGCGTCAGTCATGATGCCGGCATTGTTGCCAAGAACCTTACGAGCAATCCGCTCGACGCGCTTCGACATCTCGGACGCAGCGCGGCGCGAAAACGTCATCAAGAGAATACGGCGAGGATCAGCACCGCTGACAATGAGGTGGGCAACCCGGTGAGCAAGCGTGTTCGTCTTGCCGGATCCGGCTCCGGCAATGACGAGCAGAGGAACTCCGATATGACTGTCGGCGGTTACACCGTGCTCGACGGCCTGGCGCTGCTCCGGGTTGAGCGACTCAAGATATGATGCGGCTGTCGAAGCGAGCACGAATCAGTTCCTCTGCTGAGATTCAACGCTCGATGATTTCCGCCAGAACCGCAACATATTCGACTGCGTTACGGCTGCAGTCAGGGTGCGTGGTAAATATTCTTAGTCGTCCGGGTGCACTGCTTGCAGTCAGCTTAGGCCGCCGCTTTGTCTTCTTTGTCGATCCCGCGCATGACGATTCGTAGTGCATCATCGGGCAGGGGACGCTGCAGCGCTCTTGCCTCATCCCACGGGGCGCGCATCCAGATCTCGCGCTCCTCCTCCGTGGTGAGGATCACCGGCATTGCCTTTGAATGGATAGGCGCCACGACCGCGTTCGGCGCGGTCGTCAGAAAGCCGTAGACCAAATGCGGCCCCGGAATCGGCTTCGACTTCGTGCCGCGATCGCCCTTGAATTCGGTCCAGATGCCGGCGAAGCAAAACAGCGGCCGGCTGTCATCGAGCGCGAACCAGACGACGTCCTTCTTCTTGGTCTCCGGATTCGTCTCGGGCGCGTACTCGGCGAAGCTGTTCGCCGGCACCAGACAGCGGTTTTCCGGCTTCAGCCAGCCGCGCCAGTGGGGAGAAGATGTATTGCGAATATTCGTCACCGGCGGGCCGCCGGTCCTCGGTGGTGACGGCATGCCCCAGCGCATCAACACCATCTCTTCAGCGTCACCGACGTTGCGGACCACCGGCGCCGGATAATCCGGAAAGACGCCAGGCATCGGCGGCAGGTTCCCGACATACCGGTTCATGCGCCGGAACAGGCCGACAATGGCCGCCTGGTTGGTCGTGATCGAATACAGATTGCACATCTCTAGTTCACTCTCGGCAATCAGGACACCTTACTCGCCATGCCCTGTTCGCACGACCGCATCATGATGCCGCCGAGGATCTTGCCGGCGCTGGCTCGAATTTTTCGTTCGGTATCTTCCGGCATCGCTGGCAATTTGTACGTTGCGACGAGATCGGCAAGCTCCCTGTGAACGTCCGAGCGGAAGCCTTGCGGATCATCCGCCATTCCAGAGACGATTTGAAACAAGGTCATGAGCATGAACTGGATCGCCATGTCGGCGCCCATGTGCTCGGCCTGGTCATCGGTTATAAACGAACATTTGTCCTGATGTTTCGACACGATTTCACTCCGCCTTGCATCTATCCGTTGTAGGTCCGAAAGCGACCGCGCGTGTACGCATGCGATACGGCCTTTTTCAGCTCCGCTATCTCGGATTCCAGGAAATGGTTCGCGACAATCAGCGCACGAACAGCCGCTCGCGTGTCGCCGTCGCAAGCGGCGATTGCCTGGTCCACCGAGGCCTCCAGCCCATCGTCTTGTTCTTTCGGCTGGGAGACCGAGGACATCGCGTTGTTCCAGGTTGACCATCGGCAGTTTATGTTCTTATTTTGTTCTCATGGAGTCAAGCCGTCGTTTCAAGCCACCTTGGACCTTGGTCCGGGAGAATTCCGAGTGCTACGTGGTCAAGGACGCCAACGGCGTGACCCTTGCGTGGCTCTATTGCCGCGACGATACGCAACGCTACAGCTTCGGTGTCAGCAAGCTTTCCTCGGACGAAGCGCGCCGGATCGGCAAGGCGATCGCGCGCATTCCCGAATTTCTGATGCAGCGACAGGGATTTTATCAACGCGGTGGCGCGTCGCGCTGGCGTGCTGACCGGCCGTACCATGTTGCCCTCGAGGATCGCTACATTCGCGAGCATTGGGATGAAATTGACGCGCTCTGCAAGCTCAACAGCCTGCCATTCAATGCGACCGACGAGGTGATCGAGGATGTCGGCGTCTGGAGGGTCTACGAGTTTACCTGGCAGATGGACGCAATCCTATTCTGGGACCGCTTTGAGGGACGGTGGCTGCGGGGCACGGAGTTTCATTATCCGGAGCGACCCGAGAATCTGCCGTCACTCAAGCCGCTTCAGAACTGGCCGAAATTCAATCCACGCAATTTGCGATAACCACAGGTGCCAAGGTCATAAGCATGCATCGATCTCTCGTCTTACTGATGTTTCTATTGGGGTCCAGCACGTCCTTCGCAAATGATCTCATTGGCCAAGCCAGCATCATCGACGGCGATACGCTGGAAATTCATGGGACACGCATCCGGCTCTGGGGCGTTGATGCTCCGGAGAGCAGCCAGCTGTGCCGAGGTGCGGATAGCAACCTGTATCGCTGTGGGGCGAACGCAGCCAATGATCTCGACACCTTCATCGCGCGGCGACCAGTGACTTGTACGCCGGTCTCAGAAGATCAATACGGCCGGAGTGTAGCGATCTGCTCGGTCGGCGGCGCCGATCTCGGGGAATGGCTTGTTCGCAATGGCCTTGCGCTGGATTGGCCGCAATATTCGAAAGGGAAGTACAACTCCGCCCAGCGCGATGCAGACCGTTCGGGGCGCGGTATGTGGGCGGGCAGCTACGTGGCGCCATGGTTGTTTCGTGGGTGCATCAGGGCCGGCGGCGCCCCGACCAACTGTTCGGATGATGCAAACTCACATCCTTGAGTGCGCGCGCAGTCGGCGATTCGGAGCTTCGGTATTTAAGAGCTGAACCAACATTGGCGTGAGCTAGCGCCTTCTATGCGACTCACGCTAAGCAGTCGTCGTTACCTTCTCACGGCACAAAGGGAATACAATGATTGCGACCGCCCACGAATTGCCGGCTTCAGGTTATGCGCTTGAAGTCGACGGTCGACTCAAGGCCGAATTTGCCACAAGGGATGGGGCCAAAACGGGCGCGGAAGAGCTGAAGAAGCGTTTTCCCATGCTTCAGATCCGGATCTATGACGCGCAGACCAAGACGCGGGAAGAAGTGCTGTTTCCGCAAGTCTAGTTCCTGATGATTGAACAACGCTTGCTCTCGGAAGACGTTCGCTCGTATGCCGGAATGTATCAAATCGATTTAAGGAGTTCGGTCGCCTCAACGAGGGCCGTACCGATGATCGGTTTGAATGAGTTCCTGATCGCGAGCTCTGCGATGGTCGCATTGACGAAGTCCGGTTTCAATCGTTCGATCGCGCTCAGCGTCTTGGCGACGTCATCCTTGTGGTGCTTCAGCGCGCTGATGATGTAATCGCGATCGTGGCGTGCCGCCGCTGCAATGTCAAAAATGTCGCGCGGCTTGATCGTCGCGCCGCGGTAATGAATTTTCTTGGCAATGACCTCCGCAACCGTTTCCAGGTCGACTTCCTCGCCCTCGATCTTCTGCCTCGTCGTCGCGATGTCCGTAACGGCGTGAGCTACGATGAAGTCGATCTCGCCGAGACTCTCGAAAGCCAGCTTGAGGAAGCCTGTGCCGTCGCCGCCGTAGTCCGATGGCCTGATCTCGAACTCGAAATCATGCAGTTTGGGATCGAGAAAGGGCAGGAGCTGCGCATCGGGCAGAAAGATATCGACGTCGTGGCTCTCGCGATGACCAATTTGCAGCATCATCGCCGTGCCGCCGCCGAACGACCATGTATCGATGATGAGCTGCTCGGAGTTGACCTGACGTATCAGCGAGCAGGCGATGCGAAAAAGACGCGCCCAGTCTGGTCCGTCTGCGCTCACGCGGCGAGTGGATAGGATTCGCCGGAGAATTGCGCGAATGTCTTTGCGGCGGTGACGAGCTCTGCTTCGCTGATGTGAAATGCGCCCGCAAAAGCCTTCTGCAACTCCGGGGCGACTTCGCCGAAAAACGCCGACATCTGCCCGGGCCAGGCCTTGGCGGCCTCAGGATGCGTCAGACAATGGGCAAGCGTCGGCGCGTCCAGCTTCTTGCTGTACGGCGCATTCACGGTCGTCAGAACCGACGCGGGAAACATGCCCATTACCTTCACCGTCTTAAAATACGTCCAAGCTGCAGCTCACACCTTAAAGATGGCTCGGCGCGGAACCAAGTCAACAGCTTGGCGGCTCGCCGTCAATAAAGCCTGAACCATTTGGCTTCTGGGGCTTGCGGGCTATAACGAATTGATTTGTAACGTGTAATTTGGCCGAAGGAAAAGCCAAAGCCGGCGGCAGCATGGGGAACCTGAACAAACCCCGGTGCCGCCTGGTGGTCCGGAAGGTTGGGCGTCTCCCTCCGGGACCGGGCCGTCGGCTGCGCTGAAACTCCGGCTTACGCCGGGTTTTCCCCCTTTCGGGCTCCATCCCTGACGCGGTGTTTGCGGCTTCGCTCGACCGCTTCGTAACCCGTCGTGGGCGCTGAGGCAGCGCTGAGCGAGAGGAAGAGTGCAGGCCGGGTTGGTCATGACGGGTCGAGGACCGGAGGAGAGTCTTCCGGTGCCCGTCATGGAGATTGCTCTCATGAACATGCAGAGTCTTGATGCCAGCCGCGACGCCAGCGGCGGTTACAGGGTGGACGTGAGCCGCGGCGAGCGCGTCGGTCGGGTATCCTCCGAGTGGTTTTCTCGGCCGGCGGACGAGCGCTATCTGTCGCTCAACGAGTTGGCGCGCACCGTGCGTGATCGCACGGACCGCAGCCGCACGCGCGTGATCGAAAGTGCGCTCATTCATGTCGAGGCGAGCCGCACCGATCCCGAGCGCTTGGCCCTGATGCTGCCCGGCTCGGACACGCCCGTCGCGCCGACCCACTGGAGCTTCGGCCAGCTCGCAAGCCATGTCGGTGCTCCGGCCGCTTACCTGCGGCAGCTCCCTGCGGCACTCGCCGGGATCAACCTGCAATATGGCCTGACCGCCAATCGCGCCGAACAGATCAAAACGCTCGAAACCGACGATGGTCGCGTTGAGCTTCGCGCCGTCACCAGCCCGGACTATGGCCGGATATTTGACCACGAACTGGTTGAGGCCGTGCAGCGCATCGCCGGCAACGGCACGGGCGATACGCGATGGAAGGTACCGGGCGTGCTCGACTGGTCGACCGGCATCTACAATCCCCGTGTCGACATCTCCAAGGACACGACGACCCTCTATGCATCCGACAGGGACGTTTTCCTTTTCCTGGTCGACGACCTGAACCCGATCGAAGCTGGCCGTCTCCGGGACGGCTCGCCCGACCTCTATTTCCGCGGCTTCTATTGCTGGAACTCGGAAGTAGGCGCCAAGACGCTTGGCATGGCGAGCTTCTACCTCCGCGCAGTTTGCCAAAATCGCAATCTGTGGGGCGTGGAAGATTTCGAGGAGATCATCATTCGCCATTCGAAATACGCGGCCTCCCGCTTTGCGCACGAGGCGGCCCCAGCGCTGCTGAACTTCGCCAACTCGTCACCCATGCCCTTCGTCAATGGCATCAAGGCCGCGCGCGAGCGGATCGTGGCGCATAGCGACGAGGATCGCACTGAGTTTCTGCGTCGCCGCGGCTTCTCCAAGGCCGAGACAGCCAAGGTGATTGACACGGTGCTGGCGGAGGAGGGGCGGCCGCCTGAAAGCATCTTTGATTTCGTGCAGGGCATCACCGCCGTCGCACGCGACAAGCCGCATCAGGATGCTCGCCTCGACATGGAGGCCAAGGCGAAGAAGCTGTTGGATCGCGCCGCCTGACCCCGCGAAGCCAGGACGATCTTTCGTGCCTTGGCTTCTTTCTTCACGCCTCCCGGTTCGTCCCCTGTGGCGCTGCCCTCTTGGAGTAAGAGGGCGGCGCTTCGCTCCGTGAACGGCTTGGAGGTCGAGAGAAAGGCTTTCGGCCGGCCGTTCTGGAGAAACTGACATGGCAAGTGCCGTTCAGAAGATCAAGCTATCGCCGTCGCGCGATATTCCGTTCAACAAGCTGGTGCTCTCGCAATCGAATGTCCGCCGCACCAAGGCCGGCATTTCGATCGAGGATCTCGCCGAGGACATCGCACACCGGAAGCTACTACAGAGCCTCAATGTTCGGGCCATTCTCGATGCCGATGGCCAGGAAACCAGCATGTGGGAAGTGCCTGCCGGAGGCCGACGCTACCGCGCACTTGAGCTTCTGGTGAAGCAGAAGCGTCTGGCGAAGACCGCTCCGGTTCCGTGCATCGTCAGCGACAGCACCGAGATCACCGCGGAGGAGGACTCGCTTGCCGAAAACGTGCATCGCGTCGCGCTCCATCCCCTCGACCAGTTTCGGGCATTTCAGACGTTGCGCGAGCAAGGCCGTTCCGAGGAGGAGATCGCGGCCATCTTCTTCGTCTCCGTCAATGTCGTGAAGCAGCGGCTCCGTCTCGCGGCCGTCTCACTGAGGCTGCTCGACGTCTATGCCGACGACGGCATGTCGCTCGACCAGCTGATGGCGTTCACCGTTACGGCCGATCATGTCCGCCAGGAACAGGTCTGGGGGAGCGTCAACAAGTCGGGCTACGACGAGCCGTACCAGATCAGGCGACTTCTGACCGAGCGCGCGGTGCGGGCCTCCGACAAGCGCGCGCGCTTTGTCGGTCTCGCAGCCTATGAGGCGGCCGGCGGCAACGTGCTGCGCGATCTCTTCGAGGAGGATGGCGGCGGCTGGCTCGAGGATGTCGCTTTGCTCGAACGTCTTGTCGCCGACAAGCTGCGGGCGGAAGCAGAAATCGTAGCCGCCGAAGGCTGGAAGTGGCTGGATGTCGCCGCCAGCTTTCCCTACGGCCATGATCACGGTCACCGCCGGCTCGAGGGAACGCCGCCTGATCTGACCTCCGAGGAGCAGGCGAGCTTCGATGCCCTTCAGGCGGAGTATGACACACTTCAGGCCAAATATGAAGACGCGGATGAATTGCCGGACGAGGTGGATGCTCGTCTTGGCGAACTCGAGGAAGCGCTCGAAGCCTTTGCTAATCGGCCGGACGTCTTCAAGCCTGCCGAGATCGTCCATGCCGGCGCCTTCGTCAGCATCGATGGCGAAGGCGGCTTGCAGGTCGAGCGGGGCTATGTTCGTCGCGAGGACGAAGCCGCCTTCGTTGCAGCGACGACCGAGCCTGATCCTGAACTGCGCCCAGCAACGTCCAGCTCCGATGGCGATGACGGTGGCGCGCCACCGGTCCAGCGCGCCACGATCACGGTCGAGGGGCAGACGGGCGCAGTCGAGGAGGAAGACGACGATGCCATCCGGCCGTTGCCCGACCGGCTCGTGACGGAGCTGACCGCGCATCGCACGCTGGCACTGCGCGATGCCGTCGCGTGCCATCCGCAGGTCGCGATGACAGCGTTGCTGCACAAGCTCTGTGTGGACGCCTTCTACCAGACCTATACGCCGGGATGTCTTGAAGCCGGCGTGCGCCACGTTCAGCTTCCCGGTCAAACGCCGGATCTGAAGGAAAGTGCGTACGCCAAATCCATCGCGGATCGGCACGCGGCTTGGCAGGCCGACATGCCGACCGACGAACAGGCGTTGTGGAACCGGCTCGCCGCGCTCGACGATGCCAGCCGGCTGGCGCTTCTCGCCCATTGTGCGTCCTTCGGCCTCAACGCGCTGTTCGAGAAGGTCGACCGCTATGGCGGCTCCGGCGTGACCGCCAATGGCCTGCAGCGTCGCCTCGACCAGGCGGATCGCCTGGTGCGTGCGGTCGATCTCGACATGGCAGAGGTTGGCTGGCGGCCGACGGTCGACAACTATCTCGGCCGCGTCACCAAGAGCCGGATCCTCGAAGCGGTTCGCGAGGCCAAGGGCGAGGGAGCCGCGCAGCTCATCGACCACCTCAAGAAGAGCGAGATGGCCAAGGAAGCCGAGCGTCTGCTCGCGGATACCCGCTGGCTCCCCGAGCCGCTACGGCTCGCCGAGTTGGCTTCGCCGTCGGACGCCAACGATGGTTCGTCAGAGCCGCTGCCGGAATTCCTGTCCGGCGACGAGGAACAGGCGAACGACGCTGGCGAGAATGAGCCGACACACGCCGTCGCCGCCGAATGACCCACTCCTGCGGGGCGGCAGATGCCGCCCCGCAGCCTCTCGCCACATCCTCTCATCTCTCACGCCCGGCCATCGCGCCAGGCTTCTTTTTTACAGGAGCACACTCATGACCGACGACAGCTCAACGCCGGGATCGGGTTTCGATTCTGCCTCCTGGCTCGCGCGAGACCAGGAATTCGTCAAACTCTGCAGATCGGTACTTGCAGAAAACAAGTCCGCGTTGTTCGACGTCCTCGCCGCCGCGCGTATCGACAGCGTGGAGATCACGTTCAACGGCTATGCCGACGAGGGACAGATCGACGGCGCGGTCGCGGACGGAGAGGGGAGTGATACGGATTTCCATTGCATCCATGTCGAGATTGGACGGGTTGAATGGGGCAACCAGATTGTCACGCGCCAAACCCTTTCCGTGAGGGACGCGATTGAGAAGCTGGTCCACGACCTCCTCGAACAGACCTATTCCGGATGGGAGAACAACCAGGGGGCCTACGGCGACTTCCTCTTCGACGTCGGCGAGCGAACGATCACGCTCAACTTCAATGAACGGATCGAGACCTCCGAATACACTCAGTATGTGTTTTGAGGGAGGAAGCAATGGCACATCCCTATCATCACTCGCTCTCCTCGATGAAGAAGTGGGGCGGGAAGGTCGACGATTACCTGGCGATCCATAACTGGTTCGACGCCAGCAAGCAGATCACCGCGGATTTCCGGCACCGCGCGCTTCGCCATCACGCCGAGGGTATCTTCATGGCCGAGACCATCTTCGGTGCGACCATCACATTGTCCTCCGGCCGCGTGATTCCGACGCGCTGGGTCGGTGAGCAGCACGTAATCGAGGATCTCGGATACATCCCGTCCTTCGCCGAGTGGGTGAGGTGCATCCGTCCCGAACCCTGGATGACCCGCACGCGGCGCCTCGCTGACGAGATCGAACCGCCGCTCTTGCCGAACACAGTTGCGGAAGGAGACTGACATGTATGGCACCTATCTACGCCTCGACATTACCGTGCATGACGGTTGGCGGGCCGTCATTCGTGCGGCATCCCGCAAGCTCGCCCGGCAAGCGCGACGCGATCCGAAGCGTCGGGCCGCACGCAAGCGCTTCTATCGCGAGATGCTCGACTATCACCGGCAGGAGCAAGCCATCGTGCGGATCTGGCGGCTCTGACACGTTCGTTGTCGGACGCTCTTTCTTATTTCATCTCATCCCGGCCCTGCACTTTGCGACGAAGTGTCGGGCCGTCGCAGTTCAGGAGAACCGACATGGCCGACTACTACAGCCCAACCGTGATTCAGCAGACGATATCTGAAGCGGACATGACCCCGCTTGAACGGCTGCTGTTGTCCCACATCTTTGACAGCCAGCGCGACGGAGAAGGTTGGTATTTCTTCTCCGAGGTCGCACCGGTCGACATGACAGCGATTGGGCGAGGGGCACTCGAGGCCGCGCTCGCCGCGTCCGAACCGGATGTAGATAGTACAGCCAACGTCTTTGCGAGGAAGCTGCTGGCCGGCCTGAAGGGCGAAGAGCTTCAGGACGAGACCTTGGCTCTCGATTTCAGCGAGACCTCCTGGGAGTCCATCTTGCAAGACATCGTGCGGCGTTCGCCGATGCTCAGATATGTGTCGGTGGTGTCGTCCTTCACGTGTTCGCGCATGCGAGCCGATGGCTTCGGTGGCGCCGTCGTCGTGATCTCGGCCGACGCCATCCTTGGCAAGTCCACCACCGATCTTCTCGAGGAGTTCATCGATCAGGTCGTACCTTGGAGCGATGGCTGACCATTCCCACGACGAGCGGGGCGGAGTTCGCTGTCGGCCAGGATCTTCGGATCAGCACAATATGCACCGCGACCCGACACACGGCGTCCACCTGCCGCCCGCGTGATACTTATTCCGAACCTCACACATCCTATTCGCCTCCCGATACGCGTTGCGTCGCGTCCTGTCTGGGCGCGGCGCATCTGATGTCAACGGGCAAGCCGTTCCCGCTTCGGCGAAAAGCGCCTCGCGTGACATCCGATGCTCAACCACGCCCCGCCCTCGGTCCGCCGCAACGCTAGGGATCAGGAGGCAAAGGGCGATGTGCAAGGTTCTGAACAAGCATCACGCGGGAGTTCCGGCCGGCGCCATCTACATCGGTCGCGGCAGCCAATGGGGCAATCCGTTCCGGATCGGCCAGGACGGCGACCGCGTGGCCGTCATCGCGAAGTACGAGCGGTGGCTGGCCGACCAGCACCACTTGCTGCGCGCGCTCGACGAATTGCGCGGACGCGATCTCGTGTGTTTCTGTTCACCGCGCGCCTGCCATGGCGATCTCTTGCTGCGGCTCGCCAACGCCACGCGCGACGAGCGCATCGCGTGGTGGCGAGCCATCAAGGCCGCGGCATGAAACCGAGACGGGCTCAGTCCTGACGCCTCGATGTCTGCAACCCTGACCTTCATCCAGTCAGAAGGTGTCGCCGCCGCCGCCGAAACGGGGTCACAGCGCTAGCTGTCGCCGCAGAGAAGGAGTATCGCAGCCAGCACGTCCGTGCACCGCGCCGCAATCGCGACGACCCATGTTACCCCTGGTTCTTTATGCATGAGCCCGTGGGAACCGAAAGTCAGTTACTTCAGATATCCCATCGTACCATGCTGGACCAGACCGCCTCGAGCACGAGCGGTACCCCCAAAATGCTGCGCATTTTGGCTCCCCCACTCGCCGGCTCCGCCGGTCGCCTCCGGCGATCCTCGACCCGATCTGGTCCAGCATCGTGCACGTCTCTCGTCTTCAAACAGAGGAGAGACACATGCTTACCATCTACGACGAAATCCAACAGTTACGCGCCGAGCTCACGGCCTGCATCTTCACACGTAGTGAACGCCGGGCAGCTCGAGCGAAACTCGAAAAGCTCCTCGCAGAGCAGGCGGCAATCGATCGAAAGTTCGACGCGATGGCCATCGAGAAGGAGCCGCCCGAATGAGGACTTCTTCTCACAAGCAGTCTGACGTCGACCTAAGCGCGCTATCCCAATTGTCAGCCGCCGCCTTGCAGATCGTCGTCAGAGATCGGCTCGCCGCCTTCGGCGATCCCTGGCCGCCCGCCTGTCGCGGCGATCTCTTGCTGCGGCTCGCCAACGCCACGCGCGACGCGCGCATCGTCTGGTGGCGGGCCATCAAGGCCGCGGCGTGAAGCCGAGATGAGAGGAAGAGGCGGGCCGGAAGCGGGCGAGCCCGGTGGCGGCGAGAGCGAGCCGCCGGGATGGTTCGCTCGCTCTCGGAGCCTCCCACATGTCCAGGACATCCAACGCCTTCGATTTTCGCAAGTCAGTCGCCTACGACACTGAGGCCAAGCGCCTCTTCCACAGCCGTGCGAGATCTCAGCTCCGCCGTATTGCCATAGCGCTGGGTCTTAAGGCCGATGCCTACGACCTCCGCTCCAACCAGGCCGGCATTGCCGTGTCCGGCGAAATTACCCTCCACGGCGATCATCTTTACGTGCAGGTCTCCCAATCGGCGATGGGTTACCACAGCGGCGTTTTGTTTCGGACCTGCAAGGGCCGGAAGGACTATGTCGGCGGCCCGAACAATTTCGCATCGCTCGACTTGCTCAACCGGCCCGACGAGCTCGCGCATTGGATCCGCGAGGTCTGCCATGTTTGACATTATTCGCCACATTGCTCGCATCCTCGGATCGCGGGCGCGCGTTCGCTGCTACCGCGCTTGCTATCGTCTTTCACGATGGCGACGAGGCTGGCGCTACGCGGCCGGTCGCCTCTCGGCCGATGAGGCCCAGCGCATCATGCTCGATTGCCGATATCCGGCAGGCTGGCATCCGCTGCTTGTCCTCACCGTTGAGGATGCCCTCGAACAGGCGCGCGAAGAGATCGCCGATCATCCCGATCTGGCGCGCCTGGTCGCGGACGGCTGCGCGCGCGTTGGCGATAAGTGGGAACCCTACTACGGCGAACTGTTGGAGGCGCGATGCTGGGCGATCAACCTCGCCAAGAATTACGCCGTCGACGAAGGCATCACATTCGTTCTGCTCAATGATGAGCTCGACTCCAACAAGTGATCGCCGCTTCGGATCATTCGCTCGAAGGGTCCGGCGCTGCATGCCGGACCCTTTTCTTTTTTGGCGGAGCTCAAGAGGGAGAGGCGGGCCGGGAAGGGTTCGAGCCGGCGGTTTCAGGAGAGTGCCGGGCGGCTCGATCCCTTCCGCTCTCCCGAGAAATCCTGCCATGACCGAATCTCTTGTCGGCGGCTCCGCCGTGCCGCTTCCGATCCGTGCGACCGCAATTGTTGTCTCCGGCGTCATCAAGGCTGCGCGACAGCTTTTCACCGATCTTGAACGAGGTCGGCGTATCGACGCCGCTGTCCTCCGCAACGCCATGGAGGCAGCGTTTGCCGCCTCCGATGCGACCGGCGCCTGGAACTGGAAGACGGCCTATGACGCCTGCGAGGCGGCGACCGTGCTGTTCCTTCGACGGTATGGCGCCGCCATGCGCGCCAAGGCGGCGTCGCCGGCCGCCATGCTGCCGATGCTGCTGAGGATTGCAAGCCTTCTTCCGACGCAGACACGGCGGTCAGAGGAAAGTGAATCCCTTCAGCAGTTCTCCACGCCGATTGGGCTGGCATACGTTGCCAGCATCGCTGCAGCGATCACCCCTGCTGACGTCGTTCTGGAGCCGTCGGCCGGCACCGGCCTTCTTGCCGTCCTCGCTGAACTCGCCGGCGCCTCGCTCATTCTCAACGAGTTCGCCGAGAGCCGTGCCGACATCTTGGCGCAGCTTTTTCCCGCGGTCTCGACGACCAGGTTTAACGCCGCGCACATCAACGACCACCTCGATGCCGGCATCGTGCCGAGTGTCGCGCTGATGAACCCGCCGTTCTCAGCCGCGGTTCATGTCGATCGCCAGATGCGAGACACGGCGTTACGGCACGTTGTCTCCGCGCTGGCCCGTCTTCCCGAGGGCGGACGGCTCGTCACCATCACAGGTGCCAACGTCGCCCCGGACAATCCCGCCTGGACCGAGGCCTTCGTGCGGCTGCAGGAACTGGGCCGTGTCGTATTCTCGGCGGCGATTGACGGCGCCATCTATGCCAAGCACGGCACGACCGTCGACACCCGCCTGACCGTGATCGATCGCGTGCCGGCCAGCGACGTCGCGTCATTTCCGGCTTCCCCCGGCATCGCTCCGGATCTGCCGACCTTGCTCGGCTGGGTGATGCAGCACGTGCCGCCGCGTGGCCCGATCGCGGGCACTCCGGCGGCGGCGGTGCCAGCGATTGCTGGCATTCCAACGCCCCGAACGGTCCGCGCTTACGTCAGCCAGCGTTCGCCAGCAGCGGTCGCGCCAGCCGTCGATGTCATAGCGACGGAAGTCGCCTACGAGCCAGTCGACTGGATGCCCACCGATGCCAGCAAGATCACCGATGCGCTTTATGAGGCTTACGCACTGCATTCGATCCGCATCCCCGGTGCGCAGGCGCATCCCACGAAACTCGTGCAGTCGGCAGCCATGGCTTCCGTCGCGCCGCCAAAGCCGTCCTATCGACCGCATCTGCCAGCCAATGTCGTCACAGATGGCATTCTGTCGGACGCCCAACTCGAGAGCATCATTTACGCCGGCGAGGCGCAGTCGGCATTTCTCGCCGGCTCCTGGACGGTCGACACGACTTTTGACGTCGTGGCCGCGGCGCCCGACGACGCAGAGAATGCCATTCGCTTTCGTCGCGGCTGGTTCTTGGGCGACGGCACCGGCGCGGGTAAGGGACGGCAGGTCGCGGGGATCCTGCTCGACAACTGGCTGAAGGGTCGCCGCCGCGCGGTCTGGATCAGCAAATCCGATAAGCTGATCGAGGATGCGCAGCGCGATTGGGCGGCGCTCGGCATGGAGCGCCTGCTCGTCACGCCGCTCTCGCGTTACCGGCAAGGCACGCCAATCCGGCTGTCGCAAGGTATCCTTTTTACGACCTACGCTACGCTGCGCACCGATGAACGCGGAGAAAAGCTTTCGCGCGTCCGTCAGATCGTCGAATGGTTGGGCTCCGACCCCGGCTCGCAGGCCGGGGCAGGTTTTGACGGAGTGATCATTTTCGACGAGTCGCATGCGATGCAGAACGCCGTTGGAGGCAAGGGCGAGCGTGGTGATCAGGCGGCCTCGCAGCAGGGACGCGCGGGGCTCAGGCTCCAGCATGCCCTGCCAAACGCTCGCGTGGTCTATGTCTCGGCGACCGGGGCCACCACAGTGCACAATCTCGCTTATGCCCAACGGCTCGGCCTCTGGGGTGGCGAGGACTTCCCGTTTGCCACGCGCGCCGAATTTGTCGAGGCGATCGAGGCGGGCGGCGTCGCGGCGATGGAAGTGCTGGCCCGCGATCTCAAGGCGCTCGGCCTCTATGCGGCCCGTTCGCTCTCCTACGAGGGCGTCGAATACGAACTGGTCGAACACCGGCTCACGCCGGAACAGATCCGCATCTACGACGCCTACGCCGGAGCGTTCTCCATCATCCACAACAACCTCGACGCGGCGATGCGGGCGGCGAATATCACCGGCGAGACCGGTACGCTGAATGCTCAGGCCAAGTCCGCCGCGCGTTCCGCCTTCGAAAGCGCCAAGCAGCGCTTCTTCGGGCATCTCTTGACCTCGATAAAGACGCCCTCGCTGGTCCGCTCGATCGAGTGCGATCTCGACGCCGGCCACGCCGCGGTGATCCAGATCGTCTCGACCGGGGAGGCGCTGATGGAGCGCCGGCTCGCGGAGATTCCGACCAAGGATTGGGGCGACGTCCAGGTCGACATCACCCCGCGCGAGTACGTGCTCGACTACCTCGCTCATTCCTTCCCGGTGCAGCTCTACGAGCCCTTCACCGATTCCGAGGGCAACCTCTGTTCCCGGCCCGTCTTTCGTGACGGCCAGCCGGTCGAGAGCCGTGAAGCCGTGGCACGTCGTGACCGATTGATCGAGAAGCTCGCCTCGCTGCCGCCCGTGCCGGGTGCGCTCGACCAAATCGTCCAGCGCTTCGGCACCGACATGGTTGCCGAGGTCACAGGCCGCTCGCGCCGCGTCATTCGCAAGCGCGATCGTCTGCTGGTCGAGAACCGCGCCGCCTCGGCCAATCTCGCCGAGACTTCGGCGTTCATGGACGATGTCAAGCGCATCCTCGTCTTCAGCGATGCCGGCGGCACGGGGAGGAGCTACCACGCCGACCTTTCGGCGCCGAATCGCAGGTTGAGAGTTCACTACCTGCTTGAGCCGGGCTGGAAGGCGGACGCCGCCATTCAGGGCCTGGGCCGCACCAACCGCACCAATCAGGCGCAGCCACCCTTGTTCCGGCCGGTTGCGACGGACGTGAAGGCGGAGAAGCGCTTTCTCTCGACCATCGCCCGCCGTCTTGACACGCTGGGCGCGATTACGCGCGGCCAGCGCCAGACCGGCGGCCAGGGCTTGTTCAGGCCCGAGGACAACCTCGAAAGCCACTACGCCCGCGACGCGCTGCGCCAGCTCTACCATCTGCTCGTGCGCAGCAAGGTCGAGGGTTTCTCGCTTGAGACGTTCGAGGACTCAACCGGCCTGAAGCTCACCGATACCAACGGCATCAAGGACGAACTGCCGCCGATCACCACCTTCTTGAACAGGCTGTTGGCGCTCACCATCGACCTGCAGAACGTTCTGTTCACCGTATTCGAGCAGTTGCTCACCGCTCGCATCGAAGGCGCGATCGCGTCCGGCACCTACGATGCCGGCCTGGAGACGCTACGTGCCGAGAGCTTCGTCGTCGCCGACCGGCGCGTCATCTACACCCACGCCGGGACCGGCGCGGAGACACGGCTGCTCACCATCACCGAACGCCGGCGCAACCGTCCGGTGACGCTCGACGAGGCGCTCGATCGGCTTTCCGGTTCGGGCGGTGTTCTGCTCGTCAACGAGCGCTCGGGCCGGGCTGCCGTTCAGGTGCCGGCGCCGAGCTTCATGCTCGATGACGGCGAAATCGAACGGCGCGTCCGGCTGATCCGGCCGATGGAGCATAACAGCCTCCCGCTGAAGATGATGGCGGAAAGCCATTGGGAGGAGGCCGACCGCGAACGCTTCGCTACGGCCTGGCAGGCCGAGCTCGGCGAGGTGCCCGAGTTCACCGACAGCACCATCCATGTGGTGGCCGGCCTGCTTCTGCCGATCTGGAAGCGGCTGCCGGACGAATCGACCAGGGTCTACCGGCTTCAGACGGATGCCGGCGAGCGCATCATCGGACGGAAAGTTTCGCCGGGCTGGGCGGCGGCCGCGCTGGCTGGCGACGCTCCGGCGCTGACGCCGGACGCCGCCTTCGCCGCGCTGCTCGAAGGGCGCACGGTTCTCGAGCTTGCCGAAGGCTTAAAACTTCGGCGCGTTCGCGTGATGGGTGTCGATCGCATCGAACTGTCTGGCTTTGCCGATACCATGCGCGATCGTCTACGTGCCTTTGGGCTCTTCTCGGAGATCATCTCCTGGAAGCTGCGCATGTTCGTGCCATCAGATGCCAATGGCGTCGGCGTCCTGGCCAAGGTGTTCGCACGCTATCCGGTTGAACGAGTCAGTGAACGGGAGGCTGCGTGATGCCACGCGACGCTTCCGAACTGGCACGCCGTCTCGCGCGTGAGGCCGAGGCCGTGTGCCGCCATTATCTCGCCAACGGCAAGCGCGAGGGGCGCTACTGGTTGGTGGGCGACGTCCAGAACACACCGGGCCGCTCCTTGTTTGTGCGGCTCTATGAATCTCCCAAAGGACCGGCCGGCAAATGGACTGACGCAGCGACCGGAGAGCATGGCGATTTGCTCGACATTATTCGCGAGCGCCTTGGTCTCAAACACTTCCGCGATGTCGCTGATGAGGCGAGGCGGTTTCTGAAGCTGCCTCGCCCGGTGCTCGAACTTTCCACGAAACCTCCTCGTCCAGCGGTACAGCGCGGATCTCGGGAGGCGGCCAGACGCCTCTTTGCGATTTCGCGACCGACCGAGGGGACTCTCGTGGAGCTCTACTTGCGCCGCCGCGGCATCGTCGAACTGCACCACGGTGGCAGTCTCCGCTATCAGCCACGCTGCTATTACCATGGGCCCGATGAAGACTCACCTCCCGAAATCTGGCCGGCGATGATTGCCGCGGTCACGGATCTCGATGGCACCATCACCGGGGTGCACCGCACGTGGTTGGATCCCGACGGCTTTGATCCCTACCGGCTCGGTAAGGCGCCGATCGACACCCCACGACGCGCGATGGGTGATCTACTTGGCAACGCCGTCCGCTTTGGTGTGGCCAATGATGTGCTCGTTGCCGGAGAGGGCATCGAGACCATGCTCTCGCTCCGTTGCATGCTTCCGACCATGCCCATGGCGGCGGCACTCTCCGCAAACCATCTTGCGGCCCTGCTTCTGCAGTTCACAGTCCGACGCCTCTATGTCGCGTGCGACGCGGACGCAGCCGGAATGCGCGCGGCGGCGACTTTGACGTCCCGGGCAGCGGAAAGCGGCATCGAGACGTTTCCACTATCGCCTACGCTCGGCGACTTCAATGAGGATCTGCGCACGGCAGGCATTGAGGATCTTCGGACGACCTTACGCCAGCAGCTTTTGCCGCAGGATATTGTCCGCTTCTTGCCCCTGACGACGACCGATACGGCCTGACGGAGGCCGCTTCGATCGCCTTTCGTCATCGCCGGTCGGCCCGAGGCCGGCATTGCCGGCCAGAGTCGCACCCCGGCCTTCTAGAGGGCGATCGGACGGCAAGCGTCCCGGCCCGGCAATGGCTACGGGGCGGCTATTTTCCGCCGCGCGCCACCGAATGGATACTCACATTATTTATGGGACGACGGCGCGCTTTGCATCGCGAAGCAAAATAGCCGCCCCTCCGCCATCCTCCGCTTCGCTCCGGCCCTGCGCGTTGCTCCGGGTTCTGGTCCGTTCCGCCTGCCGCCTGGTGATCGCCACGAAGGCCGCGATGGGCGCGGCCGATCCGGCAAAAGGACCTCGGGCCATGACGACCGACCAAGACGATACCGAATTCGAACCGCCGCACGACTCATCTCCGACCGATCATCTGCTGGGCGAGCTTCAGCTCCATGGACACCGTCCCTTCCAGGACGAGCCTGACCCGAGACCGCTACCTGAAGGCAAAGCCATCGCAGGCGCCATCGCCGACATCTTCGACGCCCTGGTCGCCACTCTGAGCGACACCCGGCTCGAGCCGGACCTGGAGGATCTGCTTTGGTCCACCGTCAACCTGTTCCATCGTGCCGCCGACCGCATCGGACGCCAGCTCGATGACAACGAACAGGCACAACGCAAGAGCCAGCGTGAGCAGAACGGTTCCGAGGTGCAGTCGGTCGAACTTGAGCGCTTGACGGCCGAAGGCATCACGTTGATCGAACGCCGAAACTGCCTGGAACTCTTCCGCGATCAGGCCATCGAACGCTTCGAGATTCACACCGGCTCATCCTGGCGCCCTCGGTCGGGGTCACTCGTCAACCATCGCACGCTCACCGCAGCAATGATCGACTCTCGCGAATTTATCGCAGCCAAACGCCGCGCCGAGACCGAGGTCATGTTGCCGGCAGGGCCAAAGGTCGCTCTTACCGGTGGCCTCGACTTCAATGACCACCGCCTGATCTGGGATAGCCTCGACAAAGTTCACGCCAAGCATCCCGACATGGTCCTCATCCACGGCGGTTCGCCAAAGGGTGCCGAGCTGATCGCCTCCAAATGGGCGACCAACCGCAAGGTACCGCAGATCGCTTTCAAGCCCGACTGGACCAAGCATGCCAAGGCAGCACCGTTCAGACGCAACGATGCCATGCTCGAACTGCTGCCGATCGGCGTCATGCATTTCCCAGGCACGGGAATCCAGGACAACCTTGCCGACAAGGCGAAGCGCCTTGGGATCGCCGTTTGGAAATTCGGCGCTTCGTGAGCGCCGACTTTCCATCTTCCACACCACCGAGACGGAGTTGCATCGCCGCAACTCCGCCTCGTTTCGATTGCATATCCAAAACTGCGCCGTGGTGGTGGTGGAAGGCGCAACCATTACATCCATGCACACGGAGCCACCACCATGTTCGCCCTTGGTCTTCTCCTCAATTTCGCTGGCATCGGCTTGTTCTGCTGGCTGATCTTCACGCTGGCAGTATATGCCTTGCCGTTTTTTGTCGGACTCTACGTCTTCATGCTGGCATTGCACGGCGGTGCCGGCATCCTTGGAGCGCCGCTTGTTGGCATTGCCGCCGGCGGGATCACTCTAGCGATCGGTCAAACGGCCTTTGCCATGACTCGCTCTCTGATCATCCGTGCTATCATTGCGACCCTGTTCGCCGTGCCGGCGACACTTGTTGGCTATCAGGCCGTATTTGCGATGTCGCAAATCGGCGTGCCGTCGTTGGTATGGCGCGAGATCTTTGCCTGTCTCGGCGCGGTGCTTATCGGCGGCGCGGCGTGGACGCGGTTGGCCATCTTCACCGAGACCGGCCAGCTCGATTCGGGCAGGGCAGTCGGCAGCAATCCTCAACCCGTTCTCACGGCCGCTGCGTACAGGCAATGATCCTGCCGCCATCTGCCTGCTGAACTCGTCGGTTAGAGCGGCGCGCCGAGCGTGGGCAGCGGGCCTGAGCGAGAGGTAGTCGCGACCTTCCTCGACGAACATCGATCAGACAGCATTGATTGCGGTCGACATACACACGGATGGGATGGTGAAGTCGTTCTCGCGGCTGGCCTTGCGCTGACGATATCGCCTTTTGTCTCCGTTCGTTTCTTTTTCTACGCTGAATCTCTTCGACTTCTTGCCTAACCAAACCGAAGCCCGCCATCTTCTCCCGGACTTGTGGTTCAGCACGCGACGCACGTGGCCTCTGTGATGGCTTGATCTGACCGAAGACCGGCTGCGCCTCGATCGTCTGAGCCGCAACGCCGTCGCTTAAGACTTTCTTCCCCTGGGCTAACGCCCATTCCTCGCGAGGCAAGAAAGTCTCTACGACAGCGTCCTCCGCTGCGCTTCGGCCCGCCGGGTGCGTCGCCGATCGTCTTCGGCCTGTAGATCGCCATCGAGGCCGCGGTGGTCGCGGGCTCGAAACACAAACAGGAGAAGTGACATGGCTACCATCGGTTCGTTCAAGAAGGTCGGTAACGATTTCCAGGGCGAGATCATCACCCTCAGCCTGCAGGCCAAAGGCGTCCGCATCGTCGCGGAATCCAGCCCCTCCAACGACAAGGCTCCGAGCCACCGAATCTTCGTGGGCCGGGCCGAGATAGGTGCCGCCTGGTCGAAGCGCTCCGAGGAAGGTCGCGACTATCTCTCGCTCAAGCTCGACGATCCCTCCTTCACGGCGCCCATCTACGCCAACCTGTTCGACGACGAGGGTGGCGAAGGATATACCCTGCTGTGGTCGCGGCCGCGGAAAAACGGCGAGTAAGGCTCGCCTCCCAAGCTGCCCTGTCCGGTCCTCCGGACGGGGCATTTCGCTTGTTGTACCTGAGTTCTCGCTCGGCAAGCCTATTTGCGCTTGCCGCTCCTTGCCCTCTCAGCCCGAGCTTCATCATCGGGCGCGACAAGATCAGCGTGGCTTATTCCAAGCGCACTCGCGAGTTCAAA
The DNA here is from genome assembly GCF_027307225.1 of Bradyrhizobium sp. GTDB lineage: Bacteria > Pseudomonadota > Alphaproteobacteria > Rhizobiales > Xanthobacteraceae > Bradyrhizobium. The sequence continues at coordinate 151,262 of NZ_DAHUXJ010000015.1, read as the reverse complement.
TAATGTCACCACCGTAGGATTACGTCGGCCTCTTTCGAGGCCGCTGATATACTGCTGGGTAAAGCCCGAGGCCTCGGCAAAGCTTTCCTGAGTAAAGCCTTTTGCTCTTCTATATCTCCCGAAATTGCGGCCGACCAACTTGCGCATGTCCATATGCGCAAGTTGCGTCTTTACATACTATGAGGTTTATCTCCTATAATATGTATTTTTCGAATTTGTCCCGTGTGCGCCGAGCGCGTCAGCATCTTGAGCGCGACGTCAAAGCGAGCATTTCAGAACGGATTCCATTACGGGATGTACTTCACCGTTTGTTTGGGTGTGAACTGTCCGGCTTCGACGAATTTATTAATCTTGTTGTCCACAAACCTGTAGACCAATGCAGAAGCTCGCGAGAAGATATTGGCCAGCGTTTGCGAGGTCGAAGCTTCTAGAGCCGTTAGGAGTTTCCTGTAATGCCGCCGCTCAATGCCAAATTGGCAGACGTAGCACCAGACGAGCCGACGCTGACACCATATGACGAGCAACACGCTGTCACTTATGTGCGTCTGCTCGATGCCGAAAAAGCCAATGCTGATTGGCGAGAAGTCGCGAGTATTGTTCTTCTTATCGATCCGATCTCGGAGCCGGACCGTGCTCGCCTTGCCTACGACAGTCATTTGGCGCGAGCGAAGTGGGTGGCGCGCCACGGTTATCGTCAGCTACTCAACCGTGGATGGCCAAAGGGCGAATGATGAAGCTTATTTGAAGCAAACGTGACGCCTTGCTGAAGACTCGTCGAAAAAGCAAACCAGCTTATCGAATGATAAATTGCCCGCAACTAGAAATGGTCACATTTGTCGTGCTGCAATTCCCTATCGTTTATGCAGTGGGGAAGCAGTCATGTTGGTTGTTGATTGGAGATCGGAGCAAGATTACGCAAACTTCGAAAAGGCAGAAACAGCCGACATCGCGTGGGAATGGCTCCGCCGTGATAGCGAATACGAGCAGGAATTCAGAAATCTGACATCGGCCGCACAATCAAGCGGGACACCTCACCAATTCCGAAAAAAATGGGGGCTCTCTTTTCGCAGCTGATCCCGAACAGGCGTTCGATCGGCAATCGATATTCTGGGCACCTGAAGCCCTCTCAACCGTCTTGTCGATCCGCCAATCCGGCGGGGCCAGCGATGCTGGGCAATATGCCATTGATTGGACCAGGCTTGCCGCTGGCGAATTTCGCCATGGGCCGGATGGTTGGCACGCCATTGTACCACTGGCAGGTGCCATCCACCGGCTCTACTTACCGGAAATGCCCGCAAGAGGTTCGCCGGTTCTTGCCGAATTGCCGTTCGACGCCAATTTCGACGTACGCCTGCTGGCGGCAAACCGATTTTGGTCCGCAATCGAAGGCCGCCGTCTTGGCAGGCCCCCGCTTGCACTCCCTCACCATCGTCGCCGTCGCTTCATATTGCGTATGCGGGCCCTGGACGCATGGTTGGCGGGCAATAGTTATCGCGAAATCGCGGAGGGCTTGTTCGGCAAGGAGCGCGTTCTTGGCCGCTCCTGGAAAGATAATGATCTTCGCAGCCTGATCATCCGCCTGGTCCAGAGCGGTATCGCTCTCATGCGCGGTGGTTACCGCGCATTGTTGCGTCCGTCATCTCGGAAGAAATAGCGTCGCCTTCAGGGGTGCCGAAAATGCACCCCCCAATCTTCGGCATCCCCCTTCGAGGCTCTCTTCCGCCATGGTGTCCGCCGACGCGCCGATGATTGCGCTGGCGTGCCGGACGACCATGGAGCCCCTCATATGCCTGATCCGAACGCCGCTCTGCCGCCACGGTACTTGCGAACTGCGGAGGCAGCGCGATTCCTTGGCCTTTCACCCCGCACCTTGGAAAAACATCGCATTTACGGGACCGGCCCTGCTTACCGGAAGATCGGCGCCCGTGTCGTCTACTCGGTGGCCGATCTGAACGCATGGGCTGACCGCGGCACCAGAACTTCAACGAGCGATCCCGGCGTCGGCACAGTGCTGCCGGCGAAGCGTCACGCTCCCATTCCTTATGCAGGAAAGGAGCGGCGCTGACCCATGAAGACACAACCTCATGCTCCCAACAGCCATTCAACGAACGAGGCCGACGCAGGTGATCTTACAACGGTCGAACTTCTCTGGCTCGAAAAGCGCATCGAGAACCGTATTCGGTTTGGGCGACCCGTTTCAGAGAAGGTTCTCGACCGCAATCGGCGCGTTCTGTCGTTTTCCCCCGGCAGCGTCTTCGCGTTCGTGCGTTGGACATCCAACGACTTCGGAACCGTCTTATCCCGTATCGATATCCTGCGCGCCGTGACACCCGGGCAACCGTACTCGACCGTGCCCTGGATCACGCCGGGCGGTGAGAGCCTGTTACGACTGTCCGGCTGGCCCAAGGTCGAACGTGCTCTGCAAATGATCGATGTTGTCGAGGCCCTCGGCATCGATCCTGCCGACGCCGCGCCTGATTATTGGCACCACGTTCACAACCGATTGTCGGTCAACGAAACACCTCGGCCATACACGCGATCCCGCCACCAAGCCTGGCTCCATCGACGAGGGGTGACGTCATGAACGCTCGGTGTCCGACACTTTTCACGGCAATTGTTGCGACAAGTCTTCTCCTTTCCACAATCGGGGGAACGACACCGCATTACATATGGAATGCATCAAACAGCGTCCCGATCGGCCTTTATCGTGTTCAAGCTACGACACGCTTGGCCGTTACTGAACTCGTTGCCGTGCAGCCCCCTGATCTGCTCGCTGCGTTTCTCGATCTCAACGGCTATTTGCCGATCGGCGTGCCCATGCTCAAGCGCGTGTTGGCGCTGCCAGGACAAACGGTCTGCAGGAATGGCTTGCAGATCGCCGTTGACGGCGTCGATGTAGGCGAGGCCCGCGAACGCGACGGGCAAAACCGTCCGCTTCCAGTCTGGCATGGGTGCTGCGTGATCGCGGATGGGGATGTCTTTGTCATGAACTGGCAGTCCGCGGACTCGCTCGACAGCCGATACTTCGGACCGCTGCCTGCTTCTGCGGTTATCGGCCGAGCGGTGCCTGTGTGGACTGACGAGGAGTGATCATGTACGACCGTCACGCTCACGCGGTCGGTGGCCGGTCCCACGAGCCGGCTCCGATTTTTCCTTCCCGGCCGTGCTCACCAATTGAAGAACCTGCCGACGATCCGCAGGGAAAAAGCCATACACCTGCAATAGCGGGCCCGATTGCATGGCCTGGTACGCTCCGCGTACTTATGCTTGTCATCGCCGCCATCGCGCCGTTTGTGTGCGAGGTCACCGGCTCGGCGTTCCTGGAATCGAGCGCGCGCGCTCAAACTGTGGCGCGTTCCGAAGCGGTCGATCGGTTCGCCAAATTGATCGAGGAGGCGTCCGGTCGCTTCGCCGTCCCGGCGTCCTGGGTCCGTGCTGTGATGCACGTTGAGAGCGGCGGAGACGAACATGCGACGTCGCCTCGCGGCGCCATCGGTTTGATGCAGCTCATGCCCGCTACTTGGCTCGAACTCAGTGTTCGCTATGGTCTCGGCGTCGACCCATTTGACGCTCACGACAATATCATCGCGGGTACCGCGTATCTCAAAGACATGCACGATCGTTTCGGTTCGGCAGGCTTCCTTGCAGCCTATCACGCCGGTCCGGCGCGATATGAACAGCATCTCGCGACGGGTCGACCGCTTCCGCAAGAAACCGCTGCGTACGTTGCGGCAGTCACGCCATTGCTCGATGACGAGCATACCGAACGCGCGCCAGTTCGCATCGGACGTGCCGTTCCTTGGCGGGAGGCTCCCCTGTTTGTTGAGCGGGCGGGCGTACCGTGACGGACATTCGGTTTGCATTCGAGCTCACGTGGCAAGAGTTCGCGGGGGAGTGCGATATTTATGTGCTAATGGCATACGGGCGATGCCTTCGGCCCGCGCTCTACTCGTCGCTTCGCTCCTCACCGAGCCACCCTACGGGTGTCTCGGCCCTCCGGGTTACGATCGCTATCGCAAGCGCTCGTTCCGCTCGCAAACGGTGGGGGGCTCGCACGTCAACTGCCAAAGTCGCGGGGGCTCTTTCGCAATGAATCGGCCACCAGCCGACGTGTTCGGGCAGGCGGTATTGGATGATCCACCGCAATGACCCGTACTGCATTTTGTCGCAAGTCGCCGCGAGCACCGAGAGTCTGTTCGCTTGGAAGTTGGGCCCTCGGAACCAGCGACCGAGGAGGGTGAGGAGGGCAAGATAAAGCGAACTGGCGTTCGCGAATTCGCCGACCCTCAGCGGTCGAGAAACCTTTGTCTGCACATTGGTTTTTAGAAGCGCGACGACTGGCGTTCGGCGACATTCGATCGAGACTGGATGGCGCCTTTCGGGCCTCTCGAATAATTTCAACGAGCTACGCGATGGCGCATGCGATTTTCGGCTCGAATGTCCCGCGTTTCATTCGATCTCTTGCGCGTCGCTGCGTTTTTGTACGATGAGCATATGGCGCTCTTGCGCGGCTCAGATTTGATGAAGATCGTCAGCCTCATGACGACGGATCAAGGCGACGAATTTGACGTACGTCCAGGGCGCGTGAGCAACCGGGGGACCCGGATCAATCCTCGTGGGAACCTGCAGTCCCAACCCTTCCTCAAGCAGGTCCAGGTGGCCGTCAGGAAAGCCGGAGGGAACCCCAGTACGATCGGGCGCGGACCGAACCCGGGTGACGGGCGCAAGGGAAACGGAAGCGGTCGGTTCAACGGACGCGGTCGTGGTGCCAAGCTAGTCCCGTTGTTTCTTCAGGCAGAGCGTAACGGCGGTTGGCAGCAGGACTCGAGCGGGCGCTTCCGCTCCCGGCGCGTCGCAGTCAAGGCCAGGATCGTCAGGCTCAATACCCCAGGACGGAAGCGGGCATTCGATGGTCCGGCAAAGGTCAGGGCGGCGAGCAAAGCGGTCGATGCGCACCTTCGCTACCTCGAACGAGATGGAGTCAACCGGGACGGCCAGAAAGGGAAGGCCTATTCTGCTCTTGAAGATCAGGTTGACAGCAAGGCCTTTATCGAACGGGGTCGCGAGGATCGGCATCAGTTCCGTTTCATTGTTGCGCCCGAAGATTCCAATGAAATGGCCGATTTGAAGAATTTTACGCGCGACTTGATGCGACAGGTGGAGAAGGATCTGGAGACGCGCCTCGACTGGATTGCGATCGATCATTACAACACCGGACATCCTCATACCCACATCATCGTCCGCGGTGTCTTGGAGGAGGGTGGCATCCTCAATATAGCCGGCGACTATATCGCCCACGGCATCCGCCATCGGGCCTCCGAACTGGTGACGCTAGAACTCGGAAACCAGAGCGAGATCGAGCTTCAATCCAAATTGAAGACGGAGGTCGAGGCGGAGCGATGGACCCGGCTCGACAAGATGCTCGCGACCGAACAGCACGAGAAGGGCATAGTCGACCTGCGACCGGGAGAGGCGACGACCTACGCGTTCCGCGAAAACCGCGGGGCACTACTCGGCCGGGTGAAATTCTTGGAACGTTATGGCCTGTCGAGCGAGATTGAGCCCGGGCAATGGGTGATTTCGGATCGTGCCGAAGTCACCTTGAAGGAGCTTTCCGATCGCAACGACATCATCAAGACCATGCACCGGGCGCTCGCAACCCACGGGTTGGAAGAAGCGCGCGGGGTCGATCAATACGTCCGCCACGGTGAGCGGCCGAGCGAGAACATCACAGGACGCGTTCTGGCCAAAGGGTTGGCCGACGATGAGATGGACGAGCGGGTCTATCTCGTGGTCGACGGGGTTGATGGCCGCGTCCATCACGTGAAATTTCCCGATGCGTCTCATCTGAAGGACATCGGGCGCGACATGATCGTGGAGGTGGGGCCGGCCATCTCCGGTCCACGAGCCGCTGATCGCAATATCGCCCTCAACACCGGCGAGAAGGACCAAATCTACCGGCCCAGCCGGCACCTGGAGCGCATTCGGGAACAGTTCGAACGAGAGGGGAAGGATCCCGAATCTTTCGTCCGCTCACATGTCCGAAGGCTGGAGGCGTTGCGTAGGGCGGGACACGTCGAACGTCTCGACGACGATCACTGGAAGGTACCGGTCGATATCATTGAGCGCGGCCAGACTTACGATCGCTCCCAAGGCGGTGACGGTCCGGTGATCAAAACTCTTTCGACACAAAACCTCGAACGACAGATCGCCGTTGATGGGGCCAGTTGGCTCGATCGGGAACTGACTGCTCGTCGGCCCCTCGTCATCGCTGACAGCGGCTTTGGCCACGATGTCAAGGACGCTCTCCTTCGGCGTACCAACCGCCTTGTCCAAATGGGCTACGCTATCGTGAAAGACGGCGCAATCCATATCCCCGCCCATACCGTCATGAATCTCGAGCAGCGAGAGGTGGAACATGTCGGTCGTCAGCTAGCGACAGAACGAGGGCTCACCTTTACCGCGAGCAAAGCAGGCGAATATGTCAGCGGCCGTCTTACTGGGGTTGCCTCTCTCGCTAGCGGCCGGTTTGCCATGATGGAAGATGGACTTGGCTTTCGGCTGGTGCCTTGGCAGCCCATCCTCGAGAATCGCATCGGCCAATTTATTAGCGGCATCCAACGTGAGGGGGGCGGCATTGAATGGGAGTTTGGAAGAAAGCGTGGGCTCGGATTGTAGCAGCGCACCTCGAAGAAATGTTCCTATTCCAAGCACGCCAAGAGAAGTCTGAGAGCTGCGTGGTTTGGAGAAAGGTTCGATTTTCTTGCGGCCACCTGAATGTGAGCTGTCCATTTTCTACGCCATGACCTTACAGCGTACCATCGATGTCGAACCCGCCTTGAACCGCGCCGAAGACTCCCCACCATGCCCGGATGTCTTCGACCAACCTACTTTGGGGTCAAGTTTGCGCTGCTCTCGGCATCGTGCTCGTTACGATGTGGACGGCGACACAATGGGTTGCCTGGAAGTTGGGGTTTCAGCCGCAGTTGGGCCCACCTTGGTTTGAGCTGGTTGGTCGGATGCCCATCTATTATCCACCGGCCTTCTTCTGGTGGTGGCTGGTCTATGACGCCTACGCGCCAAAGATATTCATGCAAGGGGCCTGCATCGCAGCGTCCGGCGGCGTCTTATCCATGGTTGTCGCGTTCGCGATGTCAATCTGGCGGGCCCGCGAGGCGAGGACGGCCGCGACCTATGGCTCAGCGCGCTGGGCGACCGCCTCAGAAATTCGCGCCGCGCAGCTCACGGGCCCGGACGGCGTTGTGCTCGGTCGGCTCGGCCGCCATTACTTACGCCACAATGGACCGGAGCACGTCCTGTGTTTCGCGCCGACGCGATCGGGAAAAGGTATTGGCCTGGTCATTCCGACCCTTCTGACCTGGCCAGGCAGTTGCGTTGTACACGACATAAAGGGTGAAAACTGGAATCTGACCTCAGGTTTCCGCGCCCGGCATGGCCGGGTGCTGCTGTTCGATCCGACCAACCGGAGATCGGCCGCCTATAACCCACTTTTGGAGGTCCGGCGCGGGGAATGGGAGGTGCGCGATGTCCAGAACATTGCGGACGTCCTCGTGGATCCAGAAGGAGCGTTGGAAAAGCGCAATCACTGGGAGAAGACCAGCCACTCGCTGCTGGTAGGTGCGATCCTCCATGTGCTTTACGCGGAAGAGGATAAGACCCTCGCCGGCGTTGCGAATTTCTTGTCTGATCCCAAGCGGCCGATCGAGGCCACTTTGAACGCCATGATGACCACGCCGCATCTTGGCGCTTCCGGTCCGCATCCCGTCATCGCGTCAGCCGCGCGAGAGCTCCTGAACAAAAGCGAAAACGAGCGCTCCGGCGTACTTTCCACCGCGATGTCATTTCTCGGCCTTTACCGAGATCCCGTCATCGCGCAGGTCACGCGACATAGCGACTGGTGTATCCGTGATCTCGTGGAGGGGAAACGGCCGGCTTCGTTGTATCTGGTGGTACCGCCATCGGACATCAGCCGGACCAAGCCTCTGATACGTCTGATCCTCAATCAAATCGGCCGACGTTTGACGGAGGATCTCGAAGCTCAAAGCCGCCGACGCCGTCTGCTGCTGATGCTGGACGAGTTTCCTGCTCTTGGGAGGCTGGACTTCTTCGAATCGGCGTTGGCCTTCATGGCGGGTTATGGACTGAAAAGCTTTCTGATTGCGCAATCGCTCAATCAAATCGAGAAGGCCTACGGCCCGAACAACTCGATCCTCGACAACTGCCACGTCCGCGTTTGCTTCGCGAGCAATGATGAGCGCACGGCGAGGCGCATCTCGGATGCACTTGGAATGGCGACCGAACTGCGCGCCATGAAAAATTATGCCGGTCACCGGCTCAGTCCGTGGTTAGGCCATCTCATGGTTTCACGGCAGGAAACCGCCCGACCCCTGCTCACGCCAGGCGAGGTCATGCAATTGCCGCCGGATGACGAGTTGGTCCTGGTCTCCGGATGCTCGCCGATCCGGGCGAAGAAGGCCCGGTATTTCGAGGACGAGCGATTTCGCGATCGCATTGTGCCACCTGTAAAGCTTCACGATGCACCAGTGCCTACCAACAAGCGCCGCGATGATTGGAGCGGCCTCCGAAAACCTATCGCGAACATCGCTGAACCGGAATCAACAGTTCAGTTCCAGGCGTCTGAAGCCATCAACGATCAAGCCAACAGTGGCATTCGGCGGGAGCCGGAGCTTCCCCAACATGAAGAAGTCATACCAGAGCTTGGTCCAGCAAAGGCCGAATTCGAGTTTGCTGACGACGAGACGGATGACGAGGTCCAGCGCGCGACAAGTTTGAGAAAGCAGGCGGCGGATCTCGCACGTCAGGCCTCGATGGATCCTGGTGATGGACTGGGCCTGTGACTTAAGAGATGCGAACCAAGCACACATTTCGTCTACCGCCGGAACTTGCACGGCAACTCGCTGACTATGCCGGTCGAAAGCGCTTGCATCAGGCGTTCGTCGTCGAAACAGCGCTCGCATCCTTTCTTTCGCCTGACAACTCTGAGCGCATGGAAGCCGCACTTGGCAAACGGCTAGATCGGCTGACACGCCAGGTCGAGCGACTCGAGCGGCAAATCACGATCTCCAATGAGGCGATGGCCTTGTTTGTACGGTTCTGGCTCACGGCGACATCGCCCGTACCAGACGCTGCTCTTCCAGCTGCGCAAGCCAAGGGACGGGAGCGTTATCAGCGGTTTATCGAAGCGCTGGGACGAAGACTGGCGAAGGGGCAGGGTCTTGCACAGGAGTTGTCCCTGGATGCCGAGCCGCAAGGCGAAAAGTCAAACAACTCCGGTTCGGTGTGAGCCGTCTTGCCATCTCTTTCTTTTTCTACGCCAGACTCTGCTCGGCATCATCGGCTGGTTGAAAACAAACTCAATGCGGTTCTTCTCTTATGTCGCTCAGAAATAATGATCTGATCACCGCGTCGGAAGTCGCGGCCCCGATCAGCGCGTTCGTAGCGATTGGAGAGAATGTTATGCAGCTCCACGGCGAAGTCGAAATGCAGGCGAGCCAAGCCGAGACCGAAGCGGCGTCGGCTTCCACGCGTAAACCTAAGCGGAGTCGCAAGGTAACCGTACGGTTGACCGAGGAGCTCTACAATCGATTTTCTACCGCAACCGAACGACCGGGGCTTGGCAAGAGCATGCTGGTCGAAGCCGCCCTTGAACGGTTTCTAAGTCCGGCCGCATCAGCTGAAGATATCATGCACGAGCGTTTTGACGATATGGACCACAGGTTCGATCGGCTCGAGCACGACGTTCGCATGTTGGCTGAAACCATCGCGCTACACGCTCGCTATCACCTCTCCGTTATGCCGCCGCTTTCGCCAGAGCGGCAGCAGGAGGCGGCAGCCCTGGGTGACGAACGCTTCAAGGTTCTTGCCGAACAGGTTGATCGGCGCGTTCGATCGGACCGTCCCCTGATGCAGGAGACGATCGGGCGTGTCAACTCCGCGGAGCGCAGTCATTCAAAGCCGACGATGAGTGAACGCGATCCCAAGCGTTCGGATATCGACCAAAATCCTCCGGCTCCGGGTGTTGTTCCTTCTTTTTCTGCTGCCGCCGGGGAGGGCGGCAGCAACTCCTACTTTCGCCGCCTCTCGAACTAGACCTTTCAAAGCGGCGAGCCACAATCCGCTGGATGAGGCTCTGCACCCTGATCATGCCGAATTGACAGGACGGCCGGCCTCGGAAGACCGCCAACATTCCAAATGGCGCCTGATACTCTCGGTGTTCTTGCCCTTCGCCGCCGGTTATTACCTTGCCTACCTTTTTCGGACGATTAATGGCGCAATCTCTCCGGCGCTGGCATCCGACTTCGGGCTCGATGCCGCCGAGCTCGGCCTGCTTGCTTCGGTGTACTTTCTGGTCTTTGGACTTTTTCAGATTCCCATAGGCGCCTTTCTGGATCGTTTCGGTCCGCGGCGAGTCCAAGGCGTGCTCCTGGTCATCGCGGCTGGGGGCGCTACGTTGTTCGGTAATGCGTCGAGCTTCCCGGAGCTTCTTATCGCGCGCGCTATGATTGGGCTTGGCGTTGCCGGCTCGTTAATGGCTGGACTCAAATCCATTGTCACCTGGTTTCCGAGAGAGCGCGTCGCGCTCGCCAACGGCTGGATGATCATGTTGGGTTCGCTCGGCGCAGTCACGGCAACGGCGCCAACAGATTGGTTGTTGGAGTCGGTGGGATGGCGCGGCCTCTTCGGCATTCTGACCTTGGCGACAGTTCTGGTGAGTGGACTCGTTTATATCGTCGCTCCCGAACCTGTCGCAGAATCCGAGACAGCTGCCATCGACCGCAAGCCGCTTACATTACGATTGATCTATTCGGATCCGCGCTTCCTGAGGGTTGCCCCGCTTTCCGCCGCCTGCATTGGTTCGTCCTGGGCTTTCCAGTCCTTGTGGGCGTCCGCCTGGCTTACCGATGTCGAAGGACTCGACCGTCAAAGCCGCGCCGCTCACATGTTTCTCATGGCTCTCGTCCTAAGCCTTGGAGCCCTGTTGCTTGGCGCTGCCGCTGATCGACTGCGCAAGCGGAGCATCCGGACGGAAAGTTTCTTGGCTTGCGTCGGTGGGTTGCTCATTCTCGCAGAATTCGTGCTGATTTTGCGTATCCCGTTGCCGTCAATTTTGCCGTGGTCGATGGTCTCGATCGCTGGCGCTGCCACCGTGCTGAGCTTCGCGGTCGTAGCCGATTATTTTCCCAAGGAGGTTGCCGCGCGCGCCAACGGCGGTCTGAACCTCCTGCACTTCGGCTGGGCGTTCCTCATCCAATACGGTATTGGTCTCGTCATCGAACAATGGCCGTCTCAGGACGGACATTACCCGATAGCCGCATATCAGGCCGCATTCGGTCTTAGCGCAGTTCTTCAACTGGCGGCTTTGGTCTGGTTCGCGCTTCCATCGATCCGGAGGCTCGGCAAACACCTTAGTCGGTTGGTTATCGGAGAGCGTGAACCTCCCACCGGCTCCATGATGCACGCGACGGACCTTCCCGTCCTGGAGCCGTGCGAAGGCATTGAATGGTGAGATACGCGAAAATTGGTTTCCCGCCGGGGTCACCGAGCGGCCCTGCTGGAACACGATCGAGAGTATGTTGTCAATCAGCCGCTCACGGCTGACGCCGGTCAGTTCAGCAAAGCGTGGACCTGTACAGCACCTGTCATACGGACGACCGCATCCGGGACTTTGCAGGATTCAGCCTCGATCGATCGACGGCAAGATACCCGCACCTGTTCTGTCGTCCGGTTCATTCCCGGGGCTCAACTATCATCGCTCAACATCGCTGGAGGACGTGATACGCAAGCCGCGGGATTTTGACGGGGAACTCAAAGCGCTGCAGGACAAGGCGCGCGACCTCAAGAGCCGCAAGATGCTTGGGCTCGGCGAACTGGTGATCGCCGCCGGGGCGGACGCGCTCAATCTCATCAAAGCGAAATTGACATAACGACACGTCAGCATCCAACCATTTTAGTTGAACGACCACTTGCGGAAGAGCAGCCCGCGCCGCGTCTCCGTTTGTCGTATTGCCTGACGCTTCTTTTTCTACGCCAGTCTACGAACCGGGTTAGCGTCTTGTTGCGTTAATCTGTTTGCTGCCTTTTCTATTCATCCCCATCAGAGGCCGCTCGAGACGGCCTCACTGGTTGGGGACGGCGATGACAATCCATTCCATTCAATCGGAGGCGATCTCGCGTGGCGCGCGCATGCTGCGCACGGCATTTGGACCGGCCATCGGCCGCTTCCTCGAAGATCCGGCCGTCATTGAGGTGATGCTCAACCCCGACGGCCGGTTGTGGATCGACCGCCTATCGAGCGGCTTGGCAGATACCGGCGAGTTCGTTTCTGCCTCGGACGGAGAGCGCATCGTTCGATTGGTCGCGCATCATGTGGGTGCCGAAGTCCACGCGGGCAGCCCGCGCATCTCGGCCGAACTGCCCGAGACGGGGGAGCGCTTCGAGGGTTTGCTGCCGCCGGTTGTTGCAGCTCCAGCCTTCGCCATCCGCAAGCCGGCGGTCGCGGTGTTCACGCTGGACGACTACGTCATCAAAGGGATCATGTCACCGGGGCAGGCAGCTGCTCTAAGGACTGCAGTTGAGGCCCGCAAGAACATCCTGGTCGCGGGAGGCACCTCCAGCGGCAAGACAACGCTGACCAACGCGCTGTTGGCCGAGGTCGCCAAGTCCTCAGATCGGGTCATTCTGATCGAGGATACGCGGGAGCTTCAGTGCAAGGCGCCGAATCTCGTGGCGCTACGTACGAAGGACGGCGTGATCTCGCTCTCAGAGTTGGTGCGATCATCGCTGCGCCTACGACCCGATCGCATTCCAATCGGCGAGGTTCGCGGTGCAGAGGCTCTCGATCTGCTCAAAGCCTGGGGCACAGGTCATCCAGGCGGCATCGGTACCATCCATTCAGGCACCGCTCTTGGCGCGCTGCGTCGACTCGAACAGCTCATTCAGGAAGCCGTCGTCACCGTGCCGCGCGCCCTGATTGCGGAGACCATCAACGTTATCGCCGTGCTTTCCGGGCGCGGTGCCGATCGTCGCCTTGCCGAACTCGCTGCGGTTACCGGGCTCGGTTCTTCGGGCGATTACAGCCTCGCAGCCATAGGGGATCCATCATGATTATTCGATTTCGGCTAGGTGTGATTTCGACCACGGCAATTGCTGCCACCTGCTTTGCCGTCAGTTCAGCGCAGGCTGCGGGCTCCAACATGCCGTGGGAGCAGCCGCTCAATCAGATCCTGCAGTCCGTCGAAGGTCCCGTCGCCAAGATCATCGCTGTCATCATCATCATCGTTACCGGGCTATCGCTCGCATTTGGCGATACGTCGGGCGGTTTTCGGCGGCTAATTCAGATCGTGTTCGGCTTGTCGATCGCCTTTGCCGCATCGAGCTTCTTCCTGTCGTTCTTCTCGTTCGGCGGCGGAGTGATGATCTGATGGACGGACAGATCCCAGGCTACGAGACGCCCATCCATCGCTCTCTCACTGAGCCAATCCTCATGGGCGGCGCGCCACGCTCCATCGCGATTCTTAACGGCACGCTCGCCGCTGCTCTTGGTATCGGCCTTCGCCTCTGGCTCGCAGGCCTCCTGCTTTGGTTTGTCGGCCACATGGCCGCCGTCTGGGCGGCCAAACGCGACCCTGACTTCGTCGAAGTCGTTCGCCGACACCTCCGTATTCCCGGCCATCTCAACACCTGAGGTCTTCCATGATGAATCTTGCCGAATACCGCCGTTCCAATACCCGCCTCGCAGATTTCTTGCCGTGGGCGGCCCTTGTCGATGAGGGGATCGTCCTCAACAAGGACGGGTCGTTTCAGCGCACTGCAAAATTTCGGGGACCGGACCTCGACAGCGCGGTGCCGGCCGAACTCGTTGCCGTTGCCGGCCGTCTCAATAACGCGCTGCGCCGCCTGGAATCCGGTTGGGCGATCTTTGTCGAGGCGCAACGTCACTCGGCAGGAAATTATCCGCCCGACACGTTTCCCGACGCGGCTTCCTCTCTGGTCGATGCAGAGCGGCGCGCGCAGTTCGAAGAGGCCGGCGCCCACTTCGAGTCGAGTTATTTTCTGACATTTCTATATCTCCCGCCGGCTGAAGGTACGGCGAAAGCCGAACGGTTGCTCTACGAAGGGAGCAACCGCTCCGTGGATGCTGATGCGCGCGAGATTCTCCGGTTGTTCGCCGATCGCACCAGCCGTGTGCTGCAGCTCGTTGAGGGTTTCATGCCGGAATGTGCCTGGCTCGACGACGAGGAGACGCTCACCTATCTGCACTCGACGGTCTCGACCAAACGGCATCGGGTCAGGGTACCAGAAATACCCATGTATCTCGACGCGTTGCTCGCCGATCAGCCTCTGACCGGCGGCCTTGAGCCGATGCTCGGGGCCGCGCATCTGCGAGTCTTGACGGTGGTGGGATTTCCGACAGCGACGACGCCCGGAATTCTCGACGATTTGAACCGCCTTCCGTTCGCTTACCGCTGGTCGACACGCGCCATCATGCTCGACAAGACGGATGCAACGAAACTCCTGACCCGGATCAGGCGACAATGGTTCGCCAAACGAAAGTCGGTGGCCGCAATCCTCAAGGAAGTCATGACCAATGAGGCTTCCGCTCTTCTCGATACCGATGCCCACAACAAGGCCATGGATGCCGACGCGGCGCTGCAAGAATTGGGCTCGGACCAGATTGGAGAAGGTTTTGTTACAGTGACAATATCAGTCTGGGATGACGACCCTGCCACCGCCGATGAGAAGCTCCGCCTCGTCGAGAAGGTCATTCAGGGGCGTGATTTCACCTGTATGGTCGAGACGGTCAACGCGGTCGAGGCTTGGCTCGGCAGCGTCCCCGGTCATGTTTACGCCAATGTGCGCCAACCACCGCTCTCGACTTTGAATTTGGCGCACATGATCCCGCTGTCCGCCGTGTGGGCGGGCGAGGCGAGGGATCACCACTTCAAGGCTCCGCCTCTGTTCCTGGCCAAAACGGAAGGATCAACGCCGTTTCGCTTTTCACTCCATGTCGGCGATGTCGGCCATACGCTAGTGGTCGGACCGACAGGGGCCGGCAAGTCGGTGTTATTGGCGCTGATGGCGCTGCAGTTCCGCCGCTATCCCGGATCTCAGATCTTTGGCTTCGATTTCGGCGGATCGATCCGGGCCGCTGCGATCGCCATGGGCGGCGATTGGCATGACCTCGGTGGCGCGCTCGCCGGCGAGAGCTCTGAATTCGTTTCTCTCCAGCCCCTCGCCGGAATCGATGATGTCGCGGAACGCGGCTGGGCGGCTGATTGGATCAGTTCGATCCTGAGCCGTGAGCGGATCGAGGTCACACCGGAGGCCAAGGAGCACCTCTGGTCAGCGCTGAGCTCGTTGGCCTCCGCTCCCGTGGAGGAGCGCACACTTACCGGCCTGTCCGTTCTTTTGCAGTCGAACGTTTTGAAACGGGCTTTGCAGCCCTATTGCATCGGTGGACCCTACGATCGCCTGCTCGATGCCGAAAGCGAACGGCTGGGAGAATCATCCGTCCAGGTCTTCGAGACGGACGGCCTGATTGGGACCGCCGTTGCGCCCGCAGTCCTTGCCTATCTGTTTCATCGGATCGAGGCGCGCTTTGACGGCCGGCCGACGCTGCTCGTGATCGATGAGGGGTGGCTGGCGCTGGACGATGCGGACTTCGCTGGACGGCTGCGCGAATGGTTAAAAACCTTACGCAAGAAAAATGCGTCCGTCATCTTCGCAACCCAGTCGCTCGCCGATATCGACGGTTCGGCGATCGCTCCAGCCATCATCGAGAGCTGTCCAACCCGGGTGTTGTTGCCGAACGACCGCGCCATCGAACCTCAGATCATGGCGATCTACCGGCGCTTCGGGCTGAACGACCGGCAGATCGAAATCCTGGCTCGGGCCACCCCGAAGCGCGATTACTATTGCCAGTCGCGCCGCGGCAATCGTCTGTTCGAACTCGGGCTCGGCGAAGTCGCGCTCGCTTTTACCGCCGCTTCCTCCAAGTCCGACCAACTTTTGATCGAACAGGTCCTTACCGATCATGGCCGCGACGGCTTTGCGTCCGGCTGGTTGAAGGCCCGCGAGATCGAATGGGCCACAGATCTCATCCCGCATCTCAATGACCTGGAGGCGTCGAAATGAAGCGCTTCCATCGTCTCGTTAGCGGCAGCATCGTCGCCATCACACTCTCCCTCGGCGTCGAGCCTGCCCCGGCGCAGTTGGTAGTCTTCGATCCTAACAACTATGCGCAGAACGTGCTGACAGCGGCTCGCGCTTTGCAGCAGATCAACAACCAGATTGTGTCGCTCCAGAATCAAGCGCAAATGCTGATCAACCAGGCGAAGAACTTGGCGACCTTGCCGTTCTCATCCTTGTTGCAGTTGGAGCAGTCGATCCTGCGAACCCAGCAGCTTCTCGCCCAAGCCCAGCGCATCGCCTACGACATCGGGCAGATCGACCACGCATTCTCGACGACCTACGCGGCGGCGTCATCCAGCCTTTCGGATCAAGCGCTGATCGCGAATGCCCAAACGCGCTGGCAAAATGCGATGGCGGGCCTCCAGGATGCCATGCGAACCCAAGCGACCGTCGTCGGCAACATCAATACCAATCGTACCCAGATGTCGGCGCTCGTCACCTCGAGCCAGGGCGCGACTGGTGCTTTGCAGGCAAGCCAAGCCGGCAATCAGCTCCTGGCGCTGGCAGCACAGCAACTCGCCGATCTCACGGCCGTCGTCGCCGCCCACGGGCGCGCGCAAAATCTGGAGTCCGCGCAACATGCCACAGCGCAGGACCAAAGCAGGGAGCAACTGCGCCGGTTCATCGCCCCAGGGCAAGGCTATCAACCCATAACTGTGCAGATGTTTCACTGATGAAGAAAACAAAGCTCGAGAGATTGTCGATGGCAGCGGCCATGCTGCTCGTCGTCTTCATTGTCGCAGCCTGCGCAATTCGACTGCGCGATGACGAAGGCCAGACTCCATCAGCCACATCCACTGCCCAGGCATCCGATCCGCTGGCAACAAAGCTGGCGGAGTGCCGCTCCGTAACCGATGAGCAGAAAGACGCGCTGTCGGAATGCCGCAAGGCCTGGGCCGAGAAACGCCGCCAATTTCTCGGAAAGACACCATCTGCATCGTCTGACAGCGGGGCTCCTCAAGGAGGCTCTTCATTGTTCGTTCCGCCAAAGGACGAGGATCGCCTGCCGGCTGGATACCCTTCGCTTCAGCAGTCCGGAAAGGAGTAGCCCATGGGTGGCACAGGCATTATCGATCAGTTTCTGGCGACGTTCACCCAGTACATCGATTCCGGGTTCGGGCTGCTCGGAGGTGAGGTTGGATATCTCGCTACCACGCTAGCCGCAATCGATGTCACACTGGCTGGCCTGTTCTGGGCATGGGGAGCGGATGAGGACATTCTCGCGCGTCTTGTCAGGAAAACCCTGTTTGTCGGTGTTTTCGCCTTTCTGATTGGCAACTGGAACACGCTGGCGCGCGTCATCTTCGAGAGTTTTGCCGGTCTGGGGCTGAAAGCTTCCGGAACAGGACTTTCCTCAGCCGATTTTCTGAGGCCGGGAAAGATCGCACAGGTGGGGCTGGATGCTGGGCGGCCGCTGCTCGAGTCAATTTGGAGCATGATGGGTTATGTCGGCATCGTCGAGAACTTTGCGCAGATCGCGATTCTGCTGTTTGCCTGGATCGTGGTCCTGCTCGCGTTCTTCATTTTGGCGATCCAGCTCTTCATCACGCTCATCGAGTTCAAGCTGACGACACTCGCGGGCTTCGTGCTCATCCCGTTCGGGCTGTTCGGCAAGACCGCTTTTGCCGCCGAGCGTGTGCTAGGCAATGTGATTTCGTCCGGCATCAAGGTTCTAGTGCTAGCCGTCATCGTCGGCATTGGATCGACGCTATTTGCGCAATTCACAGCGGGATTCGGTGGCAATCAGCCGACGATCGATCAAGCCATGGCGCTGGTGCTGGGAGCGCTTTCCCTTCTCGGCCTCGGTATTTTCGGACCCGGTATTGCCAATGGCATTGTGTCGGGCGGGCCACAGCTCGGTGCGGGTGCCGCGGTCGGCACTGGCCTCGCCGCGGGGGGCGCCATCGTCGCTGGCGCCGGTCTCGCAGCCGGCGGTGCCGGACTCGCCGGTGGCGCGCTTGTGGGCGGCGCCCGCGGCGCTGCCTCGGTCGCAAGCGGAGCGGCAAGTGCCTACCGCGCTGGAGGGCTGTCGGGTGTCGCGAGCGCGGGCGGCTCTGCCATCGTCAGCCC
Organism: Bradyrhizobium sp.; assembly: GCF_027307225.1. Taxonomy (GTDB): domain Bacteria; phylum Pseudomonadota; class Alphaproteobacteria; order Rhizobiales; family Xanthobacteraceae; genus Bradyrhizobium. Next base: position 132,959 of record NZ_DAHUXJ010000015.1, on the reverse strand, counting down.
GCTGCGGCGGATGGCTGCCAAATTCGCAAGTGGTTCGCCGGCTGCGGAAGCGCCCCCGGCTTGGGCGCGTCGCATGAAGCGTGCGCAGTCGGTCAACCAAGGTGCATCCGCTGCCACCCACGCCGTCAGGAGCGGTGATGGCGCAGGGGGCGGAGCTTCGGTCGATCTGTCCGAGGGAGGGCAGTGATGTTCAAACGACCATCCGTCCACTATGGCCGCACGCCCCACGCCGTGACACCCTATCAGAAAGCCGCGCAGATCTGGGACGAGCGCATCGGCTCTGCGCGCATTCAGGCCAGGAATTGGCGACTGATGGCGTTCGGATCCCTGTTGCTGTCCGGCGGGCTCGCCGCGGGCCTCGTTTGGCAGTCTGCCCAGGGCACCATCACACCCTGGGTCGTGGAAGTTGATCATCTCGGTCAAGCTCAGGCGGTCGCGCCAGCGAGTCCCTATTATCAGCCGGCCGATCCGCAGATCGCGTTTCATCTCGCGCGTTTCATCGAGGATGTTCGGGGATTGCCGGCCGACGCTATCGTCCTGCGACAGGACTGGTTGCGTGCCTATGACTTCACGACCGATCGAGGCGCAGCGGCGCTGAACGATTACGCCCGAACCAATGATCCCTTCGCCAAGCTCGGGAATACACAAATTTCGGTTGAGATCTCCAGCGTCATCCGCGCCTCCCCGGAAAGCTTTCGGGTCGCATGGACCGAACGCCGATACGACGGCGGTCAGCTCGCCGCGACTGAACGCTGGACCGCCATTCTCTCTATCGTCATCGAAACTCCTCGCATTGCCGACCGCCTGCGTAAGAACCCGCTTGGCATCTACGTCAACGCCATCAATTGGTCGAAGGAACTCGGATAGTGAGAAGCTTTGAACCAAGATCGGTTGGCTTGAAACGCGTGGCCTTACTCATTGCCCTGGCGCTCTCTGGCTGCACAACCTTCAAACCGCCCCAGATCAGTTATGATGACGATGTACCGCCGTCTCCCGATCTACCGATGCCCGCGGACGATCATGCGCGGCCACTAGATGTCCCTCCCGCTTGGACACCAGCCCGTGGCGGCAAGAAGGGCGAGGCAGAGGCGAAGGATCCGACCGATCGCATCGAGATCGCAAACGACGTTGCGCGGGTTCAGCCGCGGCGCGCCGGGTATTTCAACGCCGTCCAGGTGTTTTCCTATAGCCCCGGTGCGCTCTACCAGATCTATGCTTCGCCAGGCCAGATTACGGATATCGCGCTTGAGCCGGGCGAACAGCTGATCGGTTCAGGGCCATTGGCCGCGGGTGACACCGTGCGTTGGATAGTCGGCGATACCGAAAGCGGAAACGGCGAAACCAGGCGCGTGCATATCATGGTGAAGCCGACGAGGCCCGCCATCGAGACCAACCTGGTCGTCAACACGGATCGACGAACCTACCTGATTGAACTCCGCTCTCGCGAAAAGCCGTACATGCCGTCGGTCGCCTGGTTCTACCCGGAAGGCCGGAGCGGACGTGCAAAGGCCCTTCCTCCGACACCCATCATCCCGGAAGTCAATCAACGCCGGTATCGCTACGTGATCGAGGGTGACAATCCGCCGTGGCGCCCAGTCAGCGCGTATGACGACGGCCGCAAGGTCTATATCGAATTCTCGCCCGGAATCGGGCAGGGCGAAATGCCACCGCTGTTCGTTATCGGCCAGGACGGCAAGCCTGAGCTCGTCAACTATCGCGTGTACAGGAATATCCTGATTGCCGACCGCTTGTTCGCCGCCGGCGAATTGCGCCTTGGTGGGGAGAAGCAACAAAGAGTCCGAATTGTCAGGAACGACGGGAGGTGATCGTGACGGACAATGGCGCAAACGAGAGCATGGCTCCTTCCACCGAACAGCAGCGTTCTGCTGATAGCACGCAGCCCTTGCGTCTGGGTGCAGAGCGCCCGAAGATCACGCGGCTCTCTCGCAAAGTCCTTGCCGGTGGCACCGCCCTGACTTTGCTTCTTATTTCTGGCGCGGTGATGTGGGCACTGCGGAGCAACCGCCCGCATAATCCGGCACCGGACGAACTCTACAGCACGGATCATCACAATGTCGCAGATGGCCTGACAACGTTGCCACAAGACTATGCGGGGATTGCCCCCAATATCCCAAAACTCGGGCCGCCTTTGCCCGGCGACCTTCGGCACCCGACCGGAATAGCAGAAGGCCAACCCGCGCCGCTCGGTCTTGATGCCGAACAGCAGCGCGCCAATCAGGAAACCGAGACTGCTCGGACCAGCAAGCTATTTGCGTCGACAACGGCATCCGCCGCGCCACCGCATGCCGCGTCCCAGGAAACGGCGACCAAGACCGCGCCATCTTCAGATGAAACCTTCACTCAAAACGGGCAGGACAGTAAACTCCTCTTCGTCAACGCCCCCGTCGATCGGCGAATGACGGCGCCTGACAGGCTTTCGGGTCCGGTGTCTCCGTTTGTCATCCAGGCGGGAACGATTATTCCTGCGGCTCTCATTACCGGGATCAGGTCAGATCTACCAGGACAGATCACCGCGCAAGTCACAGAGACGGTCTATGATTCTCCTACCGGCCGCGCCAAACTCGTACCGCAAGGAGCAAGGCTAATAGGCATTTACGACAGCCAAGTGGCATTCGGACAATCACGCGTGTTGTTGGTTTGGACGCGCCTCATCATGCCGAATGGCCGTTCGATCGTGCTGGAGAGGCAGCAGGGTGCGGATGCAGGAGGATATTCCGGTCTCGAGGATGAGGTAGACAATCACTGGGCCGAGCTGTTCAAGGCCGCGCTCCTCTCAACGATTCTTGGCGTGGGAGCGGAGCTTGGCTCTGGCGCGGATACGGGCAGCAACACGGATATTATTCAAGCGCTCCGCTTGAGTGCTGCGAATTCGCTAAACCAGACAGGGCAGCAGGTCGTTCGAAGGAACCTAAATATTCAACCGACGCTGACAATCCGTCCGGGATTTCCGGTCAGAGTCATCGTCAATCGCGACCTGATCCTCGAACCGTACAGGGGCTGATCCTCGTGACTAAGCTCAAACTCGTGCCCGTAGTGACGGAAAAGCCTGTGAGGATCACGTTCGAGCTTCCGGCAGAGATAAACCGGGATCTCAGGTCTTATGCGGAGCTGATGAAACGACAGAACGAGCTGCAGATAGACGATCCAGTCAACCTGATTGCTCCCATGCTCAAGCAATTTATGGCTACAGATCGCACATTCAGGAAGTTACGACGACAACTGTCTCAGGAAAAAGCGGGATAACGCTCTTGGAGGAGGTGGAGGAATTTTATGAGAGTTGGATTATCAGCCGGTTCCTGCCAAAACGCCGAGAACTCGACGCGTGCAGGCCCCATGCCGTCGCGTAGCTCCTTGAACACAATCGACGGAACGCGTACGCCGACGTCAGACTCGAGCATCAACCCTAATCCGAGTTTCATGCTAATCAGGCTTTTCAAGATACTGCGACTTACATCGTGACGTTCGAGGTCGGGACGATCGTGAGGCAAGACAAGCGTAGAAGTTACAAGGTCTTCGAACTCCCAGTATGGGTCGTATTGGCTCATCAACAGCGTTTGGGATCTTAGATCAGTCCAATGGATAATGTCTCTCTCTGCTGGGGGATGGTCTTCTGGTAGGGCGATCAAAACGCGTTCGCTCCAAAGTGCGGTGCTCTTGCACTCGGCCGGCAATCTTCCAGGCGCGATAATGACGTCCAGCGTGCCATTTTGAAGCTTCCTTGAGAGACGAGATCTTCGCCGCTCAAAAAGCTCGAACCGCAATTCCAGATGATGGCAGCCGCGTGTTAAAAAGTTTGACGTTGGGACTTTGTTCATCGCAGTTTTACCGACGCGCCGCCTGCTCATTCGTTAAACGATACACGTCAATCGCCTTTCGCGCGGGTGGTATTGACTCGTCGAGGCAACCGGGCTTGTCCAATATTGTAAGAGGAATCTTTGCCTTCCCGATATTGTGGAACATCGCGGCTGAAGACAATCCAATCTCTCAATATCAGCTCTTGTCATGCCAAGGCTCAGCTCGAAGTCGATGGCCACCCCCCGTCACCGGCACGCAGTGCTAGAAGGTCTCCTCGTGGTGCTGACGGACCGTCGCCAACCACTCCGCCAAGCCATGTTCCGCGATGCTTTCGGCAAGGCGCAGCCCGCGCTTCTGGTGCTCCCTACATCGATCGCTGATCCGTTCAGCACTGCGGAAAACATCGCCGCCACACAGGCTGCACGGTTCGCGGCTGCTTCATGCCCCTCAGAAAGTGCGTCCTCACGCCGTCTGTCCGCTCGTGGGTCAACAAGCGCGGTGCGCAATTTGGCGGCACCGGCAGAGAGTCCAGAACCTTCGTTGCTCCCAGCGCATGGGCCTGAACGATCAGCATGCGGGATTGTTGATCGACGAGGAAGACTCGTTTCGGTATGCGGCCCCATTCGTCGGATAGCTTTCTTGTTTGCCACATCGCGCAGATCCGCCGCCACTACGACCGAGTCGGTCCCTTTGCCATCAATCCGCGCTTCGGCAATCAGGCTCCTTTTGAAGTGCCTCGGCCTTTTAAAGTGCCTTGACAAGGAGAAATGCGATGATCGAGAGTCGCAAAGAATCGCCAAAGCACTCCGAGCGGGCCATCGAACTCAGCGACAACACGTTCCTGATTGAGCCGCACTCAACGGCGAGCTTCTGCACATACCACCGACCCGCGTGCCGGCCCTGATGCGCGAAGAGCATATCAGCAGCGCTTGCGAGCGCGGAATGATGAGTACGCGGGGTGAATTCCGCTCGAGTTTCTTCTACCGAAATCGCCGTGCGCGGGTGAGCACTGACCTGGCGGGTCGCATCCTTCGGAGGTCGGCGATCGATTTCGGCGACCGGCCTATTCTGGATGCTATGCGTCGTGCTGGCGCCTGACGAGAAGACGTTTGCTTCCGAAACAGGAGATTTGCAGATGACTGACTTTCATTCCGTCCAAACCGTGGATCTGCCGGGCAGCGATCTCGATGTGACGAAAATGCCGGGGCATTGGCTGCTTGCCCGCCTCTGCAAGCGCGGGCTGCGTCCCGGCGGTCTCGGGCTGACGCGCGCGATGCTGCGCCATCTGGCGATCGGACCGGCCGACGAGATCGTGGAATTCGCTCCTGGTCTCGGTGTAACCGCCCGCTCGATCATGCAGCGCCGTCCACGGTGCTACATGGCGGGCGAGCGGGACGCGAAGGCGGCGCGATGGACGGCGGGGCAGCTTCCGTCAAATCCTGAAATATCCGTTGTGGTCGGGCAAGCCCATCACACGGATCTGCCGGCTGCATCCTCAACCGTAGTCGTCGGCGAGGCGATGTTGAGTATGCAGACAGCCGAGCCTAAGCGCCTCCTGATCGCCGCGGAGGCATTCCGGCCGCTCCGTTCGGGCGAACGCTATGGCATTCACGAGCTTGCCGTCGTTCCGGGCGACATTCCGTCCGTGCAGCAGCGCGAAATCGATCGCGCCCTCTCTTCGGTCATTCATGTCGTCGCTCGCCCGCTTACCGCTGCCGCATGGAAGACGCTGCTGGAAGGTGTTGGTTTCCGTGTCATTGGCATCGGATATGCGCCAATGCACCTTCTCCGGCCCCTGCGTCTCATCCAGGATGAGGGGATTCTCGAGGCTCTGCGACTGGCAAAGAATATCATGGTCGACGATGCCGCGCGAGAACGGGTTCTGGCGATGCGATGGGTGTGCGAACGCTATCGTCGAAACCTGAGTGGTATCTACCTCATCGCGAAAAAAGGACTAGGGCCGAGAGCAGAGGCAGGGGCGCCCCAGCGCTCCCACTCCTGGATAATCTTGTCCATTTAGCGTCGCTGCGGACTGCCGCGATGCCCAGCTATTGCGCTGGCTTGTCCGCTTCATCCATGGCCGCCAGCGAGACGGCCGAATGCGCATAAGCGCCTCCCGCGCGCATCTCGGCCGCCACCCAGATTGCTTCCATCAGCTCCTGGCGTGTTGCGCCATGACGTAGCGCGGCCTTGGTGTGACCTTTGATGCAATAGGGGCATTGCGTGACGTGTGCCACGGCGACGGCGATCAGTTGCTTGGTTTTTGCCGGCAAGGCGCCGTCGGCGAACACCTGGCGGCTGAAGGCTTGAAATGCCTTTTCGGTCTCCGGCGCAAGATCTCGGCGTTTCTCAGCAAGCTCGCGCGACGCCGGCGGGCACAAGGTATCGGTCATTTGCGCACTCCTCGTTCTCAACGAGGTCGGAACCGGCTGCCCATCCTGGGCCCGGCATGACCTCTCGCAGCTAATGGTAACCGACGCACATCACATACTCCCGCAACAGAACCTCCTCATATTCAAGCTCCCTGAGGAGCGCCTCCAGCGCGTCGCGGGCATTGAGCACGCCTATGGGCCGGGACTCGCGATCCAGGATCGGAACGTTCTTCAGATGCCGCTCCTTCATGACCATCCAGATCTCGTGCAACAGGTTGTCGGGGCGGCAATAGATGACGGCCTGCGTCATGACGGCTGATACCGCCACCACGCAGCCGGCTCCTTGGCAGTGGCTGATCTGCCGGACGATGTCTGTCTTGGTGATAATGCCGGCGAGCACGCCCTCGGCGTCACGCACCACCACGATGTCCTTATCGAGATCACGCAAGAGAGTTGCGGCGGCGATGAGCGTGGCATCGGCGCCTATGGTGATCAGCCGCTCGCGTGCGGCCGGTAAGATTCCTTCGACGATCATTGAAGACTCAAACTCCTACAGCGGCATCTGAATCCTTGATCTCAGGCACCCAAGGCGATTTTCAGGATTGCAACAAGTCCCGCGACCCCCAGCGCAAGGCAGCCCAGGCGCATTCCGACCAGCACCGGGATCTTGATCCTCGAGTGGACGTAATCTTCGATCACCACCTGGAGGCCGAACGCGATGTGATGGAACAATGCGACCAGGAGGAGCGTCATCAGCGTCGTCGTGACGGGCATTTTGAGCCACGCCACCACCGCCGCGTAACCCTTGTCCGCACGCATTAAAATCGAAACCGTAAGCCACACGGTGAGGGGCGCAAGCGCCACGGCCCAAACGCGCTCGCGCCACCAGGCTTCGACCCCATCCTTTGCGGAACCGAGTCCGAGCGCGCGGCCCAGCGGTGAACGCATCCGAGCGTTGCTCATGGGCCGTATCCTGCCAAAATGGCTCCTACGACATAGGTGAGAGCCGTAAGCGCTATGCTCGCCGCAACCACCGCCCATCCGGAGGCGTAAATCGCGCGGAGGCTGAAGCCGTAACCCGCGTCCCAGACGAGGTGTCGAATGCCGCCGCAAAAATGGAAGAAAAGACAGAAGGTGCCGCCGAACAGCACTATCCGGCCAACCCATGAGCCGATGAATGCATCAACCGCGGCATAGGCGTCCGGTCCGGCCGCCGCTGCAACCAGCCATATCACCAGCGCGACGGCGTAAGCGCTCAGGGCAATGCCGGTGATCCTATTACCGATGGACAGGACCGAGGTGAGCTGAGGCCTATAGATCTGGATGTTGGGCGAAAGTGGCCGCTGACGGTCCGACGGAGCCCTCGTCATGTCCCACTCCTCTCTTTTTCATCAGCTCCGACGTTCGATCGGCATCTTCTTGACATCGGCGATCGCTTTCCCGCGGTTCAGTCCCTTGGGACAGGTTCGCGTGCAATTCAGAATCGTGTGACATCGATAGAGCCGGAACGGATCTTCGAGGTCGTCGAGCCGCTCCCCGGTCGCCTCGTCGCGGCTATCGACGAGCCAGCGGGTCGCCTGGAGGAGAACCGCCGGGCCGAGAAAGCGGTCACCGTTCCACCAGTGACTTGGGCAGCCCGAAGTGCAGCAGAAACAGAGAATGCACTCGTACAATCCGTCCAACTGGGCCCGTTCTTGAGGTGATTGAAGGCGTTCTCGCTCGGGCTCCGGGCTCTTCGAACGAAGCCACGGCTCGACGAGCCTGTGTTGCGCGAACAAATGGGTGAGGTCTGGAACGAGATCCTTGATGATTCTCATATTCGCCAGCGGATAGATGGTCGCGGGCGTTGCCAGATCGGCGTTGAACTTCGTGCACGCCAGCCAGTTCGTGCCATCGATGTTCATCGCGCATGAACCGCACACTCCCTCGCGACAGGAGCGGCGGAAGGTAAGGCTCGGGTCGACCGTGTTCTTGATCCAGATGAGAACATCCAGGACCATCGGCCCACAGTCGTCGAGATCGACCTGATAGGTGTCGATGCGGGGGTTTTGCCCGGACTCGGGATCGTACCGATAGACGTCGAAGCGTTTGATTCGGGTCGCGCCGCGCGGCGCCGGCCACGTCCGCCCCCGGTTGATGCGTGAGGCTGCGTCGACGCCAAAATTCCTGGGCACCGGAAAGCGTTTGAGCACGGTGGTCCGCGGGACCTCGTCTGAGGATCGAATGATCACAGCCTGCTTCCGTGTAATTTTACCCGTTTTCTGCTTCGATGAGCGCTGCTCGGGATCGGGCTGTCCGGAAGCGAGTGCTTACTCGTCGTAATTGTTCCAACAGGGCGTCGCCTCTGGCGAGCATGAACGCCGTTGCGGCTACTATCACAGCGACTCGCCAGTTTGTCCAGCCGACAAGGGATGGTCAACGACACCGCAAAACCACGCGCCTGAGGCGGCATCCCACAGCCGCTCCCATCTGCTCTGCAGACGACTTTTGGACGCAATCCTAGACGAAAGTGCGAGGAGGTGGCGAAGATGTGTTGTGTGTTTGCATCGCCATTCATTCTCAATCAGCTCCTAAGTCGCCTCGACGCGTCAATCTAAATGGCTGTCAGGTTGATAGTTCCAGTTAAACCTGAAAACTGCAGCGGATTTCGCTTTCGCCTCCGAAAGGGACGAATGTGCAGGAAGCTCGAACAATCACTTGGCCTATAATCAAATCATTGCCAATGAATATAAATTCGACCGGCACTCGAAGAAGCCGACAATTTCGTCGAAGCGCAGACGCACGAGAAGCTTGCGCTTTAAATCCAAAGAACCGCAGCGACCATCCCAATCAGCGTTAGGACCAGGCCTGCGACCAACATTGGCGCAAGGCTGCTCCCGGAATAAGGGTCGGCAGAGGCCTTTTCAGTCACGAGATGCGCTCGATATTTCATGGCATGATCCCTCCTGCTCTCGCTTGAACCTTGTCACTCAAGGTTGAGGCCGAACAGGCCTGGCGCTAGAGCTCGATGCACGCGCATAAACAGGTATTCTGAATACATATTTATAAGAGTATAGTTCGTTCGCAAAGTCAATTTTTTTCGAGGACTCCACAATGACCGATGTCTGGCTCCCATCGTTGAAGACTGATACACCCCAGGCGGCCTTTGAGCTTGCCGACAGGCTCTCGCGAATGGGCGTAAAGCTCACACAGCCCTCCGACTAGATGAGGTCGCATTTGCGCGCTGCCTACGAGCAGGATTCCGCACAGCTCATGACCGCCCCCATGTCATTGCCGTACACTTCCAAACGGTCGCCGCTGCCAACAACTGGTGGCGGTAGACGCGGGCAGCCTACCGTTCTGGCCGCGCCCACTTTGGAATGCGCTACGGCTGGTCTGCATCAACGGAAGCTGTCCGCAGTACATGATCCGGCCGCGAAACGCTTGAGGAGAGGCGGTTGGCCTGAACAGCGGGCCGAAGAAAGCAATTGTTTCCTCGGATGGCCACCGGCAGCATCACGAAGTTTTGCGAAGATCGTCAAAAACATATATTTGAAATATTGCTTTGTTAGGTCAAACCGCCTAAGCATTCGAGTATGCTTAGTGGATCGATCCGAGTCCTGGTGCTGAAGAAGCGGCGCACGTTGTCATGTTCATCCAGACTGAAGCGACGCCGGACCCGGCACGACTGAAGTTTCTGCCCGGCCGGGTGGTTCTCGCCGAAGGCGTCCTTAATTTACTCGACAAGACGCAGGCTGCCGCCTCGCCACTCGCGGAACGGCTGTTCGCGATCCCGGAGATATCGGCGGTGTTCCTGGGAAGCGACTCTATTACCGTTACTAAGGTCAGCGGCAACTGGCAGCTACTCAAGCCGGCGATCCTCGGCGCGATCATGGAACATTTCCTGTCGGAGGCGCCGGTATTGCGCCAGGGGAAGGAAGCGAAGGGGCCTTCCTCTTCCCGTCCGACCGAAGGCCGTCCCGATCTGGTCGAGCGCATCAGAGAAGCGCTACGTCAGGTGATCGACCCTGAGGTCGGCTACAACATCTTCGATCTCGGCCTCGTCTATGACGTCGCTGTCGAAGAGGGGGGCGTAGTTTGCCTCACGATGACCACGACGACGCCGGGATGCCCGGCTACGAACTACTTGAAGGACGGCGCCGCACGGAGTGCGAGCAATGTGCCGGGCGTCGAGTTTGTCGATGTGAAGCTCACCTATGAACCGCGCTGGACGCCGGAGATGATGAGTCCGGAAGCCAAGGCGCATCTGGGGATCAGATGACCGAGGTGAATGGGGCGAGCCGGAATGGTGGAATTCCACAAAGCTTCGTCCACCCGCGGCATATCAGGATCAGAAAGGAAGCGAATGATGGGTGTCGAGAGCTCGTTTGGAAACCGTACCATCGGCGAAATTGCTGCGACACTTCCCGGTGCGACAGCCGTTTTTCGGAGGTTCAAGCTCGACTTCTGCTGCGGCGGCGATGCGTTACTCGCCGACGCCATCCGCAAGCACGGGATGGACATCGGACTTGTCGAAAGGACACTTGCCGCGCTTGATCCGAGCAGGTCGGCTTCTGCGCCCGAAGCAACCGACGCGCTAATTGATTACATCATCGGCCGCTATCACGAGACACATCGGCGTGAACTGCCTGAGCTCGTTCGTTTGGCCCGAACAGTCGAGGTCGTCCACGCGGGTCACCCCGAGGTGCCGCGCGGTCTCGCCGACACACTCGAAGCGATTCAGGTCGAACTCGGCGAGCATATGCAGCAGGAAGAGACAGAACTCTTCCCGTTGCTGCGACAACAGCGCATTGTCGCAGCCGAGCTTCCGATAGCCCAAATGCGTCACGATCATGATCGCCACGGCGAGCTGCTGCGCCGACTGGAAGCCTTTGCACAAGGCTTCGCCCTGCCGGAAGGGGCGTGTCGATCATGGGAGGCGCTCTATGTCGGCACCGATAAATTGGTCGATGACGTGATGGAGCATATTCATATCGAGAACAATGTGCTGTTCCCGAGATTCGACCATCGCGAAGCGGCGTGATCCGACGGCGCCGCTTGGGTGGCCTAGGATCCCGATTTCGGGTTGGCTCTGACTTACACGGTCCTATCGTCGTGCCGGCGCAGCCGGAAGCCCAGATGAGACACGCATGAGCGCTTTTTCGAACGAGCACTATTTTATCATCCAGGCCATCCATCTTCTGTGTGCCATGACGTTCGGCGGCGTCGTGATCTTCGAGGTCTGATCCTCGAATCCTTGCACAAGCGCCTGTCGAAGGATGTCATGATGGAAATCGAGTCCGGCATCATCCACCGCGCTCGAAAATTCATGCCGATCGTCGTCGTCCTGCTTTATGCGACCGGCATCCTCATGTTGCGAGCCCATTTTCCTGATCTTTCGACCATGCCCGAGAGCAGCTTTGGGCGGCTATTGATGGTCAAGGTCGCGCTTGCTGGCATCGTTCTCGTTTGCTTCATCAGCGCCATGACGCTGCATTTCCAGGGAAAAATGAAACCGGCGATCTTCAAGGCCATCCACCTCATCGTCTTCACATGCATCGTTGGCATTGTCGTCCTCGCCAAGGCGATGTTCTACGCATAGCGGCAGACGGTCCGACCCGGCCAGCCAGGATTCAGAGTTAGAACGCCGAGGCGGCATGTTCGCGTCCGTCCTCGGAAGAAGCCCGCTTGTCGGTTTTCTGGAGTGCGGCGACCGGCGGCTGCGGAGCGGTCTGACGAAAGGTCGCGCTAAAAGATATATTTTATATATTGCTTTTATGGATCGAGATGCTTACACATCGACCATCGAAATACCCGGTTACGCCGTGCAGCCAGTGTGCGGCGGAAAGGCTCGCTGATGACCCACGTCGTCACCGACAACTGCATCAAATGCAAATACATGGATTGCGTCGAGGTCTGTCCCGTCGACTGCTTCTATGTCGGCGAGAATATGCTCGTCATTCATCCCGACGAGTGCATCGACTGCGGCGTTTGCGTGCCCGAGTGTCCGGCTGAAGCCATCTTCGCTGACAGCGACATTCCGTCCGACTCGCACTGGCTCGGCCTCAATCGCAAGTATGCCGGGCTTTGGCCGAACATCGTCGCCAAGAGCGAACCGCCGCCCGATGCGGACGCGTGGAACGGCGCCCCCAACAAATACGCCGAACATTTCAGTCCGCAACCCGGCGAGCACGAAGGCTCAGACGAGCGGCCTGACCCCCGATCCGCTACCGAGGTCGCCGGCAGCGGACGATCGGACATTCGAGCGGCCAAAGGAGAAGTCTGAGCATGTCCACTGTCCCCAACGACGCATCGGTCATCGATGTGCGCGAACTCCCACCGGCCCAGCGCCATCAGAAAATTTTCCAGCTCGTCAACGAGCTGGCGGCCGGGCGCTCCTTCATTCTTGTGAACGATCACGATCCGAAGCCGCTCTATTACCAGCTTGAAGCCGAATATCCGAAGCAGTTCTCCTGGACTTATCTCGAGAGCGGCCCAACCGTGTGGCGGGTCGAGATCGGAAAACTCGCGAAGGCCGCCTGAACGTGCGCTTAGTCGGGAGCAGGGCATATCAGCTTCGCTCCTGACTGGCCTGAGGACGAGAGCAAGCCATGATCGGCGCATCCCTCTCCAAGTGGACGATGAGCTATTTCGGGGTCGCGCTCCTCGCGCTTCTCGGAGCCGAGTTGCTGATGGTTGTGGGTTTCGGCTTTCCCAGTCAGCCTGTGGCGGCCCCTCAGACCCTGGTCCTTGTTCATCTCGTTGCGATCGGTTGGCTCAGCCTGCTGCTGTCCGGAGCGCTCATTCAGTTCGTGCCGGTTCTTGTCGCCAAACCACTCTCCCATCCCGATTTGCCCGCTGTCGCGCTCGGCCTTCTGGTCGCCGGTCTCGCCGCCCTGATGGCCGGCTTTCTCGGCATGGCCGGTTTCCACTTGGACTCCACATTGTGGCTACCTCTCGGAGCCATCGGACTCATCGCCGGCTTCACGCTGATTATATGGAATCTCGGCCGGACTATCTGGTCGGCGTGGCCCATCAATTTGCCCGCGTGGTTCGTTGTGGCCGGGCTCGCGAGCCTCGTCGGCGTGGTCGTATTGGGAACAATCTTCTCCCTTGTGCTGAGTGGGTTGACGAGCAACGCGGCGCTGCTCCGCCTCACGGCGGAGGGGATTCCGCTTCACGCCGCGCTGGGCCTCGGCGGTTGGCTGACCTTCACCGCCATGGGAGTGAGCTATCGATTGCTCGCGATGTTCATGCTGTCTCCTGAAGCCGAGCACCGCACCAGCCGTGTTGCCCTTGTGGCAGGCGTCGGGGCTATCGCGGTTATCGCGATCGGCGGTCCGGTCTGTCTGTTGGTCTTTGGGCAAGCGGTCAGTCACCCGTTGCTCGCTGCGCTTGTGCTCGGGATCGTTGGTCTCGGTCTCTACGGCTACGACATCGTCCGGCTCTATCGGAACCGCAAGCGCCGGAACATAGAGCTCAACGCGCTGATGGCAGCCTGGGCGCTGGCCGTTCTCGGGCTTGCAGGCCTTCTGCTGTTGATATTGACGGCGGTCGGCGAGATCGATCGATTTGCCGGCGCGGTGATGTTTCTCTTCGCCTTCGGCTGGCTCACTGGCCTCGGTCTCGCCAAGCTATACAAGATCGTCGCGTTTCTTACGTGGCTCGAATGCTACGGAGGCCTTCTCGGCAAGCGTCCGACGCCACGTGTGCAGGATCTCGTCAACGAGCCGCGCGCGATGCCATGGTTTCGAATCTACTTCGCAAGCGTCGGTATCGCCGCGATCGCCGCGTTCTTGACAGCTCCGCTTGCCTTTCGGATCGCCGCATTCGGAATGCTCGTCGCAACGATCGGAATATGTGTTCAACTTGCGTCGATCCGCATGCTGAGATCGGTGCCGACACCGCTATTGCACGGCGAGAAGCATCCAAGGCCGCGACTGCTTCTTCCCAGCCTACAATCACGAAGATGAGGAGATGACAATGATCCAGGTCCAACATGAACTCGACGTACGGCCGATCCTGCGCGCTGGCGGAGAGCCGTTTACGGTCATCATGGATGCGGTCAAGAAGCTCGGCTCCGGCCAGGCTCTGCGGCTGCTCGCCACATTCGAGCCCATCCCCCTGTACGGCGTGCTGGCAAAAAAAGGCTTCGCCCACGCGGCGCGAGAGATCGGCGACGGCGACTGGGAGGTGGTATTTACGCCGACCGCTGCCCTTGCCAGTCCTCAAAAGGCCCAGCCCGTCGGGTCGACCGGAGGCAGCGCCGCATCGCCCGGATGGCCCGAGCCTTCGTGTCATCTCGACAATCGCGATCTCGAGCCGCCGGAGCCCCTGGTGCGCACGCTTGCCGCGGTCGAGGAACTGCGGCCAGGCGAGGTTCTCTCGGCGTTGCTCTGCCGCGAGCCCGTCTTCCTCCTGCCGAAACTCAATGAACGCGGGCACGAATGGCGAGGAGGCTTCGAAGCGGACGGTAAGACCTATAGGCTTGTGGTACGCAAAGGCGCAGGCAAGGAGGCGGCAGCATGAGGGAGGCAGATCGCCGGACGGCCCGAGATATCGCCGGCGCCGGCTTCGATTATTCGCAGCTCACGCCCGTCACGACGCCCCACGAACAGGTCATCGAGTTGTTGCTTGAGGCCTTGCAGAGGCTTGCTGACGCCAGCGAGGTGGATACGGCCTGCCGCATCGCGGGGAGGGCTTGTGCTGTACTGCGGCGGAGCGACGCGAAGGGCGAACGCCGGTTCAACGCCCTGCTCCATCGTCTCACGCGTAAGCTCGGACCGGTCGAGCAGGTGAACAATTGTAAGCCGTCCTGGCCATGAAGCTCACCCCAGAGCAGGAAGTTCGGGATTGGCGAATCCCGGATGATCTTGCAAAATATGCATCTGCCGTATACCTTTACGCTGACATGCCCGCCAACATTTTGCGGCCCTCGACCAGCAGCGCAGGGATGATCCATGAGATTGACGAACTTTACCGACTTCGCGTTGCGACTGCTGATGTACGCGGCGGCTCACGAAGATAGGCTGATCACCGTCGATGAGGCGTCCGAAGTCTATGACATCTCGCGCGCACATCTGATGAAGATCACGAATACCCTCACCAGGGCCGGATTTCTGAAGGCGGTGCGCGGACGCTCCGGCGGTCTGATGCTGGCAAAATCACCTCGCAAGATTTGGCTTGGCGATGTGGTTCGCCTCACGGAGCCCGACTTCGCGCTGGTCGAATGCTTCAACGCCGGCAATCAGTGCATTATCACGCGTAGCTGCCGATTGCGCGGCATCCTGCACGAGGGGCTCGAGGCCTTCAGCGCCGTCCTCGACAAGTACACGCTCGCTGACCTGATGCTGAAGCCAAAGGATTTTGGCGTGCGGCCAGCGGCGTGATCGGGAGCCCGAAACGCGCGGTCATGCGGCGTGGGCAGACGGTGCCTTGATACGACCGGCTGCCGCGCGAATCGCCGTGACCGGCATCCAATCGCGAAAAGTCCCTTGTCTTCCCCCGAGAACGGCGCCTGGTGCCTGACATCCTCGAGCGTTTCGTCGGGATAGCATCGCTCAAAGTCCTTGTGGATCAGCGACTTGAGGTAGGTTTGTTCTGTCTCGTCTGCCGGCTGCACGTAGTGATAGGAATTGCTTAGCATTTCATTCCTCCATTCTCGGATTCTGATCGAACCCCTCGCGCTCCAGCATCGGGACCAGCTATGCGGAGGATTCGGTGTCTCCGACCGCCGCGACAAGGGAGATGATTTCCATCCGCTCGGCGCGTGATAGGCAGCGGTCATCCGCAGATCGGGTGAATTCGCGATGCGTCAGAGTGACGGTCGGCGCATCGGGATTCGAAGTTAACGACTTAAGCAAGTTCTGGACTCCTGTCGGGTAGCAGGCGCAAACGAACCCGCCAGACATCGGGACCATTCTCAAGATACGACCAGGCGCAGCGCGATCCGTGTTTCGCTTCGAGCTGCAGGCGGAGCCGCCTGGGATCGTGATCCACGACGATCTGCAGCGATTGATCCGGCGCGAGATGCTCGAATAGCCGGGAAAGGATCGTGTGCCGGTAACGCGGTCGATTTCCGCCACATGAATCACGCGTTCACTGGGATTGGGCTCCGCGGTCGGCATCCTCCGTAGGTTCGCTCCAAAGCGGCCCGGGCGTCGGATGCTGGGATCGACGATCTCTTCGGACATTCGACTGTCGACACGGTCCTGCGTCAGGTCTCGCGGGGCTCGAATTGGCGGTGACGAGCTCGTCGCGATTACCGAGCAGGAGCCGCTGCCGTCGACCGCGGAATTGCTCGCTGCCCGGCTGCAAGCCACGCTTCACGACGACATCGAGGTCGAGGTGCATCTCTTCGAGCTCGGACTGAGCATCGGAATATCCGTCTACCCGCGAGACGGCGAGGACATCAGGTCGCTCTTTACCAACGCCGATGCCGCGCTCTATCGAGCCAAGCACGACCGGCGCGGTGCTGTCCGATTCTTCACCGCGACCATGGACCTGCAATTGCGCGACCGGCGCGCTGGTGCGCGACCTCAGATCGACGATTGTAAACGGAGAGCTGTCGCCTGAATGCCAGCCGCAGCAGCACGCCGACGGCAGAATCATCGGATTCGAGGCCTTGGCGCGTTGGCTTCACCCCAGCGCGGTCGCGTAAAGCCTGCAGAGTTCATTCCGATCGCGGAGGAAAGCCGGTTGATCGCGGAACTCGGTGAATGGGTTCTGCGCGAGGTACCGCAGCAACGATAGCGGCGCGATCGACGTACGGCGGCTTGATCCCGCTGATCCCGATAACACGCCGCGAAGGGCCGATTGCTCGTGCCGGACCGCGTAGTGATGCCGCGCCCTGGGCGCCAGGCCTACGCTTTTATGCGCTGACTACGATTTTGTGCGATAGCGTTGCGTGAGCGCTGGCCTGTGGGTCTATTACAGCGCGCGTCGCCATCGCGTTCTTCGTGTCGTGGACGCATCAATTCTTAGGTCCCTGGGTCTCTTGTTGGCACCAATGCGAGGTGCAGCGATGTTCGCTATTTGGTCGCTGTCAAGGGAAATGTGGACCTTGCGGACCTGGCGTTTTTGTAGCTGCGGAGGTCATACGAAGTGGGCTGCAGATAGAGGTGGCGGAGCACGGTAGGGAAGTTTGGCGAGCCGCCCCAGGTTCCGCGCGGTTGCTGTGAGCAGCACTTCGTCCCCGTACTCAATGCGCAGGCGGCGTTACCACGTCAGAAATTTATATGCGACAATCAGAGCCACCATGCTCGCGAAAAT
Organism: Bradyrhizobium sp.; assembly: GCF_027307225.1. Lineage (GTDB taxonomy): Bacteria > Pseudomonadota > Alphaproteobacteria > Rhizobiales > Xanthobacteraceae > Bradyrhizobium. Next base: position 115,521 of record NZ_DAHUXJ010000015.1, on the reverse strand, counting down.
CAGCAGTGCCGGGAGGGATCTTCGGATCATGGGCATCGTCGAATGGCGCGCAGCCGATTGACCGGGCTGAGGTTTCGGCCCTCTCTGGAACCGCGTGACTTTGCCTTCTGTCGTTGGTGCGCGAGCCCTTGGTTCCGGCGCCGAGCCCACGCCTCCCATCTCGCTGTAATAAGCGCCGTAGACCTCCCGAATGGCCACGGCCGTGGACTCGGCCTCGCTCATCGTCTCGAGCCGGGTGCGATAGTTAGTTAGAAAGCTCTGTGCGTTTGACGGAAGGTCATCGAAACCACCGAGCTTGGCCATCATGAGCCAGGTGGCAAAATCCACCTCGGCTTTCGTGCGAGCTTTCTTAGCGATACTAGCGTTGGAGTGAGAGGACATGGTGGTCCGATTGGCTCGCCGGCCCAAACTGGCCGGCGTTCATGGCGATCGTTGGACAGTTCGCTTGGGCTTAGTGGTCGGCCGCGTCTACCAATCTTAGCCATTCCGTTGCCATCTCGTGCAGAATCTCACGCGATTCCCGGCCATTTGTTTGTCTCGCTAACTTCACGCAATGCTCGGCGTAGCCTTTTTCAATTGTCGGAATTGCCGTGGATAACCTCGCTCGATCTTAGGCGCGCAATACGCTGCCAAGTTTCTCAAACTCCATCAGCATCCTTCGAGCCCCTACAGCTGAATGTGTGACATCGGACGCTCAATGTTTGTCTCCCTGATGTCTACCCCGGTTCACGTCGCATGATGAGCGATACATTTTGGCCTCCGAAGCCGAACGAATTCGACATTGCTGTTGCGACGCGGGCGTCTCTTGCCTTGTGCGGCACGACGTCAAACGGGATTGCCGGATCCGGAATATCGTAGTTGATGGTAGGCGGGATGCGTTGGTACTCAAGTGTAAGAAAGGTGAATACCGCTTCGATGATGCCGGCGGCAGAGAGGGTGTGCCCGATCATTGATTTGTTGGATGAGACCGGAATCTTGCGAGCATGATCGCCAAACACAGCGGCGGTGCCAAGATATTCCATCTTGTCGTTCTCTGGGCGTGCTGGTTCCGTGCGCGTTAATGTAGTCGATCTGATCGAAGGTCATGCTTGCATCGGCGAGAGCGTTGCGGAGGCAATCGGCGATAGGAACCCCGTCCGGTTTGGGACGGGTACGATGGAAAGTGTCCGCCAATTCGCCGCAGCCGGCGATCACGCCCAAGATCTTCGCGCCGCGCGATTGCGCGGCGTCCAGGCTCTCCAGCACAAGCGCGCCGGCACCTTCAGCCATCACGAAACCTTGCCGGTTCTTCGAAAAGGGCTTCGATGCGCTGCGCGGGTCGTCGTTGTGAGTAGAAAGAGCCGACAGGAGGGAAAATCGCACCATAGCCTCTGCATTGACGGAACCGTCGGTCGCTACGCATAGGGCAGCATCGGTTCCTCCGCGCTGAATTGCCTCGACGCCGAGCTGGATCGCTGTTGCGCCTGACGCGCAGGCCGTTGACACCGAGATGGGCGATCCCTTTGTGCCGAAGGTCGCGCAGAGATGGTCCGCAACCGAGCCGAACAGATAGCGGGCGTGGACCTGCGTGAAACGGCCGCCGCCGCTGGTTCGCAGCAGGATGTCGTAATCCATCGAGCCCGCTTCGCCGGAGGCCCGTGCGATTTCTTCGCGCTGCGGCCACTCGACTTCGACCGGCGCCAGACCGAGAAACAACGGGCCTGGAAAATCGCCCTTTCGTCCAATTCCCGATTGGCCGACAGCCTCTTCGATGACGATATCTGCCAGACGCTCGGCCAGCGTTGTCGAGGAGAACGGCTTCACCTCAACGAAGTCGATGGTGCCGGCGATGCGCGTCTTTAGTCCGTGGGTGGAGAAGCGCCGGATCGCGCTTATTCCAGACTCTCCGGCGGTAATTTTCGTCCAATTCTCAGTTTTGCCCTCACCAAGCGACGTGATCACGCCCATGCCGGTAACGACGACGACAGGACGATTGTGGCCGTCACGCATTGTCGTCTTCGCGTTACGCAGCTTTGTGGATGCCGAGCCGGTTTCAAGGAGCGTCGTCATGAGACAGCCTCTACGAGCGCCATTCCTTCGCCGCGCCAATGACCGACGCCGACGGCCACTATCTGGGCCGGTATCGCGTCGATCTCGGTCTCTCGACCGGATGTATCGTTTGGAGGGACCAACGCACCGCTGGATAGGCTCAACGAAGCAAGAGCCAATGTTAACGGGAATTGCGCTTCACTGAGATGTCCGAAGGACGTGCCGACTGCCCGGACGGGGATATCGCCGTGTGCCGACAGAAAGGCAGCCTCTTCCCTGGTGGCAACCGCAGCGCCTGTCGCTGCAGTGTAGATCGCGGTTGTATTCTCGGTGACCCCTAGCGATTCCCAGAGACCTCCCAGCGCTCTTTCAACTCCGCCCGGCGCAGTTCTGGAGGAATGACCGGAAACGACGTTGACGAGCCGTGCAAACGGCTTGGCGCCTCGGCGCTCCGCATGAGGTCTCGACTCAAGCACCAGGAACACGCCACCCGACCCCAAAGCAAAGCCACCGCCGTTGCGCGACCAGACCGATGCGAAGTCCTTCTTGAGATTGAAGCCGCCACATTCGTAGAGCATCAGCATTTCCTTGCGCTCGCCGTTGTGCGCGGCGCCGACCAAAACAATCTCGCTCTGGCCGGAGGCGATCTTCACCCACGCAATCCGAACGGCGTCCACGCCGGCGGCTTCCTCGCCCATAAAGGTCCGTGACGATCCGGACACGCCATGGACGATCGATATGTTGCCGGCGAGCATATTGGATAGCTGCGCGAGGAACAGGGTCGGGCGCAGGCCGTTCATCAGCCGCTCATTGAGAGCCCCCGACCTTCCGTCCGCACGCGCGGTCAAAATCGCGGCGTCGACATCGAGATCGCGCTCACCGCCGCCCGCAGCGACGATCATGTCGGTCCGAGCCAGGATTTCCTTGTCGTGCTTGATGCCGGCCGAATCCAGGGCAAGGCCGGCTGCGTAGGCGCCGATGCGCTGCCATGCTTCCATCTGACGCTGGTCGCCCTTTTTCGGAATCTGGCTGTCCAGGTTAAGCGGCACCAATGGGTGGATCATCCACGGTGCATATCTCTCCAGGTCGATGTTTACACGGCCACTGCGGAGAGCGTCCCAATTTCCTTCCAACCCGTCCCCCAGCGAGGAGACGAGCCCGATGCCGGTTACCCACGTCTCGCGTCGATCTGCCGGAAGCCGCACCATTAGCGCAATCCAACGGCGAGATCCCGGCTTCGCGATCTTCCGCGGCGGATCGCCCACCGTTCGTGGCTATGGCGCATCACGCGATCAAGTGCCGCCCGGGAACGCAACGTCCTTTCGGGCATGCATGTGATGACGGCGTTGCGATCCTCGATCCCTTGTTCGTCGATGATCCACGTCCGCATATCCTCACCGGCGAGTCTGGCCGCAATCCGGTCAGGGGTCGGATCAATGTCGTTTGCCACCATCACATTCATTACGATCCGGCCGCCCGGTGCCAAACGGGCGCGGATAGCGTCGCAGGTTACCGCATCAAACTCCTCCGTGAAACGGAATCCCGGTCCACCGACGTCGATCGCAATGCCGTCGTAGTATGCGCGGTCATCGAACACGAATTTTCGAAAATCAGAGACGATGCAAGTCAGTTCATCCGGCAGATCGAAATACCTTTGCGCGAGCACGAAACTGATCGGATTAATGTCGACTATGGTCAGTCTCTTGCCGAGACGCGACAGCCGTGTCGCAAGATTCCCGCCACCACAGCCCAGGACAAGGACTTGGTCGGAGCGAGACAGGAGCTCGTCCATGAGCTTAACGTAGGTAAATACGCTTTCGCCGTCTGGCGTCGCCTGGCTCTGTCTTATCCCCTCTTCGAAATATACGCGTGTACCGTCCCAAGAACACTCGACGATATCGATCTGTCCGTTCCTTCCTTGATAACGCCCCAAAAGTTTCAAGGTCGAATACTCCAACATCCAGTTGAGACTAGAAAACATGCTTCATCCGTGAGTTTCGCGGAGAGGATTTGCCCCGACAACAGGAGCGCCGATACCGCCGATCACTAGAGGCTCAACGCCTCGGTCGGTCGTCGCGGACGCCAGGGACATTGTCTTTCACCAGCGCGCAAACGGTTATCAGAATTGCCCCGCCGATGAATGCGCCGATGATGCTGCCCAGGATGCCGCCCAACGAGCCTTTGGTGATTGCGTTCGCAAGATCCGGCAAGGTGTTGTGCAGCAGATAGCCAACCGTGACTCCGCCCACGAGTCCAATGATGGAATTAACGGGGTTGCCGAAACTAGAGCCGTTCAGGCTTCTTCCGATGATTATTCCGCCAATGGCGCCAGCGATTGCTTCCCCAATTATGAGAACACTTGACACGCCCATTAGGCAGCTCCTCACGGGCCGCAGAGTAGATGTGGCGTTAAAGGCCCTTACCGTGCGCAGCGCAGCGCTAAGACCGAACGCCGCCAAACATAATATGAAAAAGCTAAGGCTAAAAGTGGAAAATGCATGCTAGTCGTTGGTTTCATAATTTTAGCATTGCTGTACTGATGTTTGATACTTCATTTTTCATTCCCTACATAGAGGATTCCGGTGCACCATTATCTCGACGGCAGTGCATCGATGATATCTTGTGCATTTAAGTTGATGCTTGATACCATAGTTCATATGGTGTAGATGTATTTGTGCGTGTCGCATTGGAGCTTGCCGATTCATGATTTCCGCTAATCAACTCAGGGCTGCCCGCGCGCTCCTGAATATCGATCAACGGCAAACAGCTGAACTGGCCGACCTTTCAGTCCCGACCATTCAACGCATGGAAGCAAGCGACGGCGTCATCCGCGGCAATGTCGATTCCCTGATGAAGCTGGTTTCGGCTCTGGAGAATGCGGGAATCGAGTTGATCAATCCGGATGGTCAGAGCTTGGCTGGCGGTCGAGGCGTCCGGCTCAAGGAACACGTCACGAAACCAAAGATGAAGAATATAAAGCAAACTAAGCCTTCGTCGTCGCGGACCCTGGAACGAGCTCGATGAATACAAGGGTTTTCGGGACGATGGATTTCCCGATCGAAGGTGATGAAAACGCTGAAGACAAATGTTCTTGCAAGCGGATTCTGGCGTCTTAAGGCGCCTAGATGGCATTTGGGTGCCCTATGGGTATCCGACGTGCGCGCTGGAAAGGTCTTCCGCATCGATCTGGACGGCAAGGTTATGATCGTTGCCGACGTACCGGGTCGACCGTTCGGTTTGGGCTTTTTGCCTGACGGGGATTTATTGGTCGCCTCGATGACCCAACGGCTGATCCTGAAATTCAGTGCCGAGAAGCCGGCGATCCATGCCGACATGGCCGACGTCGCATCGGGATATCTACGGGAATTGGCCGTCGCTCGCGATGGAAGCGCCTATGTGACTTCATTCGACGCGGACACTTCCGGACCCGACTGCTTCGCGTCGGCTCGCGTTCTTCTGGCAACCCCGGATGGCAACATTCGATCGGTTGCCGACAACGTCGCGCATCCGAACGGGTTGGCAATCACAAGTTCGCATGACCTGCTGGTTGCGGAAACGCTCGGCAACCGGCTTCTCGCATTCGAGATCGACAGCGACGGAACATTGCGGCATCGAAAGGTCTTCGCAAACTTCGAGGGAATGAGCCCGCTCGGCATCTGTGCGGACTCCGAAGGCGCCGTCTGGGCAGCGGCTGCCCGACAGCCGCTTTTTGTGCGTGTGCAACAGGGCGGGCGCGTCACACATCGGGTTCACGTACCCGGTCGTCATGCGGTCGCGTGTCAGTTGGGCGGACAAGACGGTCGGACGCTTTTCTGTCTGACGGTAGCCGCCAATCTTGACGACTATCCCAACCGCGAGCAGACGGCCCGCGTCGAGATAATGACGGTCGACGTACCGGGAGCCGTGAGTTCGATACGGTTGGCGGAAATTGGCTCGCACTAGCGTTTCGAGTTGGCTTGGTCGGTCGCCACACAATCGAAGCGCAGAAAGCTAAAGATGGAACTCTCGGACAAGAATATCTCAAAAAAAGCGCCATCGCCATATATCGCTGGCCTTCTGTGTCGATGTCCGCGTTGCGGCAAGGGAAAGCTGTTTGAGGGGTTCTTGACCCTGAGATCCAGGTGCGACGTGTGCGGCCTAGATTTCAGCTTTGCCGACGCCGGCGACGGGCCTGCTGTATTCGTCATCATGATCGCTGGCGCTATTGTCGTAGGAGCCGCCCTGGTAACGGAGGTCAGATATCAACCGCCGTACTGGGTCCACGCGGCACTGTGGATTCCGTTGATCCTGATAGTCACGCTATGGCCCTTACGAGGCCTGAAAAGTCTTTTGATCGCGTTGCAGTACCATCACAAGGCATCGCAGGGAAAACTTGTTCCGCGAGCCAAGGAATAAGCCGCCTTTGCAGATCATGCGTCGGCCGGCGGCAACTCACGCGCGGCAAGCCATATATGCTCGGCCGCACTCTCGTTCACATATAGAATACCAAGGGCGGCGAGCAGATCCGGTCACATGGTTCCTGATGCCCAGGTCAAAAACGCGGCCAGAACGATGACCGTGTTCATGATCGCATGATTGCGAACGTCGGAGAGCGACTCGGCCAGATGCGGGAACCTGCCGTGCCTTAGCAAGACAAGACAGGCGATGTTGGTCAGCAGGAGTGCCGCGCCGGTTGCGGCCAGCGGCGTCGCGGACGGGATCGCCGCGCCGTAATAGTTCGCCGCGATCATCCAAGACAGAAAGCAGGTCGGAATGAGGATGATCGTCCTGGAGAATCGCACAAATGCCTCCCGGCCCGGCGTGCTCCCGTTGCGTCCGGACGACAACAGAACGCTCACACTCGCTGCTTCGAGAAAGGCGATACTGTCCGCAAACAACGACGCGGATCGAGCTTCGATGGCCAATATGAATTCGAGGCAGAAAAACAAGAGATTGGCCGCAGCCAGAAGCGGAAAAGAACCTAAGACACTCCTTTGCTTGCCGTCCATGTCATCGGCCATGTCGAGCAGACCTTAAAGCTTGCTTGTTTCAGCTGGGACCCGCTGTCAAAACGCTCAAGCGAGATTTTTGAGAGACAGGCAGCAAATGCAGAAGCAGCGAATACGCTGCTCGACAATCCTCCCCTCGAACCACGATCCGACGAGTTTTATGCTTTCAGGCGCATCATTCGAAATCCGGAGCCTTCGTCGCTCAGATTGCTGCGATGAACGCCCCTTTTTTCGGCAGCATAGCCAACATCAACGCCATCAGCGGCAAGACCGTTATGCTCACTCCGAGGGCCTGCCGAAAACCGTCTCGGCATCCAATGTCCACGGTCCTACCATCGAACCTAGGCGGACATTGCGGCTGCCCCGATGTCCGCCTGGACGACGCTCTTGAACTTTGCAAAATTGTCCTGAAACATCTGCACAAGCTTGGCCGCAGCGGCGTCGTAGGCCTCCTTGTCGCTCCATGTCTCCCGGGGCGTCAAGATGCGGCTGTCGACGCCCTTGACCGATGCGGGTACCTGAAAGCCGAAATGCTTATCGATGTAGAATTCGCCGTCGTTGAGCGTGCCATCGAGTGCGGCCGTCAGGAGAGTACGGGTCACCTTGATGGGCATCCGTTGTCCGACCCCGTATTTTCCCCCGGTCCAACCGGTATTTACCAGCCAGCAGTTGACGTTGTGCTTTGCAATGAGCGAGCGCAACAGATCGCCGTAGACCGCGGGCGGCCGGGGCATGAACGGGGCACCAAAACAGGTCGAGAAGGTGGCTTCGGGTTCGACCACGCCCTTCTCCGTTCCGGCAACCTTGGCGGTGTACCCCGACAGGAAATGAAACATGGCTTCCGCCGCTGTCAGCTTGGCAATGGGCGGCATTACGCCGAAGGCGTCCGCGGTCAGCATGACGAGATTTTTCGGGTGCCCAGCGCGCCCGGTCTTTGAAGCGTTGGGAATGAAATGCATCGGATACGCAGCGCGCGTATTCTCCGTTTTCGAGCTATCGTCGAAATCGCAGATCCGCGTGATCGGGTCGAAGGCGACGTTCTCCAGCACCGTTCCGAAACGCTGGGTGGTCGCATATATGGCCGGCTCGGCTTCAGCACTGAGCTTAATGGCTTTCGCGTAGCAACCGCCCTCGAAATTGAAGATGCCCTTGGAGCCCCAACCGTGCTCGTCGTCGCCGATCAGCGTGCGCCCCGGATCGGCAGACAGAGTTGTTTTCCCCGTTCCAGACAAACCGAAGAAGATGGCCGCGTCGTCCTGCGGGCCGACATTTGCAGAACAATGCATCGGCATGACGTTTTGAGCGGGAAGAAAGTAATTCAACGTCGTAAACACAGCCTTCTTGATCTCGCCTGCGTACGAAGTTCCCCCGATCAAGACGATCTTTCGCGAAAAATCGATCGCAATCACCGTATCGCTGCGCACGCCGTGGCGCTTGGGATCCGCCTTGAAGGTCGGGCAGCAGTAGATCGTGAGTTCCGGCAGGAATGTCGAGAGTTCGCTGCGGTTGGGTCTGAGCAACAGAGTACGGATGAAAAGCGAATGCCATGCAAGCGCCGTGAAGACGCGCGTACGCATTCCGAATTCCGGATCAGCGCCGGCGTATAGATCCTGAGCATACAAGGTCTTGCCGGCGGAGTGAACAATGAAGTCCTGATACAATCGCGCAAATTGCGCGGGGGTCATTTTGCCGTTGTTTGCCCACCAAACGGTCTGCTCCGTCTGGTCATCACAGACGATATATTTGTCTTTTGGACTGCGGCCGGTGTGCACGCCGGTTTCGGCGCAGAGCGCACCGCCGGACGTGACCTGCGCTTCGCCGTCCTTGAGGGCGCATTCGTACAGTTCGGGTTCGAGGAAATTCCAGTTCACCCGTCTGAGATCTCTGAATCCGAATTTGTCTGCCCCGAAATCCGGGTTGCGTGTGCCTTGTTCCAACATTTCGTTTCTCCCTGGGCGCGGCGGGTTAGGACGTGCAAGTGTCGACGACGACGGGTTTATTGCCATGCGAAGGCTGACGCGGGCGCCGCAACGCCCAACCACAGCCGACGGTCTTGGAAAATTTCGCCATGCAACGCCGGTTAGCGGCCCGGCGCAGCCTCGGCAGGCAGGCGATGAGGACATTTCGGTTTAGACGACCCGGATGGTCGAATATCCAAGAAGTCATGTGACCATCGGAAAGATCGCCACCGATCATGTCAGGCGCCGCGTCGAAATCGGTCGCGACAAGCATGTTCAGGATTGCGCGCCCGCTGGGTTTCAGCCGTGCCGTGATCGACTGACAGGTTGCCGGATCGAACTGCTCCTCGAAGCAAAATCCGGGTCCGCCGACGTCGATCGCCATACCGTCGAAAATACGTGTCTCGGCCAAGAGATATTCCCTAAAATCCGCGACTATGCAGAGAATTTCCTTTGGCAATCCGAAGAAGCGCTTGGCGAGGTCGAAGCTGACTGGGTTGTGGTCGACGACGGTTACGCTCTTGCCTTGGCGTGCCAGCATCGTCGCGAGGTTACCTCCGCCACATCCGAGGAGCAGGACACTGTTGGCGTCGCTTAAAAACGCTTCCATTATCTTTACGTATGGGAATCGACTCTCCCCGGACGCCGAGCTTTGGCTCTGGAAAATTTCGCCTTCGCGATAGAAGCGGTCGCCCGTCTGTTCGCTTTCCCAGATCGCGATCTCACCCAGCCTGCCTTTGTATTTGCCGATGATCTTCAATGCTACTCTCGTTAGATGTGATGTATTGAACATCAGTAGCGATCTTCCATAGATGTATGCCTAACGATCATGTTTTAGTCTAGCCGCATCTCCGAGGCGACGAACCGCTTAGTTCCGAGATTAAGCGCCACCCTCAGGATCAGTGCGTGGCGTCGACGGCGGCATGCGCGTTTGCTCCGAAACTGGCCACGCAGACGCTCAATACTGCCGACCACAATATGGGTGCAGCCGCGTGGGAGCCGAGATGCCAGTTCATCGAAGCCAGGATGGCGGGAGGCGGCTGCAGGGCAAGCGATGCGCACCCGATGGAAGCAAAAAAGAGACAGACGGCGAGCGTACTGGCTGTTCGATCAGGCTCGGAGGTCGACATCAGCCGCGATGCGTGGCGGATTCGCGTGCTCGTCAACGTAACGTAGCGGTGCTTTGTCAGAGCCACCCCCGCTGCGAGCACCAGATAGATCAATGGCAGCAACGAGACCACTGACAGCATTGGATCGCGACTAGACGTGCTGGAATCATCGTCCCGATATTGTGCGAAAAGGATTACCAACGGCGTCACCGCAAGGACTACTCCGGTTTGAACGCACCCAGCGATCAAGCCGGCTTGGAAGAGCCGAAGGCGTCCCCAGAGCCTCAAATGGAGCTGGCGTTTTTGGCCGCTCGATCGAGCAGGGCGAGAAGGCCCTGCAAGATCATGGTGGGCGGCGGAGGACAGCCGGGAATATGAAGATCGACGGGAATTACCTGCGAGACCCCTCCTACCACTGCATAGCTGCCGGCAAAACAGCCGCCATCCCGGGCGCAATCTCCCACGGCGACGACCCATTTCGGGTTGGGGATCGCATGATAGGTGCGCTCCAACGCCTCGCGCATGTTCTTCGTCACCGGTCCGGTCACCATCAACACATCAGCATGACGCGGCGACGCAACGAACCGGAGGCCGAAGCGCTCGACATCGTAGTAGGCGTTGTTAAGCGCGTGGATTTCAAGTTCGCATCCGTTGCAGGAGCCTGCGTCGACCTCGCGTATTGAGAGGCTTCGGCCGAGACGCCGCCGGACCGCGCGACCGACGGCCGTGGCGAGTTCGGTTACCGCGATGTCGTGCGGCGACGGTGCCTGTTCTGTGAAGGGCCGGCGAAACAGACTTTCCAAAAGCAGCTTGCGCATCTTGTGCCGTCCTTAGAGATCGTGACCCGAGTAGGAGCAATTGAACGACTTGTTGCAGAGCGGAAAATCCGCAACGATATTACCCTCGATCGCTGCCTCTAGAAGCGGCCATTGAAACCACGACGGGTCGCGCAGATGGCATCGTTCGACCCGGCCATCCCGCAAGCGGAGCCAAACCAGAATGTCGCCGCGAAATCCCTCGACGATCGCCATGCCTTCCCGCGGCTCACGAAGTTGGCCCGCCCTTGCCCGCGGTGGGCCTTCGGGAATCCGGTCCAGTATCTGGTCGATCAGGGAGAGGCTCTGCTCAACTTCACGCACTCGGATCCAGATGCGCGCATTGACATCACCCTCATTCAGGACGGGTACCTCAAAGCGCAAGTCATCATACGGCGGATAGGCAAGGGTCCGGCGCGCGTCGAAGGATCGGCCGGAGGCGCGGCCGACGTAGCCGCCCGCGGCATATTGTTTGGCCAATGCGGGGTTGAGCACACCGGTATCGACGGTGCGATCCTGGAGCGATGCTGTGTTGTCATAGAGTTCGACCAAAGCCGGAAAGCGGAGGCGGACATTATCCAGTGCCATCTGGATAATTTCTTTGCCTTCGTCGCTGAGGTCGTGGGTCACCCCACCGGGCACGATAATATCCCGCATCAAGCGATGACCGAATGCCGTATTGGATGCACGCAGCACGCTCTCGCGCAACACGCTGCAGTGCGCGTGCATCAACGCGAAAGAGGCATCGTTGCAGATCGCCCCGACGTCGCCGAGATGATTGGCGAGCCGCTCAAGCTCCGCAAGGAGAGCACGCAGCCAGATTCCGCGATCCGGCACGACAAGCTGTAAGGCCGCTTCGGCCGCCCGCGAAAAGGCAAAAGCATAGGCGACGGTGCTGTCGCCTGACACGCGTCCGGCGAGTTGGGCAGCACTTTCGACGCTGGCGCCAATCATGAGCCCCTCGATACCCTTGTGGGTATATCCGAGCCGCTCTTCCAAGCGGACCACGGTCTCTCCGCTTGCCGCAAACCGGAAATGCCCAGGCTCGATCGTTCCCGCATGCACCGGACCGACCGCGACCTGGTGCAGGCCGCCGCCTTCCGCCGGCAGGAAGCGATACGGCGGCGCCTTCGGCAATGCGTTGATACGGTTGCCCAAGGGGAAGCGGACGCCCCAACGATTGTGATCAAGCCACGGGCGAGTGTCGGGCAAGCCTTCCGCCGACAATCCAAACAGATCGTTGATGGTGCGCTCCAATCGAAGCGCCGGCGGGTGGTGCTTGCCGACTGACGGGTAAACGCAGTCGGGACAATCCAGGCTGACAACAACGATATCTGCCGCATATCCGTCCATGATCGCCATGTGCACCGTGGAGGGTTCTCCCCAGAGGCCGAGTAGGCTCCAGCGTCCCTGTGCCAGCTCGCTTGCCGCAAATGTCCAAACCGAAGCATCGACTGTAGCTCGCGGCCACGGCCTGTGTTGCTGGACCTGACGGCCCTCAAGCATGACGTCGATTAGCGATGGCATATCCGGCTAATTCCCCCAACTATCCCAAAAGGCGAGCCACATGCTGGAACCAGACGACGAGCGGCGCGGGAAGATAGATTCCCGCAACCAGAACCAGCGAGAGATGGGCAAACATCGGCACATAGGAAGCCTCGGCTGACTTGGTGCTGCCGCGAGGCTCACCGAATGCGACGCTGGTCATGCGCAAGGTCAATGCGCCAAAGGCAAGCAGAAGCCCGAACACCAGCACGATAGCAAGCAAGGGAGCCCGGGCGAAGGTGGAGCTGACGACGAGAAATTCGCTCATGAAGATGCCGAGCGGCGGCAAGCCGGAGATCGCGACGACGCCCATCACCAGACCCCAGCCCAGCGCCGGATGGGTCACCGTCAAGCCCCGGATCCTGGAGATCCGCTGCGTGCTCTTGATCTGCGAAATATGGCCGACCGCATAGAAAATCGCCGATTTGGTCAAGCTGTGCATCACCATGTGCAACAGCCCGGCAAAATTGGCGAGCGGGCCGCCCATGCCGAACGCGAACACGATGATGCCCATGTGCTCGATCGAGGAATAGGCGAACAGCCGTTTGATGTCGCGCCGGCGGTAGAGCATGAACGCTGCAAAAACCAAGGACACGAGGCCGATCGTCACCATCAGGGGGCCGGGCGCAATCGCTGCCGGATTGGCGGCCAACAATATCTTGAAGCGCAATAGCGCATAGAGCGCGACATTCAGCAGCAGCCCCGACAGCACCGCCGATATCGGCGTCGGACCTTCGGCGTGGGCATCGGGCAGCCATGCGTGCAGCGGCGCGAGACCGACCTTGGTGCCGTAGCCGAGCAGAAGGAATATGAAAGCGACGTTGAGAAGCGCAGGATCGAAATTCGCGGCATGTTGGATCAGAAGCGTCCAGACCATGCCGTCCTGCCCTTCGCCTACGACCGGGCGCGCCGCCATGTAGACCAGGATCGTGCCAAACAGGGCGAATGCGATGCCGACACTGCCCAGAATGAAATATTTCCACGCAGCTTCGAGGGCGGCGTGCGTCCGATAGATCCCGACCATCAGCACCGTGGTCAGGGTAGCGATTTCCAGCGCGACCCACATCAAGCCGATATTGTTCGACACGAAGGCGAGGTTCATGCCGAACATCATGGTCTGATACATGGCGTGGTAGAAACGCAGGTACACCGGGGTCAACCGCCCGGTCTCGAGTTCGTGCGCGATATAGCTTGCGCTGAAGATGCTGGTCGTGAAGCCCACGAAGGTGTTGAGCACGATGAAGACGATGTTCAAGTCGTCGACCAGCACATACGGCCCCGGCAGCGGACGTTCGACCACGAACAATGAGAGCGCCGACAGGAATGTCGCGAGACTAGCTACAACATTTAGCCGCGCCGTCAGCCGGTAACCTGGCAGTATGGCCAGCAACGCTGCCGAGCCGATCGGAATTAGCAGGACAGCCGCCACTGGATCGAAGGAAGGCACGTTCATCGCCGTTCGCCCCGGAAATCGTCGAGTGCGGACACGTCCACGGAGTCGAAGCGTTCGCGGATTCGGAACAGGAAGATGCCGATGACGATGAACGCGATCAGGATCGAGAAGGCGACACTGATCTCAACGACGAGCGGCATTCCTTTAGCGCCGGTAGCTGCCAGCACTAGTCCGTTCTCGAGCGACATGAATCCCACGACCTGACTGACGGCATTGCGGCGCGTTACCATGACCAAAAGTCCGAGCAGCACAACCGACAGGGCGAAGGCGAGGTCCTCGCGCGCCAGCGGGTCGGCATCGGCGGTCACCCTCAGCATCAGGACCATGGAGAGGGCGACCAGTGCCATCCCGGCCAGCATGGTTGGCCCGATACCGACGGCCGACTCGATGTCGCGATGAATGCCAAGCTGCTTGATGATGCGATGCAGCGCCACCGGAATGACGATCGCCTTGAAGATGAGGGCGATTGCTGCCGTGATGTAGAGATGGGGCGCGTTCTGGACATAGGCTTGCCAGGCGACGGAAAGCGCGAGCACTACGGCATGGAGCGCAAAGACGTTGAGCAGCGAATAAAGCCGGTCCTGGTACAGCATCATGAAGCTGATCAGGACGAGCCCGCCTGCGAGCGTATGCGAGATATCGAAGTCGAGGCTGTGCATCTGCATCAGAAGCTCTTTGATACGAACAGCAGGAGGGTGCCGAGCAGACCCAGCATGAGAGCCGCACCGAGAAATTGCGGAACGCGAAAGACCCGCATTTTCGCCGTGGCGGTCTCGAACAGTGCAAGGAAAAAGCCCGCAGCCGCGAGCTTGACGAGGTAGGCGACGGCGCCGATGGCGTAGGACAATGGGCCGGCACCGAAGACTGCTATCTTCCAGGGTAGGAACACGCACGCGATCAGCGAGATATAGAGCAATAGTTTTAGGAAAACGCCGAATTCGATCATTGCGAGGTGGCGACCGGAATATTCGAGAACCATCGCTTCATGCACCATGGTGAGCTCCAGGTGCGTGGCCGGATTGTCGACCGGAATTCGCGCGTTCTCCGCGAGTGCCACCATGATGAGCGCGATCATCGCCATTCCCAGCGACACCCGTAAGCCGACATAGGACGAGGCCATGAAATTTGCGACCGTCGAAAGTTGGGTCGAGCCGGCAACCAGCGCTATGCAAAATACAAACAGGAGCATCGCCGGCTCCGCGAGAGCGGCGATCATGACTTCGCGGCTCGAGCCGATGCCGCCAAAACTGGTGCCGACGTCCATTCCGGCAAGCGCTAGAAAAAAGCGTGCACTTCCGAGCAGCGCCACGATGGCAATCAGATCCGCAGTCCAGTTGAAGAGGAGGCCGGTGGCGAACGTCGGCACCAGGGCGGCGGCAACCCAGATCGCGGCAAAGGTCACATAGGGCGTCACGCGGAACAGCCAGGAGGCGTTGTCCGCCAGTACCACTTCCTTGCGGAGCAATCGCAGGAGATCGCGATACGGTTGAAAGACCGACGCTCCCTGGCGACGCACCAGGCGGGCCTTCATCTTGCGCACAAAGCCGGTCAGCAGCGGCGCCAGCAGCAACACCAGAAGCATCTGCCCGCCTTGCACAAGAATGTCCGATATCAAGACCATATCGCGAGGACCAGAAGGAGCGCGACGAGGGTCGCAAAAACCAGGCTGAGATACCGCCGGATGGTTAGGAACTGCAGGCGGTTAAGCCATGCGGAGGAGAGGCCGACTGCACCTGCGATCGGCTGATACATTCCCTCCCAGATCAGATCGTGCAATTCGATTCGCAGGCGCGCCGGCCTGATATCTCCGGGGGTCGGCATCTCGACATGATCGCGGGCGTGGAACACGAGCGTACCGAAAACGCGGCGAATAGGCTGAGCGAAGCTTCCGCCCGAATATTGAGCCGCGGGTGTCGGATCGGAAAAGCCGCAGCCCCAGGCCGGACCCCGCCGTAACGCACGAGAGGCAAAGCGATGAATAAAGACGACGGCCGATGAGGCGGAAATCGTAATGAACACCATCACAAGCAATCCATTGTATGAACTGCGACTCTCAGCAATCGGCGCGATTGAAAGCCAGGGCTCGTTGATCTGAATCGGCATGCGGCCACCGAGGATCTGGAGCGTGATCGGCGAAAGCGCGTCGATGACCAGCCCAGGCAGAATTCCGGCCAGCAAGCAAAGCGCGGCGAGGACGAACATTGCCGAAAGCGAGTAGCGGTCGACTTCCTCTGCGGTTTCTGCCGCCACGCCGCGCGGCCGCCCGAGAAAGGTCACGCCGTATGCCTTGACGAAACACGCCGCTGCCAACGCAGCAGCCAAGGCCAATAGAGCGCCGACCGCAGGCACGGTGACCTTCAACGCCCATTGCGGCAACTCCGGACTGTGCAGCACGGCCTGAAACATGAGCCATTCCGAGACGAAGCCGTTGAAGGGTGGAAGCGCAGAGATCGCGACACAACCCATGAGAACGGCGAAACTTGTAAAAGGCATGCGGTGAATGAGGCCGCCCAGTTTGTCCATGTCCCGCTCGCCGGTCGCAGTCAGGACGGCGCCGGCGCCGAAGAAAAGCAGGCTCTTGAAGAAGGAGTGATTGAGAACATGAAACAACGCCGCGGTGAAGGCGAGCGCTGCCAGTAGTTTCAGCCCGTTGGCCTGGAAAGCCAATGCAAGGCCGAGGCTCGCGAAGATAACGCCGACATTTTCGATCGTACTGTAAGCGAGCAGGCGTTTGAGGTCATTTTCCATCATGGCGTACAAAATCCCCATGACGGCGGTGATACCGCCAAGGATGAGGACGACTACGCTTGCCGGCCATAACGGCTGTCCCAGCAGATCGAACACGACGCGAATGAAGCCGTAGATCGCGACCTTGGTCATGACGCCGCTCATCAGCGCCGAGACGTGGCTCGGAGCAGCTGGATGAGCGAGCGGCAGCCAGACATGCAACGGCACCAGGCCGGCCTTTGAACCGGCTCCGAGCAACATCAGGATCAACACCAACGTAGCCACGTAGGGCGTATGTTGAGCCGTGCGAATGGCTGCAAATCCGTAATCGCCAGCCGGTCCCGCCAGCAGGCCGAAGGCCAGCAGGAGTGCGAGCGTGCCGAAACTCGCCATCACCAGGTAGACGTAGCCAGCCTTTGCGTTGCCCGCTTCACGGTGGTGCGCCATCACCAGCGCCCAAGAGACCAGCGACATGAATTCCCAGCACAGTAGATAGGAAAACGCATCATCCGCTAGCACCACGAGATTCATTCCTGCTAGGAAAGCGGGGAAGAAGGGCAGCACGCGCTGCGGCGCCTCCTCGTGATGACCGTAGCCGAGACCATAAAGGCTTGCTGTGGCTCCCCCGAGATTGACGACAACAAGGAAAAACGAGGCCAGCGCGTCGAGTCGGAAATGGGCGCCAAGCCATGGCAGTCCGATCGGGAAGGTCAGATCGGTGGCGTTCGCCGTATCGCCGAGCAACCAGTGGATGGACGCAATTAACGCAATCGCAGACGCGGCCAACGTCGCGCTATAGATGATGGGCGTGGCGATCTTTGAGCGGCTCAGAACAATCGCCAGAACTGCCGATCCAAGCAATCCAGCGACACAAAGCATTTGCAAAACGATAGCCGGCATTACGTGCGTGCCTTCGTTCCGCTTGATGCTTGGTTTTCTATCCGATTGTTCAAATAGATTTTTGCCGATCCGGAATTGTGTTTCAGCCGCACCCCGCGTCCCTCGGCGCTACTGACAGCCCCTTCGTCTATCAATTCAATGCCGGCGGCGGCGAGAGCAGCAATCAACTTCACGAGCGAATCGACATTGCCCCGAACCATGGCCTCACTCGCCTCCATACGCTGGATCGTTGGCACAGAAAGCCCGGACAGTTCTGCGAGTCGGCGCTGATCGAGGCCGAGGAGCACCCTGGCCGCCCGCAATTGAGCTGCTGTGATCATCGGATTGCCCCACCACCCAGATTCGAACGACTACTAAACATCATCCTTGCATCCTAATTAATCATGTTATATTGTCAATAAGTGATATCTAAAACATCTAATCTAAGTATCGCGATGAATTGTCGGCATCCAATCCGAGGCGTCGAGGGACAACGTGAGTTCGACACGCGCTTACGAATTCATCGACCATACGTTTGATGTGGTCGTCGTCGGCGCGGGCGGTGCCGGTTTGCGGGCCACCCAGGGCGCCGTCGAAGCTGGTTTAACGACTGCCTGCATCACGAAGGTGTTTCCGACACGCAGCCATACGGTCGCAGCCCAGGGCGGCATTGCAGCCAGTCTCGGCAACATCGGCGAAGACAGTTGGCAATGGCATATGTACGACACGGTCAAAGGGTCCGACTGGCTCGGCGACCAAGATGCCATCGAATATATGTGCCGGCAGGCCGTCCCCACCGTCATCGAACTGGAACATGCGGGGATGCCCTTCTCCCGTACTGATGATGGAAAAATCTATCAGAGGCCGTTCGGTGGTCACATGAGTGACTTCGGCAAAAATCCGGTCCCCCGCGCATGCGCTGCGGCGGATCGAACGGGACACGCCTTGATTCACACGCTTTATGGGCAAGCCCTGCGCGTCGGTGCCGAGTTCTTCGTCGAATATTTTGTCCTCGACCTCATGATGGTGGAGGGCGAGTGCCGCGGCGTCATTGCCTGGTCGCTGATGGATGGAACGCTGCATCGCTTCCGTGCACAGACCGTCATCCTGGCGACTGGTGGTTACGGCAGAATCTATTTTTCCTGCACGTCTGCGCACACCTGCACCGGCGACGGAGGCGGTTTGGTCTTGCGCGCCGGCCTGCCATTGCAGGACATGGAGTTCATGCAGTTTCATCCGACCGGAATCTATGGGGCAGGCTGCCTGATCACGGAAGGTGCGCGCGGAGAAGGCGGCTTTCTCGTGAATTCCGAGGGCGAACGCTTCATGGAACGCTACGCTCCTTCCGCCCGGGATCTCGCGTCACGCGACGTCGTCTCTCGGGCCATGACGATGGAAATCCGCGAAGGGCGCGGCGTCGGTCCGAAAAAAGATCACATCTACCTGCATCTTGATCACCTGGACCCGGTGATGCTGCATGAACGGCTGCCGGGCATATCTGAATCGGCGCGCGTTTTCTCCGGCGTGGACGTCACGCGACAACCGATCCCTGTGCTACCGACCGCCCACTACTGCATGGGCGGCATCCCCACGAACTATCACGGAGAGGCGGTCCAGCCTTCCGACAGCAATCCTGACGCGATTGTGCCCGGCTTGATGGCTGTCGGGGAAGCCGCCTGCGTTTCTGTGCATGGAGCTAACAGGCTTGGCTGCAACTCACTTCTCGATATCGTCGTCTTCGGTCGAGCCGCCGCGCTGCGCTGCGCCGAAACATTGATCGGCAAAGCTGCGCAGCCCAAGCTGCCACCCGATGCCGGAGAAGCGACGTTGGTCAGGTTCGATAAGCTGCGCAACGCGAAGGGCGGAACGCCCACCCCCGCTCTCCGGCTCCGGATGCAGCGCGCGATGCAAACTTACGCAACGGTGTTCCGGACTGGAAACATCTTACAGGAGGGCCAAGGAGCTTTGCGCGAAGTCTGGAACGGCCTGTCCGACATCGCCGTGTCGGACAGATCGATGATCTGGAATTCCGATTTGGTCGAAACCCTTGAATTCGAAAATCTCCTTCTTCAGGCGACAGCTCTGGTGGATTCGGCCATCGCCCGCACCGAGAGCCGCGGGGCTCACGCGCGCGAGGATTTCTCCAGGCGCGATGACCAAAATTGGATGAAGCACACGCTCGCCTGGGTGGATCAAAATGGAGATGTCCGCTTGGACTATCGGCCCGTCCATACCTTCACCTTGAGCAAGGACATTCAATATATCGAGCCGACGGCCCGCGTGTACTGAATCGCCTAGCCGTGTTTGAGCTTGGAGACTCGATCAACGAATTGACAAGACCGGTCGAGACCGACGAACCTTGGCACCGATGGTTAGGAAGCTCGGTTGAGCATCGTGCCGGCCTGAGGCCATGCCTTCTACAATCGTGGCGCTATCGCCTTTGAGCGCCCGGCCTGTCGCGAAACTAAGGTGTCGTCGCACCGAAGGAAATGAATTGCATGACTTCGTCGATGAGCTGGGACGAATGGGAGCAGCACGACGGTGTAGCGCTGGCTGAGCACGTCAAAAATGGCGAACTGACGGCAGCTGAACTGGCGCGCCAGGCTGCCACGGGCATTGCGAAGGTCAACCCAAGCCTGTCGGGCGTCGTCGAGGTGTTTGAGGATGCAATCTCCGATCCCGGCGCGGACGGTGCGAATCTCGCAGGACCGTTCGCCGGCCTACCCTTCCTGATGAAGGATCTGGGCCCGACGATGAAGGGGCGCCTACAGGAAATGGGCTCGCTCTTGATGCGCGGCAATCGCGCGACCGCCGATGCGTTCCTGACGACGAAGATGCGCCAGGCGGGACTGAACCTGATTGGGCGGACGACGACGCCGGAGTTCGGCGTTTGCAGTTCGGCCGACAATCCTGCCGTCTACGTCACGCGCAACCCCTGGAATACGGACTACACCACTTGCGGTTCATCGGCTGGCAGCGCGGCCATGGTCGCCGCCGGCGTCGTGCCGATCGCCCATGCGACCGACGGCGGAGGCTCGATCCGCATTCCGGCCGGTGTCAACGGCAACATCGGCCTGAAGGTCTCGCGCGGCGTGTTCTCACTCGCGCCGCATCTGTCGGATCTGACTGGGCTCGTATCGATACAAGGCTGCCAATCGCGTTCAGTGCGCGATACCGCGGCCTTCGTCGATCATTGCCGAGGCCCAGCGCCCGGTGAATTCATGCCGTTCTGGACGTCCGCCGATCCCTACACCGAGACCATCAACCGCGATCCGCGACAGCTCAGAATCGCGCTCTCACCACAGTGCGGCGACTATCGTGCGACGCTGCACATTGCGGCAGAACTCACGAGAGTTGGGCGCTTCCTCGAAGGTCTCGGCCATTATGTGGACTATGCGTTTCCCGCGATCGATTGTCGCGCGGCCTTTGACGCCCAGACCACGTGCTACATAAGCAATTTCGCAATCGTGATCGACAATATGCTCGCGGCGCGCGGGCTGGAGAGGCCGCCTTCGGATCTCGTCGAACCCGTCAATATCAGGATCTGGGAAGCCGGCCGGCACACGAGCTTTGCCGAGCGGGCGCGCATGCAGGCGGTCTTCAACACTACCTCGCGCGGCTTCGGGGCGTTTTTCGAGGAATGGGATATCATCCTGACGCCGGTCACCGCGCTGCCAACCCCGAAAGTCGGCACGAAGGAATTCCTGACGATATCAGACAATCCGTCGGTACTGGATTGGTTCGGCAATCTATGGCGCAACTTCGCCTTTACACCGCTCGCCAACCTCTGCGGTGTCCCAGCGATCTCGCTGCCGCTTGCCGAACATGAAAATGGGCTGCCGCTCGGCATCCAGGCGATCGCCAGGCAGGCCAATGATGGGCTGCTGCTGCAATTCGCAGCCCAGATCGAGCGGGCGATCAACGGCAAATGGAACGCGGGACGGAAGCCGAAGGTGCGCGTGACGAACGGCTGAACGACGATCTCGCTCGTTTTTCTGCTATGCAGACGTTGTTGACACCGGCACACTTTTCCCCTTCCCCAGGGCCCGGTCTGTCGAACATCCGGGGCCGTTTTGTTTTTTTTGGAGCGGCAGGCCTGCAAAAAAACACCGGAGGGAGCCACGCTTTCTTGACCATGTTTGCCACCGAGTACTTTGATCAGCCAGCTTGTCACAATTAACTGCGCGACGATAGCGGCTTAGTTGTTTGTTCGACACTAGCCCTAGCAACCGACATGACCAGTTAGATTTCTTCGGTACGGGTGACATTCGAAATGAGAGAGGCCGCCAACTGAGCCAGCCCTATCGGCACGTATCGACGCTAGTCAGATTATTGCAGCCGTCCGTGCGATATTCGATACCGAAGCGGCGTGAACTCCAAAACGCCCTCGACGGGCTCGCCCCAAAACACCTCATCAGCGCTCTTGTTCGGTTCAAGCCTCTCGATTCTGGAAGATCGATGCCCCTACGCCTTGGCGCGAAGGATGGAGCACAGCTCCGCTACGGAGCCCCTTCCTATGAATGGCTGCCTACGTCGCGGCGTGTGGAACTCTTCGGCGTGATGTTCGCCAATAGTTCAACTGTTGCGCGCGCGGCTGAGTTGTTAACCTTCCAGCGCGGGACGGAAACCAGACGATGAAGCAATCGCTAGCTTACTTGGCGACCGCTGCGGCAATCGCACTTGGCGTTTGGGCAATAGCGGGCGCGCCAATGCCTTCGCATCCTGACTCACGCGTCGCACAAAGCACCGCTCATCATTGACCGCGCACACCGGCCGTCAGCGTGTGCCGTTCCGAAATTAACCTCCGTCGCAGACATCAAGCTTAACAAGCGACTTCAATTGCTAGGCAGCGCGTCCGCCTTAGAGCCACGCGGGGTCAAAAGCTTTGAGAGGTTTGTTGAAAACGGGCGTATTATCTTCAGCCTGTACTTCCGGCGACTTAGCGAGCCGCGCAGGTCGGCGAGGAAAAAACCGCGCGAGAGAGAGCAGCGACGCTGCACGCTGTCTTTCTGCCAGGACTATCTCAATCAGTTAAGTGTTTCGCGGTATGCGCATGTCGTGCCACTTATGTTGGGAAAGACCATGCGGGCGTTGGGGCAGGTGCTATTCCGAGGCGGTGTCACCTTCGGGATCTGCGCCGTGACCGCGCTCTGCATCGCCGGGTTCCTTTCCCTGATTGCGACCAGTTTTCAGCCGAAGAAGCAAGTCGCCGCCGCATCGATCCCGACCGGCTGCATCCCCAGTCACTGCCATGCAAAGATCAGCGGCCGGCAGGTTGTCGCCACCAAGCTCCAATAGGCTCGGTTCCGCGCTGCAGCAACGCTACGGCAGGCCATAAAGATGCTTCCCAGCGATCCTAGACTGCCCGCCAATAACAAAACAGGGGCTTCCCGCCAAGTGGGTTTTCGCGACGTAGCGAACCTCCGGACAACGTGCCAAGCACTCACGCCACCATACCAAGGACAAACAGCGGTTCGTCGTGTCGGTGGTTGCGTATGATTCCCTCCGCCGGAGCGGATTCGGGGCATCTCTTCGTACCGGTAAGCTGCCCAAGTTTCTCACGCGGACGCTTTGTCTCCGGTTCGGTCGACAGAGTGGAACTTTCTCTAATCCGGCCTCACCGATGCATTCTTTGGAACGCTCCGACTATCGCTCCGTGACGGCCCACGTCAAAATCGTCTGCACGGCGGAAAGCCCAGGATCGCTGGATTTCCGGATGATCGTGAGTAGTTGAAACCACAGATCATCGTCGGCACTTTCGAGGAATTCACGAACCGCACCTGCCACAAAATCCGTCACCGGCATGCACGCCACGGTTGCCCGACGCTCGATCTGCCGTGCGACATCAAAATGAAGCGTCGCCATGACGCCCTTTGCGACGTCAGGACGGTCAAGTTGCGCGATTAGCTCTCCAAGCACGGTGCACCGATTCTCCTGAGCGACTTCCGCAATAGCCGGGCCCTACCAGGCCGAGCGACGCAAGCTCTTATTGAACCAGGGGTATCTCCGTTCCATTGAGGTCGGCGCCCTGTATGTCGGCCTTTCCTGCCAGAACGCTGATGTATTGCCGGAGCGCCTTTTCTTCGACCATGGCGCGGAGGCGTTCGGCGATTTCGTCCCGTACCACGTCGAATGGCAGCCGCTTTCCAGGGATGCGTTGATCGATGGCCACGATGTGGAAGCCATGACGAGTTTTTACCAACTCCCGCAGCAGGCCGGTTAGCCCCAACCGAAAAATCGCCCTCTCGAACTCCGGCACCGTGTCACCACGGCCGATCTGCCCCAGATTGCCCCCGTGCTGACCAGAAGGGCAGTTTGACATTTCGGCCGCCACGGATGCGAAGCGCTCGGGCTCCCGCAACAACTCGTTCAGCGTCTGTTCCGCGCGCTCGCGAATCTCGGGGATGCTCACCGCAGGGGTCACCTGGAATAGAATGTGGCGGGCATGCACCAAATCACCGCTTTCGAAATCCCGCGGATATGCGTCGTAATAGCGTCGGCATTCCTCATCCATCGGAGTCGGCGTCACGATCTCGCGTGCGAGCAGCTCTTCGATTGCTTGATCGATGGTCCCTTCGTCGGTCGATGTGGCATCGAGAATGCCGACAGCGACCGCCCGTTGTCTGAGCAATTCCCGTGCCGCGCTGAGCTCGCTGGTAGTTTCAGCAGCCGCGGCTACGTCGACGCCATTCACCGAGACGCTCATGACCGGATCGGCTCCTTCGCACGCGTCTTCGGCGTCCGCACGACCTGGTAGGGCCTGAACAGATAGGCGAGTGCGCCGGCGCCGCTCCAGATATGGATCATGCGCGTGAAGGGCGAGACGAGGAAGAGCGTGAAGCCGAGTAGGATGTGCAGCTTGTAGGTGAGCGGCACGTCGACCATGAGTGCCGCAGACCCGGCATTGAGCGTCACGACGCCCTTGACGTAACTGCACAGCGTTTCGAACAACCCGCCATCCATATGATAGGCCGAGAGCGGCACAGTAAGAAGGCCGAGCAAAAGCTGTAGCCACAGCATGAAGGTGATGGCGATGTCCCATTTGCGGCTGTTCAGCCGGATGCGCGGGTCGGCGAGCCGCCGGTGAATTAAAATAGTCAAGCCAATGATGGCGACGAGACCGGCGATGCCGCCGACCACCATCGCCAGCAGCTGGTGCGCAACAGGCGACAGGGCCCAGTCGACCGCCCAGTTGGGCGCGAGGAATCCAGCAAAATGACCGAGGATGACGATGATGACGCCGTAATGGAAAAAGTTGGAGCCGAGGCGCAGTTCGCGCTTGCGCAGCATCTGCGAGGAATCGCTTTTCCATGTATATGGCTCACGGTCGAAGCGGATCAGACTGCCGATCAGGAGCACCACGAGGCAGATATAGGGATAGACCCCGAAGAGGAGCGTATTCACGTAGGAATTGGTGAGCATCAGAAAATCTCCCCTCTCAGGATAGACGCCCGCGGGAGGCAGGCGTCGATATCTCGGGCGCTCCAGCGAAGGCCGGTTGCTCGACCCAATCGCGGTCGAGGGCCTCGGGTTCTTCGCGGACGAACTTGATATCAGACGCGTCGATCGGCTTTTCCCCAGCGATAACCAGAAGTGCCTGCGGCACGGCCGCGTAGCGACTTTGTCTGGCGATCAGCGAGCGCGCGATGGAGTTGAGGATGTGGGCGCAATCGGCGAGCATGTCGCGCGCCTCTGCCACGGCGCGCTGGCTGAGATATTCCAATACGACCGGCAGGTAGTCCGGCAGTTCAGATGTCGCGAGATCGAAGCCGGCGGCGGCATAGAGCGCCTTCAGCTCGACCATGGCCGCGCCGCGGTCGCGTCCGTCGCCATGTAGATGCTCGAACAAATGTAGAGACAGCGCCCGCCCCCTGTCAAACAAATCAACATAGCGTTCCTCCGCCGCCAGCAAATCACCTTCGCGGAGTTCGGCGATCAGATCGATAAGCTGCTGCCGCTCTCCTGCCGCGACCAGCGGCGAACTGGTTATGACAGCGGAAATCTCCGGCAGCGCCTGACGCATCTCTACGCTCGGATAGGAAAGCAGCGCGCTAAAAGCCCTGAAGATCAGCATGGTACAGCCCTCACGTGTCGAGCGGCCGCATCGGGTTCAGCTTGCGCCGCCCCATCTTGCCGCCGAAAAGGGTCGAATGCGGTGGCCCGAAGTCGCAGCCATTGCCGAAGGTGAAGCCGCACGAGCCCTTCAGGCCATAGGCGTCCTCTGCCTCTTCGCGGTGGCTGGTTGGAATGACGAAGCGGTCCTCATAGTTGGCGATGGAGAGATAGCGGTGCATCTCCTCCACCTGCGCCTTCGACAGTCCCGCCTGCGCCAGCGCCGCCTCGCCGTCGCCCTCGCCGAGCTGACGCTGGCGGTAGTAGATGCGCATGGCCAACATCCGCTCCAGCGCCAAGACGATCGGCGCTTCGGCGCCGGCGGTGAGTAGGTTGGCGAGATAGCGCACCGGGATGCGCAGCGAGCGCACATCGGGGATTTCGCCGACCGTCTCGATCGCGCCGGCGTTGGCGTGGGACTGGATGGGCGAGAGCGGCGGCACGTACCAGACCATCGGCAGTGTGCGGTATTCGGGATGGAGCGGGAAGGCGATCTTCCAGTCTACCGCCATCTTGTAAGTGGGTGAGCGCCTGGCAGCCTCGATCCAGTTGTCAGCAATGCCGTCGGCACGTGCCTGCTCCACTACGGCGGGATCGTTCGGATCGAGGAAAAGCTTTAGCTGGGCCTCGTAAAGGTCCTGCTCGTCTTCGACGGAAGCCGCCTTCTCGATGCTGTCGGCATCGTAGAGCAGCACGCCGAGATAGCGGATGCGGCCGACGCAGGTTTCCGAACAAACCGTCGGCTGCCCGGCCTCGATGCGTGGATAGCAGAAGATGCACTTCTCCGCCTTGCCGGAGGTCCAGTTGTAATAGATCTTCTTGTAGGGGCAGCCCGATACGCACATGCGCCAGCCGCGGCACTTGTCCTGGTCGATGAGGACGATACCGTCCTCCTCGCGCTTGTAGATGGAGCCGGAGGGGCAGGAGGCGACGCAGGCCGGGTTGAGGCAATGCTCGCAGAGCCGCGGCAGATACATCATGAAAGTGTTTTCGAACTGCCCGTAAATGTCCTTCTGAACGGCTTCGAAATTGTAGTCCTTCGAGCGCTTGTCGAATTCGCCGCCGAGGATTTCCTCCCAGTTCGGGCCCCACTCGATCTTTTCCATTGGCCGGCCGGTAACGAGCGAAAGCGGCCGCGCGACAGGCGCGGTTTCAAGTTCAGGCGCCTTCTGCAAATGTTCATAGTCGAAGGTGAACGGTTCGTAATAGTCGTCGATTTCCGGCAGGTTCGGATTGGCGAATATTTTCGAAAGCAGCGCGAGCCGGCCGCCCTGCTTCGGCACGATTTTGCCGTTCTTCTTGCGCTTCCAGCCGCCGTTCCAGCGCTCCTGGTTTTCCCAATCCTTGGGGTAGCCAATGCCGGGCTTGGTCTCGACGTTGTTGAACCAAGCGTATTCCATCCCTTGGCGGGAGGTCCACACTTGCTTGCAGGTGACGGAGCAGGTGTGGCACCCGATGCATTTGTCCAGATTCATCACCATTGCGATCTGAGCACGGATTTTCATGATACGGGCTCCTGCTGGCGAGCCCGGTCCACCGGGTTCGAGTGATCAAGCCACTTGATCTCGTTGAGCTTGCGCACGATGACAAACTCGTCGCGGTTCGAACCCACCGTGCCGTAATAGTTGAAGCCGTAGGAGAGCTGGGCGTAACCGCCGATCATGTGGGTCGGCTTCAGCAACGTGCGGGTGACGGAATTGTGGATGCCGCCGCGCTGACCGGTGATCTGCGAGCCCGGCACGTTCACAATCTTCTCCTGTGCGTGATACATCAGGCACATGCCCTCCTTGACGCGTTGGCTGACGACGGCGCGGGCGGAGATGGCGCCATTTACGTTGAAGAGTTCGATCCAATCATTGTCGACGATGCCGGCCTTCTTCGCGTCCACCTCGGAAATCCAGACGATCGGCCCGCCGCGCGACAACGTCAGCATGATCAGATTGTCGGTATAGGTGGAGTGGATGCCCCATTTCTGGTGCGGCGTGATGAAGTTGAGGACGATTTCCTTCTCGCCGTTGGAGTGCTTGCCGAGCATGGCGTTGACGGTCTGGGTGTCGACCGGCGGCCGGTAGAGCGCGAAAGCTTCGCCGAAATCGCGCATCCATTGGTGGTCCTGGTAGAACTGCTGGCGGCCGGTGAGCGTGCGCCAGGGGATCAGTTCGGTGCGGTTCAGATAGCCCGCATTATAGGTCTGCTCCTCGCTCTGGATGCCTGACCAGGTGTGTGATGTGATGACCTTGCGGGGTTGGGCGACGATGTCGCGGAAGCGGATCTTTTCGTCCTCGCGCTGCTTCGCCAGATGGGTGTGGTCGCGGCCGGTCTTTTCGCCGAGCGCCTCCCACCCCTTCACGGCAACCTCGCCATTTGTCTCTGGAGCGAGATAAAGAATGGTTTCGGCCGCATCGATGTCGGTATCGATGCGCGGCCGCCCCTTTGTCGGCCCGTCTTCTGTTACCGTGCGGTTCAGTTCGCGCAGCCCCGCGACCTCTGCTTCCGTCTCCCACTCGACGCCCTTTTCCTCGTTCCCGAGAGTGTCGATCAGCGGCCCGAGCGCTGTGAAGCGTCGCCAGGTATTGGGATAATCCCGCTCGACTATCGTCACCTGCGGAGCGGTCACACCCGGGATCGGGTCGCATTCGCCCTTCTTCCAGTCCTTGACGCCGAAGGGTTGGGCAAGCTCGCCCGGCGTGTCGTGCTTGATCGGGCTCAGCACGAGATCGCGCTCGACGCCGAGATGACCCTCGGCGAGTTCGGAAAAGCG
Organism: Bradyrhizobium sp.; assembly: GCF_027307225.1. Taxonomy (GTDB): domain Bacteria; phylum Pseudomonadota; class Alphaproteobacteria; order Rhizobiales; family Xanthobacteraceae; genus Bradyrhizobium. The sequence continues at coordinate 87,146 of NZ_DAHUXJ010000015.1, read as the reverse complement.
TTTGGCGATCGCCTTGTAGGTTTCCCAGTCGCTCTTCGATTCCCAGACCGGATCTACTGCTGCCGACAGCGGATGAATGAAAGTATGCATGTCGGTGGTGTTAAGATCGTTCTTCTCATACCAAGATGCCGTCGGCAGCACGATATCGGAATAGAGGCAGCTTGACGACATGCGGAAGTCGAGCGTCACCACCAGATCGAGCTTGCCTTCCGGTACCGGATCGCGCCAGACGATCTCCTCGGGCTTGACCGCGCCCGTCTCGCCGAGATCCTTGCCCTGCAGCCCGTGCCTGGTGCCAAGGAAATGCTTTAGGAAATATTCGTGACCCTTGCCGGACGAGCCGAAGAGGTTCGAGCGCCAGATGAACAGGTTGCGCGGGAAATTGACGGGATTGTCCGGATCCTCGCAGGAAAGTTTCAACGCGCCCGATTTGAGGCCATCGGCGACGAATTCGCGTGGCTCGAGCCCGGCCTTTTCCGCCTCGGCCGCAAGCCCCAGCGGGTTGGATGCCAATTGCGGCGCCGAAGGTAGCCAGCCCATGCGCTCGGCGCGTACATTGAGGTCGATGAAGCTGCCCTTGTAGTTGTCCGGATCGGCGAGCGGCGAAAGAAGGCCGGACACATCGAGCTTCTCATAGCGCCACTGGTCGGAATGGGAGTAGAAGAACGACGTGCCGTTCATCTGGCGCACCGGCCGCACCCAGTCCCGCGCAAAGGCGAGTGTCATCCAACCGGCAAGCGGGCGCAGCGCCTCCTGGCCGACATAATGCGCCCAGCCGCCGCCGGAGACGCCGATCGTGCCGCACAGCATCAGGACATTGATGATGGAACGATAGGTCATGTCCTGGTGATACCAATGGTTCACACCCGCACCGATGATCACCATAGAACGGCCATTGGTCTTTTCCGCATTGTGGGCAAACTCGCGCGCGACGCGGATGGCACATTCGGCGGGGACGCCGGTGATTGTCTCCTGCCAGGCCGGCGTATAGGGCACGTCGTCGTCATAACCCGATGCGCAGGCGCCGCCGAGCCCGCGGTCGAGCCCGTAATGGGCGCACATCAGGTCGAAGACGCTCGCAACGATCCCCTCGCCATCGACCAGCGCCAGCCGTCGCACCGGCACGTTGCGGACGAGTATGTCGCCGCCCTGGTCGTTCTCGGCGAAACGCTCATGCAGTTGACCGCCGAAATAGGGGAAAGCCGCCGGAACGATGTCGTCACATCGGTCGAGGGCGCTCAGTGCCAGCCGTATGGGCTCGCCGCTCTCGCCATCTTTTTCCTCGAGGTTCCAGCGGCTCTGCGGCTCGCCGTCCTTAGGCCAGCGATAGCCCATCGAACCCTGCGGAACCACCGGCTCACCTGTCTCCTCTGAAAAGGCAATCGTCTTCCAGTCGGCGCTGTCGGATTTTGCCGTCTTAGCGCGCGATTTAGTTCCGCCGGCGAGATCGCTCTGGCGCAGATAGCGATCGGGGACCCATCGATCACCGTCCTTCTTCAGCTTTACCAGCATTGGCAGATCGGTATAGCGGCGCGCGTAATCCTCGAAATAGGGCACCTTGCGGTCGATGAAGAACTCCTTCAACACGACATGGCCAAGCGCCATGCCGAGGGCCGAGTCGGTTCCCTGCTTGGGATGCAGCCACAGATCGGAGAGCTTCGCGACCTCGGAATAGTCGGGCGTGACCGCTACCACCTTGGTGCCGTTATAGCGGGCCTCGGTGAAAAAATGCGCGTCCGGCGTGCGCGTCTGCGGCACGTTGGAACCCCAGGCGATGATGTAGCCGGAATTGTACCAGTCGGCCGATTCCGGCACGTCGGTCTGCTCGCCCCAGGTCTGGGGAGAGGATGGCGGCAGGTCGCAATACCAGTCGTAGAAGGACAAAAGCGTGCCACCGATCAGACTGAGATAGCGCGCGCCGGAAGCATAGGAGACCATCGACATGGCCGGAATCGGCGAGAAGCCGACGACCCGGTCCGGCCCCCAGTTTTTGATGGTGTGCACATTGGCGGCGGCAATGATCTCGGTGGCTTCATCCCAACTCGCGCGCACGAAGCCGCCGCGCCCGCGTATTGCCTTGTAGCTTGTCGCCTTCTCCTGATCGCCGACGATCGAGGCCCATGCCTCGACCGGCTCTAAAGTCTGGCGCGCTTCCCGCCATGCCTTGATCAGCCTGCCGCGTACCAATGGGTATTTGATGCGGCTGGCGCTGTAGAGGTACCAGCTGTAGGAGGCGCCGCGCGAGCAGCCGCGCGGCTCGTGGTTGGGGATGCCGGGGCGGGTGCGCGGATAGTCGGTCTGCTGCGTCTCCCAGGTGACGACGCCGCTCTTGACGTAGATTTTCCAGCTACAGCCGCCGGTGCAGTTCACGCCGTGGGTGGAGCGCACGATTTTATCGTGCTGCCAGCGCTGTCGGTATCCTTCCTCCCACATGCGGTCCTCGTCGCGCAATTCGCCGAGGCCGTCGGCGAAAGGTTCGCGCCGCCGGGAAAGGTAGGTGAGGCGTTCGAGGAAATGGCTCATTTGGCAGTTCCTTCCCAGATTCTATCGCAACATCTTGGTGATGGTCGTTCCCGTTACTTCGCCCATCACGGGTGCGCGCCGCACCTCGGTCAGGTAGCTCAGCGTCAACGACACCCAGACAATGCCGTAAAGCAGCATGAAGCAGCTCGAGTTCACGCCCAACCGATCCAGGATCGCGCCGAACATGATCGGCAGGAGGAACCCACCAAGGCCGCCGGCCATACCAACAATACCGGAGACTGCGCCCATGCTTTCCGGAAAATCGTCCCCGATGTACTTGAAGGTAGATGCCATACCGCACGCGAAGGCGATACCGAGCACCATTAACAACCCGGTGAACAGCCAAGCAGGCAGCGCGATGCCAAAACTGGCTGGCCCATTGACGGTATGCACGATCAGCTCGGTTCTCGGGTAGGACAGCAGGAACAAAGCGATCCAGGCCGCCCATAGCACCCACCAGGTGACGCCGTGAGCGCCAAAGCGATCCGACAACCAGCCGCCGACCGCACGAAACGCACCGCCTGGAAGGGAAAAGCAAGCCGCGAGCAGCGAGGCCTGAGCGATCGAGAAGCCGTATTCGTTCTTGAAGTATTGCGGCATCCAGATCGACAGGGCTGTGAAGCCTCCAAACACAATGGAATAGTATTGGCAGTATTTCCAGACTCGAGGATCGCGCAATACCGACAACTGCTGTCGCATCGAAGGCGCGCTGCCCGCACCCGTCCCAGGATCAGGGGCAGATAGGAACCAAAACAATACCGCCGTCACAAGAAGAGCGACCGCATAGACCTTCGGCACGGACTGCCAGCCGTAGCTGCCCACCAGAAACGGGGCGACGAACATGTTCAGCGCGGCCCCTGTGGTGCCCGCGCCAAAAAATCCCATGGCGAACCCGCGTCTCTCTTTTGGAAAGAAGCGCGCCACATAGGGCGTTCCGACGGAGAAGGAAGCGCCGACCAGCCCGAGAGCGAGGCCGAGCAACAGGAACTGCCACAGCATTGTCGCATACGACGAGATCCACAGCGGGATAGCGCAACCTACCAGCAAGAGCAGCATGATGGCTCGTCCGCCGAAGCGATCTGTCCAGATACCGAGTGGCAGGCGGAACAGTGCCCCGGTCAAGACTGGCGTGGCCGTGAGAAGCCCCACCTGGGTTGAATCCAAATTGAGCTGAGCACGGATTGGGATGCCCGTGACTCCGAACATCGTCCACACTGCGAAACAGGCGGTGAATGCCCAAGTGGTCACGAGCAAGACCAAAAGATTTCTAGACTTCGGCATTTCCAGCATCCTCAGGATGGTCCGCCCGTCAATCCGTCGTCTTGATGATGTCGGGCGGCTGCGAGGCGTAGTAGGCTGCAGCCTGGTCGATCTCCTGGGACGTCAGTGCGCGCGCGACGTTTCGCATCTGCTGACTGATGTCGTTCGTGCGCTGACCGGCCGCGAATGCCTGAAGCTGCGCCTTAAGATACGCTTCGGATTGCCCTTCCAGCCATGGACTGCCGGCCTTGTTGTCGAGGCTGCCGTGGCAGGAGCCGCAGGGCGCGATGCCGCGCATCGGCGCGCCATAGATGACCACCCGCGGCCTCGGAAGCTGCTCCTGCGGGTGATAGGCCGGTAGGCGAGGCAGGTACGCATAGTAGGCGGCGAGATCCTTGATGTCTTGGTCGGACAGGTTTGCTGCGAACGGCGACATCACGGCGTTGGTCCGCGCGCCCGAACGGAAGTCCAAAAGCTCCTTGTAGATGACGCTTGCGTACTGACCCGCCAGATTGGGGGAGTCAGCCCTGCTGATACCCGTCGGCCCGTGGCAGATTGCGCAGCGCTGGGCGAGTGTCGCCCCGCGGCCGATCGATTCCTGGGTCGGACGGGCAAGCGTTGTCGGCGTAAGGACCGCCTCGGACAACCGGTGCGGGGATTTTGGTATTTCTCCGGAGGAGACGCTCCGCCGCGGCAGGCCGGCCGCGCTGCAAAAGGCGTCCCAGAGGTCCGCGTATTTCAATTCCGGCTGCAGACGGGGCAGGAGGACGAATCCGGTGATGGCAGCCAGCGCGAACACGCCGGCAGCCACTCCCACGCCTATCGAGAAGTAGGTGTTGCGGAACGTGAAGAGTTCGCGGGCGCTCATCACTGCGCCCCCACATAGACCGCCGGCACCGACGTGTCTTGGCGCGCGGCCAGCATCAGGATCGGGTAGCCGTAGTTCGTGACGGTCAACCCGATCATCAGAGCAACCCAGATGCCGAAGCTATTCAACGCGAGCGGCACCGAGCGGACGGGATGCACGGGCATGCTGAAGCGGTATTCGCCCGCCTCGGTCGCCGGCTGCGCGTGTGCGCGCGCCAGGATGAATAGGAAGAGAAGACCAGAGATCAGAAGGATGAGTGCGCCGAACGCCGACAGGCTGACGTAGAGCGCTTCCGGGGCAATCGCCGGATTCGAGTAGTCGTAATAGGCCATCCGGCGCGGCATGCCGAGAATGCCGACCCAGTGCCAGGGGAAGGTCGTCACGATCATGCCGATGAACCATAGCCACAACTGCGTTCGTGCCAGAGCAAGATTGGGCAACGCACGGCCGGTCAGATGCGGCCAGAGGTCATAGGCAATGGCGAAATACATGATGACGATGGCGCCACCGAAGATCAGGTGGAAATGGCCGGTGATCCACTGCGTGTTGTGGATGGTCGTATCGAGTTGATAGCTCATATTGATCAGACCGCCGGCGCCGCCGAATCCGAGCATCACGAAGGAGAATGCGACTGCCAGCATGATCGGATTTTGCCACGGCAGCGCTCGGATCCAACCAAGCGCGCCACGGCCGCCGCGCAGGCGAGCGGCGATCTCGACGGATGCGCAGATCGTGAAGACGGTCAGCAGTGTCGGCAATGCGACCAGCGCGGTGAACGTCGAGTGGATGAATTTGAAGCCGGCGCCGACCTGCGGGTCGGCGAAAGTGTGGTGGATGCCGATCGGCATCGCGACAACGAGGAACAGGATGAAGGAGAGGCGGGCCATCGTGTCGCTGTAGAGCCGGCCGCCGATCGCACGCGGCACGATGGTGTAATAGGCGATGTAGGTCGGAATCAGCCAGAAATAGACGATGGCGTGCAGTGTCCACGAGAAGAAGACGCGCGCCAGGCCGGCGTCGATCGTTGTCTTCAGGCCGAGCGCGACGGGAATGATCTGCAGCAGCAGTTCGAGCGCGGCGCCTACTGCTGTCCAAGCCCAGAGATACGATCCCGCTACGTTCGCGAACATCGCAAGCGGCACCGGTTCACCGGGGTGAGCGCGTCTCCAGACCCGCAGGTTGATGGACATCAACGCGACCCAGATCCAGGAGCCAACCACGACCAGCACGACGCCGATGTAATAAAAGGCATTGCCGATCAGCGGGGGATAGAACGTGTAGAGCACCGACGCGCGGCCAAGCGCCACCGGGACCATCGCCATGATCGCGCCGATGACGATCAGCCAGAATCCCGCCCAAGCCCAGCGCACTCCGACTAAACGCTGCTGCAGCGCGGACTCGGTGATCGCATAACCGAAGCCCATCGCGACCAGCGTCGGGAAGACGTAACCCATCACCGTGCCGTGCGCGGTCAGCGAGCGATAGTACCATTCCGGATTGCTGATCCAGGTATAGAGCGGGCTGCGCACGAACATCTGCCAGGCGCCGAGACACAGGGCGAGCCCGAACACGACGAAGGCCAGCCAGAAGTGCGCGAGGATGAGCTTCCTATTCACCAACACAGCTCAACCTCCCACCATTTTTTGCGCGCGATGCGAACTCGGCCTTGTCGATCACCCTGACCTTGCCCCACATGCCTTCATGGCCGAAGCTGCAGAACTCCTGGCATGGCATCAGATGGTCGCCCGTCTTCTCGAAGCGCATGAACTGCTCTGAAACGTAGCCGGGTACCAGCATGGTGTTGACGTTAGTACCCTGGATGAGGATCCCGTGGACCACGTCTGCGCTGGTGGCTCGCAGCTTGATCGGCGTGTCGACCGGCACGAGGATGCAGGCCGGCGTGAACGAGTATTGCTGGCCGATCGCCCGGACCGTGACGGTCCCGTCGGCCTCGTTCGCCGTGCCCAGATTGGATTCGACGAACTCGCCGGAGAGGTGCAGCCGGGTCGGATCGATGGTCTCGACGCGTCCCTGCGGCATGGTCGCCTGGTGGATGCCGGCGAACGCCGCCAACAGGATGAGAACAACGATGATGACGACCGAGATCGTTGCCCAGCGGCGTTCGGTGCGGACGATCGTGGCGTCATCGTGAGCATCCTCCGCGGTCATTGCAGAGCACCGCGGGGGAGAAACACGAAGAAGTAGAACGCCAGCCAGAGTGCGATCACCATTGCCGTCGTGATGCCCGCAAGGGTCAGCGCCCCTCTCGGGCCGCCGGCGACGATCCTGTCGACGCGCTCATCGAGCCGTTCAGCCGCCTGTTCGGGCAGGTCCGAGTTTATCATGTTCACCTCAATCGAGCGGCGCTGAGCGCAGCTCGTTCGCCTCGCGCGCACTGACGGCCGTGCCGCGATTACCCCAGGCAGTGCGGATGTAACTTACGACCGCCGCGACCTCGTTGTCGGAGAGCTGACCGGCGAAGGGTGGCATGCCGTAGGGTTTCGGGTTGCCTGCAGTTCCCGGCGGATAGCCGCCGTTCAGCACCATACGGATCGGGTTCACGGCGGATTCCATCTCGATCGACTGGTTTCCCGCGAGTGGGGGCCAGCCAGGCGTTTTGCCCTCGCCTTGCGCGCCGTGGCAGGTCGCGCATTTGTTGTCGTAGACCGTCTTGCCGAGACTGATGAGTAGACTACTCTCGGTCGATGGAAGTGTCGTGGCGGCGGGCGGCCTCGGTGCCGGTTCGGCGATTCCCTTCAGATACACCGCCATTGCCCGTGTATCTTCGTCCGTCAGGTATTGCAGGCTATTGAAGACGACCTCCGCCATGGGGCCGTAGACGACGCCGCGCGCTGAGACGCCCGTTTTCAGAAGATCGACGATCTCCTGGATGCTCCAGTCGCCGAGCCCCGCCTCGCGATTGGAGGTGAGCGAGGGCGCGTACCAGTTCTGCATCGGGATCAGGCCGCCCTTGAACGCATCCGACTGGGACGTCCCGCCGAGCGCATTGATCGGCGAGTGGCACATGCCGCAATGGCCCAGGCCCTCGACCAGGTAGGCGCCGCGATTCCATTCCGCCGATTTCCCAGGATCGGGCTTGAACTCGCCTTCGGTGAAGAACAGCGTGCGCCAGCCAAGGATCAGTTCGCGGTTGTTGTAGGGGAAGCGGAGGTCGTGCTCCCGGTTCTTCTGGTTCACCGGCGGAATCGACTTGAGGTAGGCGAAGATCGCGTCGCTGTCGGCACGCGTGACCTTGGTGTAGGACGCGAACGGCATCGCCGGATAAATCAGGCCGCCATCGGGAAAGCGGCCTCTGTGCATGGTGACGTAGAAGTCATCGGCGGTCCACTTGCCAACCCCGGTCTCGCGGTCTGGCGTGATGTTGGACGAGTAGAGCGTTCCGAATGGCGTCGGCATGGCCCGACCGCCGGCGAAGGTGCGTCCCTCGGGCGCCGTGTGGCAGGCGATGCAGTCGCCCGCGCGAGCGAGGTACTCGCCGCGTTTGACGATATCGCTCGGGCCGGTCGCGGAGTTCTGTTGCTGCGCGTACGCGGCTGATCCCGCGAGGAACGAAAGCAGGAGCAAGCCAAGGATTCGTGCACGTGATCGCATGACCGTCTCCTCAGTCCGGCTCGCTTCCGCATGCGAAGGGCAATACGTAGGAGCCCTTCGGGGCGGGGGCGGCGTTGATGGGGACGGGTCGGCTCGCAAGATATGCAGCCACTGCAGTGACGTCGGCTTCGGTAAGACGCGCGGCCACCTGTTGCATGCAGTCCGGACCCTTCGCCGTTCGGGTGCCGTAGCGCCACGCGCCCAATTGCGCGCTCACGTAATTCGGCCGAAGACCGAGGAGCCCAGGGATGCCTGGCTCCATGCCCGTGAGGCCCGGCCCGTGACAACTGCCGCAAGCCGGGATCTGTCGCGCAGGGTCGCCGCGGCTGACCAAAGCTTGGCCCTGCTGCAAGATCTGGGGGCTGACGTCGCTCGCGGCAGGAGCCGGAAACGGTGGACGCTGTTCGGCGAAATACCCGGCCATGTCCTGCAAGTATGGATCGGAGAGATACTCCAGCAGATAGTTCATCGGGGGGTACTTCCGCCGCCCGTTCTTGAAGGCGAGGAGCTGATTATAGAGGTACCCTGCCGGCTTGCCGGCCAGACGCGGGAAGTAGACGTCGCTGGTGCCTTGGCCCTCCTTGCCATGGCAAGGGGTGCAGGCCTCCACCCGAGCCGCCATCGTGTCCGGTGGCTGGCCAGATGTCTGAGCAGAAACGGGAAAAGCCTGGATGGAGAGCCCCCACGCTAACCCGACGATCGCGCTTCTCATCCGCACGCGGCGCCCCAATGCTGCGCAAAGAACGGACACAACTCCGATTGCCACCATTTTGTTCCAAGGCCGACGCCGAGCTGCGATTCGAGATCGTCCTTCGGAATTGATCAAGCTCATTGCCTCGGACTCGCAGCGCGCGGTGCATGCGATCCAACCATGTTGTCACTACTCCATCAACAGGCGATTTCAAGCGAGTGTTTGTCGCAAGACAAAGTCCGGGCGTACTCATTTTGAGTAGGTTCGTTCCGTTCTTGGACGGCGCGGACGACGGTGATGATTTCAGACAGAAAAAGAGGCGATCTGGCGAGGGCAGTGTCGAGACACATTCTCGCGTACGGGCTGTACTCCATAAGCGAGCTGCTCAGGCATTACGACTTCGATCCGGTCGATCTGTTGCTGGTGCACGCGGTGATGAATGCGAACGTCGCCGCGATAATGAAGGATCCAGCTCTGGACCGGAGGTTCGCCAGCCTCGAGGCGAGCGAACCGGATTCCTTCAAAAAAGGGATATCGCGGGCGGCACTTGCTCGTTTCTTGAATCTGCCTTTCGAAACCGTGCGGCGGCGGGTCGCCCGATTGAAGAAACGCGCGATACTGTTCGAGCGGACGGACGGTCTGATCGTGACGCAAGGAAACGAATTCCGATTCGGCGACAATAGGCTGCTTCAGCGGACCAACGTCATTCTGTTGAGCAGGCTGCTGCGCGATTTGGCGCGCGTGGGCGTGAGAAAGGCCGAAGATCTTTGAAGCGCAAGGCTGGCACTGAAGGACCGCGTTTGCAGCGCGCCGAATCGACGCTGCCTTGCGCAGCGGCAAGGCTGCCGCGACTTGTGTTTCGAATTCGTGCCGCGACGGATCGACGGTTCGGGCGACAGAGATGCGGATGAGGCTGCTGGCCCGCAACGCTTACCTGAACAAGCCTCAAAGCCTGGTTCCCGGGCGCGGTCCGCCCAAGGCCGGGAGACCGGCGACAAACACCCGAATCGCGCTGTCGAAAGAGTCTTCGTACGAATAAACTCCGATCAAACAGTGCATCATTTCGTTCAGGACGAAACCGCGAACCAGGCTTCTGAGCATGTTGAGCGCATCCTCTGCTCCTTCGCCGGCCACACCGCAGTCGCCCAGAACGTCGATCATAAACGAATGCAGCTCATCGTGCGCGGCGCGCCATTGCGGGCAGTCGACGGCCGCGCTGCGGAAGGCAGCCGCTGAGAGTGCCGGTCGTTGCAGCGCGTATTTGCGCATCTCATGCGCGATGGCACGGAGGGCCTCTTCGGAGTCCTTGCCGTCGCGCGCGGTCCGGAGGCACTGCAGCAGCTCCCGATAACCCTTCACGGCCAGAAATCGGCGCATTTCCTCGACGGTCTCGCGCTTGTCGCCGGTGCAGGCCTCGATTTCGGCGGCCAAATCCTTCGAAAGCTTCCGGTCCCAGGAACTGGCCAGAATCTCGTCCACGGAGAAGTCGCGTGAATGTCCAAGCTCGATTACGTTCGTGTTCAAACGAGCCTCCCGAGCCCGCGAAGTCTTCGATGCACATTGCAATTTCAAAACTACTCGTTTCGTCGCAAGTCGACGTTGTCGCGGCGCAAGCAAGTCGGAGCAATCTTTCGGTCGACAGATTCGGCGGTAGCGTCTCCTAACGGAATGGAAGAGACCGTAAGCGACAAGTCTGCGGCCTTTCGGCCGCTTGACCTCGATTCCTTCGACCCTGCTCGTCAGCCGCGAGGAATAAGCCTTAGCGCGCCTTGGAAGATGGCGACTGCCGGGGAGGCGCCCTCGACCACCAGTCTGAAGCCGAGATTGGACGGCGGCACACCGGCGGCGCAGCCGCCCACCTTCGGATCGCGGATGAAGTCCGTCATGTAGGTGCGGTGGGCGCCTTCGACGACGCGGACTCCGCAATTGACGTTGCTGACGCGCTCCGCACCCCCGTCGAGCGAGACCCGCAGAAAGCAGGAGTTTGTCCATTCCCAGACGTTGCCGCCGACGTCGGCAAGCCCGTTGCTGTTGGTGCCGAAAGTGCCGGGCGGCTGGGGCGTCGCGATCGCAGGGCGTCCGCGCGCGGTTTCTGCTTCGTAACGCGCGATCCAGGCCTGCGCCGGATCCGCGGGGTCGACCAAGGGAAGGGCCTCGTCCCGTGCCCTCTCGGCCGCGGCGAAAGACCATTCCTCGTCGGTGGGAAGGCGGTAGCGGAAGCCGGTCTTGCGCGAGATCCACTCCGCGTAGGCCGTGGCGTCATGCCATGAAATGCCGACCATCGGCACGTCCTGCGATCCGGCCGGCATCGCGACGCGCGGGCAGGCACCCTCGGCCGCGCAGTGCGCGTACTCGGCAGCCGTCACCTGGTTCTTCATGACAACGAGAGTGCCTGTCAGACGGACCTCCCGCAGCGGAGCCGAAACCGGCCGGCCTTCGCGAGAGAAGTCGCCGGCGACCCGGTAGCTGAAGGAGGAGGCCGGAAGTGAGACCGTGCCGCCCACCGCCGGTGGGGACGATGGCGCAAGCGACGCGGCAAGGAGGGGACCTGCCACGGCCGCCCCGAGAGCAGCGGCCTTCAGTTTCAGCGCGATCAGCATGGCTCTCGACTCCCAAAATGGAAGAGCCCGCCTGCGGCGGGCCCCCGTCAGGATTTCTATCGCGTAATCACGGCATCAGCCGGCGCCGCGGCGCCGAGCTTCTGCGGCGGGATCGGGCCGGGAGGCGAGATCGACTTCATCAGATCCTCGTTCCACTTCCCCTCGACCTTGATGTGCGCGGTCGCGCCGAGCTCCACCGCCTCGATCAGGTTGTGGTTGACGTAGGCGTAAACGCCGGGTTCGCGGAAGGTATAGAGCGCCGCGCCTGCCGAACCGCCGCGGACGAACCAGGTCTCGAGATCGAGCTCCGGCGGGTTGTTGAACTTGCCGGTCTCCCAGACGTAGTCGCCATGGCCGCCGATGATGTGCGGGCGGGTGTCGCGGTTGGCCTCCGAATGGACGATCAGCACGGTCTCGCCGACGTTGGCAGTGAGCGCGTTCTTGCCGGTCAGCGCCCCGACTCGTCCCTCGAACACGACGTGGCTCGGGACGAGCTTGCGCATGACATCCATGGTGTCGCTGTAGGATTCGCCGACGGAGTCGTAGGTCTTGTACTTGCCGTTCTCGTCCTTCGGCACGTAGAGATCGTTCTCGCCGATGTAGAAAACCTTGTCGTAGTGCAGCGGCTTGCCGCTACCGTCCTTCAGCCCGTCGCGCGGCAACACCATGACGACGCCGTGCATGCCGGAGACGACGTGCCAGGGGATCATACCCTCCGGCGCGCAGTGATAGATGAACACGCCGGGCCTGGTCGCCTTGAAGCGCAGCACCGTCTGCTCGCCCGGATTGACGTGGGTCAGCGCGCCGCCACCGAGACCCCCGGTCGCGGCGTGCAGGTCGATGTTGTGCGGCATCGTGTTGGTCTCGGGATTGACCAGCGTCAGCTCGACGTAGTCGCCCTCATGAACGACCATCATCGGGCCCGGCATCGAACCGTTGTAGGTCATTGCCCACATCTTGGTGCCGGCGTCGTCGATCACGACCTGCTTCTCCTGCACCGTGAGCTTGAACTCCACGATCTTCGGGCCGGCCTTGGTCGCCTGTTCGTGCGGATGGACGAAGGGCGGCGCGACCAGGTCGACCTTCTCGCGCGGCAGCTTCAGATCGTCGGCGAACGCCGCCGGCGCCATCGCCACCATCGCCGCGATTGCGGCGCCCATTAAAGCGGTCCTGCGCGTAAGCATGGTGCTCTCCACTCGTTTGCTTTGATGGGGAGATCATGCTGCGGTGCCACACAAATCTCTTTGCGCTGCAACAAAGTTGGTCGGTACTAGAACTGCAGAGTTTGCTCTGACGCAAGGAAGAAGGATGAGAGCGTCTCGCGCGGCTTTCAGGAGCTAGTGAACTGAGAGGCCGGGTCTGGAGGCTTGACCTTAATTAACGTTACTCAAAGCCTGCTGTGATCGGTTTCGTTACGTCGCGGGCCATACGCCGAAGTCCTTGGGTCGCAGCATCAGGTCCGCCAGCGTGTACTTGTCGAGCCCGGCGTCGAACGCGTCCAGTCCTTCGTGGAGAATTCCGCGCAGGCGGCAGGAACGCGTGATGACGCACTCGCCGCTGGCGCCGAAGCATTCGACGAGGGCGAAATCCGGCTCGGACGCGCGGATCACCTCGCCGAGTCCGATCTCGCCCGGGGGTCTTGGCCAGCATCAAACCGCCGGACCGGCCGCGTACCGCCTTGAGGTAACCGGCCCTGGTCACCGTGTTGGCGACATTCATCAGATGGCCGCGCGAGACATCGTGATCTCGAAACCTCCTCGATCGTGATCAGACGATCTTTCCTCGCGGCCGCGTAGATCAGGAGCCGGAGGCAATAGTCGTAGAAATTTGTCAATGCATGATGGTACCTGATTGCCTGATATTCAGGATTCGGCCGCGACTCGGCGATTCGCCGAAGCGCTCGTTGCTTGATGCCTCGCGACACGACCGGCCGCAACCGCCATCCAGTCCCGAAGCAGTCCCTTGTCCTCCTTCGAGAAAGCGGCCCGGCGCCTGAGGTCTTCCAGCGTCTCGCCAGGATGACACCTCGCGAAATCCTCGCGGATCAGCGCTTCAAGAGATGCCCATTCCGCCTCACCGTCAGACAGAACGTGGTAATGCGAGTTGCTTAACATTCCGGCTTCCCTTCCTCGCGAGCGTCTCCGTGCGCAAGCAGGCGCAAGCGAACGCGCCAAAGATCGGGGCCCTGCTCCAGATAAGACCAGCCGCAGCGCGACCCATGAAGCGCCTCGAGCTGCAGGCGGAGCCGCCTCGGATCGTGATCCACGACGATCTGCAACGATTCATTCGGCGCGAGATGCTCGAAGAGGCGAAAGAGGATCGCATGACGATGTTGCGGATCGATGTCGGCAACGTTGATCACGCGCTCGTCAACGCGGGACTCGGTCATGCCGTCTCCTTGGAGGGGGCACACGAAGCGGTCGCCGGCGCCGGCTGCTCGGCCTTCCTTTCGAGCTCAGGAGGAAGCGCTTCGATGTGGCGGATCAATCGTTCTGCTTCCACCGATCCAAGCAGCCGGTGTAAAGCTGCGTGGAAGTAAGGTTTGAGGATCTTCCCGGTGATACCACGCTCGGCGCACATCAGATCGATGATGTTGTGCGCCAGCGGGGAAAGTTCGTCGGTGGTCGCCGTCGGATCGAGAATGACGTTGAGCGCGCGTTCCACCTGGGTCCAGTTCGAGCGCGAAATGTGCGTCAAAACGTTGTTGATGTGCGGGTGAGCGCGAAAGGTCGCAAAGATTCGGAATGCGAGATCGGCGGTGGAAAGATGAACGGACGTTTCGAAGGTGCGACCAATCGTCGTCCGGAGCGGAAGCGCCTGGTAGAGGGAAGGGCTCTGCGTGGGACGTGAGTTCGCCTGGACTTCCATTCGAACGGGAATGGTCATGGGTTGACCTCCGAGTTAAAAGATATATTCTATATATATCTTTTATCGTGCCTCGACAAGGAGAATTGCGATGATCGAGAGCCAGGACATCAGCTCGGCGGCAGCCACCCGACGCGCGGTCGATATCCGCGACGATACGTTCATGGTGGACGCAGCGCTCGTCGGCGAGCTGCTGCATGTTCCTGCTTCGCACGTGCGGAGGCTGATGCGCTTGGGAAGGATCACCAGCGCTTGCGAACGCGGGGTCGACGAGCACGCCGGAAAATTCCGTCTCAGCTTCTTCTACCGCAATCGCCGTGCGCGCCTGAGCACGGATACGGAAGGCCGCATCCTGCGCAAGTCAACCATCGATTTCGGCGACCGTCCGATGCCGGACGCGCGAGGTCGAGCGATGACCGCAGACGAGGATCCGATGGACCAGGACACGTAAATTGAGGAGACCGCAGATGAGCGATGTTCATTCGACGCAAGGCTTGGACTTGCCGGGCACGGAGCTCGATGTCACAAAAATGCCGGGACACTGGCTGCTCGCCCGTCTCGGCAAGCGCGTGCTGCGTCCGGGCGGGCTTAAGCTCACGCGCGCGTTGCTTGACGGCCTGGCTATCGGGCCGGACGATAACGTGGTGGAGTTCGCGCCAGGCCTCGGCGTGACCGCCCGTATGATCCTGCTGCGTGGGCCTCGGCGCTACACCGGGGTCGAACGGGATGCGAGGGCGGCGCAATGGACAAGCGGGCAGCTTCCGTCCGATTCTCGGATCACGGTTGCGGTCGGACGAGCCGATCGAACGACGCTTCCCGCGGAATCGGCGTCGGTGGTCATCGGCGAGGCGATGTTGAGCATGCAAACTGCCGAGCACAAGCGCTCGATTGTGGCCGAGGCGTTCCGGCTGCTGCGGCCCGGCGGCCGCTACGGCATCCACGAACTCGCGGTCGTGCCCGGCGACATGGCGGCCGACCGTCAGCGCGAAATCGACCGGGCGCTCTCTTCGGTGATTCACGTCGGCGCGCGTCCGCTCCCGACTCGAGAATGGAAATCGCTGCTGGAAGAGGTTGGTTTCCGTGTCGTCGCCATTGATCACGCACCGATGCATCTTCTTCGTCCATTGCGGTTGCTTCAGGATGAAGGCATCGTAGGCGCGTTGCGGCTCGGGAAGAACCTCGTTCTCGACGGCCCGGCTCGGCGGAGGGTTCTCGCGATGCGGCAGGTATTCGAGCGGTATCAGCGGAATCTGAGCGCAATCTACATTGTTGCGCAGAAGGACTAGCCGCACGAAAAGGTGAATCCGTGGGAGAACGCTCGCAATTGGCGGAACGAATGCTTGATGACGCGGGCGATGCGATCATCTATGCCGATCGCTCTGGCAGGATAGAGCGCTGGAATGCCGCAGCATCCGAGTTGTTCGGCTACTCGTCGGAGGAGGCGCTTGGCCAACGTCTCGATCTGATCATTCCCGAACATCTGCGCGCCGCGCACTGGCGCGGCTTCGACGCCGCGATGACCAACTGCATAATGAAACTCCAGGGCCGCCCCACGCTGACCCGCGCATCGCACAAGAGCGGACGAAAGCTTTACGTCGAGATGACGTTCGCGATCGTCAAGGACAGCGGTGAAGTGCTTGGCTCGGTTGCCGTCGCGCGAGACGTGACCGAACGCGTCGAACGGGAACGAGCCGCGGCCCAGCGCTCTTGATAGCCGGGAGGTGCGTCTCCCGCTCCGCAGGCTGTGTCGATGCATTCGTGAAATCGATGTTCCTTGTTGGCGGGTCCGGTGGCGCGACGGTCGGTTGCGGCATAAGCAGGGGAGTTCGCTTGCGCGTGACGCTGAGCCTTCTTCCAATCGAGGATGACGATAATGCCGGATTCTAGAGCACCTCAGACCATTGCCGCGGCGAATGGCGTTGCCGCCGACGACGCGTTCGGCGCGGTTGTGCCGCCTATCCACCTGTCGAGCACCTTTGCTTTCGCCGGGTTCGAGCGGCCCCGAGCCTACGAATATGGTCGTGCTGGAAATCCGAGCCGGGACCCTGCTTGGAGACACGCTTGCCAAACTCGAGGGGGGCGTCGGTGCCATCATGGTGGCGTCGGGGATGGCCGCGGTCGATCTGGTATTGTCGCGGCTGACACCGGGCGATCTGGTCGTTGCCCCGCATGATTGCTACGGAGGCACATATCGACTGCTCGCCGCGCGGCGTGACCGGGGGCAGTTCAAACTGTCCTATGTCGATCAAGGCGACGAGGACGCACTGTCTGCGGCGTTCGACCGAAGGCCGGCTCTGGTACTGATTGAGACGCCGAGCAATCCGCTCATGCGCGTGGTGGATATCCGCGCCATCGCCGATCGCGCCAAAGCCGTCGGCGCCAAGACGGCCGTCGACAACACGTTTCTGTCGCCCGCGCTGCAGCGACCGGTCGCGCTTGGCGCCGATTTCGTCATTCATTCGACCACGAAGTATCTCAATGGGCATTCGGACGTCGTGGGAGGCGCCGTCATTGCTGCCGACCGCGCCGACCTCGACGTGCTTTCCGACTGGGCTAACCTCACCGGCGTCACGGGCGCTCCCTTCGACGCCTATCTGACGCTGCGGGGCCTGCGCACACTGTTTCCTCGCATCGAGCGGCAGCAGGTGACCGCGTTCGCCGTGTCAAAGGTCCTGCAAGCGGACCCGCGCGTGCGGGTCGTCCATTATCCCGGACTGAACTCGCATCCCGGTCATGCGACCGCAAAAGCCCAGCAGGCGGGATTTGGCGCTATGTTGAGCTTCGAGTTGGTCGGCGGAGTCGCCGCCGTCCGCCGGTTCTTGGAAGCGCTTCATATTATTACGCTTGCCGACTCCCTCGGAGGCGTCGAAACCTTGATCGCTCATCCGGCGACCATGACACACGCGGGAATGGGCATCGAGGCGCGCCATGCTGCTGGCATCGACGACGGTCTGTTGCGGCTCTCGGTCGGCCTGGAGGCAGAGGCGGATCTGATCGCCGATCTAAAAGTCGGTCTCGCGGCGGCTGATGAATGACCGGCCTTGTTTTCTATCGGATTTCGCGACGGCTCGGCTCAGGGTTTCGGAGCGCGAGGGCGGTTCTCCTCGGCGCCTTCTGCCAGAAGATGAAGTCGGTGCGGGTCCCGCAGCACGATGCGCTGTCGTCCGCCTTCGACGAGGCCTTGCGTTTCCCACGCACTTAAGATGCGGCTCACCGTGTGCAGCGTGGTCCCCGTCATCTCGGCGACGTCTTGCCGGCTGATCGGGAAGTCGATCTCGATGCCGGCCTCCACCTTGCGGCCTGCCTGCTTGGCGAGACGCAGCAGCGCATGGGCGACGCGCTGCTCGACCTGCTCGTTGGATATCTCGATGACGCGTGCCTGGGTGTCCTGGAGCCGGCTGCCCACCGTCTGCAGGGCGCTACTGGCGAGGCTCGGATACTTGGCGATAAGCCTGGCCCACGACGACGACGGCCAGGCGAGCGCGACGCTGTCGACGGCGGCGACGGCCGTCGCCGGATAGTGCGACAGGTTCATGGCCTGCGCGACGCCGAACAGTTCGCCGGCCGACACGTAACGTACGACGGTCTGCTGGCCTTGGGGTGTCGTCTTTTCGACCCGCAGGTGGCCGTGCAGCAGCACGAAGAAGCGGTCGGCCTCGGCGCCCTGCTCGAACACGGCCGAGTCTTTGGGATAGCGGACCGAACGGGCCTCGCGCAGCAGTTCCTCCTGTTCGGCGGGAGCGAGCCCCGCGAACATGGAAAGATTGGCGACCAGGGAGCGGTCGACGGCGGCCATGGATTCCTCTCCTCGAAGCGCAGCGGGACACTACCTGCGGCGATTGCTTGTCACAACCACCGATCTCTGCGCGCCCGCGCGAGCCTGCATGCTTGTTGCGCTGGCGCAAGGTCGAAGCTGGCCTCTCCGAGATGACGGGAACCAAGGTTTGGGCATTTGCCAGCTTGCAGAGGAGCAGGAATAGACGAAGCTGATCCGGCCTGTCGCGCCCGCGATGGCATGCCGCCTTACGTCCGCGGGTCTGGCCCGATAGAGCAGAAGGGGCAGCTGTCAGCGCGGTCCTCTGCCAAAAGTTCGTACTCGGCTCCCTCTTGCGCCTCTTTTTCGTGTGCAGTTCCATGAGCTGCCAGAGTGGGTGCCGCAGTGCGGCTGCGCTCCCGTAGCCGTTCGAAAATCCTCATCTCCCGTACTCCGCTATCTGCTCGATGAGGATTTATCGCGCCTTGGAACCTCGCGGTCTTTGCGGCATCACAAAGACGTCGATGGCTCGCCCGCTTAGCTTATCAGAAATGAAATTCGAGGAGTTCTCATGGGAACGATGACACGGGCGCGCGCGTATCGCGGGCCGGCGCTGTTCTCCTACGGCTTCAGGCCGTTCTTCCTGTTCGGTGCCATTCAAGCCGGCGTCATGATCCCGCTTTGGCTTGCCGTGTTCGCCGGCGAAATCTCGCTGCCGACCGCCTTCGCGCCGCTAGACTGGCACGTCCACGAAATGCTGTTCGGCTACGTCGCCGCCGTGATCGCGGGCTTCTTGCTGACGGCAGTCCCGAACTGGACGGGGCGGCTGCCGATCCAGGGACTGAGGCTCGCGGTCCTGTTCTCCACATGGTTCGTCGGACGCCTTGCTGTGGCTTTTTCGGGTGAAATCGGATGGAGCACGGCGATGGCGGCGGATTCGCTGTTCCTCCTGCTGCTCGCCGGCGCGGCCGCCCGCGAGATCGTGGCGGGCCGCAAATGGGGCAACCTGAAGGTCGTCGGCATCGTCATCCTGCTCGCGCTGGTCAACATCGCGTTTCACCTGGAGTCCCATCTGGCCGGCGTGGCGGCCTACTCGGCGCGTGCCGGCATCGCGCTCGTCGTCACTCTGATCGGCGTCATCGGCGGCCGGATCGTGCCGAGTTTCACTCGTAATTGGCTGGCTCGCCAAGGGGAAGGACGGATGCCGGTTCCGTTCGGGAGATTCGACGCGGTTGCGATGGCGGTCGGCATCGTGGCGCTTGTGTCCTGGATCGTCATGCCGTCGGCTCGCATCGTAGCGGCTGCGCTCGGGCTTGCCGGCGCCCTGCACCTAGTCCGTCTCGCAAGGTGGGCTGGCGAGCGGACCCTTTCGGATCGGTTGGTCCTGATCCTTCACGTCGCCTATGCTTTCGTTCCCGCCGGCTTTTTTCTTGCGGCGCTTTCCGCGCTTGATCTGGTCGCGCCAGGGGCCGGCGTGCATGCGTGGACCGGAGGCGCCATCGGGACAATGACGGTCGCGGTCATGACCCGCGCGACGCTCGGGCACACTGGCAAGCCGCTGGCGGCCTCGCCCGCAACACAAGCACTTTACCTCGCGGTTGTGACCGCGGCGCTCACACGAGTCTGCGCGGCGCTCGAGCCATCGCATGCGGACATCCTGCTGCCGATCGCGGGCGCGGCCTGGACCGTCGCGTTTCTCGGCTTCGCGCTGACCTATGGGCCGCTGCTCTGCGCGGCGCGCAAAGGATGACGAGGCGATCATGATTGGCGGCACTCTCTCGAAATGGACGATGAGCTACTTCGCGATCGCGATCACCTGGCTGATCGCGGCCGAAGCGCTGATGGCGGCCGGCTTCGGCTTTCCGGCTGCCGACGTTGCGGCCGCGGATACCCTGGTCATTGTGCACATGGTCTGCATCGGTTGGCTCAGCATGGCAATGTGCGGAGCCCTGTTCCAGTTCGTCCCGGTCCTCGTCGGCAAGCCGCTATTCGACGAGCGATGGGAGCTGCCTGCGCTGGTGCTGCTCACGGCAGGCCTCACGGCGCTTCTCGCGGGCTTTCTGGTCCTGGGCGGGCGCCTTCCGGCAGGGTTGTGGCTGCTGCCCCTTGCAGCGACCCTTCTGGCCGCGGGCTTCGCCCTTGTGGTCGCCGATCTCGGTCTGACGGTCTGGCGCGCCCGTCCGCCGGTCGGACCCGCTCACTTCGTGCTCGCGGGTCTCGTCTCGCTCTGTGCGACGGTCGCGCTCGGGACCGGATTCGCCTGGTCGCTGTCCGGCCACGGTGGTGAAGAGCTAGGCAAGGTACTTGCGACTGGCGTGCCTCTTCACGCCATCGCCGGGCTCGGCGGCTGGTTGACGCTCACGGCGATGGGCGTGAGCTATCGGCTGCTCTCGATGTTCATGCTGGCACCGGACGTCGACGGCAAGAAGAGTCGGTTGACGCTCGCCGCGGGATCGGCCGCGATAGGCGTCGCGGTGGCCGGGGGCCTGTTCGCCATCGAGGCGGAAGCGGGCCTCGGGATCGTGCTCGCCGCCGCTGCGGCTTTTGGCCTTGCGACGTTCGCTCTCTACGGCCGCGACGTCGCCGCGCTCTACCGAAACCGCAAACGGCGTCAGCTCGAACTCAACACCAAGATGGCGGCCTACGGCTTCGCGAGCCTCGCCGCCGCGGCCCTGCTCGGGATCGCGCTCGTGGCCACCGGTTCGTTCGCTGCGCATGTCGGGGCCTTCGCTTTTCTGGTTGCGTTCGGATGGCTCTCCGGCCTCGTTCTCGCGAAACTCTACAAGATCGTCGCCTTCCTCACCTGGCTCGAAACCTACGGTCCGGCCATGGGGCGGCTGCCGACGCCGCGCGTCCAGGATCTCGTCGCGGAAGGGCGGGCGTCGAAGTGGTTCGCGGTCTACTTCGTCAGCGTCTGGGGCGGTACGGCGTCACTGCTCTTCGGCCAGGCATCGGTGTTCCGCGGCGCTGCCGCCGTTATGACGCTCGCGACTGCCGGCATCGTTCAGGAGTTGATCCGGACGCGACGACTCGCGGACGTCGCCGAGCCGCTGCGGCTGCCGAACGGAACGCAGCCACCGTGTCTTTTGTATTCGCGGACATGAACTAACGAAAGGAAGAATATCCGATGATCCACTACATCGACGTCGACGTCCGTCCGATCCTCCGTTCCGGAGGCGAGCCGTTCTCCGTCATCATGGCCGCGCTCGGGCGCCTTGAGCCGGGTCAGGGGCTTCGCCTCTACGCGACCTTTAAGCCGATTCCGCTGTTCGCCGTGATGGCCGAGAAGGGTTTCGCGCACTCGGCCAACGAGCTCGACGGCGGTGAATGGGAGGTCCTGTTCACGCCGGCGGGGGCGACGCCGCCCGCGCCTTCGCCGCTCGCGCAGCCGACGGATGCGTGGCCGGAGCCCGTCGTCCATCTCGACAACCGCGATCTTGATCCTCCGGAGCCCATGGTCCGGATTCTGGGTGCCGCCGAGCAGCTTGCTCCTGGGCAAACCTTGTCGGCGCTGCTGCGCCGCGAGCCTGTCTTCTTATTTCCGCATCTCGAGAAGCGCGGCTTCCGCTGGCTCGGCGGCTTCACGCCAGATGGATCGACTTACGAACTGACGGTGAGGGCGCTGTCATGACCGACGATCTCGTCGCGCGGATAAGGGAGGCGCTTCGGGTCGTCATCGATCCCGAACTCGGCCACAACGTCGTCGACCTTGGCTTTCTCTACCGGATCACGGTGGATCAGGGCGATGTGCGCATCGTGATGACGGCGACGACCAAGGGATGCCCGGCCGCCGCCTTCCTGAGGGAGGGCGTCGCCGCGAGTACTGCTCAGGTGGAGGGCGTTCGGTCGGTCGATGTGGAGATGACGTTCGACCCGCCTTGGACTCCGTCCTGTATCGAGCCGGCCGTGCGGAGTTCGCTCGGCTTCGCGAACGTCAACTGACGGCGCGTCATGGCCGTCACGATCGAGATCGATCACGCAAAGACACGCGCGAAGGGCGCAGCGGCGGGCGGTCTGCCGGTGGTGCCTCAGTCCGTTAGGGGCCCGATCCGGCGCCTCAAATGGGGCATCCTGATGCTGACGCTCTCGGTCTACTACGTGACGCCGTTCCTCCGCTGGGATCGCTGCCCCAATGCCCCGGACCAGGCGGTCCTGCTCGGTTTCGCGAACGGGCGGCTCTATGCCTTCTTCGTCGAGGTCTGGCCGCAGGATCTCTATCTGGTCACGGACTACTGGTCCTCGCTTGGACCATTCTGATCCTTACCAATGCGCTCGCTGGTCGGCTGTGGTGCGGCTTCGCCTGTCCGCAGACGGTCTGGACCGATCTGTTCCTCCTCGTCGAGAGACTGATCGAGGGCGACCGGCGAAAACGACTGAAGAACATCGGTGCGTCTTTGACGACGAAGCGGGCAGTCCAGATCGTCGCCAAGCATGCCACCTGGTTGCTGATTTCGCTGGCGACCGGCGGCACGCTGATCTTCTACTTCACCGATGCGCCGGCGCTTCTGCTCGGCATCGCAGCCGGCGATGTGTCGGCAAACGCGCCAACCTGGATCGTCGTCTTCACAGGAACGACTTACGGCCTGGCCGGCTTCGCGCGCGAGCAGGTCTGCACGTTCATGTGCCCGTGGCCGCGCCTCCAAGGCGCGATCTGGGATCCGGAAGCGTACACCGTGAACTACCGCGACTATCGCGGCGAGCAACGGACGTCGGCTAAAAAAGCCGTGGAGCTGCGACTTCAGGGCAAATCGGCGGGCGATTGCGTCGACTGCGGCCAGTGCGCAGCGGTCTGTCCGAACGGCATCGACATCCGCGAAGGGCCGAACTTCGCCTGCATCAATTGTGGCCTCTGCGTTGATGCCTGCGACGGTGTGATGTTGAAGCTCGGCCGACAGCGTGGCCTGATCGACTATGAAAGCTGGAAGAACATTGAGCGTGGCCACCGGAATGAGGCGCCAGTCAACCGATTGGTGCGGCCGAAGACCATCGGCCTGACGGCCGCATGCCTGGCTCTTGCCGGCACGATCACGGTCGCCTTCGCGACCAAAACGACAGCCACGCTTTCGGTCCAGCACGATCGGGATCCCGTCGCCGTGCGGCTGTCCGACGGCTTGCTGCGCAATGCCTACACTGTAAAGCTGCTCAACAAGTCGTCGAGCCCTCATTCGTACACGCTGTCCATTACCGACGTCGACGCCAGGATGGCCGTCATCGGTAACGACGGCGTGGCGCCGATTGAGGTAGCTCCCGATAGCTCAGAGTCGCTGCGGGTCACGCTCACGGCGCCCGCGCTCGCGCAAGGTGATGTCGTGTTCACGGCACGGGACGAAACCGGCGCCACCGTCCTTGCTGCAAGGGACAGATTCGTCGACCGATAGGTAGGACTTTTTCGCGCTCGAAGTTTGCGCCCCAGCAACGTCGGAAGGGCGCATAGATGGGACATTTGCGAAGCAGGCGCCGGTGAGACCTCCCGCTCGTTCCGGCCAGCATGATCGGAGAGCTTAGGCCATGTTTAATCGTTTGGGAAAAGTTGCAATGATCGCCGCTGCTTTCGGAATCCTTCTCGGCGTCACGCCGGCCGTAGCCCGTGACCTTTCGGTAGCCCAAGCCTGGAGCCGCGCCACTCCCAAAGGCGCGAAAGTGGCTGGTGGCTATCTCACCATCGAAAACCGCGGCACCGAGCCTGACCGTCTCCTTTCGGCATCGAGTACGGCCGCGACCAAGGTCGAGATCCACCAGGTGTCCACACAGGATGGCATCATGACCATGCGTCCTCTCGACGTTGGTCTGACGATCCCGCCTGAAGCTATGGTGACGCTCGCACCGGGCGCCCACCACATCATGTTCATCGGCCTTGCTGCGCCTTTCGAGGAAGGTCAGCGCATCCCGGTCTCGCTGAATTTCGAGCGCGCTGGCAGGATTGACACCGACTTCGAAGTCGGTCCCGTCGGCGCCAAAGGCCCGAGATTGCAGATCGCGTCGACCGAGCCTTCGGCTTCAGCCGCATCACCGGCGAAACTCGCTTCGGCTGACGAGCCGTTCTTCACGCACATCTGCGGAACGCGGGTGATGGCCGACGTGACCGTTACGCCCGGCCGCAGCGGCCCGGTCGAGATCGTGGTGAAGCTAGAGGACGGCGATGAGAAGCCTCTGACGGTCGATGCGCTGTCGGTGACGCTGGCCAATCCGGACAAAGGCATTGCGCCCGTAACCGGGAAAGCCGAGCGGGTCGGGGCCTATACCTGGCGCGTCCGGATGACGGCCGGCTCGAGCGGAAAATGGTCCCTGTCGCTCGGCATCGACATGAAGACGGACGACAGGATCGATGTCGCCGCTCCGATTCTTATCGAGTGAGTGAAAACGGCAATAAGAGGCCGCCGACCGGCCGCGGACGGAGCCCGTGACGAGGGTGCCCCCTGGTTCCTCCAACCTAGACTGAAATGCGTTTGCGGTGGCGCAACGAGCGGCTTCTGAGCGGGGCTATCGTGGAGTTTCCAAAAACGTGGAGCGCGCGATGACATCCCGTTCAAACTTGGCCATCCGCACGGCCGTCGATAAACTTACGGTATGGCGCAGACACCGTCGAGATCTGCGGGATCTGGCTGGCCTCGACAGCGGGGCATTCTCTGCGATTGCGCGGGATCTATGCCTCTCGTCTGTCGATCTCGAATTATTGGCAAAAGCGGGGGAACGCCGAACCGCAAACCTCGGTAGACTCCTCGACGCTCTCGGGATCGAGGACGGGGTGATTTCCCGGGCCGAGCCGGCCGTGATGCGCGACATGCAGCGCGTGTGCGCTTTGTGCCCCGCGAAAGCAAGGTGCGACCGAGACCTCCGTGCAGCGACTTCCCGGCGGACGTACAAGGAATATTGCCCAAACGGTCCCACGATCAATTCGCTTTGAGGTTGCCGTCAGGAGGCCGACATGTCCGAGCAGAATCACTCGGAAGACCTGAATTCGGCTGTCCGCTACGCGCTTGATACGACCCACGCGGTAGCGGTATGCCCCTTCCACCTGAACGTTGTCGTGCGTGTAGGCGACGATGCCGCTGAAACCCATGCCTTTCTGCGCGCGAAGAACCTGCGCAGAAGCAACGGCAGGCCATGGAGCGGGCAGGCTCTGAGGAGGGAGTTCAAAAGACAACTCGGCGAAGCCGCCGACCATCACTGCCCGCTTTGCTTTGGATCGAAATATCCCTGATGGCGACCGAGAGCCGATCCGTCCGCGGAAAAGGCCGTTGCAGATCCCGCGTGCGGCTCGGACCGGATAGCGGGCAGGGTTCTCCATCGGTAGACGCCTATCCACTCAAAGAGCGATCGCTTGCGTTGACCAATTATTCCGAAATGAGTGTGATCCAAAAAGAAGCACGGTTCCGCGTCGGAAAGCCCGCAGCCGGTCTGACCTGCGCCGCCTCGGCTGCCGGAACGCCGCTCTCGTTCGAGGAAAGCGAATTTCTCATCCAACTTGGCGGCCGCCTGCGAGGCATACGCGCGCTCCGCGAGATGTCACGCCGAGAGCTCGCGCGCTGATCGGGCATTTCCGAGCGCTATCTCGCGCAGATCGAAGCGGGCAGGGGCAATGTATCTATTGTGCTGCTCTTGCGAATCGCTCAGGCAATCCGCCGCCGGGCAGAATAGACATCGTCGAGCGTTGTCATGTGAAGTTGCGCCTCCTCAAGGAGGAACCGCTTTTCCAAGCGTAAATTGCCAACGTAGCCGAGCGGTGTGCCGCAACATCGTTCGGTTGCAGGCCCGGGCTCCTAGGTAACCCCGGGCCTTTTTCATGAGCGCGTGTTCCCTGAGGGGCGAACCGGAAACCATATGCGCCCGACGTACAGCGGGGTCGACGAGACGCCGGGCCTTCAAAAGCGTTCGCTGACGATTCTGGGCGTGTCAAACTGAGCTATGGGAGTTGTGATATCCGGATAACCAGAGACGACGTGCTGACGACCGTAGCCGTAATCGTCATTGCGGCTGGCGTCATCTATCTTGTGAGCTTCTTCGAAGCGTGAATGTGCAAGGCGGGCGCCCCTGCCACGGCGCGCGCCAGCCTCCCGACGGAGGAAGAAGGAAGGATGTCATGCCCCGCGACCTTACGTTTGAAGAGGCTGCGATGGTTGTGATTTGCATGACCATCGGACTGATCTGCGGTTTAGGCGGCCTGATCTACCTTGTTCAGTTTGGTTGGCTCTGAGTTTAGACGAGATTGACGCGGAGTCGGGGGGCAGCGATCGGTCTTGCCGTGCGTTGCCTCAAGCCGTCCGATTTGAATCTGCACTATACTCGCCGCCTGGAGTCGGCGATCGAAGAGGATCGAGGTCTGACCCTTCACTCCGACGTGGTATCGCTTGTCCGCGCTATCGATATCGTCAATCTCCAGGTGCCACTTTACCCATCAACCGGCATCTGCTGGACACGCCCGAGCAATTCCAAGCTCTCGACGGAACAGATGGGGCGGTTTTGGACGACCCCAAACAGGGAGTTGTTCCGACCGGCTTCGTCGGGCGCAATCCCACGAAAATCTTCGAAGTTTGATCCGCGACAAAAAGGCGGGATGCCTTTCATCTATTGTGAACCCTAACCAAAAAGCAGCGGCCACGATGGGCATCAACCTGTCTGCTGCATCGCGGTCGGCTGGCTGCTTCCGGCCGAAGCATTGATTGTCGCCGGGTTCGGCTTTCCGGGTGCTGCGATCGAGACTGCGGACACGCCCGTCGTGGTCCGTCGCCGGTTCAGTCCGCGTTGGTGCTCCGCGAACATCGTTTTCGGATAGCTGCTCCGAAGCGCCTGATGGAGGGAGGAACATCGTCATGACTTCGGATTTCGATCATCGGAAATGCCCGAACTGCGAGGGCAGCACCATGCGTCTAACGCGCGTCGAGCCCCACCGCGCTGACGTCGAAGACGGCTATGAGCGGCACGTTTACCGTTGCGCGGAATGTACGAACGTCAGCCGGTTCGTCTTCGAAGTGTGGCCGAGGCAAGGAAGGGCGGTGGGTGTCATCAAATCGCCTGTGGATCTCCAAGGGTCGAATGCAGGAGTCACACAACGCATTTGACTTCCATAGGTTGATCCAGATCAAAATCTCTACGCCGGATCATCATAACCTTTCGTGACGGAGGACGACATGGGAGGCACGAAAGAACAACTGCTCGCGCGTCACGCGGATCGCGTCGAGGCAGCGATCGCGTCCGGGCAGGCGGCAAAATCCGCGCTTGTTGCATCCTGGCGACGCTCTTCCCGATTGCATCAGCTCGCCCCCTCGGGCAATCGGCCGCCGCTACGGCTAACGGAAACCGAGTTGCGGCTAACGATCGAAAGGATTGAACCGTTAATCCGCGCCGCGCGGTCCCCGATGGACCGCCTTTATCAGGCCTTGAGCGCCGTCGGTTGCTGCGTGCTGCTGGCTGGTTGCGACGGCGTGCCGGTCAATCGTCGCGGAGCTCCGGCAGACGACGCCATGTTCGAGACATGGGGGCTGTGGACCGGCACTCTATGGAGCGAGGAGCACGAGGGCACCAATGGCATCGGCACCTGTCTGGTCGAACAGCGCGGGTTGACTATCGCCCGCGATCAGCATTTCTTCACCCGCAACACGCTGCTCAGTTGCACGGCAGTTCCGATCTACGACGAGCAAGCAAGGCTTGCCGGCGTGCTCGACGTCTCCTCTTGCCGCGCCGACATCACCGATGAATTCGCCAATCTCATCTTGCTGGCCGCCGGCGAAGCGGCGCGACGGATCGAGGCCGACCTATTTCGTTGCGCTTTTGCAAAGGCGCGGATCATGCTGACGCCATCGACCGAAGCGCACGGCGGCGGACTGCTGGCGATCGATGGCGACGACCTCGTCATAGGAGCCACGCGCGCCGCCCGCCTGGTGTTGGGCCTCCCGTCCGACAGAGCGTTGCGGCCCGTTCCGGCTGCCGACCTGCTCTGTGGGCTCGGAGCCCAGGAACATCTCGGTGATGCGCAGCGTGCCGCGGTACAGCGGGCACTCACCCGCGCGCAAGGTAATGTCTCGGCGGCGGCGAAGGCTCTTGGCATCAGCCGTGCGACTCTGCACCGCAAGCTGAAGCGCTTCGACCTCAAGCGGCATTCATCCGCCGCAGGGCCCAGCGGGGAATGTCGCAGTTTTGCGACAGGTTGCAGTCGCGATTTCAAGCCGTCCGGCTGACATTTTTCATGACTTGCGACATGGTTTGCGCGACGTCGCGCAAAGGACTGCGACGTTCTCCAACAGCGCAATAGTAACACCAACAGCGGGAGTGAATCATGAACAAGCCTGAATTCCTCACGACGTCAAAAAATCCCTTTGCCGAGCGCTATGACAATTTTATCGGCGGCAAGTGGGTCGAGCCCCGATCGGGCAGATATTTCGAAAATGCTTCGCCAGTGACTGGTCAACTGATCTGCAAGATCGCGCGCTCCGAAGCGCCGGACGTGGAAGCGGCGCTCGACGCAGCACATGCGGCCAAGGACGCTTGGGGCCGCACCAGCGTCGCCGAACGCGCGATCATTCTCAACCGGATCGCGGACAGGATGGAAGAAAATCTCGAGCGCCTTGCGATCGCCGAAACCTGGGACAACGGCAAGCCGATCCGCGAAACCCGCGCGGCCGATCTGCCGCTGGCGATCGACCATTTCCGCTACTTCGCAGGCGCCATTCGCGGACAGGAAGGTAGTCTTTCCGAGATCGACCACGACACGGTCGCCTATCATTTTCACGAACCGCTGGGTGTCGTGGGTCAGATCATTCCGTGGAACTTCCCGTTGCTCATGGCCTGCTGGAAGCTGGCGCCTGCGATTGCGGCCGGTAACTGCGTGGTGCTGAAACCGGCCGAGCAAACCCCGGCTTCAATCATGGTATGGATCGATCTGATCGGCGATCTCCTGCCACCTGGGGTGCTCAACATTGTCAATGGCTTCGGTCTCGAGGCTGGCAAGCCACTGGCGTCCTCGCCGCGCATCGCCAAGATTGCTTTCACAGGCGAGACGACGACAGGCCGGTTGATCATGCAATACGCCAGCCAGAATCTGATCCCGGTGACGCTGGAACTCGGCGGCAAATCTCCCAACATCTTCTTCAAGGATGTCGTTGCCGAGGACGACGATTTCTTTGATAAGGCGATCGAGGGCTTTGTGATGTTCGCGCTCAATCAGGGCGAGGTCTGCACCTGCCCGAGCCGAGCGCTGATCCACGAAACGATCTACGACAGGTTCATGGAGCGAGCGCTAAAGCGGGTCGAGGCGATCGTTCAGGGCGATCCATTAGACCCCGCCACCATGATTGGCGCGCAGGCCTCAAGCGAACAGCTCGAAAAGATTCTGTCCTACATTGATATAGGCCGGCAGGAGGGCGCGCAGGTCTTGACCGGTGGAGCCCGTAACCTGCTGCCGGGCCATCTTGCCGGCGGCTACTATGTCAAGCCGACCGTATTCAAGGGTCACAACAAGATGCGCATCTTCCAGGAGGAGATCTTCGGACCGGTGGTTTCGGTAACGACCTTCAAGGATGACGAGGAGGCATTGTCGATCGCCAACGACACGCTCTATGGCCTCGGTGCGGGCATCTGGAGCCGTGACGCCAACCGGCTTTACCGCTTCGGCCGCGCGATCCAGGCAGGCCGCGTCTGGACCAATTGCTACCACGCCTATCCCGCGCATGCGGCGTTTGGGGGGTACAAGCAATCGGGGATCGGCCGCGAGACCCACAAAATGATGCTCGATCACTACCAGCAGACCAAGAATATGCTGGTCAGCTACAGTCCCAAGAGGCTCGGCTTCTTCTGAGTTCTCCCCAGACTTGCCGGCGCGGACATTGTTCATCCGCGTCGGTAACTTTTCCGCGCATACGGAGGCACGTTTGGAAGAGAAGGTATCAGCGACGCCGGCAGCTCTCCGGCTCATCGAAGAAATTGTCCGGGAGCACGGTCCAGTCTTGTTTCATCAGTCGGGAGGCTGCTGCGATGGGTCGTCGCCGATGTGTTATCCGAAGGACGGATTCATTATCGGGGACACCGACGTTCTGCTGGGTCATATCGGCGGTGCTCCGGTCTACATCAGCGCCTCGCAGTTCGAAGCGTGGAAGCACACCGACCTCATCATCGATGTCGTTCCCGGTCGGGGTGGGATGTTCTCCCTCGATAACGGCCGAGAAGTGCGGTTCTTGACGCGCTCGCAGGTATGTTTGCCGGCTCGGGCTGCGATCCCGTGATCAGCATGACTTTCGGCCGTGGTCCCGACCACTTTGATGTAGGCATCGGTTCGCGAAGGAATGACGGCGGCTGGATGAAATAGAAAATGAGGCGCCTTGCAGGCCACAGAGAGAGTGTGGGTCAAGGGATGGAAGGATGGATATCCGATGAGCACTCAAGTGACGCTGGAAGAGTTTGACTACAAAGTGCCGGAGGCTTGGGGGGAGCGGGCCCACGTGGTCGCTTCAAAGTACAAGGAGATGTATGAGTTCTCCGCTGCCGCACCAGACAAGTTCTGGGAATATCATGGCAGGCGAATAAACTGGATCAAGCCGTACACGAAAGTGAAGAATACCTGCTTCGACCCGGGCAAGGTCTCGATCAAATGGTTTGAGGACGGAACCACCAACGTATCGATGAATTGCACCGACCGGCATCTTGCGGAGCGCGCCGACCAGATCGCGATCGTCTGGGAAGGGGACGATCCCAACGACTCGAAGCTCATCAGCTACCGACAACTGCACGAGTACGTCTGCCGTCTCGCTAATGTGCTGAAGAGCCGCGGGGTGGCGAAGGGCGACACCGTCACGATCTATCTGCCTATGATCCCGGAGGCTGCCTACGCCATGCTGGCGTGTGCTCGCATCGGGGCCGTCCATTCGATCGTGTTCGGAGGCTTCTCGCCAGACGCGCTCGCCGGGCGGATCGAGGGATGTGGTTCGAAAGTCGTGATAACGGCGGACGAGGGTCTACGCGGCGGGCGAAAAGTCCCATTGAAAGCCAATGCCGACGCAGCGGTAAAGAAGGCTCCGGATATCGTGAAGACGATGATCGTCGTCAAGCGCACCGGCGGCCCGGTCGATTGGGTCGATGGACGCGACCTCTGGTACGAGGACGAGGTGGTGAAGGCGTCAACCGATTGCGCGCCGGCAGAGATGAACGCCGAGGATCCGCTGTTCATCCTCTACACGTCGGGATCGACAGGAGCGCCGAAGGGGGTCGTCCACACGACGGGTGGATATCTCGTCTACGCTTCGATGACGCATCAATATGTGTTCGATTACCACGATGGCGATGTCTATTGGTGCACGGCCGATGTCGGCTGGGTTACCGGCCACAGCTACATCGTTTACGGGCCGCTGGCCAATGGCGCGACCACGCTGATGTTCGAGGGTATCCCCAACTATCCGTCAACGTCGCGGTTTTGGGAGGTAATCGATAAGTACAAGGTCAACATCTTCTATACTGCGCCCACTGCAATCCGTTCGCTGATGGCGGCGGGTGAGGGGCCGGTCAAGCGGACCAGCCGCGCCTCGCTGCGCCTGCTTGGGTCTGTCGGCGAGCCTATCAATCCAGAGGCTTGGGGGTGGTATCATCGCGTCGTCGGGGATCAGCGTTGTCCGATCGTGGATACCTGGTGGCAGACCGAAACCGGCGGCATCATGATCACGCCGCTTCCGGGCGCCACCGTGTTGAAGCCCGGTTCGGCAACGCTTCCGTTCTTCGGGGTCGTACCGGAAGTCGTGGATGGCAGTGGCGCGGTGTTGACGGGCGCCTGCGAAGGAAACCTCGTGATTGCCGATTCCTGGCCGGGCCAAATGCGAACGGTCTATGGCGATCACGAGCTCTTCATGCAAACGTATTTCTCTACCTTTCCAACCAAATATTTCACCGGGGACGGCTGCCGACGCGACAGCGATGGCTACTACTGGATCACTGGCCGCGTCGATGATGTCATCAACGTCTCCGGCCACCGGATGGGCACCGCCGAGGTAGAGAGTGCGCTCGTTGCGCACAAGGATGTCTCCGAAGCGGCTGTCGTTGGCTTTCCGCACGAGATCAAGGGACAGGGCATCTACGCCTACGTGACCTTGATGAGGGTACGGTTCCGACCGCGGAGCTGCGCAAGGAGCTTGTCGCCTGGGTACGGAAGGAGATCGGGCCGATCGCCGCTCCCGACGTCATCCAGTTCGCGCCTGGATTGCCGAAGACCCGCTCCGGAAAAATCATGCGCCGTATCCTACGCAAGATCGCGGAGAACGAATTTGGTGCGCTTGGCGATACGTCGACGCTCGCCGATCCGGCGGTGGTCGATGATTTGATCAAGAATCGGTAGGCTGATTGCATAGGGGAGATAGTGATGAGACTGGTTCTGTTGGGGCCGCCGGGCGCGGGAAAAGGGACGCAGGCCACCAGAATGGCCAAACGCTTTGCCATTCCACAACTCTCGACCGGGGACATGTTGCGCGAAGCGGTAGCCGCAGGCTCGGCGCTCGGAGCGCGTGTCAAAGATATCATGGCGCGCGGGGATCTCGTGCCTGACGATGTCGTCATTGCGGTCGTTGCCGCTCGAATGGACCATTCGGAAGCCGCCAGCGGCTTTATCCTCGATGGGTTTCCCCGGACGGTGGCGCAAGCTGAAGCCCTCGATCGGGAACTGGAAGCCAGGGCAATCGGACTCGACGCAGTTCTTGAACTAGAGGTCGATGAAGACGTGCTTCTGGTCCGCATCAAAGGCCGTGCCGAGGAAGCGGAAAACAACGGCCAGCCGGTGCGCCGCGACGATAACCCCGAAGTCTTCAAGACCCGCCTAAAAGCATACCGCGCGCAGACCGCTCCAGTCACCGAATACTATCGGTCGCAAGGTTTACTCCATATTGTGGACGGGCTGCAGCCGATCGACGTGGTAACCGATGGTCTCGCGGCGGTCCTCTCGGCGTTCGCCTGACATTGTATAGGAGTGATAACCTAGTCCCGCATCTCTTATGGGGTGCCGGAAATCATGGTGCAGGATCCTCACGCCAAATTTGCAGCAAGAGGAGTTGTCAGTGTTCGGACCTGGATCACCATCGCGATGCTGGCACTGGAGTCGAGTGAGGTCGATCGGCCTCCGCGTCGCAAAACTTGCGCGGGGGAGGTGCCGATGCATAGAAGGAAGCTCATCTCCTGGTGAATGAAAAGATTGTCGCGGTATTTGACATCGGCGTGAGGCTCGTGTGCAGCGCGACCAGCAACCACGTGATCGATGGATTCCGGGAGAAGGTCGCGGCGAATGCTCTACGTCTCTCGACCGAACGCCGGCAGGGAATGGTCAAGAGTAAATTGAGTATATACTAATCGCGAAATTCGATCATTTCAGGCGGCTCAAGCGAAAAGAATGAAATGCGAGCGGTGAGCTTTGGCCTGTTCGAGCACCGTGCCCCAGATAACACGCTGCAGATCGTCATGGATCGCGATGCGAGGCGCCTCCCTCCCGGAGCAGCCGCATCAGTTCGGCTTTGTGTTTGATCTGACGCAATGAAGGTGGCGTCTGTGGGTCGATACTGGACCTCAAACAACCTGCGGGAGGATGCGATGGCATCGGCAGCGTCAATCAGAGACCAGTTCATTGCGAGGCTTTCAGATTGGTTAGGTCGGCTCCGTGACGTGGCTGACATCCGCAGTCTCAGCGCATGCGACGTTGAGGCTATCGCCCAGGAGCTCCGCATCTCGCGGACAGAGCTCGAGACCCTCGCAGCTCGTGGTCGGCAAGGCGCTGGCGAACTTCCAAAACTACTGGCGGCGCTCGGCCTCGACGGGACGAGCATTGCGCGCGAGGAGCCGGGTGTCATGCGTGACATGGCGGTGGTATGCGCGCTGTGCGTCGCAAAGCGACGCTGTCACCGGGAGCTCGACGCGGGGACGGCGGTGCTTAATCATCGGGAATACTGCGCTAATAGCTATACAATCGATGCGCTTGGGGCGCCGTCAAAGCTCAATGTTGCTCCCGATCGCGGACCCTGTTGCTGACAAATATAAATTCGATTTCGCGGCAGCCGCTCTGGCGACGTCCCGGCCGACTATGCCCAGCTTGCCAATCCGGGCTTCCGCCTCGTCGTCGACATGGGATCTCCGGGGCCACGAGGGATCGCCTCTAATTTTGTCAGCACCTGGCGCAACGGCTAACGTTCCGTCCAATTTGAAGAACAATCATGCGAAACGAGCCAGCGGGGCACGCCGAAATCTACGTCGTTGACGATGACGCTGCCGTGCGCGACGTGCTGTCCCTTGTTCTCTCCAAAGAGGGTTACAAAGTCGTCTGCTTCGCGGACAGCGTCTCTTTGATGGCCTCGGCTCGTAACAGAGGCCTGCTTGCATCTTCCTCGATCTGCAGATTTCGGACGGCGCTGGCCTCGATATCCTCAATGAGCTTCGCACAGAGGATTACTCTGCGCCGATTTTAATGATTTCGGGCACAGGAGATATCGCGACGGCGGTCAAAGCAATGAAACATGGTGCTTTCGATATTGTTGAAAAGCCGTTCTGTGGCAGCGATGTCGTCTCCAGGTTGAAGGATGCGATTAGTTCGCGCCCGCCCATGCGGCGAGGAGAGCCGGTCGACTTTCCCGACCGTGAACATCTGACGTCTCGAGAGCGCGAAACACTGCAACGAAGCATATTCGGTGCATCGAGCAAGGAAATAAGCAAGTAGCTCAGCATCAGCCCTCGCACGGTCGAAGATCATCGCTACAACATCTTGCGAAAGCTCGGGGCAAGAATACCGCGGAACTGATCCGCATCGTCATGGCCGCCCCAGATTAATTTTGTGCCGGGGCCGCGAGGCTTGACATACCGCAGTGCCTGCAAGCCGCTTGTCTCTAGTGTTGTTTCCTTACAGGGGCGGTCGTCGAACGATCGCAATGCTGATCGAAGCCCCCGCCTTGCGGCGCCGGCGAGATCGAGACGATGGACCAGCAATCGGTGTGACAAGGCGTTTCAACCGCCCCTTATGACCGCGACTTTGAACTTGCTGTCGTTGAGGGAAATGATCTGCATCCGCTGGTTTTCGCCGGCCGCCGTACTGCCAGTAGATGGGTCAGAGCGGCGAGCCATGAACGTGTCGTGATCAACCCGACGCATTGGCGCCTCTGGTCCGCCAAGAACCAGCCGTCGTCAAGAGTGGCTTTCTGCGTAAGCCCCTTGCCGGCCGGACCGCCCAGTATGCTATGAGGAACCGGTAGCACAACTATTGGCAAAGCGCATTCGCATCGGATCGGGTCATTAAATGGCGACACAACGCCGACTGTGGTTTCGCTATGGGTCGACTGCGGCGGCGGCGGCTTTCATATTCGTCGTCCGCCTGATGCCGCATCGCTACTTCGAGGACCGTACTTTCACCGTCATTTATGTGCCGGTCGTGGTCTTCGCGGCCTTCGTCGGCGGGCAGGGGCCCGCGATCTTCGCCACCGTGCTCTGTCTTGCGAGCAGCGCCTATTTCCTGGGAGCAAGCCTTTATAACAACCCGGCGAACCTGATCGATGTCTCCTTCTTTGCAGTAATGGGACCGATCCTTGGCGTGATCGGCAACCGCCTTCTGCGCGAAACGGAAGATGCCCGTTACCGTCAGGCGCAGCTGCAATCGATCCTGGACACGGTGCCGGAAGCGATGGTCTTGATCGACGATCGCGGCATCATGCGTTCCTTCAGCGTCACCGCGGAACGTCTGTTTGGCTGGTCGGCCGCCGAGGTGCTCGGAAAGAACGTCTCGATTTTGATGCCGTCACCCTATCGGCAGGAGCATGACGGCTATCTCGACCGCTATCGCATGACCGGCGAACGCCGCATCATCGGTATCGGACGGATCGTGGTCGGCGAGCGCAAGGACGGCTCGACATTTCCGATGGAGCTTGCAGTCGGTGAGGCCAAGGCCGGCTCCGAGCGGTACTTCACCGGCTTTGTCCGAGACCTGACCGAACGCCGGACCCAGGAACGCCGCATGCAGGAACTGCAGTCGGAGCTCGTTCACGTCTCGCGACTGACCGCCATGGGCGAGATGGCTTCCTCGCTCGCGCACGAGCTCAATCAGCCGCTATCGGCGATCACGAACTATCTGCGCGGTGCCTCGACGCTGCTGAAAGCGAAAGAAGTCGACAAGGATCGCGTGCGCGAGGCGATGGATCGCAGCGCCGACCAGGCGTTGCGGGCTGGCGATATCATCAAGCGGCTACGCGAGTTCGTGGCCAAGGGAGAGACCGAGCATACGATCGAGAGCCCCGCGACGCTGCTTGAGGAAGCCGCAGCGCTGGCGCTGGTCGGCGCCAGGGAACAGGGCGTGCGCGTATCGCTTCGCTGCGACCACGATCTTCCCGACATCGTGGCCGACAAGGTCCAGATCCAGCAGGTCGCGCTCAATCTGATCAGAAACGGCATCGAGGCGATGGAGACGACGGGCCGGCGCGAGATGACCATCGGCGTCACCGGCAACGACGGCTTCGCATTCTTCTCGATCGCCGATACCGGCACCGGAATCGCGCCGGAGATCGCGGAAAAGCTGTTCCAACCATTCGTAACCAGCAAGGTAAATGGCATGGGAGTGGGCCTTTCAATCTGCCGAACCATCATCGAGGCGCATGGCGGCCGCATCGCGGCGCATGCCAATAGCGGCGGCGGCACCGTGTTCGAATTCACGCTCCCTTTCGCCGAAATGGAGGCGCATGATGGACGATAAGACGATCATTTACGTCATCGACGATGACTCGGCGATGCGGGATTCCCTTGCATTTCTGCTCGACGTCAATGGATACAGGCCGCAGGCCTATGAGACGGCTGACGCCTTCCTCGCTGGCGTGAACGCCGCGCGACCGACCTGCGTGATATCGGACATCCGGATGCCTGGAATGAACGGGATCGAGCTGGTCAGAAAGCTGAAAGGTGACGGATCATCCTGCCCCGTGATTCTGATCACCGGCCACGGCGACGTAGCGCTCGCCGTTGAGGCGATGAAGGCGGGCGCCGTGGATTTCATCGAAAAGCCGTTCGACGATACTGCGCTGCTCGAGTCGATCCGTGCAGCCCTTGAGACGAGGCCGGCGGCGGCAGACGAAAGTTCGTCGAGGAAGGAGGCCGAGGCGCGGTTGGCGGAGCTGTCACCGCGCGAGCGCGATGTGCTGCAAGGGCTGGTGGCGGGGAAGATCAATAAGGTTATCGCGCACGATCTCAGTATCAGTCCACGTACGGTCGAGGTTTATCGTGCCAATCTCATGGCGAAGACCGCTGCACGCAGCATGTCAGAATTGATGCGAATTGCGCTGGCTGCAGGCCTGTGAGGCGAGGCTAGGCGATCGCTTGTGACCGACAGGCGGGGCGACAAGTGGTAGGGGCCTGTGCCGAAGGCTGGCGCCGGTTGCAGCGTGCGAGGGCCCGGATAACGTTCTCACGTGCGATCAGACCCAGGAGCCGGTTGCCGGCGTCGACAACAGGCAGGCTCTTGATGCGGTGCTTTTCCATCAGGTGCAGCACGCACTGTAACTTGGTCTCGGCATCGACTGTCATCACATGGCGCGACATGATCTGTTCGACGGTCGTGCCCATCGCATCATCGTAGTGCGGCGGGATGCCGGCCCGTCCAGGAGCGAAAGCCCTCACTGCATCGCCCTTCGAGACGATCCCGCACAGTCGGCCATTGCTCTCGACCGGATAGGCATCCACGTTGTCGGCGGTGAACAGACGCAAGAGATCACCTAGCGTAATCTCCGCCGCGACCGCCCTGGCCGGTTGCATCATGTCGTGTTGAACCGTCTCCTCGAGAAATTCATACATGGCGGCCTCTCCGATCACAGGTCTAGTGGCGCAAATCATGTGGCAAACTGCGATACCGTCATTGAGCTGGATCAAGTCTGTCGCCGGTTGATCGAGATCAACGCACGCCAAGGCATATCGGGGTTAGAAATGTTTTCGTGATCTTAACCAGGAGACTGGAAATGCCCCGCAACATCGGAATTGTCGATCAAGTAGTTCGCGCGATGCTGGGACTTGCAGTCGTTGCTTATTTTCTCAAGGATGGAATTTCCGCCGACGGCCTCTTCCTAGCGGGATTGTTCGGCGCTTACTTGCTGGCCACTGCTCTTTTCCTCTATTGCCCGCTCTATGGCGTCCTTGGTCTTTCCACCTACGGGCGGCTCGATCGCTCCGCCTGACTGGCTCGAGCAAGTGGAAACAGAACGTGTCGCGACTTCACCGCCTCGGCCAACTGCGCCCAAGGCTCTACAATGTGTTTGAGTCAGGGCCGGCGGCCGGCCGGCTCAGCGCGACGGTTAACTGGATCCTGATCGGTCTGATCGTTGTCACGCTTGCAGCGACCGTTCTGGAATCAGTGCCGAGGCTGACCAACGTGTATGGCTCGTTGTTCGAAATCATCGAGTTCGTCGCGCTGGCGACCTTCTCTTTCGAATACCTGGTGCGGCTATGGACCGCGATTGAACACCCGCCATGGCGGCGTCAGGGCGCCATCCAATCCCGTCTGCGTTTCGCGGCGAGTCCGGCCGGGATCGTCGATCTTGCAGCCGTCTTGCCCTTTTGGCTCTCATTCGCCGTAGCCGCCGATTTTAAGGCGCTCCTGGTGCTGCGGCTAATTCGCTTCTTCAAGCTGACGCGCTATTCGCCTGCGATGCGCTCGTTGCTTGAGGCACTTTATGCCGAGCGCCGCGCTCTGCTCGGCTGCTTCGTGATCCTTTGCGGAGCCACTCTGATCGCTGCCGCGCTCATGCATCTGGCCGAAGGCGCCGCGCAGCCTGACAAATTCGGCACCATTCCCGACGCGATGTGGTGGGCGATCGTGACGCTTGGCACGATCGGTTACGGTGACGCGGTGCCGATCACGGTGACGGGCCGTCTCATCGCCTCGTTGGCGATCTTCGTGGGTCTTCTGATGGTCGCATTGCCGGTCGGCATTGTCGCGACCGCCTTTGCCAATGAGGTTCACCGCCGGGATTTCGTCGTCACCTGGGGGCTGGTCGCGCGGATCCCGCTATTCGGCGAACTGACCGCTGTGCAGATCGCCGATGTGATGAAACTGTTGCGCGCACAAAAAGTCGACAAGGGAACAATTATTGCCAGGCGTGGCGAGCCCGCTCATTCGATGTATTTAATCGTGGATGGCGAGGTCGAAATTAAACTGCGTCACCAGCATGTTCGCCTTGGTGGCGGAGATTTCTTCGGTGAGGTCGCGGCTCTGCGGCAATCGCGACGCTCGGCGACGGTTGTCGCGCTGTGTCATACACGATTGCTCGCGCTGGACGCGGCTGATCTGCATAGTCTGATGGACCGTGAGCCGCAGATTGCGGCCCGCATTTGGGATGCGGCGCGCGAGAGGTTGGGTCGCGAGCTGGAGACTGCGGCGGGCGATCTAGTCACGAGCGAACTCTCAGCATAGTCGATTTCCAGCCACCCCTTCAGTCTTCGGGCGCGGACTCTACTGGTACACCCGGCACATTGCCAAATCGCCGGAGAAGGGTGGTCCTCGTCACCGGATAGTCAAAGCGCACGAAGGCTACCGCGCCGGCGTGGCCCAACGTGTTCCAATAGCCTTTGGCGCGCTCGATCGCGGCTCCTGGACTGGCGCATTTGAACGGTTCGCCTGCGACGAGGCCGCGATCGGTGAGGTCAAACGGCATTGCAAGAAATTGAACTATATCGCTCATTATCTGCCTTTCGAGATCCGAAATCCGAGGCGACGCAGATTGAACTAGAAAGGCCGCTTCTTGTGAGGCCTTGTTGCTTTGCTTGCAATCGCGGGGTGCCGTGTTTGCAGTTGGATCCATGCGAGCGTGCTGGCGAAGGCAGCGACCGCGCCGAAAAGCACGATGACGTTTGAAACGGGCATATATCGTCTCCTGTTCTAGGGCCTGTCCTCAATTGAGCCAGATGATAGCAGCCGCGAGGTGAATTGCGGCGAGGAAATTTCTGGCGGTTTTGTCGTAGCGGGTGGCGATGGCGCGGTATTCCTTGAGCTTGCAGAAGAAGTTCTCGATGAGATGACGTGCCTTGTAGGCGTCTCTGTCGAAATCGCGTTGGACCTTGCGGTTTCTCTTGGGCGGGATCACGAACGACTTCCCTCGTGCAAGCAACGGCTCGATCACCCGTTCGTCGGCATCGAAGGCCTTGTCTGCCAGCAAGAGGTCGGCCGCCATATCCGGCAGCAGCGCGTCGGCGCCTTCCAGATCATGGGCTTGGCCCGGCGTCAGCAGAAACCGCAGCGGATTGCCCAGTGCATCGACAAGGGCATGAATCTTGGTGCTCAGCCCGCCTTTGCTGCGTCCGATCGCCTGGTCTTCGCCGTCTTTTTTTGGGCGCCGGCACTGTGCTGATGCGCCCGTACGATCGTGCTGTCGATCATGGCGTACTCATTGTCCGCTTCGCTCGCCAGCATCTCGAACAGCTTCTTCCACACCCCGCTTTTGGCCCAGCGCGAGAAGCGCGTATGGATCTTGATCGGATCGCCAAAGCGTTCAGGCAAGTCCCGCCAAGGGATGCCGGCCCGATAACGATAGATCACCGCTTCTACAAACAGCCGGTTGTCCTTGGCCGTTACCCCCACATGCCCTTCGCGTCCGGGCAAAATATCCTTGATCCTGTCCCATTGATCGTCCCGAAGGGCGTAGCGGCGCATCTGTCAGCTCCGAATCAGCTGACCTCCTATGAATCACGCGATAATATCCTTGGGAATCCTCTAATTGAGGACAGGCCCTAGTCGAGACAATCTTTGCGACCATTTTTCCGGCGACGCCTTGACCTGCATCAAATTGCGCGGCTCGCGAAAATTATATGGTTGAATCTGCCTCCAATGTGGAAGGCTGCAAGAGACCAACATGTGCACACCAGCGCCGACTGTCGAAGCAAGTCCATGATGTGGATATTGAGACTCCTTCTCACGTTGCCGGCCTTGATTGCGACGGGCTGGGCCCATGACACGCTGGGCCCCGTCCTAACTGTCGTCGGCGTGATCGCGATCACGGGCTTTGCCGTCGTTGCGACCGGCTGGACGATTCGGCGTGCCCCCTAATTGAACCACCAGGATAGATACCATGGCGTCATTCGATGTACGTTTTATCAAGACCGTCTGCGACGACACCGGGCACGAGCACCGCGCCTGCCAGGCCGCTTTCACCGTCGAGGCCCCGTCGCTGACGGAAGCGGTTCGGCGTGCCGAGGCGGACTTCTGCAGGCAGAAGCATGTTCACGATTGGACGATCTTCGCGGATGCCGTTGAATTCCGGGCACCGACCGCGCTGGAACGGGCCTGGGCGTCCTAGCGAGGCTGATGTCTTGGACAACGTCGTTCGCCGTTACGCCGGCTACAATGTGCCGCGCTATACGTCATATCCGACTGCCGCCGATTTCACGCCAGCGGTTACGGCGGATGAACACGCGGCCTGGCTCGGCAGCCTGGACGGGCGCGAGAGCGTCTCGCTCTATCTGCACGTGCCTTATTGCCGCGAGATATGCTTTTATTGCGGCTGCAACACCAAGATGGCGGTGCGAGATGACGTGATCGACGCCTATCGCCGCGCGCTGGAGGTCGAGATCAATCTCGTCGCCGGTCTCATGAGGCAGAGACCGAGGATTGCCCGATTGCATTGGGGCGGCGGTACGCCCAGCATTCTTGGACCTCGCGGCTTGCGGTCGGTCGCGACGGCGCTTCGTCGTCAATTCTCGTTTGATATCGGTTTTGAGCACGCTATCGAGCTCGACCCGCGGCGCGTCACGCCCGCATTGGCAAAGGCGCTAAGCGAACTTGGCGTGACCCGAGCGAGCCTCGGCGTGCAGGACGTCAATCCATTGGTTCAGGCTGCGATCGGCCGGCTTCAGCCATTGGCCGTGATCGAGACGGCGATCGAGCACCTGCGGTCGGTGGGCATCACCAATCTGAACTTCGACCTCATCTATGGCCTGCCGCTGCAGACCGTCGAATCGGTCCGCAAGACCTGTAATCTGGTCGCTGCGATGGCGCCGGACCGTATCGCCTGCTTCGGCTATGCCCATCTGCCACACCTCAAGGCCAACCAGCGGCGGATTGATGAAGCCAAGCTGCCGTCGCAGGATCAGCGTATCGATCAGGCCGAGGCGATGTCTGAGGAGCTGACCCGCGCCGGCTACACGAAAGTCGGCCTCGATCATTTTGCCAGGCCCGGCGATGCGCTTCCACAGGCTGCGGCCAGCGGAAAGCTTCATCGCAACTTCCAGGGCTATACGGACGATGCCAGCCGTGTCCTGCTCGGACTTGGTGCCTCGTCGATCTCAACCTTCGCGGATGGTTTCGTCCAGAACATCGCGGACGTTCCCAGATATATCCGCAGCATCGAGGCGGGCTCACTCGCTTCAGCGAGGGGATGCTGGCTCGATGAGAGAGACCGGCAGCGCGCGCTGATCATCGAGCGCCTGATGTGCGACTTCGCCGTCGATCTCGATGCCGTCGCACCAAATGCTGGCTTTCGCGATGAAATGGCGATTCTGGCGCCGATGCAATGGGACCGATTGGTCGAGATCGACGGCGCGAAATTGACGGTGACGCAAGCCGGCCGAGCCGTGGTTCGCGTCATCGCCGCAGCCTTCGACACGTACAGGCGGGGAGAGCCAGCACAGTTCAGCAGGGCAATTTGATCTGCGTCAACGACGAAGCTCCTCCCGGCATTTAGGGCAAATACGCGAAAGAGGGGCATAACAATGTCGATTGAAGCAGGCGTCGCGAAGCGCAGTTCAGTTTTCAGAGGCCTTCTAAACCGCTTCGGAGGCGTCGTAGCCCGATGGAACGAGCTGCAGCGGCTGGACTCGCAGGAGATGGAAGCTATTGCCCGCGAGCTCAATCTGTCGAAGGCGGAGCTTTGTGCATTGACTTTTAGGCCCTCGGGCTCGCTTCAGTCACTGAGCAGGCGTCTCTGCCATGCCGGCCTGTTCGAGGACGAGCTGGCAGCCGCTCACGGCGACGTGCTCCGCGACATGCGGCGGGTATGCGGCCAGTGCCAGTCGAAAGCACGCTGCGCCAGAGACCTGAAGCACGAGCGGCGGGCGACCCCGGCAAAATACTGCCCAAATGAGCAGACCCTGCGGGCGTTGGCGGACGAGATGCATCAGGCCGCCGCTCGGATCCTGCCACTTCCTGCCGCTCGCAATTGATGTCGATCAAACCGCGCGCGCCGCGCGTGTGTTTCCCTGCCTGCATTCCAGTCCCGAAGGAAGCCGCATCATGACGAACGCCTCCGCCAGCGTAAAATCAATGACGTTTGGAGAAGCGGTATTATGGCCGCTGTTCGCGGTGCTCGCATTTCTGTGTCTGATCGGTGCAGGATTTGCTCATGATACACCGTTCGCCTTTCATGCTTCGCTCGCATGCGTCGCCAGCATCGCCGCGTCCTTCGTAATTCTCAACCGCTATTACGATCGTCCAGCAGAGTTGCCGCCGCAGGAGATCAATGGGCGCCCCAACTACAGTCTGGGGCCGATCAAGTTTGCGTCGGTCGCGGCGATCTTCTGGGGCATCGCGGGCTTTACCGTGGGGCTTATCATCGCTTCCCAGCTCGCATGGCCGTCGCTGAATTTCGATTTGCCCTGGACAACCTTCGGTCGCCTGAGGCCCCTTCACACATCAGCGGTCATCTTCGCCTTCGGAGGCAATGTCTTGATCGCCACTTCGTTTTACGTTGTGCAAAAGACCTGCCGCACGCGACTCTCCGGAGATCTCGCACCCTGGTTCGTCGTGCTCGGTTACAATTTCTTCATCGTCATCGCCGGCACCGGCTATCTGCTCGGCGTCACGCAGTCAAAGGAATATGCGGAGCCGGAGTGGTACGCGGATCTATGGCTGACCATCGTCTGGGTCACCTATCTCTTGGTGTTCCTGATGACGCTGGTCAAGCGCAAGGAACCGCACATCTTTGTCGCCAACTGGTTCTATCTGGCGTTCATTGTCACCATCGCCGTGCTCCATCTCGGGAACAATCCCGCGCTGCCGGTATCGGTGTTCGGCTCAAAGTCCTACATCGCGTGGGGCGGCGTGCAGGATGCCATGTTCCAATGGTGGTACGGCCACAATGCGGTCGGCTTCTTCCTCACTGCCGGCTTCCTTGCCATCATGTACTACTTCATCCCGAAGCGAGCAGAGCGTCCGAT
Source organism: Bradyrhizobium sp. (assembly GCF_027307225.1). Taxonomy (GTDB): domain Bacteria; phylum Pseudomonadota; class Alphaproteobacteria; order Rhizobiales; family Xanthobacteraceae; genus Bradyrhizobium. Next base: position 42,855 of record NZ_DAHUXJ010000015.1, on the reverse strand, counting down.
CTATTCTTACCGGCTCTCCATCATCCACTTCTGGGCCCTGATCTTCCTCTATATCTGGGCCGGCCCGCACCACCTTCATTATACGGCGCTGCCTGACTGGGCGCAGACGCTTGGCATGACCTTCTCCATCATGCTCTGGATGCCGTCCTGGGGCGGCATGATCAACGGCCTGATGACGCTGTCGGGTGCCTGGGACAAGCTGCGCACCGATCCCGTGCTGCGCATGCTCGTGGTTTCCGTGGCTTTCTACGGGATGGCGACCTTCGAGGGGCCGATGATGTCGGTCAAGGTGGTCAATTCGCTGAGTCACTATACCGACTGGACGATTGGTCACGTTCATTCCGGCGCACTTGGCTGGGTCGGCTTCGTTTCCTTCGGCGCACTCTATTGCCTGGTGCCCTGGCTCTGGAATCGCAAGGGGCTCTACAGCCTGAAGCTGGTGAACTGGCACTTCTGGATATCGACCATCGGCATCGTCCTCTACATCTCCGCGATGTGGGTATCGGGCATCCTGCAGGGGCTAATGTGGCGCGCCTACACCTCGCTTGGCTTCCTGGAATATTCCTTCATCGAGTCGGTCGAGGCCATGCATCCCTTCTACATCATCCGCGCAGCCGGTGGCGCCTTGTTCCTGATCGGCGCGCTGATCATGGCCTTCAATCTCTGGATGACGGTTAACGCGGGTGAAGCTGAAGAAACGCAAGCCGCCGGCCTGCTCCAGCCTGCCGAATAGGTCTTCCCATGTCTCTCTGGAATCGACACAAGATATTCGAGAAGAATTCGATCATCCTGATCGCGGGCATTCTCGCGGTCATCGCGGTCGGCGGCTTGGTGGAGATCACCCCGCTCTTCTACCTGAAAAGCACTATCGAGGTGGTCGACGGCGTGCGTCCGTATACGCCGCTGGAGCTAACCGGCCGCAACATCTATGTCCGCGAGGGATGTTACCTCTGCCATTCGCAGATGATCCGCCCGCTGCGTGACGAAGTCGAGCGCTACGGTCATTATTCACTCGCCGCCGAGAGCATGTACGACCATCCCTTCCAGTGGGGATCGAAGCGGACGGGTCCAGACCTCGCCCGGGTCGGCGCGAAATATTCCGATGACTGGCACGTTCGACACCTGACCGATCCCAGAGCGATTGTGCCGCAGTCGGTGATGCCCGGCTATCCGGCACTCGCTGCGACCGAGGTCAATATTGATGATATTGCCGCGCATCTTCGCACCAGCCGCGCCGTCGGCGTTCCCTATACCGACGATCAGATCGCCAACGCCAAGGCCGATCTGCTGGCGCAGGCCGATCCCGACAATGCCGGTATAGACGCATTTCAGAAGCGTTATCCGAAGGCCGCCGTGCGCAACTTCGACGGCAAGGGCGGCAATCCCACCGAGCTCGATGCGCTGGTCGCCTATCTGCAGATGCTGGGCACGCTTGTCGACTTCAAACTCTACGACGAAAAAGCGAATTTGCGCTGAAGAGGTCGGACATGAAAGCAATCGTTTCCATCGAGAACCTGGCTTCGCATCTCGTCCTCTCATTTTGGACGCCGGTCTTCGTTGCCATTTTTGCTGCCATCGTCATTTACGCGCTGCGCCCCCGCAACAAAGCGCTGTTCGATGCCGCGGCCAAGATGCCGCTGCGGGAGGATTGATAGATGAGTGAGCATGGCGATATCGATCACGTTTCGGGCCACGCGACCACGGGCCACGAATGGGACGGCATCAAGGAGTTGAATACGCCCTTGCCGCGGTGGTGGATTCTCACCTTCTACGCCACCATCATCTGGGCGATCGGCTATTGGGTGGTCTACCCGGCGTGGCCGCTGGTGACGGGCTATACGAGCGGGCTGTTTCATTATTCGACGCGCGCAAGCGTTGCTGACGAGCTCGCCAATCTCGAAGCCTTGCGCGGCGAGAAGATGAAAGCGCTCGGCACCGCGTCTCTTGCCGACATCGAGAAGGACCCGACGCTGCTGGCGCTCGCGCGGGCGCGCGGCAAGACCGTGTTCGGCGATAATTGCGCACCCTGCCACGGCAGCGGCGCGGCGGGTGCGAAGGGCTATCCGAACCTGAATGATGACGATTGGCTGTGGGGCGGGTCGCTCGACCAGATCATGCAGACCATCGAGTTCGGTGCGCGTTCCGGACACACCAAGGCGCACGAGGGCCAGATGCTCGCCTTCGGACGCGATGAGATCCTGAAGAGGGACGAAATCGTCACCGTCACCAACTATGTGCGCTCGCTGTCCGACCTCTCGACGGCGCCGGGCTATGACGCTGCGGCCGGCAAGAAGATCTTTGCGGAAAACTGCGCGAGCTGCCATGGCGAGGCGGGCAAAGGCAACCAGGAAATGGGGGCGCCGAACCTGACCGACAAGATTTGGCTCTATGGATCGGACGAAGCCACCCTCGTCGAGACCATCACAAACGGCCGCGCCGGCGTGATGCCGGCCTGGAGCGGACGCCTTGATCCGGTGACGATCAAGGCGCTGACGGTCTATGTGCACTCGCTGGGCGGCGGCAAATAAGTGCGGCAGGGGCTAGACCGGTTGACGCAGGTCAAGTCCAGCCATCGTGGCGAGGTGTAGCGCTATCGGAGGATTTCGATGAGCCTTCCGATGAACAAGAACGTCACACCGAACGAGCTCTTGAGCGCCGACGATGACATGCCGCTCTACGAGCCGCACAAGAAGGTCTATCCGCAGCGCGTTTCCGGCACTTTCCGCCGCATCAAATGGGGGCTGATGGCGTTCTGCCTCGGCGTCTATTACCTCCTGCCGTTCGTGCGCTGGAATCGCGGTCTTGGCGCGCCCGATCAGGCCGTGCTGATCGACTTTCCCAACGAACGCTTCTATTTCTTCTTCATCGAGCTTTGGCCGCAAGAGGTCTATTACTTCACCGGGCTGTTGATCCTCGCCGCCTTTACGCTGTTCCTGATGAATGCGCTCGGTGGCCGCATCTGGTGCGGCTACTTTTGTCCACAGACGGTCTGGACCGACCTGTTCTACGCGGTCGAGCGCTGGACCGAGGGCGACCGCCGCGAGCGGATCAAGGCCGATGCCGGTCCGATGACCGCCAATCGCCTGGCGCTGCGCTCGTTGAAACACGTCATCTGGCTCATGATCGCCTGGTGGACGGGCGGCGCCTGGGTCCTCTATTTCTCCGACGCGCCGACCCTGGTGAAGGATCTCGCCACCTTCCAGGCGCCGGCGCTCGCCTATATCTGGATCGGCATTCTCACGGCCTCCACCTATCTCTTGGCCGGCCATGCGCGGGAGCAGGTCTGCCTCTACATGTGTCCGTGGCCGCGCATCCAGGCCGCGCTGACCGACGAGTGGGCGCTCAACGTCACCTACAAATACGATCGCGGCGAGCCGCGCTGCTCGATGAAAAAGGCGATCGACCTGCGCTCGCTTGGCGAGAAGGTCGGCGACTGCGTCGACTGCAACCAGTGTGTGGCGGTCTGTCCGACCGGCATCGACATCCGCGACGGCGCGCAGCTCGGTTGTATCCAGTGTGGTCTCTGCATCGACGCCTGCGATACCGTGATGAAGAAGATCGGCCGCCCCACAAGGCTGATCGGTTACGACAACGACATCAACGTCCAGCGCCGGATTGCAGGCAAAGAGGAAATCTTCAAGCCGGTCCGCGCCAGGACGATCGTCTATGCGGCGCTGATCGCCGTGGTTTGTTCGGTGATGCTGTATGCGCTGCTGACGCGGTCGCTGCTGGACCTCAACGTGCTCCACGACCGCAATCCCGTGGCAGTCAGGCTCAGCGACGGCTCGATCCGCAACGGCTATACCTTGCGCTTCCTCAACAAGCGCGGCTTCGACCGTGTTATCGCAATCGATATCGATGGCCCAGCTAACGCGCAAATCCACGTCATCGGCGTCGATTCCGTCACACCCGATAGGCCCATGATCATCCTCGCCCGCGACACGACCACCGAACTGCGCGTGCTGGTGACCGCACCCTTCGACGAGAAGGCGGAGAAGACGACGCCCGTCAAATTCCGCGTCACCGACATCGGGCTCGGCGAGGTTGCCTCCGCCGTCGACCATTTCGTGATGCCCTGATCCCAGAGGAACAGTCATAATGGCTCGCTCATCCGCTCCACGACAGATTACCGGCCGATTTGTGCTGATCGCGGTGGTTTCGTTCTTTGCCGTCGTCATCAGCGTCAACGCGGTGATGATGCGGCTTGCCATCGCGACGCTGCCCGGAACCGAAGTCGACAGCGCCTATAGCGCGAGCCTTGCCTATCAGCGGGAGATTCGGGCTGCGCATCAGCAGAGCGAACGCAATTGGAAGGTCGATGCTCACGTCGAGCGCAGCGCCGACGGGACGACCCGGTTGAACGTGGATGCAAAAGCCCAGGACGGATCGTCGCTTGCGGGATTGTCGGTCTTTGGGCGGCTCGAACGCCCGACCGACCGCAGGGCCGATCATGTGTTCGAAGTGTCGGAGAGTGGCGGTGGTGGTTATCGCGGCATGGCGCACGGCGTTACTGCCGGGCAGTGGGATCTGGTGATCGAAGCCGATCGCGCCGGGAAGCGCCTTTTCTTGTCGCGCAACCGCGTAGTCCTGAATTGAGAGGCGCGGCGATGCAATCGACCATCGATTTCTCGCATTACCTGAAGAAGGCCGGTTCGGACCTGCTGCATCTCGATTTGGCGGTCGAAGGCATCAATTGCGCGGGCTGCATGGCCAAGATCGAGCGCAATCTGTCGAAGATCCCGGATGTCACCTCGGCGCGAGTCAATCTGACCGATCGTCGCCTGGCGCTGGAGTGGAAGGAGGGCGCGGTCGATCCGGCGCTGTTCGTCGATCGTCTCGCCGAACTTGGTTACAGGGCCTATCCGTTCGAGCCTGCCGGCGCCGAGACGCGCGAAGCCGAGCGCGCAAGCGCGCTGCTGCGGCGCCTCGGAGTTGCGGCCTTTGCGGCGATGAATGTGATGATGCTGTCGGTGCCGGTCTGGTCCGGCAATGACAGCGACATGCTGCCCGAGCAGCGTGACTTCTTCCATTGGCTCTCGGCGCTGATCGTGCTGCCGGCCGCTGCTTATTCGGCCCAACCCTTCTTCTCCTCCGCCTATGCAGCGCTCCGTGCCCGCGGCGTTAATATGGATGTGCCGATCTCGATCGGCATCATTCTGGCATTGGCGATGTCGCTGTTCGAAACCGCTACCCACGCCGACCACGCTTATTTCGATGCGGCTATCATGCTGATCGCCTTCCTGCTGGCCGGCCGTTATCTCGACCAGAACATGCGGCGGCGCACCCGCGCCTTTGCCGGTAACCTGGCGGCGCTGAAGGCCGAGACGGCGACCAAGTTCATCAATGACGACGAGATTCGCACCGTTCCCGTCGCGGCGATCCGTCCCGGCGACATCGTTCTGCTCCGCCCCGGCGAACGTTCGGCGGTCGACGGCAGCGTCATCAGCGGACGGTCCGAGATCGACCAGAGCCTGATCACCGGCGAGACGCTGCCAACCACGGCCGTGGCGGGAAGCGCGATTTATGCAGGGACACTGGTGCGATCCGGTGCGTTGCGCGTCAGGGTATCGGCGGCCTCCGAAGGCACGCTGTTGTCCGAAATCTCGCGGTTGCTCGAAAGTGCCGTGCAGTCGCGTTCGCGCTATCTGCGCCTGGCCGAACGCGCTTCGAGGCTCTACGCCCCAGCCGTCCATGCTACCGCCCTGTTGACCATGATCGGATGGCTGATTGCTGGTGCCGGGCTGCATGATTCGATCGTGATCGCGATCGCGGTGCTCATCATCACTTGCCCTTGTGCGCTTGGCCTTGCCATCCCCGCAGTGCAGACGGTCGCTTCCGGTGCACTGTTCGGCTCGGGCGTATTGCTCAATTCGGGCGATGCGATTGAGCGTATCGCGGAGATCGACCGGGTGATTTTCGACAAGACGGGCACGCTGACCTTGCCGGAGCTCGATGTCGCGAATGCGGCTGCCATTCCCGCATGCGTCTTCGAACTCGCAGGCCGCCTAGCGCTGTCGAGCCGCCATCCAGTGGCCGCTGCAGTGGCGCGCGCGGCTGGTGCCAAAGCGCCGCTGCCCGGCATCGAGGAGGAGCCGGGGCAGGGCGTCTACGGCGTAATGGATGGTCTTGAAGTCAGGCTCGGCCGTCCCTCCTGGTGTGGTGCCGATAAATCCGCCAACGAAATTCTGCAAGGCGACCCGGAGGCATCCGTCGTCGCGTTCCGGCATGGTGAGAGGCATTATGTCTTCGCCGTCCGCCAGCGGATCCGCGCTGATGCCGCAAAGGTCATCTCGGCACTGCATCGGACGGGCCTGACCGTCGAGATGCTTTCCGGTGACCGCGAGCCGGCTGTGAGGGAAGCGGCGCTGGCACTCGGCATTCACCGATGGCGTGCGGAAGTGACCCCAGTCGACAAGATCGAGCGCATCGAGCAGATCAAGCGCGATGGGCGCAAGGTGCTCATGGTCGGCGACGGCCTGAACGATGCACCCGCGCTGGCAGCCGCCCATGCCTCGATGTCGCCGGTCACCGCGACGCATATGAGTCAGGCTGTCGCCGATGCCGTGTTTCTCGGCGAGCGGCTTGCGCCTGTCGAGGCCGCGATTACTGTTTCGCGCAAGGCGCTGCGGCTGATGCGGCAGAATTTGTGGCTTGCAGTCATCTATAATGTGCTCGCCGTGCCGATCGCCATTGCCGGATTCGTGACGCCGCTGATCGCGGCGGCTGCGATGTCCGGTTCATCGCTGCTCGTGATGCTCAACGCCCTGCGCGCGCGCCAGCACAGGGAAACGATCTGATGGAAGTCCTGGTCTATCTGGTTCCGCTTGCGATCACGCTCGGCGCGCTCGGCCTTGCGGCTTTCCTTTGGTCGCTGAAGAATGGCCAGTACGACGATCTCGACGGCGCGGCATGGCGGGCGATCGCCGACGATGAGCCGTCCGACAAGTCTTCCTCTGTGCTCTAACTAAGATGAACTACGAAAGTGTCGACTTCCGAGTCTAGTCCGACCGTCAGCGCGGGCCGTTGTTGTGCGAGCAGGACGTTAAGCCGGATCCACAAGATCAATAAGGGCCAACTCGGACTCATGCACCGCAGCAAAGTGAGCCTCAGGTGGATGCGAAATCTGCCAGGTGATCCGGTCTTATCGGCTGTTCCGGACGTAGCGGCTTCGCGCAAGCTTCAAATTCGAGACGAGGGGTTGGACGGTATGCTAGATCGGTTCGAGATGAGCTCCTGGAAACTGAGCTACTCGACACCACACTTGCTTCGATCTTCGCGCTGCCGGTCAGTAATCACAATGATGATTTCGGGTAGCGCTTCCTCAGCGGCTTGATAGCTTGAGCCGATCATCCACTAGCTAGTTCTGCTCAATCGGACCCGCGCCTCAGATGTCATGCTCCCAGATCCCCCGCCAAACTGCGCCGCTGTCATCTTATTGATCTATCGCAATGTCTCACGACGCGACATCTGCGACTATTGCGACAAATCTATCTTTAGGGAGGGCGCAAATGGTCATTGAAATCTTGCGCCAAGAGCATCGCAACATCGAAAATTTGCTTATCGTTCTTGAGCGGGAGCTGGACGTTTTCGCGCGGGGAGGCCATCCCGACTATGAGGTCGTCCATGCAGTTATCGGATATTTCCAAGTCTATCCCGATGTCTATCACCATCCGCTGGAGGACAGGGTATTCGAGAAACTGAAGGTGCGCGATTCCGCCGTGGCCGCGAAGATCGGCGATCTCGCGGCCGATCACCGGCGGTGCGCCGAACGTTTGCGTAAGGTCGCCCAAGCAGTCGAGAATGTACTCGCTGATCGGGAACTCCTTCGCCAAACCATCAACGACATTATTCGCGACTTTATCGAGCAGGAGCGGCGTCATATGGCCATGGAAGAGCGAGTTTTCTTTCCGGCCGCGATCAACGCTCTGCAACCTGCGGACTGGGCGGAGATCGCTTCGAGATTGACGGATCAGAGTGATCCGCTTTTCAGTGAAGTTGTCGAAGAGAAATTCGAGGTCGTGCGACGGCATATCTTGCAGCTGGAGCAGGAGGCAGAGGCGGAACGATCGACGCATTTCTGATGCCATGTTTTACGAGAGGCCAATGCTTCGCGACAGCTCGTTGTTGTTGCTGGCGTGCAAGAATCCCCTCGCGCTCATGTATCATAGCAACCGACCTGCCGGCGCAACTGGCCAGAATTTAACGTTAGAGAATGGAGGCTGCGATGACGACAACCCAGCATGAATCTTATCCTTTTGTCACGAAGGTCATCGATCTGTTTGGCGATTGGCTCAAGCAGCGTCGAGAGTTGAACGAGCTGATGGAGTTCGCAGCCGATCCGGGCGAGCTGGAGCGGGTTGCGCGTGAGCTCAACGTGATGCCCGCCGATCTCGAGATGCTGGTGCGGCAGGGTTCGCAGGCCGCGAACGAGTTGCCGTACACGCTCACGGCACTGGGTATCGATGAAACGGCCTTGTGGCGTGCGCAGCCGGCCTTATTGCGCGATATGGAGCGCGTTTGCTCGTTCTGTACACACAAGCGCCGGTGCCATGAGGAGCTCGCGGCCGGTACTGCTGCGACGAACTATGTAGAGTATTGCGAAAATGCGGATACAATTGACACGTTGAGGTTCAAGAGTTGAAGATCATGAACTGATCAAGACCCGGCCGCCGCGCGATCTGAGGGGCGCACGGAGGCGGGCGACGCCACCAGAGCTTTGGAGCGAGCTATTACGACGACGGCTTACTTGACGAAGTTGAGGTAGGAAGTGAGCGCCTCGATTTCAGCTGGCCCCAACGAACGAGCGACGATAGGCATCGGAGTGCCCACGCCCGAATGATTCCTTGGCCCCACTGCTCGAGCCGCGCTTTCAGATAGGTATAGGCCAGACCTCCGAGACGCGGGATATCCCGCAGGCCCTCGCCATTGGGACCGTGACAGGCATAGCAGGACGCGATACTGGCCTCGGGAATTCCGTCCATGTAGATGGCTTTGCCCTTGGCAGCGATATCCCTGTCACCGTCATTGGCGGCCTTGGGCGGGATGGTTGCAAAATAGTCGGCAAGCTCGCGCGCAGCCTGCGGTCCGAGTGCCGCCACCGCACTCCACATATATTGCCTTGAATACGGATTGTCCCGGGTGTGCTCGCGAAAATCTCTGATCTGGTTGAGCAGATAGAGCGGCCGCTGGCCCGCCAGCCGTGGGGCGCCCATGTATCCCTGTGCTCCCGTTCCGTGGCACCAAGTGCAATTGCGGACGACCGCGGCCTGTTCTCCGGCAACAAGAGGCGTGATCGAGACAACGAGCGTCGAGAGCGCGATTTTCCAGGCGATGCGCTTCATGACCTCATGCTCTCGCACAGTACATTCGACCGAGGCCGATTGAAGACCGTGATGCTCATGGGAGGGTGCTCACATAGGCGGCGACGGCTTCAATCTCTGATCTCGTCAGATTGTGCGCGGTCGGCGCCATGATCGCCGATGTGTCGACCGCTGTCCCCTGGCCTCGCAGCTTGCTCCAGCCGGCGAGCTGACTAACGGTGTATTCATAGAGTTGGCCGGCCAGCCGCGGAATCTCATTCTGGCCCTTGGCCTCGCTGCCATGACAGGCGGAGCAGGCTGGCACGTTGGATTCAGGCAATCCCTCGTCGAAGATTTTCCTGCCCAATCCCAGGGATACTCTCGGCGCCCCTCCGATCGGTCGTGGATCGAGATGCCTGAAATGGTCAGCCAGCGCCGAAATCATCGAGTGACTCAACACGTGCGCGACATTCTGCATCACCGGATTGGTACGCCGGCGCTCGACGAAGGCCCGCAACTGATTTTCGATGTATTGCGGCTGCTACCCGGCCAGTCGCGGCATCGGAAGCCAGCCGCGATAACCCTGGCCCGCCAGGCCGTGGCACGTCTTGCAATATTCCAGCTTGGCCTCGATGCCGCCTCTGGCCGCGACTGGAACGATGCTTTCGTCCGCGCGACTTCCGACCGAGAAGACCGCAGGCAAAACCACCGGCAGCAAAGCTGCACAGACGCCTAGCACGCGCCCTGTTCTTCTGGTCACGAGCGTCGTTTGTTCCAGCCCGGTCAAGAGCCGCCAGATATTGGGACTGGATTGAACGAAGCGTTTGAGCTCTTCGCGCGGAAACCGGCACACACTGACCTCGCCAATAGCATCGGCCGAGATGCTGAAATGATCGGCAAGCGGCATCGCAAGAAAATCGCCGGGTAGTGCGAACGCTACTACTTGTCGACGCCTATCGGGCAGCAGTTTGTAAAGCCGCACCTCGCCATACGAGAGCCCGAATGCATTGCGGTCACCTTCCGATAAAATCCTATGTCCTCCGTCGAAACGAACGTGGGTTGCAAGCCGCTTCATCTCCGCGAGCTCGCGCCTGTCACAGGACTCGCCGCAAAATAGAATTGGAAAGAATGTCGATGTCCGAGGCATGGCTCCGCCTCGTGATCGGAATTATTATCAAACCGCCGCTCGACTCCCGAGCCAGCGTCTCTTGCTTACACGGCCTTGTCGAGATTCGTGTTGATGCAGGTCAACCGGTCGGTTGAAGGCGGATCAACGGTGCCGCGCGATATAAGCATGGGTTCACCGCGGCTTGGCCTTATGCGATCCGTCTCACGCCGCCGTGCGTGCGGCGACCGCCTCGTAAATGTCCTCCTCCTGCGCCGTGTGCATCCGCACCAGCGTCTCGATCGCCTCGATCACCCGCTGTGCGTCGCGGATAAGATATCGGTCGACTTCCTCGGACGGCAAATCTTCCGCCACGCGCGCGAGCAATCTTGCCAGATGCAATATCTCGCGATGCGCCCGGCTCATCGCGGAGAGGCTATGGCTCTCCTGCAGGATCTTGGCAAGGCGCGGATAGATCTGGCCCTCATCGTCGCGCTCGTGCGTGACCACCTGTTGCTGGACCAGGCGATTGGCTTCTGCAATCAAGCTCGCACCATCGCCGGGCTCTACTTCGTCGAGCGCGTCGACGATCGATCGCAGCCGATCGAGCTCTCTCAGCAGCGCGAGATGGTCGCGATGCAATTCTCGCCCATCCTCGACGCCGATGCGCCTTCCGGTGCGGCCAAGCCCAGGCGAAAGTGCCCTCAGCGCATTGAGGATCACGCCGACGTCGATCACCTCTTGCACGATCGCCGCCGGCACCGGCGCGAGCCAGCCGGCGGTCGCCGCCGCCATGGCGAGCAGCGACAATCCCATGCCTGCGACAATGCTTTGTATGGCAATCCTACGCGCACGCTTCGCAATCATGATCGCTTCACCGACCCGCTCCAGCCGGTCGGGGACGATCACGACGTCCGCAGCCTCGGAGGAAGCGCTGGCGCCGCGTGCGCCGAGTGCAATCCCGATATCAGCCGTCGCAAGCGCCGGTGCATCGTTGATGCCGTCTCCGACCATGATCGTTGGAGTGCGCCGCTGCTCGCTGCGCACCGCCTCGACCTTGTCGGCGGGAACGCGGTCGGCAAGTACCGCATCGAGATCGAGCGCCGCTCCGATCGCCTGCGCGGCGGCGGCGCGATCGCCGGTTACCATGACGATGCGCGTGATGCCGGAATCACGCAGCAGGCGGATCGCGCGCGGCGTATCGGAACGCAGTTCGTCGGCGAGCAGCAACGCGCCGATCGCGCGGCCCTCGACCGCGACAAAGACGATCAGCGCCGACCGCCAGGAGGCCCGGCGGATGGCACGCGCCGCCCATGGCGCCACTTGGCCCGCCGCCATGACCAGATCGCGCGAACCGGCGCTGACGTACTTGCCGTCGATAATGCCGGAGAGGCCCGCACCCATGGTCTCCTGGACCTGCTCCGGTACTTTGAACTTCAGCGCGCGCTCGACGCCGGCCTGAACGATGGCCTTGGCAAGCACGTGATGGGATGCCTGCTCGAGCGAAGCGCCAAGGGTCAGCACGCGCTCGACGGTCTCGCCCGGCGCCACCTCGACCGATAGCAGGCGCGCCCCACCAACCGTCAGCGTGCCGGTCTTGTCGAACAGTACGGTATGCGCCCGCGCCAGCGTTTCCAGCGCGGCGCTACCCTTGACCAGAATGCCCCGCCGCGCCGCTTGTGCGACGCCCGCAATGAAAGCCACCGGCGCCGCCAGGATCAACGGACATGGCGTCGCGGCGACCAGGACCGCCAGGCTGCGGATGAGGTCACCCGAGATCAGCCAGGCGAGTAGCGCAATGGCCAACGTGACGGGCAGGAAGATCAGCGCGTAGCGGTCAGCGAGCCGGACGAACGGCGCCTTGGCGGCCTGTGCCGCGGTCACCAGCCGCACGATGCCGGCATAAGTGCTTTCGCCGGCCGGGGCGCTCGCCGTCATTTCAAACGTCTCACCCATATTCAAGGCACCCGACAGCACGGCGCCACCGCGCGTTTTCACGACCGAGATGGGCTCCCCCGTCAATGCCGAATCATCAATTGTTGCGGCGGCCGAGGCGACCGCGCCGTCGACAGGAACAATCTCGCCCGCTCGTACCATGAGCTGGTCACCCACTTGAACTGCCGCGATTGGCACATCCTCGATGCGATCGTCAATCCTTCGATGGGCCTCGCGCGGGGCGCGGTCGACCAGCGAGCGTAAATCATGCTCGGCGCGCGCAACCGCGATATCCTCAAGCACATTGCCGCCGGAATACATCAGCGCCACCACAGCGCCGGCAAGCGGCTGATGCAGCGCGATCGCCGCACTCATCGACACCAGCGCGACCGCGTCAACCCCCAGCCGGCCGGCGAGGAGATCCCGCAGTATCGATGCCGCCAGCCCCCCGGTGATTGGAAGCGTCGCCAACGTAAAGCAGAGATCGGCGAGATCGCTCCTGTGCCCGGCATAAGCGACGCCACCCACCGCCAGTCCGAGAACCGCGATCGAGACGAGTGTCCATCGCAGGATACGTTCAAACGACATCGGCTTCATTCACCCTTGTAGCGACGAATCAAGTTTGACCGAGATTGCGCATCCTAAGTTGAGGGAGATCAATCGGAGACCTTGCGGAGGTGCACCTGTAATTAGACACGCGGTTATACCCGAGGGTCCGAAGCAACCTTGGCTAACAGCCCGGTCTGACTGAGGCGTAACAATGAAAACATTGGCCGAGACGCCTTGTTGCACCAAAAGTGTCCGCACGGATGTCGCAGATGGGTCAAGGCACAAAGTCGCTGCGCTCCAGCCCGCTGCGCGGGAGCAGGAGCCGATAAGCCGGTAGCCGGTCGAGAGGGTAAGGATAGCGCTGGAGAACTCCGTCCTGAGAATCGAGGTGCGTCAACCTCAACTCAGAATGGAACTCCCCATGAGTGAGACTAACAGTGTCAGTCCGCTGCGTCAGCGTATGATCGAAGACATGGCTGCGCGCAAGCTCACCCCGCATACGGGCGCTTGCGGGGCGAGTTCCCGAGCCGCGCCGCAAGCCCGCGATTGAAATCATTGATGTAGATCATTTCCGAGCCTGCTAGGCGGCGCATGCTGCACACGGAAAAATCAGGGATGTTCCACATGAAATCGATCTCGACGCCACATCACGAAAAATGTCCTCGGTGCGGTTCCGGGTTAGTCAATCTCGAGTGGGATGAACATATCAGTCCGCGGGAAGTCCAGGATCTTTGGCACTGTTGGAACTGCAAGAACGAATTTATCACCACGATCACGTCTGACGAGGAGGGCCCGTCAGTCACTGAGATCACCGAGCCATTCTTTACGAGTCTGGTGATGGAATGATGATTTGCGGATCGCCACGAGGTGACATCATTCGGTCACTCGATGAGCCGTCGCGACTAAGGCTGGCTGGGGTCCGGCGAGCAGTCGGCGATGCAGCTTGGGACGACGCGGGGGCTCACGCGGCCCAATAATCTTTGGAGTTTTTTACGGCGATTACGATGATGCCGACGGCGCCGCCAGTACAAAGCGACAGGTATCAGACGGCGGGCATGTCCGAGTTGGTCCAAAACGCGACCGCGACTCGCCTTCTATATCGGCTCCTGGGCGGCATCGGACGTTCGCGGCGAGTGGGGCGGCCGATCGCCGGCGCCACCGACTCGCTCCTGGCTTAAACCGACTCGTTTTGGCTCTAAGGGCAAGTCTGCCTAGAGCGCGATGGAATTGGGTTGAATCGCCGTCGCGCTCTAGATTCTTGTTTGAGCATGATCTTTTCGGAAAACCGCTTCACACTTTTCCGGATCATACTCCAGGCAGCGGGTAGAAACCTCTCCTCGATGATGGCGTTTTCCCAGGCGACGTCGCTTCGTGCAACGCGCGGAGCGTCTTTCAGGAGGTATGCCATGAACAGACTTGCTATCATCGTGCTGGCGGCGGCGGCCGTTTCGTCTTCCGCGAGCGCCCAATATGGCGCTCCCCCGACGACCGGCGCCGCGCAGCCTTCTCGGGATGACGCGGATGGAACCATGCTGAACGGCAAGGATCGCATCGGGCTCACCGCCACCCAACGGCAGATGATCGCCTGGAGCATTGCCGGTATCGCCGAAATGCAGCCGGTCCCGCCGGATTTCCGGCCGCAGCCGGGAACGAAAGTCCCCAGCCAAGTGAACCTCTCGCAGGTGCCTGCGATGGTCGAGGGGGTGGCACCGCCGGCAGCGGGATACGAATACGCCATGTTCGACGACAAGATCCTGCTACTACTGCAGGACGGTACCATCGCCGATGTGATCCACCTGAACCGCCGGCTCTAGATTAGGCGGCTGGGCTGCGCAGCCGGCTCCTTCGGACCGGCTGCGCAGTCGTCAGCTGATCATTCCGCGAGCTTGACGGGCGCCTTGTCGAAGGTGTGCAGGTAGGCGATCAGATCCTTGATCTTCTGCGGGTCCTTGATCCCAGCGAACGCCATCTTGGTGCCGGGCACGACGCCCTTCGGATCCTGTATGTACTTGGTGAATTCCTCGTCGGTCCAGGTGATGCCCGACTTCTTGTTGGCGTCGGAGTAGTTGTAGCCCTCGACCGATCCGGCCTTTCGTCCGATCAGCCCGTTGAGCACTGGGCCGACGGCGTTCTTGGCGTTGTCGCCAACCTGGTGGCAGGCCTTGCAGACGGCGAAGACCTTTTCGCCCGCGGCGGCATCCTGGGCGCTGGCCTGGCCGAGCCCGGCCGCCACGAGCAGGGCTGCAAGTACGATTCGTTTCATCCAGTTCTCCTTACTTCAGTTTCAAAAGTGACAGCTTCAGGCGACGAGGTCGACGGAGCTTCCCGTGGCGTCGATAAGATGAACGCGATCGATGTCGACGTGCGGCAACAGCGCTCGGATCTGATCTTCCGGCATCAGGCTGAACGCGGTGGACAACGCATCCGCGGCGGTCGCGTTGCGAGACACTGTCGTGACGCTACGGTAGCGGTCGGCGCAGCCGCCCGTCCGGGGATCGAACAGATGATTGAAACGACCCGCCGGGTCGAACTCAAAGCCGTACGCGCCCGACGTCGACACCGCGCGGTCGATGATCGGAAGCACGGTTTGGGTTCGCCTCACGACGTCCGGATCGGCGACGCCGACTTCCCAAGGACGTCCGTCCGGACGCGATCCGATGGCCCGCGTTTCTCCCATGTCGACCAGGCTGTGGCCGACACCCTGGGCCCGCAGCAGATCGACAACCTTGTCGGTGACGTAGCCTTGCGCGATCCCGTTCAGGGTCACGGCCATGCCGCGCGGCATCGCGATCCGGTCGCGACCGATCGACAGCCGACCGCAGCCGACGCTCGCGAGCGCTGCCTGGATCGTCGCCGGCGTCGGTCCGGCCGGATCCGGATCCTCTTGAGAGAAGTGGCCGGCGTAGAGGTCCCACAGCGGCTGCACGGTCAAATCGAACAGGCCGTCCGTCAGCTTGGCGTAATGCTGCGAGATCGACAGCAGTTCGACCATTTCGACGGCAGGGTCGACCAGGATGCCGGTCCGGTTCAGTTCGACGAGTGCGGAATCCTCCAGGTAGAGGCTGAACAGGCGCTCCAGCCGTCGCGCTTCTGCGCAAGCCGCCGAGATCAGCCGTTCCGCCTGAGCCCGGTCCTCGTGGTATATCTCCATCGTCGCTACCGCCCCCAGCATGGTGCCGCGCCAGATGAGAGGAGCCGCGCCAGCACGGGCGTGTGTCCCGGCGGGCACAAGGCCGAAACCTGCCGCCGCGGCACTGATCCGGACGAAGCGCCGGCGCGAGATCGTACGCGTCATCGTGTCCTCCTCAATCGCTTGGTCGGTGCCGCGGTTCGCCATCGTCGTCGGCAGGAACAGCTTCCTTGGCACCATCCGACGCTAGGACGTAGTCTCGCGGCACCTGGTCGAATGCGACGATCCTGCCCCCGTTTTCACCGACGAACTTCTCGGCGGCCGTTCGGTCCGAGAACGGGACGGCCTCGTCGCCGCCCATGCCACCCTTGAGCCGGCTGCCGATCACGAACAGCGCCTTGCGGGCCTCGACCCAGTTTTCGGCCCCCGGTTTGTCCCAACCCGCAGCCTTGCCCATGTCGGAGACGTAGATCGCCTGGACGTCCTTCGGCTCGTCCGGCAGCATCGTGAAGGCGATGGTGTCGCGCACCGACGAGAACCAGACCGGCTCGATCAGGCTCGCGGCGAAGATCTGCCCCTTCGGCCCCGGATGCTCGAACAGGTTCATGCCGCAGTAGTGGCCGATCGCCTCGGCGGTCATCTTGTGCGGGGCAGGAATGTGGGCCGCCTCTTTCTGGCATGCCGTGAGCGCAACCAGAAGCGCAAATGTGAGGGCAGAGCGTCTCATAGCTCCCTCCTCGAGAAAGCGAGTGCGGCGAAGCTCAGCGGCACCAGAGTCCACAACGTCAACGCCAGCAGCAGCGCTTGGACGGACAGCGACGTGCTCTGGGCAAGGCCGGCCATCCCTGCGAAAGCGCTGACGTTGGCAAAGCCGGTCAGATTGAACAGCCGGTAGACGTCGGTCGGGTTGAACAGAAGCATCGTGTTGAGCGCGGTCGCGGAGATGTTGCGGCCTTGGTCGAGCGCAAGCAGGCCGAGCAGCGCCATGTCATAGATCAGGACGAGAAGCAGCCAGAGCCCGATGGAGATACCGGCGGCCGTGCCACGATCACGCACCAGCGCGCTAACGAGATAACCGATCGCGACGAAGACGGCGCCGAGCAGCACCGACGAGCCGATCATCGCAACGAAAGCTGCGAGGCTGTCATGATCGACGCGGCTGCCGGTCGCGATCAGCGCCGCGGCGGCCAAGCCGTAACCGAGTCAGGTCGCGAAGGCGAGCACGGCGAGATGCCCGAGAAACTTGCCGAGCAGCACCTGCCAGCGGGCGACGGGATAGCTGAGCAGCAGGAGCATGGTTCCGCGCTCCATGTCGCCGACGATGGCGTCGTGCGAGATTAGGAGCGCGATCAGCGGAATGAGGAAAATCGTCAGGCTCGAGAGACTGACGATGACGACGTCAAGTGCGCGAACGCCGACAGTTCCGGTAGGCGCGCTGCCGAGGAAGGTCAACGAAAGCGCGAGAGCGGCGAGAAGGAGCGTCGACGCAAGCACCCAGCGGTTCCGGACGGCCTGGCGGATCTCCTTCCGCGCTACGGTGAGAACCCCGTTCATGGCGTCCCCTCCGCTTGCCTCAGAAAATGCGCATAGAGTTCGTCGAGATTGGGCGCCACGACGTCGAGGTCCTCGAGCGCCGTCCCCGCCGCTGTGGCGCAGCGCAGCAGCTCGATCTTCCGCTCCGGCGCAGCGTCGATCTCGACGATATGGCCGTTCAGCCTCCGGCAAGGCGCGCTCGCGGGCAGCCAGGACGGCACCTCGCCGGGCGCGAGGCCCGCGACCTTGAGCCTGATCTTGGTTGGCAACCGTGCGATGTTGCGCAGTCGCTCGATCGAACCATCCGCGACCTTGATGCCACGGTTCATGATAATGACCCGTCCCGCTCGCTCTTCGAGCTCCGTCAGCGCGTGCGACGATAGGAGGACGGTCGTGCCTCCGGCGGCGAGTCGCTGGATCACCTCGTAGAAGGTCTGGCGCAGCTCCGGATCGAGACCCGTGGTTGGCTCGTCCAGCAGCAGCACCCGCGGCCGCCCGATGAGTGCCTGTGCGAGCCCTAAGCGTTGCCGCATGCCCTTGGAATAGGTGCCCACCCGCCGGCCCGCAGCGGCACCGAGGCCGACGACATCGAGGAGCTCGCGCGCCTTCGCGACCGGCTCCCGCTTCAATCTGGCGTAGAAGGTCTGCGTCTCCCGACCGGTGAGAGCGGCATCGAAGGAGACGTTTTCCGGCAGGTAGCCAAGTTGACGTCTCCCCGCGAACTCGCCGGCGGCGGGATTGTCGCCGAGCACCTCGATCGAACCGCCTGTTGGACGGATCAGGCCCAGCATCAGTTTCATCAACGTGGTCTTGCCGGCGCCGTTGTGACCGATCAGCGCCACCGTCTCGCCCTCGGAGAGATCGAATGAGACATCCGTTACGGCCTCGATGCGACCATAGCGCTTGGTGACGTTGCCGATGCGAACCGTGGCGCTCATGGCCCGCCCCCGGCCGGATTGCGCCGCGCCGGCGGCGACATCAGCGGATGGCTGTCGACGACGCCTCCCGGCAGCAGCGCCGGAAACTGCGCCTGCGCCCAGCGGATCACCTGCACGGCGGGGCTGTTGATCAGGACCTTCGCGGCAGGAGCTGTCCAAAGCACGCGATCGATGAGGTCGTTTGGGCGGTACGCCGTGTCAGCGATGCCGTCGCCGTTGAGATCGAATGCCGGATTATCGCTCCAAAAGTTGCCGCGGCCGCCCTTCGACCAATCGAGGTGCCGAGTGCCGACATATTTGACCTGGTTGGCGTTGTTGACGAAGGCGTTGCCCATGATGTCGTTGCCCTCGGAGCCGGCGGTGAAATGTACGCCGATCTCGCAGCCTTCAAACCAGTTGTTATCGATCCGGTTCTTGTTGGTGTTGTAGATGAACACGCACTTCTCCGGGCCAATTCGTTGACCGCGAGCCGATGCCGGCGAACCGGCCTCCGTTTGCGGCACGCCTTCCTCGGCGACACGGTTGTACGATGTCGCCCAACGTTCGGCCGACTGCGGGCCACCGATCACTGTGTTGCCTGAAATATCGCCGTAATTGGTCCCATTGAAGAGAATGCCGCGATCACGGTCGTGGTCGGAGACATTGTCGCGTATGACAAGGTGCTTGGAGAACATCAGCGCGTAGCCGATGAGATTGTTCTTGGAGACGTTACCGCTGATCTCACCGTCGTTGGTGTACATGTAGTGGACGGCAAAGCGAAGATCGCTGAAGTGATTCCCGCTCACCACATTGTTGCGGCTGGTGATCGCAAAGATACCGTCCCGTCCGTATCTGAAGTCGTTGTCCAGCACCTTGGCGCCAGGGGCGTTCCAGACGGTGATCCCGTTGCCGGTCTCGCTGTTGCGGGCCTGGCGCAGCCCGACAACGCTATTGTGGCGGACGAGCGCGTCGGGTGCTCCGTGCAGATACATGCCGAAGAGGTTGTCCTCGAGGTGGTTGTCCTCCACCACGGCGCCGCGGGCTGACTGCTCGATGAATATTCCGGAATCCATCGTCTCGCCCAACCTGCCGGACCCGCGCACCTCGAGCCCGCGAACAACGGCGCCTGGAGCCGATACTGTGATCACGCTACCTTTGCCGAATCCCACGACGACGGCGCCTTTCGCGCCCGAGAGCGTGACGCGATGGTCGATCCGCAGCGGACCATTATAGGTACCGGGCGTGAGCGAAATGTCGTCGCCGTCGGCGGCGCGATCTAGCACCGCCTGTAGGTCGCCCTGCTCGGGTGTGACTTCAAGCTGCGCCGCCCCCACGCGCGCGCCAAGGCTGGCTGCGGCGACCGCTGCCAACCCAAGCTGCGCGATATGGCGTAACGGACCCATCGTCAGACGTTCTGCGGTTCGACCATCATGCGCCCTCGCATCTCCATGTGCATGGCGTGGCAGAACCAGGTGCAGAAATACCAGTAGACGCCCGGCTTGTCGGCGATGAACGTTACCGAGGAGGTCTGCTGCGGACCGATCTCCATGTTGACCCCGTAGTTCACGATGCAGAAGCCATGGGTGAGGTCCTCCACGTCGTCGATGTTGGTGATGTAGACCGTCACCTCGTCGCCCTGCTTGACCGTGAAGCTTTCCAGGCCGTAGGCGGGCGCGCTGGAGAACGAATAGACCCGAACCTTCTTGCCGTCGCGGATCACCTTGGCATCACTCTCGAGCGTAACGCCGTCGGCCTTGGCCTGCTTGACCGCGTCCGCGAACATCGGATCGTCGCGCTTGTAGATGCTTGTGATTTTCCCCTCCAGCTTCGAGCGGTGAACGATCACCGCATCGTGCGGCTCGGCGAAGCTCGGACCGTCGTGCACGAGCTCCATTTTGTCTCCGGAGATATCGATCAACTGGTCGTTTTCCGGCTTGAGCGGACCGACGTTGAGGAAGCGGTCCTTGGAGAACTTGTTGAGCGAAATGAGCCATTTGCCGTCCGCCTCCTTGGTCTCGCCCATCGAGGAGTGGTTGTGACCGGGTTGGTAGTGGACGTCGAGCTTCTGGATGATCGGATTGACCTTCTCGCCCTTGAAGGCGCGCTTGGCCGTGTCGATGTTCCACTTGCAGACCTGGCTGTCGAGGAACAGCGTCGTGTAGGCGTTGCCCTTGCCGTCGAACGCCGTGTGCAGCGGCCCCAAGCCCAGTTCGGGCTCCGCGACCACCGTGTCGCGCGGCTTGATCTTGTCGTCGAACAGATCGTCGAACTTGCGGACGTCGAAGACCGAGACCGTCGGCGACAGCTTGCCGTTCGCGACCACGTGGATGCCGTCAGGCGCGGTGTTGATGCCGTGCGGGCTGTTGGGAATCGGAACGTAGCGGGTGTAGGGCGAGCCATGCCGGCCGTCGATCACCGGCACCCCGTTCATCTCCTTGAAGTCGCCCTTCTTGACGGCGTCCTCGATGCGCTTGAGGTTGAAGATGGTGATCCAGTCCGTTTCGCTCGCGGTCATCTCGGTGAGGGTCACGCCCTTTTCCGAATTGTAGCAGGTCGAGAAGGCGTACTTGCCCTGATAGTCGGCGTCGGTGTTGTCGAGGTTGCCGTCGACGATCACCTGCCAGGCGATCTTCATGGTGTCGCCGTCGACGGCGGAGAACATCGACCAGTATTTGGTCTTGTCGTCGAGGATCTTGCCGTCGTTGGGCAGGGGGACCTCATACTCGCCGTTGCAGAAGACGTATCCGGTGCGCGGATATTTCTGCGGCCGCATGCCGTGGATCGTGTACTGGTTCGGCAGCTCGATGATCTTGTCGCATTTCATGATGTCGGTGCGGATACGGCCGAGGCGCGTGTTCGCCTTGTCGTTGATGAAGATATACCGCCCGTCGTAGGTGCCGTCTGTGAACGACATGTGCGGATGGTGGCAGTCGCCGTTCTGCCAGACACCGTTCAAGCGCCCCTTGAGCCGGTCGCGCGTCTCCTGCGTCAATCCTTCGGCCAGGATCTTCAGCGACTCGTTGGTCTGGCCCCACCCGGTCGCGCTGTCGCGGTTGAACACCGGGATTCGCATCAGCTCGCGCATCGACGGCATGCCGATGATCCGGATCTCGCCGGTCTGCCCCGAGGAGAAGAAGACGTAGTATTCGTCGAGCTCGCCGGGGGCAACCTCGGTCTTCCGGGCGCCGGAAGGCGCCGCCTGGGCCGCGGCGGGGGTGGGCGCCACCGCCTTCCCGAGACCGAGCCCGCCGGCGATGCCGGCGGCGCCGATCGCTGCTGTTCCTACGACCTGTCGGCGGCTGATCGTGTTCTTGTCGTCCTCATGGGCCATTTTTGCCTCCTCGGCGTTATGAAGAACTCGGTGGATTGGTTGGAACTCCTGCCGGGATTGGCTTTCCGGCGTGGGTGATGACTGTCTTCGGGCCGGTCCCGCCGGATCGCATCGAAGGCGACGACATGGCTGCGAACTTCTCGCGCTTGAGTCGCACCTGGATCATGTGCGGACAGCGGTGGTCGTCGTAGTAGAGCTCTTGGCAATGCATGCAGTAGATGCACTCGTTGACGTTGATGTGACCCTCGGGATGGATCGACTGCACCGGGCATTCCTTGGCGCAGCGCTGACAGGGAGAGCCGCATTCCTGCCAGCGGCGTAGCCATTCGAAGGTCCTCATCCGGCCGGGGATCGCGAGCGCCGCGCCGAGCGGACACATGTAACGGCAGAAGAAGCGCTCGACGAACAGCCCGATCACCAGCAGCGCGACGGCATAGAGCACGAACGGCCAGGTGCGCGAGAACTTGAGGATGATGGCGGTCTTGAACGGTTCGACCTCCGCGAACCTCTCGGCCATGTCGACCGAGTAGAGCGAGAGCCCGAACAGCCCGAGGAAGATGATGTACTTGACCGGCCACAGCCGCTCATGCAGACCCCACGGCACCGTGATCTGCGGCACCTTGAGCCATTTCGCGACCGTGTTCGTCAGCTCCTGCAGCGCGCCGAACGGACACAGCCAGCCGCAGAACGGTCCCCGCCCCCAGAACAGTAGCCCCGCTGCGATCGCTCCCCACAACACGAAGATCAGGGGGGCTGCGAGGAAGAACTCCCAGTGGAAGCCGGTGATCAAGGCGTTGGTGAAAGTCACCACGTTCACGACCGAGAGCTGCGCGTTGGCGTACCAGCCGAGCCAGACCAATACGAACAGCAGGTAGGCCCGCCGCACCCATGTGTACAACACGGGTCTGCGCACCAGGAGGTTCTGGAAGAAGAAGATCGCCGTCAGCGCCGCCAGCGCCAGCGCGACGATGCCGATCTTGACCGTCTGCGCGCGCCACATCCGCATCCAGAGCGCCTCTTCGCCCTCGGCGGTCGGCTCCTGCGGAGCCGCAGCGGGGGCTTGCGCTGCTGGGGCCGGCGCGTTGGCCGCCACCGTCACCGCCTGCTGCTCGCGCTTCAGATACTGGTCCGGCAAAGTGTAATCGACGTCAAAGGTCAGGAAGGCCTTGTCGCGTGCGCCGGTGGCGCGTTGCACCAAGAGCTGCAATTGCCATGGCTGCGTCGGATCGAGCGTGAACTCGGGTGGGGTGACGAACAGGCCGATTTCCTTGAATTCGGGAGCGCCAGCGGCGTGAAGGTCGCCGAGGCGGGTGTGATTCCGGTCGCGAAAGCGGGTGCTGTTTCCCTCCTGCAGGATCTCGATACGATCGAAGATGCCGCCGCGCACGTAGGCCGAGCCCTTGAAGGAATAAGCGCCATTGCCGGCAACGACGATGGCCTGCTGTCCCGGCTTCAGGCTGTCCTTGAGACGCTGATAACCGTCGTCGCCCAGCAAACTGCGGCCGATGGTCGGCGCAGTGACGAGCGCGACGTAGAGGTCGACGAACGTGTCGCCGGCATCGCCTGGCTCCGGATTTTGGGCCGCGGCCGTGTTGCCGGCCTTGGCGAAGGCGTCGTTGACGTCCCCGATGGTCAGGTGAAGGCGGCGCACCGAGCCGTCGCCGACGAGGCTCGTCCAGTCCTTGATTTCGCTGTGCTCGAGATCGATGGTCTTGGTGACGGGCGGCATCGCAGCCGTGGCCATGGCGGCCTGTCCTCCGCCGATCCGCCCCGTGCGGATCAGGCGGACGGCCGAGCGCACGATGCTGTCGCTCATCACAAGCACGGTCACGGTCGCGCCGCTGACGATGTTGACCTGGGGTGGATTCTGGGTGCCCTGAGCGACCGGCTTCATGTCCTTGCCGATCAGCGAATTGACGGCGCCGACGATGCGTGGCTCCGGGATTCCGATCAGCACGATCGGCTCGTGATGATCCACGAGCTTGAAGCTCTTGACGATGCCCTTCGGATCGATCCCCACAAGGATGTGTATCGGCTTGCCCGAGTACCCGATGGCGTTCGCAAGATCGGAGTTGAGGTAGACGAAGCCCTGCAACTGGTCGCCGCGATAGACCGGTGCGATGGGCGGATCGCCCTGCGGCGGTCCGAAGCGATCCGCTCCGGGAAAGAAGTCGGCAGGCGCGATCTTCGGAAGGTACGTTTTCAGATCGCTGGCAGCTTGCGCTGCGTCTGCCCACGCCATGACGCAAAAAAGCGCCAAGGCAACCAACGCCTTTGCCAGTCGCCTTCGCAGGTCGGGTGTATAAGGCGACGACCAACTCATGAGAGCCCCAAATGCCATTGGCGCGACCAACCGGGTCGCGCGTTGCGTGGATCGGCTTATTGGCTGCAGTCGTCGTTGACCTAGCGCAAATTCAACCCGAGTTTCCCGGCTGTCAACCTCAAATAAACGTCGTATAAGGAAACTCATCGCGTTCATCATTGCTCGGTTTCGTGTCATGCCGTTGCTGCGAGCGTCGCTCCTGAAATCAGAGCCGGCGGGTACACTCCGCTCGCTGGACGAATTGTTCGCGCTTGCGCACGCCATGGAGAATGAGGCGGCGAACAGATATGGCGAACTCGCCGAAGAGATGCGACGACAGAACAAGGACGATCTGGCGAGCGTATTCACCCAACTCGCGGCGGCCGAGCGCGAACATGTCGAAAGCGTGGCAAGATGGTCGCAATCGCGGCGTGGCAAGGCGCCGGATTCAGCATTAGTGCGGTGGGAAGGACCCGAAACCTTCGACGAGAACACTGCGACCGAGGTGAAGACCTCAGGACTGATGACGCCGTACCGCGCGCTCGCCATGGCCGTCCGCAACGAGGAGCGGGCCTTCGCATTCTGGTCCTACTTGGCGGCCTACTCCAAGGATCCAGAAATCAAGAAGGCCTCCGAGACGATGGCAAAGGAGGAACTCGGCCACGTCGCCACGCTGCGGAAGGAAAGGCGTCGCGCCTACCATCGCGAGCACGATCAGAGAAGCGGAGAGGGCCCCAGTGGGGCGCCGCAGTCCCGGGTGGATGCGCGGAGGCTCGAGCTTCAACTTGCTGCGCAGCTCGCGGATATCGAGCGTCGCCTGGCGGGACCTGCTGCCGTCCGCGCGAAGGAATTGCTCGATCAGACGATGGGGATGGCGGAACAAGCCGGCGATTTCGGAAGCTTCCCGCGCGCGCTTGAGCAACGGGACGCGCAGGCGATCGCAGAGGCGCTGGCGGACGCCTATCTCGAAGGTGCGGAGGCTTCCAACGACGAGACCCGCGTGGATGCGCTTCAGGAGCTGGCCGCGAAAGCCATCGCCAGGCTTGCCTGGCTGCGCTCGCTCGCCGCCGGGTGAAATCCGGCGGCCGCATCCTCAGGTATCCGGATCGATCCGACTGCAGCGTGGGCAGTAGGTGTCGGCGGCGGCGCCGAGTTGTCGGCCGAACTCTTCCGTGAGAGCTTTTCCTTCCCACGGCCTTCCATCGCTCCTGCGACTCTCTTGGCGCGTTCGAACATGGCTCTCGCCGGCGTCATCGCACACGCGGATGATCACCTCGTCTTGGAAAGGGCAAACGATCGTGGCGCGGGTGGTGTCCAGCGCGTAGCGCACTGACCGCGGTCAGATCTTCGGCGTGAACCTTGACGGAATTCTGGCCCTCCTTGTCGATCTGGTGGAGCCGACTGCAAATCAGCCCCGGCTTCCAAAGGATCGCCGAGGCCGATCGTTCGCTTGAGTCCGTTATCCAAAGGCTACAACGAGCAACCCGCGGTTCCGACTTTCATTCCATCGAACTCGTCGGCGGGGCTGCTCTCCGGAGCCGGCCCCTTGGTCGCGGTCGCTTGAGCCCTAGCACGAAGCGGCGCCTGAAGTGCCTAGGAGTCCGGGCTCCGCCTCGTCGCGGCATCGGGGCCAAGCCACCCGATGCGAGCGAAATCATAAGGCCGCTTCGTGCGCTCCGCCTTGACCCATCTCAAAGGTCGGGCGAGGCCCTTAAGTAGCTATCCGGAATTTCGCCGAGGCGCATTCCGGAGCATATAGAGAAGCATGCAGCGCCAGATCGTTTTCAAGTGCCCACGCACGGGGATGAGCGTGCAGCATCGGCTCGATGACTCCTCGCCGGAGCTTTCGGAAGCCGAGGACGTCCACGTTGCGCTCGTGCCGCCCTTAATGGAGGTGCTGGCGGAGCTTCTTGACGGATTTCCCACAGACCTTCTGCGAAGGTGCGACGGCTTCGGCTTTTGCGGTTCCTCGATCGGGCGTGTCTTGTCTGGTAGCTTCATATGCTGACGCGCTCGCTCGCGTGAAGGGGCTGGGCAAGTGACGCCACGCGCGAGAGAGGCCGTCAGTCCGCAACATCACGGCATCATACGCTCAAGCAGGTGGTCCCTCCACACGTATTGATGTACGAGGGCTGCCGCCGCATGCGCGAGAGCGACTAAGGCAGTCAAATTAGCCGCGAGCTCGTGCCATTCATTGATACTGCGCCGAGTCGCAGCATCACTCATCCCGAACTGCGGCACGGACCACACCCCGAACAGATTGAAGCCGCGATACGACGCGTCAATGAGGCCCAGCAGGACGACGGTGGCAAGCAGACCATAGAGCAGATAATGCGTCGCCTTTGCAACCGCGTGCAAGGCGCCTGTATCAATGGGCGGCAGGTCGCGCCCAAAATGCGCGCGCCAAGCGACCCGCGTCAGAAGCACGAAGCCTGTGATAAAGCCGAGCACCACATGCACCGACCATGCGCCGGTGCGAAACGGGCCGCGCGGCACCCAGTCGGCGGTCTGGCCAATCACCCACAGAACAGCGATCAAGCCGACCGTTGCCCAGTGTAGCCAAATCGTCGTCCGGTCGTAGCTTTCGTCACGTGCATCGCTGCATTGCATTTCCATGTTTCTTCTCCGCGGCATGCGTGAGATCAAATAAAGAAACAACCCGCCCAGGTCGTTGATGTGCGTCAACAACCGGTGCAATCGGATCGACGAATAAACCGAGACCGACCGTCGTCACCACGTTTGGTGCGCTGAAAAGATAGCTTTGATAGCAATTGCGGGGCAGAAGAGAAATTCGGGTCGGTTCCCTAAGGGGAGATACGGAGATGGGAATCAATCTAACCGGCGCCGGCGACGTATACCGGGCTCTCGATGAATTTCCGTTCCTGATCCATCGGTAACGACGATAGTGAGGTTGCGGTCGCGCTTTTCCGCTTGCCCGCGGCCAGCCTTTTGCTGTGCTTAATGGCCTCAGAGGCTCTCGTAAAGTCCATCCCCTTGTTGTCGCGCACAGGAAAGCCGTCCTTTGTGTCAAAGTAATAGGTCCGCATCGTCGGCCTCCAAAAGTGTCCAAGCGATTCGTCGGGCCAGAAGCCCCGCGTGTGTTCAATCTCATCCATACGAGAAGCTTTGTCGAAAGCTCTTGATCCAGAGCAATTTGCGGAAATCGCCGTCTTGCGCCCGCCGGTCGCTAACGGTCAACCGCAGGCAGCGGCTCTGAACCGGACGAAGTTCTTGAATTAAGTAGCGCGCGGCAGTGCCGTGCAATCGTCGTCTCCTCGCTGGTGGCTATGACCAGAACGACTACCTTGCTGTCCGGCGCTGCGATACTCCACTGTCCCCTTGCATTGGCCGCTGCGTTAAGGCCGACACCGAGCCAAGCAAGGCGATCGCAGATCTGCTGCCTGATCTCGGCGGCATGCTCGCCAATGCCGCCGGTGAATACCAAGCCGTCCAATCCGCCGAGCGTGTTGGCCATCACAGCGACGTCCGCGGCGGCGCGGAAGGTGAAGAGATCGATAGCCTCACGGGCAGCCGCCTCCCGGCTTGCCAGCAATGCGCGCATGTCGGCCGACACGCCAGAGACGCCAAGCAGGCCGGACTTTTCGTACAGCAGATGCTGTACCTCGTTGGCCGACATCCCCTCTTCCTGCATCAGATATAGTAGCACGCCGGGATCGATCGTCCCGCAACGCGTTCCCATCACGAGGCCGTCGAGCGGGGTCAGCCCCATGCTAGTGTCGAGGCTCTTTCCCTCATGCATAGCGCAGAGGCTCGCGCCATTGCCAAGATGTGCCACCACTGTTCGTTTTTGTATCCACTCAGACCCGAGCACGGCGAGGCGGCTCGCGATGTATTCGAAAGAGAGCCCGTGAAAACCGTAGCGGCGGATGCCGCGCTCTTCAAAATGCCGGGGGATGGCAAAGCGCCCTGCAGGCGGCCTCAAGCTGTGATGGAAGGCCGTATCGAAGCTGGCGATTTGCGGCAGGCTTGGCTGCAGGGATTTCACGGCCCGGACCGGTGCCAGACAGCGGGGCTGGTGCAAGGGAGCAAGCGGCGTCAATGCTTCTAGCGCTGCAAGTGTCTGGTCGGCGATCATCACGGGACCGGTAAAATCGCGTCCGCCATGGACGATGCGATGGCCCACCGCGGCAAGTCTACCTCCCTCGAGATAATCCTCAATCCAGGCGAATATATCCGCGAGCAGGCCGGTGCCTGCTACCTCATCGGCCGGACGGCTCTTCTCGAACAGTTGCTTGCCCGAAGTATCGGTTACGACGATACGCGGTGTCTTCTCCTGCTCGTCCAGCAGGCCCTTGCATCTCAACGTCGGTTCGGCCGGGCTAATGTCGAACAGGCCGAGCTTGATGCTGGAGGAACCGGCGTTGAGCACCAGGACTGCTTCGGACATGGGCGGCCTCTCTCGTTCGCCGCTAGGATTGCAGTTTAGTCGCCGGCCTCGCGAGGTGTTCTTCCGCCTGTGCTGTTCGACCAGACCCAGTCGCGGATTTGCGGCATGTCCTCGCCGTGCTCGCGGACATAGCGCGAATGCTCGATCAATGCATCGCGAAAGCCCTGCTTGACGTGAGCGGCCGGGATATCGAGCCCGGGAACGCGCTCGATCGCCTCGATGGCGAGATGGAAACGGTCGAGCTGGTTCAATACGACCATATCGAACGGCGTAGTGGTCGTACCTTCCTCCGCAAAGCCGCGCACATGCATACCGGCGTGGTTGGTGCGGCTATAGGTCAGGCGATGGATCAGATAAGGGTAGCCGTGATAAGCGAAGATCACCGGCTTGTCGCGGGTAAAGAGGCTGTCGAAATCGCGATCGGACAGACCATGCGGATGCTGCTCCCTCGGCTGCAACGTCATCAGATCGACGACGTTGACCACACGGATCTTCAAATCCGGCAGCGCCTTTCGCAGCAGATCAACCGCCGCTAGGGTCTCCAGCGTCGGAATATCGCCGGCGCAGGCCAAGACTACGTCGGGCTCGGCATTGGGGACCTCGGTGCCCGCCCACTTCCAGATGCCGATGCCGGCCTCGCAATGGGTGATGGCCTCACGCATCGAGAGCCATTGCGGCGAGGGCTGCTTGCCTGCGACGATCACGTTGATGCGGTCATAGGTGCGCAGGCAATGATCGGCGACCCAAAGCAGGGTGTTGGCGTCTGGCGGCAGATAGACGCGGACGATATCGGCTTTTTTGTTGGTGACGAGATCGATAAAGCCGGGATCTTGATGGCTGAAGCCGTTGTGATCCTGGCGCCAGACATGCGAGGTGAGGAGATAATTGAACGAGGCGATCGGTCGCCGCCACGATAGTGCGCGCGAGACCTTCAACCACTTGGCATGCTGGTTGAACATCGAATCCACGATATGGACGAAAGCCTCGTAGCAGGAGAAAAAGCCGTGCCGGCCCGTAAGCAAGTAGCCTTCGAGCCAACCTTGGCAAAGATGCTCGCTCAACACCTCCATCACCCGCCCGTCACGGGCGAGATGGACGTCATATGGCTCGATCCCCTCCATCCAGATGCGGTCCGTTGCCTCGAACACCGCGTCCAGCCGGTTGGATGAGGTTTCGTCCGGCCCCATGATGCGGAAGTTACGCGCGTCCGCGTTGAGCGTCACGACCTCGCGCAGGAGCTTGCCCAGCTCGCGCGTGGCCTCGGCGACAACGCCGCCGGGGCAGGGGACGTCGACAGCATAGGAACGGAAATCGGGCAGTTTGAGCTCGCGTTTGAGCAGTCCGCCATTGGCGTGCGGGTTCGCTCCCATCCGGTGGTTGCCTATTGGCGCAAGCGCCTGCAGTTCCGGGAGAAGCCTGCCGCTCGCGTCAAATAGCTCTTCGGGCTTGTAGCTCCTCATCCACTGCTCAAGCAGCTTTAAATGATCGGGATTGCCGCGCGGATTGGCAATCGGCACCTGGTGCGCGCGCCAGAATCCTTCGACTTTCAGCCCGTCGACCTCCTTCGGTCCCGTCCAGCCTTTTGGGCTCCGTAGCACGATCATGGGCCATTTCGGCCGGTGGAAGCCGGCAGACTGGTTACGCGCGCTTTGTTGGATCGAGCGGATGCTGGCAAGCGCCACGTCCAGCGCATCGGCCATTAGCCGATGCATAACCTGCGGATCATCGCCTTCGACGAACAGCGGCTCATAACCATAGCCGATGAAAAGGCTGCGAATTTCCTCATCGGCCATGCGCCCCAGCACGGTGGGATTGGCGATCTTGTATCCGTTGAGGTGCAGGATCGGCAGCGTTGCGCCGTCATGGACGGGATTGAGGAATTTGTTGGAATGCCAGGATGCTGCAAGTGGGCCCGTCTCGGCCTCGCCGTCGCCAACCACGCAAGCCACGATCAAATCAGGGTTATCAAACGCGGCGCCGTAGGCATGCACAAGCGCGTAGCCGAGCTCGCCGCCCTCGTGGATCGAACCCGGCGTTTCCGGCGCCGCATGGCTTGGAATGCCGCCGGGAAAGGAGAACTGGCGAAACAGCTTTCGCAAGCCATCCGCATCCCGTGTTACGTCGGGATAGACTTCCGTGTAGGTGCCTTCGAGATAGGTGTTGGCGACCATGCCGGGGCCGCCATGGCCGGGGCCGCAGACATATATGACGTTGAGATCAGAAGCCCGGATCGCGCGATTGAGGTGGGCATAGATGAAGTTGAGCCCCGGCGTGGTTCCCCAATGCCCAAGCAGGCGGGGCTTGATATGTTCGGACTTAAGCGGCTCTTTCAGCAGCGGATTGTCGAGTAGATAGATCTGTCCGACGGAGAGATAGTTGGCGGCAAGCCAGTAACGGTCGAGAAGTTCCATGTCATCAGCGCGTGCGGGCTCGCTTGGGGTTGTCATCAACTGCATGCCGACCTCCTGGGAAGCTACGGATAACGACCCCTAAGCCCACGATCCGTTCCGTCACGCCAAAATAGAATGCGAATTTGACGATAGCTTGAGCCAGGTCAAAAGCGCGTCCCCGAAATTCACTGCGGCGTGCTTTTCGATTGATCCACCGCAATTGCGGGTCGGCGAACTCTGCATGATTTGTCTGCAGAGGAGGAACGACCA
Organism: Bradyrhizobium sp.; assembly: GCF_027307225.1. Taxonomy (GTDB): domain Bacteria; phylum Pseudomonadota; class Alphaproteobacteria; order Rhizobiales; family Xanthobacteraceae; genus Bradyrhizobium. The sequence goes on along the minus strand of NZ_DAHUXJ010000015.1, from coordinate 11,686 downwards.
TGACGATCGCAGACCACGCCTCAACCAGTCTTTCGGTGCCGTCGAGCAAGCAGCAGAACTGTATCGGAGCGAATTGGGGATTAATGTTAGCGGCCGTCGTGCTTCTTCGCAGGCCAGCGCATGCTGGCAGTCTTCGGCTTCGCGGTGGTCGTCTGGGTCACTGACGCACTCGACTATGCCGTTAGCGCCATCGTGATTGCTGCGTTGATGGCTTTTCTTCTCGGCATATCGCCGAACATCGCAAATCCCAATATGCCGATCGGTACGGTTCAGGGCCTCACCACCGCGATGAGCGGCTTTGGTAACACCGCTCTGACGCTGGTGGCCGCTGCCCTAGGCCAGCCACACCAGGAGAGCCCGCGGAATCAGGACGCTTCAGGAAAGCGTTTCATCCGAAGCGGCCGAGCGATCAGCGCCGCGGTCCTCGAAGAGCTTTGTCGTGGGCCGATCCAGCGATGATCAACCCAGATAATATGCCAACCAAAATTTTCCATGAATTCTGATGTCGAGAGTTGACCTGCGTCAATCGAACACTGTGGTTAGCAGCTATCGTTTATGACTTCAGCGCATCACTGTAGCGCGTTCGAGGCGCCGACCGATCGATTCACGGCAAGGACGCCTGTTAGGTTAAAGCGATGGACGAATCGTCAGTATGGGAAGATATCTCGACAGCGCCGTATGACTGTGATCTTGAAGTTGCGGTGATTGACGGGAACCGTGTTCATCCGTTGATCTTCGCCTGCCGTCGGACCACCAGTGGGTGGGCTAAGGCTTCCACACGTGAACGGGTCTTGGTCAGTCCAACGCATTGGCGTCTCTGGTCCGCCAAGGTCTGACAAGGGGCTTACTGTCTGAAATATCGCGGCTGCTCGAGAGCGCCGCGCAGTGGCGTTCGCGCTATCTCCGTTTGGCCGAGCGTGCCTCGAGGCTCCACGCCCTGCGATCGCGGTGCTGATCATCACGTGTCCTTGCGCGCTTGGCCTTGCCATTCTTGCGGTGCAGACAGTGGCCTCCGGTGCATTCGACCGAGTGATTTTCGACAAGTCTCGCACGCTGACCCTGCCGGATTTCGATGTCGCCAAAGCGGAGGCGATTCCTGCCGAGGTTTTCGATCTGGCGGGTCGCGTCGCGCTTTCGAGCCGCCATCCTGTCGCGCCGCGGTCGCCCGCGCGGCCGGTGCAAAAGCGCCGGTGCGGATATCGAGGAGAAGCCGGGGCAAGGCGGCGGGCTATTGCCGACGACGAGCCGGTCGACGAATCCTCTGCCTAGCCTAGTGCGCCCAGCGAAGCACGATCATCAGCAGCGCCATCGCGATCCCCGCGAAAACCATCAGCAGAGTCCAGTCAGGACGCTTGCGGGGCGAGCCGAACAGAGATTCGACAAACCAGACGATTGCCATCCGCTTCATAAATGGCGTCCTCTCTCAACAGCAACTCATCGCCAGCATCGCCGGCTGCCGGTAGCGCCAATGCGTGGCGGCGATTTCGACCGGCCTCAGCGTTTCGGCGTCAAGCCAACCGTCACCATGACGCAGGCATGAGCCACCACAGACGCTGATATTCTCATCGATGAAGGCAACCTCGATCTCGCGATCGAAGGGAGCGCTGGCGATATCGCGCCATTCATTGCGCAAGAGGCGCGATAGGAAGGCCATTACCCGGTCCATGGCTGCAATCCGTCATCGTGAATACCAGCGGACATTCGGGCGAAACTGGTCAAGCTGCCTTGAGCTGTATCAAGGACGCATGAATCGGCCCTGAAGACCCCTAAATTCCGCAGGGCCTCCGGATTTATACTTAGGGGAACGACACGAATTTCGAAATTTGAGGAAACGGGCAGACTACCCCCATCAACGATCGAAACCGGAGTTCTGCCATGCTCACCGCCGCCGCAACCGCCAAGTCCTCGATCCATGCTCGCCTATCCGTTCCGGTTCGGTCGGGGCCGATTCCCGAAGGTCCGTTGGGCCTGATGGGTGCTCCGATGCGCTTTGCGCGGAACATCGAAATCTACGGCGAGGATGAGCCGGCGGACTATCTCTACCAGGTCATCTCCGGTGCGGTGCGGACTTACCGCACACTGGACGACGGTCGCCGTCAGATTGGGGCCTTTTATCTACCCGGCGATGTCTTCGGCGTCGAAGCCGGCGACGTTCATCTGTCGTCGGCGGAGGCGATCTGCGATGCACAGGTTCTAGTCATCAAGCGGAGCGCGGTGATGGCCCGCGCCGAACACGAGAAGGATTTGGCGAAGCAGCTATGGACGCTGACGGTGCGCGAGTTGCAGCGCGTCCAGGAGCATTCGCTGGTGCTGATCAAGAGCGCCGAGGAGCGCGTCGCCGGTTTCCTGCTCGAGATGGCAGGTCGCAAATTCAGCGCAGGGGCCATCGAACTGCCAATGTCGCGTCAGGACATCGCTGACTATCTCGGCCTCACGATCGAGACGGTGTCGCGGACTTTCACTCAACTGGCGCAGTCCGGAACGATCGCCTTGGAGAGTTCGCGACGCGTCGTGTTCCGTAATCACGCGGCTCTGAATCGGCTCAATGGATAATAACCCGCCGACCGTCGTACCTGGAGTGAATAATGGCTGACCGTCAGCGCTGGCGTCCCGTCCTGTTCAGTTGCCCGCGGACGGGCAGCAAGGTTCAGGCGCTGCTTGCCGAGGAGGCAATTGGCCTAGGCACGTATGAAACCGTATCGTGCTTGGCCTGCTCCGGCGTTCATCTCGTCGATCCGACGGATGGCAGGGTGCTCGGAGCGACATTCGACGGTACAAGATGAAGGCGTTGAGACGATCGTTCGGCCGTCGCCCCTCCAGCCTCGACTTTGCCTATCGTCAATTTGGCTATCATCGGCTGACTGCCGCCGGCGTCAGTCGATCGGCCTCATGAGCCCACCACTGAACTCACGTCGATTTGTATGTTTGTGCAGGTCAATTTTTGATGCGCCCTTTTTCTTCACGGGCGAGCATGAGGCCCCCGCGCGGACCATGCCGCAGCCAAGCCGACGAAGCCAACCAACAGAAACATGGCCACAAAGGTCTGAACCAAGCCGAAATTCAGTTCATCGCGCGATACCAGCAGCGCCGCTATTGGCGCCGCCAGTATGAAAAGGATGCGGACGATCCATCCTAACATCACCGCCCCCACGCCTGATTGGCCTTCTTCAATCGATCGCTGGCATCGTCTTCTGGCGATTCGACATAAAAGCCGGACCAGGTATCGACAAAGCAGAGATGGTCGTGCACCTCCTTGACGCCGGCGGTGTTTTCGGCCGCGACGATGGTGGCCTGACGGGCCTCATCAGTGGTGATGATGCCATGCAGATGCACGATCCCGTTGCGGACCGTGACCTCAAAACCAATCGGCCGCCAATCGGTCCCGTTTACGGTACGGATAATGCGATCACGAATGTGATCGTCGTTAGCAGTAGGATCCGGAATCTCGTGTGCCATGCTGGCAACTGCTTGGAGGAGGTTCGAACGCGTGACAATTCCCTTCAGAGTTCCGCCGCTCATCACCGGAAGCCGTTTGATGTCGTTCTTCTCCATCAAGCGAACCAAGTCCTCGAGCGGCGTCTCCTCGTCGACTGTGACCGGATCCGGCGTCATTACGTCGGCAACCTTGCGACCACGCTCGCGAACGAATTCCGACGCCACCTTTCCCGCGCCCAGGATGAATTGGAGCCAGGAGGGGCGCTTACGACCGGTGCCGATTTCACTCCGTCGCAGGAAATCGCTTTCCGAGACGACCCCGACAAGCCGACCGGCATCGGTTAAAACGGGCAGGCCGCTGATGTGGGTCCGTAGCATGATCTTCGCCGCTTCCTCGATCGTGGTGTGCGGCGTGACGGTGATGACGTCCTTGGTCATGATTTGATGAGCGCGCATGACATGCCTCCATTGATTTTGTTGATACAAGAATAGGGAACCCCCGCGACCTCCGCTTTGACGTGCCTCAATTATCGCGGAGATCCTCACTCCAAAGATTTCAGGAAGGCGATGAAGTCACCGACCTGGTCGGCATCAAAACTGAATTGCGGCATGGTCGGATGCCCGGTGACGATTCCTTCCGCCAGCGCTTCCTGCAGCGTCTCAACGGGATAGCGTTCGTGCAGGGTCCGGAAGGGCGGGGCGATTTTGAGGGGGCTGGGGCCTGCCTTGTCGATGGAATGACACCTCGCGCAGTACATCAGCGCGAGGCGCTTGCCCTGCTGGGGATTTGCCGCTGTGGTCGGCGACATGCCGGACAGCAGCGCAAAGGCAATGGCAGTCCCGCAAGCAGCAGTTTGACGGATCAGAGACATAGCGGCGTCGCTTCGTGCTTAGTGTGACATCAGAACTGGGATCGTCATGCTCCGAAACATTTCGCGCGTTACACCGCCGAACACGGTTTCCTGCATGCGGGCATGGCCGTATCCGCCCATGACCAGGAGATCGAGGCTTTCGTCAGCCGCGACCGACAGGATGCTCGCTTGAACCTGGCCTCGATCGGCGTTCAGGGAGATGGTCCTCACGGGCAATCCGCTGCGCGCCATATTTTTCGCCAGCTGGATCGGCGAAGCCTCCGCTGGCACTTCCGAAATATTCAATGTGATGGCCGTCAAAGTATCGGCCTGGGCAAGAAGCGGCATCGCGTCATGTAGCGCGCGAGCGGCAAGGCGGCTGCCATCCCAGCAGATGCCGATGCGCGCCGCCTTGAACGCGCCACGAAAGGTGTAGGGGAACACCAGCAGCGGTCCGCCAGTCTGCAGCAGCAGTTCCTGCGGTAGTTGGTTATCGAAGCCGCCCCGATCTGGCTCTCCCTGCGAGACCACCATCAAGTCATAGAGGCGAGCCGAGGCTGAAACCGTCGCTACGACATCGCCCAAAGTGCCTACCAGGGCGCGGGCATTGTAGCTAATTTCCGCCCCTTTGGCCTCGACTTCAAAGACCTCAAGAGCGCCCTGGGCCCGCTCCATCGCGCGTTCATACTCAAGCTCAATGATCGAAGCGACGGCCGCACCGCCCTCCGCGACAAAGGGGACGTTGTTGACGCGTTCAAATCCGATGGCGATGGCGTCGAGATGGGCGCCAGAGGACATGGCGAGTGAAATCGAACCATCGACCGCAGGGCGCGCGGAGCGCTCGGTCGGGATATGGACCAGCAGATTCTTGTACATCGTGGCTCTCCCATTTCTTCGCAGAAAGCAGATGATTGATGAAAGCACGCGCCGTCGTTCCCCAGTTTGATGCACGTCAAGGTTCGCCAAGTTGATGTCGGATATCGATCCAGCGCTGATTGCGGTGAAAGAGGGGATGCATATGGCGCGCGTGGCATTGGTGACGGGCGGCACGAGAGGTATCGGCGCCGCGGTTTCGCGGGCGCTTCAGATGGCGGGCTACACCGTCGCCGCGACCTACGCCGGCAACACCAAGGCGGCGGAGGCCTTCGCGAGCAAAACTGGTATCCATGTCCATCAATGGGACATTGGGGACTTCGACGCCTGTGCTCGCGGTGTGCAAGCAGTCGAAGCATCGCTCGGGCCGATTGACATCTTGGTGAACAACGCCGGCATCGTCCGCGATGCTGCGCTCCACAAGATGAGCAGGACGCAATGGGACGCCGTCATCCGCACCAACCTCAGTGGCCTATTCAACATGTGTCGTCAGGTGATCGAAGGTATGCGCGCGCGAAAATTCGGCCGCATCATCACGATCTCATCGATCAACGGCCAGAGGGGGCAGCTCGGCCAGACAAATTATTCCGCGGCGAAAGCGGGCGAACTCGGGTTCACCAAGGCGCTGGCGCTCGAAACCGCGCGTCTGGGAATCACCGTCAACGCAATCTGCCCGGGCTACATTCACACCGAGATGCTGGATGCCGTGCCGCCGGACGTCATGGAGAAGAACATCCTGCCGCAAATTCCGGTCGGCCGGCTCGGCAAGCCCGAAGAGATCGCGCGCGTCGTCTTGTTTCTCGCTGCTGAGGAGGCCGGGTTCATCACGGGATCGACACTGTCGATCAACGGCGGCCAGTATATGAGTTAAGTCGGCGCCAGCCGCCACCCCGGAGTACAACATGAAGAATTCGGCAGAAACACAAGTCGGCCAGACGCATAGCCGGGCGGTGATCTGGATTGATCATCTGATTGCAAAGGTGTTCTCGATGGGAATGACGGGTGTCACCCCAAGCGTCGTGCATGCTCACCTTGCTTCGCAGCACCTTCACCATAAGGCCAACACCGTCGGCTCAGGCCGAGTAGAGGAAGATCCATCATTCCTTGAGCAGGTCGCGAAGGCCGTCGCTCTCTGTCGGGAGGTCCTGATCGTGGGACCGGGCACGGAAAAAACGGCTCTGCTGCATCATTTGCAGTCTGTCTATTCGCAGATGGTCCTTCGGTTGGACGCCTGCGATCATCCCACCGATGCAGAGATCATTGCTCTCGGTCGCAAGCATTTTCATATCGATCAAGTCAGCGTCGATCGAGCCTAAGTCCGAGGCAGCGCGACGTTTTATCGCTTGTGGGCGGCTTGAAGCCGTGCCTTTTGCCGCCCGGTGGCCGCGCCCGCACGCCAGCATGTATGCCCTGACTTTCATGTCCGGTTCGGCGGATATGGAACCGCCACGCGCTTGGCGACTTCTGCCGCCGCGAGATAAGTCGCGGTTATAGCCACAATTGTGGCCATCAGTGTCATGGGAGGCGTTGTAAAGCCGAACAATCGTCCCCACGGACCGAGCGCAAGTGCCACTCCGGCGGCCAGGGCGCCCAGCGAGGTGGCGATCAGTGTGGCGTGCGGCCGGTTCGCGCGCCACGGCATCCGGCGCGAGCGGATCAGGAAAATGACCAGGATTTGGGTGGCGATCGATTCAACAAACCAGCCTGTTTGAAACAGTGTCGCCTCTGCGTGGAAGACCTTAAGAAGGACCACGAACGTGATGGCGTCGAACAGCGATGAGACCGCGCCCATGAGGATGGTAAAGCGAAGAATGCCTCGCATATCCCAAGCCTGAGGCCGCTCGACGTCCTCCTGGTCGACTTCATCGAAGGGGATGCCCACTTCCGAAAGATCGTAAAGCAGATTGTTCAGAAGAATCTGCAAGGGCAGGAGCGGTAGGAACGGCAGTACGATCGATGCCAGGGCCATCGAGAGCATGTTGCCAAAATTCGAGCTCGTTCCCATGCGGACATATTTCAGGATATTCGCAAATGTTCGCCGGCCCTCGCGTACTCCGGCTGCCAACACCGAAAGATCGGGGGCCAGCAGGATCATATCGGCGGCAGCGCGCGCGACTTCGGTTGCACCGGTGACGGAGATGCCGACATGGGCTGTATGGATGGCCGGCGCATCGTTGACGCCGTCTCCCATGAAGCCCACCACGTGGTTGCGATGGCGGAGTGCCGTGATGATCCGTCGCTTTTGATCGGGATCGATACGCGCAAAAAGATCGATATCATCGACCTGTGCAGCGAGTGCAGCATCTGTGAGTTCGGAAATGTCGCTGCCGGTCATGATACGATCTGATGGAAGCCCGACTGATCCCGCAACATGGGCAACCACCGCAGCGTGGTCCCCCGAGAGGATCTTTATCCTCACACCTAGCGAGGCGAGGCTCGCGATGGCGTCAGCCGCATCCTGCTTCGGCGGATCGGCGAAGACACAGAAGCCAATCAGTGTAAGATCAACCTCATCGCCGACGGCAACCGTCTCTTGCGCCGGGGGCATCAATCTCGTCGCAACCGCGAGCAGGCGGAAGCCGTCGCGCGCGTAGCGATCCTGTATGGCTGTCAGCTTTTGTTGCCAGGCTTCATCGAACGGATGGGCGAGCCCGTCGATTTCAACAGCGGCACACCGCGCGAGAATGGATTCAGGGGCCCCTTTTGAGATCAGGACGTGTTCGCAGTTGCGTGCGGCGAGCACTGACAGGCAACGTCGTTCGAAGTCAAAGGGCACTTCCGAGAGCCGTACCCAATTATCGACGCCATCATGGCTCGCCGCGAGTATCGCTTCATCCAGGGGACTTCTGAAGCCGGCCTGGAACGTGCTGTTCATGTACGCAAGACTGAGAACAGGATCGCTATCACGCCCCTCGGAATCGACATGCGCTGCCAGCGTGATCCTGGCTTCTGTGAGCGTACCGGTCTTGTCGACGCAAAGCGTGTCCATGGCGCCGAGGTCGTGAATCGCGGACAGCCGCTTGACGATCACCTTTCGGGCCGCCATGCGCAGTGCTCCGCGCGCCAGCGTCACCGTCATCACCATCGGCAGCAGCTCCGGTGTCAGGCCGACGGCCAGCGCGACCGCGAACAGGAACGATTCCATCGCGGGGCGTTGCGCGACAAGATGAGCCATCAGCACGAACAAGGTAAGAAGCAGCGTAAGCCGAAGAATCAATAGGCCAAGCCGCCGCACACCCAGTTCAAGAGCAGTCGGCGGCGCGTTCGCCGCCAGCGCCGCGGTGATCGCGCCGAATCGGGTGCGGCTTCCGGTTTCCGCGATCAACATCTTGCCGCTCCCACCGACCGTGCTTGTTCCAGCGAACAGGGCGTTCGTGGCTTCAGCCGGCGATTTCGAGGAGCAGGGCGCGCTGGTCTTGAGTGCGGGGAAAGGCTCACCCGTCATCAAGGCCTCGTTGACCTGCAATTCTCGGGATTCAAGGACGATGCCGTCGGCCGGTATGAGGTCGCCCGTGCGGAGCCTGACAATGTCGCCGGGGACCAGCGCTTTGACGGGTAGTGATATCTCGACGCCGTCGCGTACGACGTCGGCCTGAATAGCGACCGAATCCCGCAAAGCCTCGGCAGTGAGCTCGGCGCGATGTTCCTGAACGATGTCGAGCGTCAGAGACAACGACAGGACGGCAACGATGATTACAAAGCTTCCAAGGTCACCGCTCAGTCCGGATACGGCCGCGGCCACCAACAACATGGCGACAAGTGGATTTAAGACGCGACGGCCGATCTTTTCAAGGATCGACCGGCTCTTGGAGGCTTCAACGCGGTTCGCTCCAAAAATCGCAAGACGCCTCTCGGCCTCGCTTTGAGAGAGTCCGTTTGTATCAGAGTCGAGTTTGCAGAAAAGGATGTCCTCAGGCAGTTGCCAAAACTCCGCGGGCAACGTCCCGATGGTATGAGAATCTTGGATCATCGCAGGCGCTCTCTTCTTTGCGTTGCTCGAATGAAACCGAGTGAACATAGGGCGGGCTTCGAATAGCAGGTTGATGCAGCTCAACCTGGTCCTCGTCCGATGATCTGCGCCTCGATGGGAGGCGAGAAACGACCAAAAAAGAAGGCTGCCGATGGGACAGTTCACTACCTGCTCAGGGCTATGCTCCGCCGGGCAATTGATCCAGCGCAATTCGCGGGCTGAGCCGCGCAGTAAGCCGCAAGTAGGAGCTTGCTCATGACACCTTCAGCATCGATCAGCGCTAAGCCAAGAATTGCTAACTCCCCGACGGAACCCGTTGAGCTGCCCGCCATGGACGCGGCGGAGCCAATCGCCGCACATGACCCGGCCGCCGCAGTCGACGCCGTCGACAGGTCCTTCCACGCCGCGTTGGCGCGCTTCACGGGCGGGCTCTCGCCAGCCGCGCTGGCATTGGCTTTTGCCGACTGGCAATTGCATCTTTTGGCATCTCCCGGAAAGCGCGCCGCTCTTGCCGGTCAGGCGATGCAGAATGCAATGCAATTTGTCGACGCCTTAGTGCCGAGGCACGCGGCCTTCCAGCCGTGGTCGTTGATCAAGCTGTCGGAGAACGACCGACGCTTTACGGGCTCGGATTGGGAGCTGCCGTCCTTCAACCTTTTGGCACAGGCCTTCCTGCTGACCGAACAATGGTGGCATTCCACCACGACCGATATTCACGGACTGGCGCACTCGAATGCGGCGATTGCCGACTTCGTGCTTCGCCAATGTCTCGATACCGTGGCGCCGACGAATTTCACCGGCAGCAATCCGGAAGTGTTGCGCAAGATCATGGAGACAGGCGGCGGCAATTTCGTCTCGGGCCTGCATAACTGGATTGAAGATTGGCAGGCTTTGCTCGCAGGCGGAAAGCTGAGAAGCGGTCAGAAATTCGTTGTCGGCAAGGATGTCGCCGTCACGCCCGGCAAGGTTGTCTATCGCAATGAACTAATCGAGCTCATCCAGTATTCCCCCACGACGCAGACAGTCCGTCCGGAGCCGGTGCTGATCGTGCCGGCTTGGATCATGAAATATTACATTCTCGACCTTTCGCCACGCAACTCGCTGGTGCGCTTCCTGGTCGAAAAAGGCTTCACCGTATTCATGATCTCCTGGAGGAATCCGACGTCCGACTTCCGGAATTACAGCCTTGAGGATTATCGCGAGCTTGGAGTGGATGCGGCCATCGGCGCTATCAACGAGATCATGCCAGGGCAGGCCATTCATGCTACGGGCTATTGCCTTGGCGGCACTCTATTATCGATCGCCGCTGCTCGATTGGGCCGGGATCGCCCCGATTGTTTGCGGTCGGTGACGTTGCTCGCCGCTCAGACGGATTTCACGGAAGCTGGCGAGTTGACGCTATTCATCAACGAGAGCCAGGTCGCATTCCTGGAGGATCTGATGTGGCGGCGCGGCTTTCTGGGGACCGCACAGATGGCCGGCGCCTTCCAGATGCTGCGGGCCAACGATCTGCTTTGGTCGCGCGTCATTAGGGATTACCTCGTCGGAGAACGGGCCGCTCCCAACGACCTGATGTCATGGAATGCGGACGCCACTCGCATGCCCTATCGAATGCATTCTGACTATTTGCGCCGGCTTTTCCTCAACAACGATCTCGCCGAAGGCCGCTATCAGGTCGACGGTAAACCGGTCGCCCTTTCTGATCTGCATATGCCGATGTTTGTCGTTGGGACTCAGCGCGACCATGTCGCTCCCTGGAGATCGACCTACAAGATCCATTTCCTCGCCAATGCGGATATCACCTACGTTCTCACCAGCGGCGGACACAATGCCGGCATTGTCGCGCCGGCCGCGGAGGAGAGGCATAGCTATCAGCTGCTCACGAAGAATGCCAATGATCCCTATATCGGCCCGGATGAGTGGATCAAGCGCGCGCCGTCCCACGAAGGTTCGTGGTGGAACGAGTGGACACGGTTCCTGGCTTCGCATTCTGGTCAACCGGTCGCGCCGCCAGGGCCGGGTGGCAGCGAGCAAAAAGGCACGCCGCTGAGCGATGCACCTGGTTCCTATGTCCTTGAGCCGTGAGATGTCGCCAAGTCGAGACATCGTTGCGCACTTTTGGGGACGGCTTAGCTGCTATAGCCAGGTCGCCTAGTGGTGACGTGCAAATCCACTTTCGAAAGCATGCCGAGGCACAGCGGGCATCCGGCCCCTAATTCCTGGTTTTGCGGCTTTTGAGCGCGCGCGGGAGAACCTTCAGCCGATCGATTCCACAGGCGGGCAGCGAGCCACGATTGCGAAAACCCCAGGCGGACGCCGTTATCAAGAACGCTATTTGCCGGCGCCAGGAGGAAGCGTCGTCTTCTCCAGCAGTATAGGGAGCAATATCCGGGAAAGCCAAATGACAGATCATTGCCTGTCCGTAGCGGGTGAAGATGTCGTATTTTTGTAGCTCGTGATCTGTCGCCTTCGTTGTTGAGTTTCGGAGGAGCCGGAAAGCGTGGACGGTTCCGCCAGCCTGGTCATGCCATGGATATTGCTGCCGGGTTAGCCCTCT
>NZ_DAHUXJ010000013.1 GCF_027307225.1 Bradyrhizobium sp. | reverse complement strand
GACTAGTGCTCCGATTCCGAAGTTCGTATCATATTGCGGCTCCACGTTTACGAACTTCGGAATCAAAGGAGCACTAGCCAATTATGTGATTCTAGTGCGGTTTAGAATTTGAAGTTCCTATGACGAGGTTACCGCGAAACTGATAGGAATTTCAAATTCGCCGCACAAGTGTGGTCAGCCGCCACTTGCTTAGTTGAACTTGTCGGTTGCGGATAGTTGGGCGGCACCCCGCGGGGCGCCGTCAACGTCAGTGCGCAGATGCGGTGCGCTTGCTGGCGGCCGGCTTGCCCGGCTTTGCGGTCGCTGCCTGCGCTGGCGCCGCATCCCATCCGCCCGCGGGGCTTGCCACATTGATGGCATCGTCGGGCTGGGGTTCGGCGGTAAACGTCTGCATCGCAAGCTTGGCGGCGGCGAGCGACTGCGGGTCAAGCCGCTTGGCAATGTCGTCGCGCTTGCGGCCGGCGTCGGCATCGCCCTGCGTCGCGGCCAGGCTGAACCACTTGAAGGATTCAGCGAGGTTCTGGTCGACACCGATGCCGCGGGCGTAGAGAATGCCGAGATTGTACTCGCTGTCCGCGATGCCGCGGTCGGCGGCCTTGCGGAACCACTGCGCTGCGCTCTTGTAGTCGGCGCCCTTGCCGCCGCCGTCTGCGTAGAGCACCGCGAGGTTGTGCATCGCCTTGGCGTTGCCGCGCTCGGCGGCCTGCATGTAGTAACGGCGGGCGATGTCGACGTCCTTCGTCACGCTCAGGCCCTTCTCGTAGAAGGTTCCGAGACGGAAGATCGCCGGCACCACACCGGCCTGCGCCGCGCGATCGAACCATTTGGCCGCTTCGTCGTAGTTCACCGCGACGCCTTTGCCCTCGGCGAAGCGCACCGCGACCTCGTAGGCCGCGCTGGGATCGCCCTTGAGCACGGCAGCGCGTAGAACGGGACCGCCGATGGAATCCGGCAGTCTCTCGGTCGGCGGCACCGCGATCATCGCCAATCTGGTCGGGGCCTTCGAAAGCGGAATCGTTCCGGTCACGTCGCCGTTTGCAGAAGCCGAAGGCAGGTTCTGCGGAATGGTCACCGAGGCGACGCTATCGCCCCTGTCGGGAGCCGCATTGAAGGACTGCCGTCCGATCGGAACCGGCGACGTCATCGAGGGCTGAGTCGGGACCGTCGCAGGATTGGCAGCGCTTCCGGCAGGAGCAGGTGCCGCATCGCCGGTGTTTTCCATGGCGGGCATCGCCGGCGGAGTGCCGCTGTCGAGCAGCGTCATGGCCATCTTGAACGTGCCGAGCACGATCACGACGACGCTGGCGCCGACAAGCAGCGAACGGATCTTCGAGGTCAGGGTTGAAGCCGGCTGCGCCTGACCGCTGGCCTGCGCCGCCTTTGACTGTTTCCCGGCCTTCTCGGGCGGAGGAGCAGCGGCAGCGGCCTGCGCGGCGCGGCGCGCGGCGGCGATGAAGCTTGAGGTGCTGACGGGCTCTTTTGGCGCGGCAGCCGGAATGCCGCTGATCGCGCTCTCGGAGGCCGCGATGCGCTCCGATGGCGAAGCCGCTCGTGCCGATGGCCGGGTGCCCGGTTCAAGCGGGTGATCGGGCGGCAGGTCCGGGACGATTGCCGCGCGCGCCGACGCCGTATTCGGCTCCAGGATTTCGCTGATGGTGCGGGGCGGGACCGGCGGCTGTACTGAGTCAGCCGCATGGAAATCCCGCGGCGCGGCCACAAAAGACTCATGCTCCGAAGCCGAATTCGGCAATTCGGGGCTGTCAAATTCCGGCTTGCCAAATTCGGGCATCTCAAATTCGAGCCTGCCAAATTCGGGCCTGCCATGTGTGGCCATGGCGATCCGCGCCGGCGAAGGCTCGTTCGCATCGTTCGATTCAGCCTCAAGCTCGGCAATCTGCGGTGCAGGATAGGAAGGCTCCGGCGCCGATGGAGGTGGTGCCACGAACACCGGCGCCTCGGCGGCGGTGGCTGCTTGCGGCGCCGGCTGGGAGCGCACCGCCCGCAGGTCGCCTTCGATCGTCGAAAGGCGATCGACCACGTGGCCGAGCGTGTTGTGGACGGCCTCCAGCGAATCCTGGGTATGACGATTGGTTTCCGCCTGGCCGAAACGAATGTCGGACAATTCGCGCTTGAGGAGGTCTGCAACTCCGTCGTCGTGGACCGCCGGTTCGCTGCGGCCATTGGATACGAAGCTGGCAAAGCTGGCATTCTGGCTTTCGAGATGGTGCAGAATGTCCTGAAGGCCTTCCTCGACCCGTCCGAGATTGCCGGAGCGGTGATCGGACGACGCTTCCAGCCGTTCGAGCAGGTAGGAGACGCGCTGTTCGAGATGGGCAAAGGCCGACGCGTTGTCATTGCCAACCGGGATGCGGTCGAGGCGATCGGACAGGGCGACCAACGCACGCTCGATCTGCTCGGTGTTCTCGCTTGCGACCGGCCGCTGCTCGCGGCTTTCGAGCGAGGACATCAGCGCGGCCATGCGCTGTTCAAGTGCAGCGAGCGAATCGGCTCGGCCATCCGGACGCGCTAATTGATCGACCTTGGCCGACAACGCGTGCACGTCACCGCTGAGCCGTGCCAGGGCATCGTTGGAGGCGACATTGGAGACGATGGCGCGAAGTGCCGTGATCGCGCCCTCGAGCTGGTGAATCGTCGATGGATCGTCGCTGGTCCGAATGATCTGGTCGAGCTTGCCGGTCAGGTTACGGATCGCCTGGTCATAACCTGCAAGCTGCTCGGCCGGCGTCAGCGAGCGCAAGACCTCGCGGATTTCGCCAAGCGCGCGCTCGATGCCGGCAAGCGTCTGGCTGCCGTTGCCGTTCTGCTTGTTATCGTCGATGCGGCGCGAAAGCGAACGGATCTCGCCCTCGATCGATTCGATCGCGCGGCGTGGCATGGCCTCGGTGATGGCTTGGCGAATTTCGGTCAATTCGCTGCGGAAGGCGGCAATCGACTGCTCGATGTGATCGGGCCGCCGCAGCGATTCGATCTGGCTCGTGATGTTGAGGAGATGCCGCTCAAGCGAAGAGAAGTCGGGGCCCGGCGGCGGAGGCGGTGGGGCATAGGCAGCAGGCGACGGCGTATAGACGGGCGCGGGTGCAACCGGCGGCGTGTTGCGCACCATCGGCGGCGGCGCAACATTGTCGAGTTCGTACTGGCGTGCGGAAATTTCCGCGATGGCCGAATCGAACGAGGCCGGGTTGAGCGGCGGCGAGGGACGATAGACCTGGGCAGCGGCGCGCTCGACCATCTCGGTCTGGCGCTGCTTTTCCTGCATCAGGTGCTGGCGCGCCGGCGCGGGGTTGGAAATCTGCGATAGCCGCGCGTCGAGGCGGGCGATGGCGTCGTTCAGTTGCTTGGCGACTGGCGGTTCGCCGCGCGGAGCCTCGCTGCGCGGGCGTCCTTGCGAAATCTGTTCGATCTGGCGGGCGATCGCATCGAGCCGCTGATGGATGTCATCGACATCGCGGCTTTGTTTCGCTGGCATCGCCGGCCTTTGATCGGAAGGGCTGCGGGAATTCGGCGGCGCCGCCTCGCCCACATTAAGGTTGAGCCAGTCGTTCAACGACACGCCGGCCCTACGAGCCGCAGCTTCGGCCCGGTCCCGGACGGCAGGATCGATGCTTTCGTTACTCCACGATACGCGCGAATTCATGCTTCTGTCCGGTTCCGCTTTCGGCGCTCCACCTGGCGCCTCCGGCCTCCCCGCGCGTCCCGAAGAAGAGACAATCGAATTTGGCGCGGGTCGTCTGCCTCAACAGACCGACTTTTCCGCGTTACGGTAAATAACCGGTTAAGGAATGGGCCCACCCGCCGCTAAAGTTGGCGAGCCATTGGTGTTTTCGGCTTTTTTCGCGCTTTCCGCGCTAATCGCGGGAACCGGTTCGGTCGCGGGTTCCCGGGTCGAGCGGCACGATGTCCGCCGACACTGATATCGCCGAAAGCGCTGATATGGCTTCCTCACACCACTCCGCGACCATCTGTTCGTGCTTCAGCCCGATGCGAAGCCCGAGCAGCTTACCCGTGTCGGCCGGCGAGGCAGTTCCATCGGGAAAGCGCTTGTTCAGGATGCGCTCATAGCGCTCGTAGCGGTCGCGGTGATGTTCCTGCCGCGCCATCAGATCCGTGCGCAGAGGTTCTATATCGACGGCGTCGAGCGCATAAAGCCGGATCAGCAGGTCGTCCTTGATCGACGCCGGCATCGAGGGGCGGGCGGCCCAGTGCCGGAAAGCAGCCTTGCCTTCCGCGGTCAGCGTGTAGACCAGCTTGTTCGGCTTGCCGGATTGCACGACTTCGCGGCCCTGAATATGGCCGCGCTCGCGCAGCTTGGCGAGCTCGCGATAGATCTGCTGATGGTCGGCCTTCCAGAAAAAACCGATCGAGGCGTCGAACGTCTTGGCGAGCTCATAGCCCGTCATCGGACGCTCGGTCAGGCAGGCGAGGATGGCGTCGGCGAGGGCCAAGGGCCGGATTCCTTCCAAGTCGGGGCGGTCTGGGATTAACACGCTTGACTTTATGCGCATTGATGCATATGCGTCAATATGTATATGTCCGGGATGGACGCTGCCGATCTCCGATCCCCTGTTTGAGTCAGACTTTGAGGAGGCTTCTTTGGAAATGCTCGGCCTTCAAAGATGGCACGGCTTTATCAAGTCGCACGATCACAACGCGTTGTTGGATTTGCTCCATCCCGATGCGGTGTTCGAGAGCCCAGTGGTTCACACGCCGCAGCGCGGCCGCGATATCACCTTCAAATATCTGGCGAGCGCGACCAAGGTGTTGGGCGGCCCGAGCTTTCGCTATCTCGGCGAATGGACCAACGAAACCGGCGCCGTGCTGGAATTCGCGTGCGAGGTCGAAGGGATCACAATCAACGGCGTCGACATCATCACGTTCGATGCGGATGACCGCATCACGCATTTCAAGGTGATGGTTCGCCCGCTGAAAGCCATCAATCTGCTGCATCGCTTGATGGGGGAGCAACTGGCGCAGCGTTAGGTAACGGCGCTCCGCAGGACCACCCGCCGATTGCGATAGGAGCTGCCCTCGACTCAAGGAAGTGGTTAAGGTCCGCTTCCAGCTATTCCAAGGACACACAGACCCCGCCGGGAGAACGTCATGCCGATCTACAAAGCGCCTGTTGAAGACGTCCAATTCCTGCTCAACGACGTCTTTCAAATCGATCGTTACGACAATCTTCCGGGTTTCAGCGACGCGTCGGCCGATGTTCGTGAGGCGATTCTGGGCGAGGCCGCCAAACTCAGCGAAGAAGTGTTGCAGCCGCTCAACCGCGTCGGCGATCTCGAGGGCTGCAAGCGCAATGCCGACGGCAGCGTGACGACGCCGAAGGGATTCAAGGACGCCTTCAGGCAGGTGGCCGAAGGCGGCTGGCTCGGCCTCTCGATGCCGACGGAATATGGCGGTCAAGGTTTGCCGATGACCTTGAGCCAGAGCGTCACCGAATTTCTGTCGTCGGCGAACATGGCCTTTTCGATGTATGGCGGCCTGACCACGGGGGCGATCGCAGCACTGCTGGTGCATGGCAGCGCGGAGCAAAAATCAAAATATGTGCCGAAGATGGTGGCTGGCGAATGGACCGGCACCATGAATCTCACGGAGCCGCAATGCGGCACCGACCTTGGCCTCATACGCTCCAAGGCCGTCAAGCAGGCCGACGGAAGCTACAAGATCTCGGGCACCAAGATTTTCATCTCGGCCGGCGAGCATGACCTTGCCGATAACATCATCCATCTCGTGCTGGCGCGGATCGAAGGCGCGCCAGCGGGCATCAAGGGCATCTCGCTGTTCGTGGCGCCGAAGTTCCTCGTCAGTGCCGACGGATCGCTCGGCGCGCGCAACGGCGTGACCTGCGGTTCGATCGAGCACAAGATGGGCATTCACGGCAATTCGACCTGCGTCATGAACTACGACGGCGCCACGGGCTGGCTGATCGGCGGCGAGAACAAGGGCATGCAGGCCATGTTCGTGATGATGAACGAGGCACGGCTTGGCGTTGGCGTTCAGGGATTGGCGCAGTCGGAAGTCGCCTATCAGAACGCGGCGGCCTATGCCCGCGATCGCTTGCAGGGCCGCGCGCTATCGGGGCCGCAGGCGCCGGACAAGCCGGCCGATCCGATCATCGTGCATCCCGACGTGCGCCGGACGCTGCTGACGATCCGCGCCTTCAACGAGGCGGCACGCGCCATGGTGGTGTGGACCTCGCTCAAGAGCGATGTCGCCCACCGCTCCAACGATCCGACGGACCGCGAGGCCGCCGACGATCACATGGGTTTGCTGACGCCGGTGCTGAAGGGCTATCTGACCGAGACTGGTTTTGCCAACGCGGTTCAGGCCCAGCAGATGTACGGCGGCCACGGCTATATCGCCGAGCAGGGCATGGAGCAATTCGTGCGCGATGCGCGTATTGCGATGATCTATGAGGGAGCCAACGGTATTCAGGCGCTCGATCTCGTGGGGCGCAAATTGCCGCGCGACGGCGGCCGTGCCGTGATGGCGTTCTTCGGCGAGGTCGGCGCCTTTGCCAAGGAACATGGCGGCGACGAGGCGATGAAGCCTTTTGTCGCACCGTTGTCCACCGCCCTCGGTCATCTCCAGCAGGCCACCACCTGGCTGATGCAGAATGCCATGATGAAGCCCGACAATGCCGGCGCGGCCGCCACCGATTACATGCATCTGTTTGGCCTGGTGACGCTCGGCTATATGTGGGCCAAGATGGCGAAGATCGCCCAGGACAAGATTGCGGGCAGCGGCACGACGGCTTATCTCTCGACCAAGCTTGTGACCGGCCGCTTCTTCATGGAGCGGGTACTGCCGGCGACATCAGCGCACCTGGCGCGCGTCCAAAGTGGAAGCGCGACCATCATGGAACTGGCGGCTGACGCTTTCTGATTGAGGAGTTTCATGGCAATCCTCGATTCGCTATCATATGACGACCATCATTCCGGGAGGGCATCATGCCTGAGGCTTTTATCTACGATCACGTTCGCACGCCGCGCGGCAGAGGCAAGGCCGACGGTTCGCTGCATGAGGTGACGGCGCTCGCGCTCGCCACGGTGCCGCTGAAAGCGCTGAAGGAGCGCAACAATCTTCCGGAAGATGTCGTCGACGACGTGATCCTGGGTGTGGTCGACCCGGTCGGCGAAGCCGGTTCCGACATTGCACGTTTCGCATCTCTGCAGGCAGGCCTCGGGGAAGCCGTTCCGGGCATGCAGATCAGCCGCTTCTGCGCGTCGGGCCTTGATGCGGTGAATTTCGCAGCCGCCCAGATCATGAGCGGTCAGAACCATCTGACGATCGGCGGCGGCGCGGAGTCGATGAGCCGCGTCGGCATCGGCGCTTCCGGCGGCGCCTGGCCGATGGATCCTTCGATCGCCGTGCCTGCCTATTTCATGCCGCAGGGCATCTCGGCCGATCTGATCGCGACCAAATACGGCTTTTCGCGCGATGACGTCGATGCCTATGCTGTGCAGAGCCAGCAGCGCGCGGCGAAGGCCTGGGACGAGGGCCGTTTCAATAAATCGGTGGTGCCGGTCAAGGACGTCAACGGGCTGACCATCCTTGCCAAGGACGAGCACATGCGGCCGACGACGACCATGCAGTCGCTGGGCCAGCTCAAGCCGTCATTCGCCGATGTCGCGGTGATGGGCGGTTTCGACGGCGTGGCGATCCAGTCGCATCCGGAGATCGAGCGCGTCAACTACGTGCATCATGCCGGCAATTCGTCGGGCATCGTCGATGGCGCCGGCGCGGTGTTGCTTGGCAGCAAGGATGCCGGTTCCAAATACGGGCTGAAGCCGCGCGCGAAAATCCGTGCCTTCGCCAATATCGGTTCCGAGCCTGCGATGATGCTGACCGGTCCGGTCGACGTCACCGAAAAGCTATTCAAACGCTCCGGCATGAAGAAATCCGATATCGATATCTTCGAATTGAACGAGGCGTTCGCATCCGTGGTGCTGCGCTACATCCAGGCCTTCGACATCGACAACGCCAAGATCAATGTCAACGGCGGCGCGATCGCGCTCGGTCATCCCTTGGGAGCAACCGGCGCCATGATTCTCGGCACTGTGCTCGACGAACTCGAGCGCACCAACAAATCGACCGCACTGGTGACACTGTGCATCGGCGGCGGCATGGGCACCGCGACGATCATCGAGCGCGTGTAAGGGGGCACCAATGGCTTTCAAGAATTTCACGGTTGAGACCGACGCCGACGGCATTGCGCTCGTGACCTGGAACATCCCCGGCCGTTCGATGAACGTGCTGGATCAGACCTCGACCGACGAACTTGACGAGATCGTCAAGCAGACCACGGCCGACGCCGCGGTGAAGGGCGTTGTCATCACCTCCAGCAAGGAAGCCTTCTGCGCCGGCGCAGACCTTTCGATGCTGGAGGGCATGAACAAGGCCTATGCCAAGGCGCTCAAGGAGCAGGGCGAGACGGCCGCGAACCAGATGCTGTTCGACCGGAGCCGCCGCTTCTCGCTGATCCTTCGCGCGATTGAGACCTCGGGCAAGCCGTGGGCGGCGGCGATCAACGGACTCGCGCTTGGCGGCGGCTTTGAGATCACGCTCGCCTGCCACTATCGCGTTGCGGCCGAAAATCCGAAGACGCGGCTTGGGTTGCCCGAGATCAAGGTCGGGCTTTTCCCCGGCGCCGGCGGCACGCAGCGCGTGCCGCGGCTGGTCCCCCCGCAGGACGCCATGACGATCCTGCTCAAGGGTGATCCGGTCACGGTCGAGAAAGCCAAGGCGCTCAACCTCATTCACGCCATCGTGCCGGCGTCCGACCTGATCAAGGCGGCGAAGGACTGGATCAAGGGCGGGGGCAAGGCAATCGCGCCGTGGGACGACAAGGGATTCAAGCTGCCGGCCGGTCCGGTCTACTCAAAGGCCGGCATGAGGATGTTCCCTGCCGGCAACGCGATCTTCCGCCGCGAGACGTTCGATAACTACCCGGCGGCGCGCGCCATCATGCAATGCGTCTACGAAGGCTTGCAGCTGCCGATCGATGCGGCCTTGCGCGTGGAGTCGCGTTATTTCGCGAAGATCCTGCGTTCGAACGAAGCCGCGGCCATGATCCGCTCGCTGTTCATGTCGATGCAGGAATTGAACAAGGGCGCGCGGCGTCCGCAAAACGTGCCGCCGACCAAGGTCAAGAAGCTCGCCGTGATCGGCGCGGGCTTCATGGGTGCGAGCGTCGGTTATGTCTCGGCGCGTGCCGGCATCGACGTCGTCCTGATCGACCGCGATCAGGCCAGCGCCGACAAGGGCAAGGCGCATGCGCAGTCGGTGATCGACGATCTCGTCAAGAAGGGCCGCGCCAAGGAGAGCGACCGCGACGCAATCCTGTCGCGGATCACCGCGACCCCTGACTACAATGCGATTTCGGATTGCGACCTCGTCATCGAAGCGGTGTTCGAGGATCGCAAGGTGAAGGCCGAGACCTATGCCAAGGCGCAACCGCTTCTCAAGGCCGGTGCAATCTTCGCCTCCAACACCTCGACGCTGC
>NZ_DAHUXJ010000152.1 GCF_027307225.1 Bradyrhizobium sp. | reverse complement strand
TCAGGCAGGCCATGCGTTACAACGTGATCGGAACCTTCTTCAACCAGACGCTGCCCTCCTCGATCGGCGGCGATGCGGTGCGGCTGTGGCTCGTGGCGCGCTCGGGTGCCGGCTGGCGCGCGGCGACCTATTCGATTTTCGTCGATCGTGCGGTCGGATTGATTGCGCTCGCAATCGTCATCGTGGCCAGTCTGCCATGGAGTTCCCATCTGATTGCGGATCCCTACGGCCGCTCGGCGCTGATGCTGATCGATTTCGCCGCGCTCGCGGCAGGCGCGGGCTTCCTTGTGCTCGGCGCACTGCCCTGGCTGTGGCTGAAGAAGTGGTGGGCAACCCATCATATCCACGCTTGCGCAGTGATCGCCAACCGGGTGATTTTCAGCGCCCGAAATGAACCGGCGATCGCGATCCTTTCATTGCTGGTCCACTTCCTCACGGTGGTGATCGCCTGGTGTGTCGTGCAATCGATCGCCGCTCCGGTCGGATTCGCCCAGACGTTCCTCCTGATTCCGCCTGTCATGCTGATCACGATGCTGCCGATTTCCATCGCCGGCTGGGGCGTCCGCGAAGCCACGATGGGACTGGCGTTCGGCTATGCCGGGCTCATCACCAGCGAAGGCGTCAACGTCTCGCTGCTCTATGGCGCGGTGTCCTTCGTCGCGGGAGCGATCGGCGGGCTGGTGTGGATCTTCTCCGCTGAGAAGGCGGCCAAGGACGCCGCGCCGCTCGAGGCGGCGGAATGAACGGCGGACCAGCGGTCATCGGCATCGCCGAATGGTGGCCGATACTGCCGGTGGGCGCCGCCGCCGCGATCGTCTCCGCCCTGGTGATCCGGCTGATCCGGCCGCATCTGTTGAAGCACGCACTGGCAAAGCCGAATGCGCGATCCTCGCATCGCCTCCCGACGCCGCAAGGCGCCGGCATTGCCGTGGTGGCGGCGACGCTGGTCGTCGCCGGCGCCGTGCTTGGCGGCCGTGCCCCGGCCGCACTGTTCGGCGCCACGTTGTTCATCGCGGCGCTTGGATTTGCCGACGACCTCAAGCCGGTCCCGGTACTGCCGCGGCTCTTGTTGCAGGCGATCGCCGTTGGCGCGATCGTGTTCGCAAGCCCCGCCGAACTTCGTATCGCCTCCGTCGTCCCGTTCTGGATCGAACGCGGCCTGCTCGTGCTCGCCGGCCTCTGGTTCGTCAACCTCGTCAACTTCATGGACGGCCTCGACTGGATGACCGTCGCCGAGGTCGTGCCCGTCACAGCCGCGCTCGCCATCCTGGGCGCGCAGGGCGATCTTCCTCTGCCCGCCGTGATTGTCACTGCCGGCCTTTGCGGTGCGATGATCGGCTTTGCCCCGTTCAACCGCCCGGTCGCGAGCATTTTTCTCGGCGACGTCGGCAGCCTGCCAATCGGGCTGCTGGTCGGCTGGAGCCTGTTGCAACTGGCCTGGCAGCATCACCTCGCGGCTGCGTTGCTGTTGCCGCTCTATTACCTCGCCGACGCTACCGTCACGCTCTTGCGCCGGATGATGCGCCGCGAGCCGTTCTGGGTCGCCCACCGCTCGCATTTCTATCAGCGCGCGACGGACAACGGATTTGGCGTCACGCACGTCGTGGGCGAGGTGTTTGTGCTCAATGTCGTGCTGGCGTTGCTTGCAGCGGCCTCGATTCGCGCCGGATCGTTTGTGCTGGAAGCTGCGCTTCTAGCGCTCGGTGCCGCTGCGGTCGCGCTTGTGATGGTGCACTTTTCGCGGACGCGCGGCGTTAAAACGGCGTAAGCCGCGTTCGAACCGAAATCAGGCGCTTTCGATCACCTCGTCATGCCCGGCCTTGTGTCGGGCCATGACGAAACACGATTCAAAATCGCTGGCTGCTCTTTTGGTTGGTCGCTAAGCCGCGTTCGAGCCGAACTCCGGTACCGCGTCCTTCAGGATCGCCTTGATCGTGGCGGGATCGTCGGCCTCGATCGCCTGCCTCAGCGCCACCATCCAGTTCTTGAGCGCCTGCATCGGCGGCTCGTTGGGCTTGGCGGCCATCACGCCGGCAAGACCGATCTCGACCGGCGGCTCTTCGCTGGCGAACAGGATTTCGTTGAGCCGCTCGCCCGGCCGCATGCCACTGAAGACGATTTCGACATCGACACCGGGCTGCAGGCCGGAGAGACGGATCATCCGCTCGGCAAGGTCGACGATCTTCACGGGCTGGCCCATGTTGAGCACATAGACCGACACCGAGCGCTGCGCGCCAAGCGCGTGCGTTGCAGCCGTGATCACGAGATCGCAGGCTTCGCGGATGGTCATGAAGTAGCGCACCATCTCGGGGTGGGTCACCGTCACCGGGCCGCCCGCCTCGATCTGCGCCTTGAATTTTGGCACCACCGAACCGTTGGAGGCGAGCACGTTGCCGAACCGCACCGAGATCAGCCGCATGCGCCTGGCGCGCCCTTGCGCAAGATCGTGATCCAGCGCCTGACAATACATTTCGGCGAAGCGCTTGGTCAGACCCAGCATCGAGACCGGCTCGATCGCCTTGTCGGTCGAAATCATCACCATCGCTTCGGCGCCGGCAGCGAGTGCGGCGTCCGCCACATTGACCGAACCGAAGATGTTGGTCTTGACGCCCTCGCTCCAGTCGCGCTCGAGGATCGGCACGTGCTTCAGCGCGGCAGCATGGAACACGAGGTTCGGCTTGAACTCAGCTACCAGCCGCAGGATGCGTTCGCGGTCGCGGATGTCGGCGATGCGGCCGTCGATCCTGGCTTCGACCTGCCGGGCAGCCAGCGCCTCGGTGATGGCATAAAGCGCGGGCTCGGAATTCTCGATGATCAGGAGCCGCGCCGCGCCGAAATCGACGATGCGCTGGCAAACCTCGGCGCCGATCGAACCGCCGCCGCCGGTCACGATGACGCTCTTGCCTTTGACCAGCGCCTCCAGCCGCGCATAGTCGATGGTCGTTGTCGGCCGTAGCAAGAGATCCTCGACCGCCACCGGCGCCAGCCGCGGCGCCTCGCCGCCTTCGAGCGAGGGCAGCCGGCTCACGATCAGCCGCAGGCGTTTCGCCCGCATCATGAAGGTTTCCGGGTGCGCTTCCGCCGCGAAGGCCGAAGGCAGCATCACGGTGCGCGCAATCGGCTTGCCGCGCCGCGCGAAATCGGCGGCGACGTCCTCGACGTCATCGATGTTGCCGAGCACGGGCACGTTGCGGATCAGCTGGCCGCGGTCGGCGACCGAGGGCGAAAGAATGCCGATCGGCCAGATCCGCTTCACCGCACCGCTTTCGATGCCGCGCAGGAGAACTTCGGCGTCCGCCGTGCGGCCGACCAGTAGCGTCGGCGAAGCATCCTCGGCCCGCGCGTGATGGCGAACGCGCGTGTAACGGAAATAGCGGTAGGCAAAGCGCAGCGCGCTCAGCGAGGTGATCTCGATGAACCAGAACAGGATGATGGTCACCTTGCCGAAGAAGAAGGTGCCATGCACATTCGGCGCCACCAGGATGTAGTCGAGCACGAGCAGCGCGGTGGCGAGGATCGTGGCCACACGCAGGATGTTGAGCGCATCCGGCAGCGAGATGAAGCGCCATTTCGTGGTGGTGAGATTGAAGAGATAGCAGACCACGATGGCGAGCACGAGGAAGTACGGCAGGATGCGCAGCATCAGCGGCAGGCGCTCGATAAATTGCTCGGCGCCCTCGAAACGCAGATAGAAGGCCGCAACAAACGCAAAGGCCGTCGCCGCCACGTCATGCAGGGCGATCAGGTAGTTGCGCAAGGTCAGATGCGACAGACGCGTCATTCAACAACCGCTGGCGGGCGAAAGTCAGTTAGAACTTCGTGAGCGAAACCCCTCATCGCTGATAGCCTATCTGACATGCGCTGGAAAGCATCAGGAGGCCTTGGCATCAGAAGCCTTAGCATCGGAAGCCTTGGCCTCTCGCGCAGCCGCCGTTCCGCTTGTCCTTAGGACAACACCGCCGGCAATGCCGACGCCAAGCACATACATCCAGCCCTCGTGAAAATCGAAAATGTGGGAGTTGAACAGCGACGTGAAGATGTTCTGCACCACGACCAGAAGCCCGATCCAGTTGAACAGGCCTGGCCCACGGAACATCATTAGATGCGACAACCACATCGCATAGAGCACGACGATGCCGAGCGCGCCCCATTGCACCGCGACGTTCAGGGTCTGGTTATGCGGATTGCGGATCACCTCTGCCGCGACGCCCTTCTGTCCGGCGGCGGCCTGGACGAACAGCCCTTCGGTCGATCCGGTGCCGTGCCCCACGATCGGCGCCTCGGCAAAAAATCCCAGCGACTTCTTCCAGAACTCGAGCCGCTCTCCGACCGAGGTCACGCTGCCCTGCTCATAGAGCTGGTACTGGCTGTCGATCGACGTGATCTTCTCCCGCAAGGGTGACGAAGCGACCCAGGCCAGACCTGCCAGCACGACGGTGGCCGCAAGGATGATGATGTTGGCGCGCCAGCGCAGATGGATCAGGCCAAACGCCGCCAGCATGATCGGCATCGTCACGAGGGCGGTTCGCGACACGATGACAAAGATCATGTTGGCCAGGAAACCCATGGCGATCGCAAACAGCAGGAAAGCTGGAACAAACCGTCGCTCGCGCAGCAGCGAAAGCACGGGATAAGCGAGCACTACTGCGCAAAGTGCAAATTCCTGGCTCTGGTCGATATAGTTTTTGACGAAGATGCCGCGCGAGGCGGCATTACTGGCCTTGAGCGTCAGGTTGGGAAAATAAGCAACGATCCAGGACATCGCGAGCAGCGCGATGCACGACGCCAGAAAGGCGATGAAGACCCAAAAGGCGCGCTGCGACCGCGCGAAATGATGGAACAACAGCGGCAGCAGCAAGAGTTTTGCGGTCGGTGCGACGGCATAGAAGCGCATGCCCCACCGCGCGTCCGACCACAGCGTGCCGATCAGGGCCAGAAGAAATAGCGCGACTGGCGCCGCGACGACCGGGCGTTTCAACGACGCGACAAGCGAAGACGCATCGATCGTCGGCAGCATCACTAGCACGAGCACGACGCCGAAAATTCCAACCAGCGAAGTCGACCAGGGCAGCGAAGCGGCCAGCAGCACGGCAACGATATCGGCCGTAGCCATCCAGGCCGCCGGATCGCGCCAGCGTCTCGACAGCAGCGCGCCGATCGGCTCGGCGGCAGCGCTCACGCCTTGCCTCCCCGCGCGCGGTCGACGAGCCGGCTCGTGCTGAAGCCGGCCAGCACGTCGACCAGGATGACCTGCCCGCCATGCGCCTCGACGATCTCATGGCCGACGACCTGCTCACGGGTATAGTCGCCACCCTTCACCAGCACGCTCGGCGTGATCTGCTCGATCAATATCAGCGGCGTGTCTTCCTCGAAGATCACCACGAGGTCGACAGCCTCCAGCGCGGCCAGCACCTCGGCCCGCGCCCGCTCATCCTGCACCGGCCGTCCCTCGCCTTTCAGCCGCTTGACGGAAGCGTCGCTGTTGAGAGCGACGACCAGGCGATCGCAGGCGCCGCGCGCGGCGGTCAAAACCTTGACATGGCCGGGATGCAGGATGTCAAAGCAGCCGTTGGTGAAGCCGATCCGCAGATCCTGCTTGCGCCAGTCGGCGAGCCGCGCCTCCAACTCCGTGCCGCGCGCAACGATCTTTTCTTCGGCCGCGAGAAACGCATGCGGCAGGATCTGCCGGCGAAGCTCGGCCGGCGTCACCGTCGCGGTGCCCTTCTTGCCGACGGCAACCGCCGCAGCCGCGCTCGCCAGCCGCAACGCATCCTCCCAGTCCGCCCCCGCGGCGCGCGCGACCGCCAGCACCGCAGCTACCGTGTCACCGGCGCCGGAGAGGTCGCGCACCCGGACCGGATAGGCCGGCACATGGACGGGCTCGCCGTCGCGCGGCACCAGCGTCATGCCGTGTTCACTCTGCGTGACCAGGATCGCCTCGCAATCGGCGAGCTGCATCACGTCCTGCGCCGCCGCAGCGATGCTCTCGCTCGTATCGGCGCGGCTTCGGGTCGCCTCCGAAAACTCTTTGCGGTTCGGCGTCAGCAGCGTCGCGCCGCGATAAATCGCAAAGTTGGCGTTCTTGGGATCGACGATGACGGCCTTGCCGAGCTTGCGCGCGGTGTCGATGACGTTGCGGATCACCCGCGCCGTCAGCACGCCCTTGGCGTAGTCGGACAGCAGCACGACATCGGCACGCGGGATCAGCGGCAGGATCGCATCGATCAGCCGTTGCTCGGCCTCGCCCGCGGCCGGGTGAGACATCTCCCAATCCGCCCGCAGCATGTGCGTGCGGAAGTGCTCCGATACAAAACGCACCTTCCGCGTCGTCGGCCGCGCCGCATCGGCAACCAGAGCGCTCTCGATCAGTGGTTCCTTGGCCAGAGCGGCCTTGAGTTCCGCACCGGCGGCGTCGTCGCCGATCAGGCCGACGAAGATACATTTGGCGCCGAGCGAAGCGATATTGCGCGCAACATTGCCGGCGCCGCCGATATTGGTTTCGCTGCGCCGCGCCGCGAAGACGGGCGCAGGCGCTTCCGGCGAAATCCGCGATACTTCACCGTAGACGAATTCGTCGATCATGAGGTCGCCGACGCAGAGGATCGTCTGGCCGGCCATCTCGCGGTGAAAGGATTCGAAGTCGAACATCGGTTTGCCGGATGCGGATGTTGGAATCGGACCGCTAGAGCTCCGATCCCGAAGTTCGCAAGCTGTTTGGGCGCCTCTGATGCGAACTTCGGGATCAAAGGAGCTCTAGCAAGGATATGGTTTCTAGTGCGGCTTTAAATTTGAAGTTCCTATAACGAACTCGCGGCGAAATTGATAGGAACTTCAAATTCGCCGCACTAGCGATAGCGATCGGTGGAATCGAGATAGCCCTTGACGTAGAGGCCGACCGCTTCTTCCAGCGGCGTGAAGCCGCCATTATAGCCGGCACGCTGCAAGCGATCGACCTCGCTCTGGGTGAAATACTGATAGCTGTTGCGGATCGATATGGGCATGTCGATGTAGCGGATGTTGGGCGAGGCGTTAAGCGCCGCATAGGCCGACAGTATCAGGTCCTTGAAGCTGCGCGCCTTGCCGGTACCGACATTGAAGAGACCCGAGACCGCCGGCGTCGCCAACAGCCACATCACCACCCGCACCACGTCGTCGACATAAATGAAGTCGCGCCGCTGATCGCCGTCGGCAATGCCATCGCGATGCGACTTGAAGAGATCGACCGTGCGCCCGGCCTTGATGTCGTCGAAGCGGCGCGCCAGCACGCTCATCATGGTGCCCTTGTGATATTCGTTCGGCCCGAACACGTTGAAGAATTTCAGGCCGGCCCATTGCGGCGGCAGTTTTCCGCCGCGCGCGGCGCGGTCGGTCACGGCCATGTCGAACAGATGTTTGCTCCAGCCGTAGAGGTTCATCGGCCGCAGCGCCGTCAAGGCAGCTGGATCGTCGTCAAAGCCCTGCTCGCCATTTCCGTAGGTCGCAGCCGACGAGGCATAGATGAAAGGCACCGCATGCGCGGTGCACCAGTCGAGAAGCCGCAGCGAGAAACGGAAATTGGTCTCGATCACGAGATCGCCGTCGGTCGCCGTGGTCTCGGAAATCGCACCCATATGGATGACCGCATCGAGGCGCCGGCCGCCGAGCCAGGACAGGAGCTCACTGGGCGGCACGACGTCCGCGAGCTGGCGCTTGGCGAGGTTGCGCCATTTGCCGCTGTCGCCCAAGAGATCGCAAACCACGATATCCGCCCGGCCCGCATCGTTGAGCGCGGCCACGATATTCGACCCGATAAAACCGGCCCCACCGGTCACCAGCAGCATTCCGCACCCTACCCTTGAGAAGGCCCAGCTTTGCCTTAACCCCGCCCGGCAGGCAACTTCCCGCGCCCTACATGGTGAAGGCAGAAACCGCGCCTTTACCTGACCGCACGGACCCGTTACCGAGGCGGCCATGGCGGCACGATAAGATATGAATATTGATTCAGACCATTCCGTGGCGATCGAGGACGCTGCCGACACCCGGCCGATCCTGATCATCCCCTATATGTGGATCGGCGACTTCGTCCGGGGCCACAGCGTGGTGCGGGTGCTGAACCAGCGCTTTCCCAACCGGCCCGTCGACCTCCTGACCACCTCGTTATGTGCCTCCCTGGTCGATTACATGCCCGGGGTGCGCGCCGGCATCACATGGGACCTGCCGCGTGGCCGCTTGGCGCTCGCCCGGCAGCGCGGGCTTGCCGCCGAGTTCAAGGCAAGGAACTACGCTACCGCCCTGGTGCTGCCCCGGACCTGGAAATCCGCAATTGCGCCCGCGCTGGCCGGGATTCCGGAACGCATCGGCTTTGTCGGCGAAGCCCGGTTTGGCCTCCTTAATCGCTGGCGCTGGGGCGAGAGGCGGCTTCCCCGCTTCCTCGACAAGAACGCCGCGCTGGCGTTACCCGACGGCGCTGCGCGACCGGCGGAATGGCCGGTACCGCAACTGCGGGCGCCGCGGGAGGACGTGACGCGCTTCCGGCAGGCAAACGGGCTTGGCACGGGGGCTTCGGTTGCCCTCGCACCCGGCTCGGTCGGCTCCTCCAAGCGCTGGACCTATTACCCGCAAGCCGCGAAGCTTCTCGCCGAGCGCGGTCTCGATGTCTGGGTCATCGGCGGTCCCGGCGAGGCCGCTATCGCGCAAGAGATCGTCGCCGCAGGTGGTCCGCGCGTGCGCGACCTCACGGGAACGGACCTGCGCAACGGCGTTCTGGCGATGGCGGCCGCCAACGTGGCCGTTTCCAACGATTCCGGGCTTATGCACATTGCGGCTGCACTCGGCACGCCGACCATCGGCATCTTCGGGCCGACCAGCCCGTATCACTGGGCGCCGATCAACGGCCTTGCGGCCACCGTTCAGACCAAAACCACCGTGCCCTGCCAGCCCTGCCATCGTCCGGTCTGCACCATGAACGATCATCGCTGCATGCGCGACATTCCGCCGTCCGACGTCGTCGAAACCGTGGCAAAGGTGCTCGCCGAGACGGGCGTAAGCGCATCCCATTAAGGGTGATGCGTGCTTGCCTGAGCTATTGGCGAGCATTACCAAGAAGCACGCAAACAGACGGTGATGCCTTTGAGTCGTTCTGCCCAGGATCCGATCGCAGTTCATCTCGCGCTCTCGCGCGACGCCCTTGAGCGCGCGACGCAAGATGCTGGCCTGCTCGATACCGCGCGCAAGATCGCCGAGGTCATCACGGCCGCGCTGCGCGGCGGCCACAAGCTCCTGATCGCCGGCAATGGCGGCAGCGCCGGCGACGCCCAGCACATCGCCGCTGAAATCGTCGGCCGCTACAAGAAGGACCGGCCGGCCTATGCCGCCGCTGCGCTGACCACCGACACCTCGGCGCTGACCGCGATCGGCAATGACTACGGTTTCGAGCATATTTTTTCGCGACAAGTCGAGGGTCTCGGTCAGCGCGGCGACGTGCTGCTGACGATCACGACCTCCGGCCGCTCGCCGAACATTCTCGCCGCACTGGAGATAGCGCGGCAGCAGGGATTGGTCACGGTTGGCTTTACCGGCAGCAAAGGCACGAGCATGGCTGCTTCCTGCGATCATCTCCTGATCGTGCCGAGCGACGACACTGCGGTGATCCAGCAGATCTATATGACGTTCGCCCATGGCATCTGCGGCGCGATCGAACAGGCGCTGACGGCCAGATGAACGCTTCTGCCATGGCGCCGCGGCCGGCGGCCTTCCTCGACCGCGACGGCGTCGTCAATCACGATGACGGCTATATCGGGACCAGCGATCGCATCCGCTGGATGCCGAACGCCGCAAAGGCGATCCGACGGCTCAATGAGGCCGGCTATTTCGTGTTCTTCTTCACCAATCAAGCCGGCGTCGCGCGCGGCCTGTACACCGAAGAAGCGCTCAACGCGCTGCACGACTGGATGCGCGCCGAACTTTTGGCGCAAGGCGCTGTGATCGACGACATCCGCTATTGCCCGCACCATCCGGACGGGACGGTTGCGGGCTATCTCGAAGATCACCACTGGCGAAAGCCGAAGCCCGGCATGATTCACGATCTGATGCAGCATTGGCCGGTGCGGCGTGAGGGGAGTTTCGTGATCGGCGATCGCAAAAGCGACTTGGAGGCGGCGGATGCCGCAGGCCTGCCCGGCTTTCTATTTGCTGGCGGCGATCTCGATGCCTTCGTGGCGGATATTATTGCCGAGGTCGGCAAACGATGAAAACCCTAGTGTCCCGGTTCTGACATTCGTATCGTATCTCGGCGAACACTTTTACGAATGTCAGAACCAAGGGGACACTGGCAAATATATGGTTCTAGTGTGGCTTTGACACTGACGTTCCTTTGAAGAGGTCGCTGCGAAACTGAAAGGAACGTCAGTGTCGCCACACTAGTGCGGTGAATTTGAAGTTCCTATCAGTTTCGCGGTAACCTCGTCATAGGAACTTCAAATTCTAAACCGCACTAGAATCAAATAATTGGCTAGTGCTCCTTTGATTCCGAAGTTCGTAAACGTGGAGCCGCAATATGATACGAACTTCGGAATCGGAGCACTAGCGATCCGTCAAGGCCGGTGATTCGGCCTGAATTTGCTTGAAAATCCCGGTCAGTGCGGGCAAACCGGCGCGGATGACCGAACTTCCGAAGAAAATCACCGATGATCCGTATGGCGCGGCGATCCTGATCCGCCGCCTCATCATGGAACAGGGCGCGGTCTATTGGCGGCGTTATCTGACGGCGTTTGCGCTGATGGCGGTCTCGGCCGCGACGACGGCTGGCTCCGCCTGGCTGCTCGGCCAGGTCATCAACCAGGCCTATGTCGACAAAAATGTGCGTGGCATCGCGATCCTGTCCGGCGTCACCGTCGTCATCTTCATCATCAAGGGCGCGGCGACCTACGGCCATCAGGTCATTCTGTCGAAAATCTCCAACGCGATCCTCGCCAGCAACCAGCGCGCTTTGTTTGCCAAGCTGATGAACGAGAGCGTCGGTTTCTTCTCCGACCGCCATTCCAGCGAATTCCTCGCGCGCCTCACCGCGGGCGCGACCTCCGTCACCCAAGTGCTCAGCCTTCTGATCAACGCTGTGGGGCGCGACGTGCTCTCGCTGATCGGGCTGGTCGCCGTGATGGTTTCGCAGGATCCGCTGATGGCGCTGCTTGGCTTTCTGGTCGCGCCGCCGGCGATGATCGTGCTGCGCACGCTGGTGCGGCGGATCAAGCGCCTGGCCCATACCCAGTTCACCGGCACCGCCGACATCATGGAGACCATGCAGGAATCGCTGCAAGGCATCCGTACCGTCAAAGCCTTCACGCTCGAGACGGCGATGCGCGAGCGGATCGACATCAGCATCACGGCCGTCGAAGACAACGCCAACAAGATGGCACGCGTTTCCAATCGCTCGAGCCCGCTGATGGAAACGCTGGGCGGCCTCGCCGTCGCCGGCGGGCTGATGTATGGCGGCTACAGCGTGGTGGCGCTGGGTGCCACGCCGGGACAGTTCTTCTCGTTCCTGACCGCGTTCCTTCTCGCCTATGAGCCGGCCAAGCGGCTGGCGCGGCTCAATCTCGAACTGAACTCAAGCCTGATCGGCGCCCGCAAGCTGCTCGAAATCATCGACAGCCCCGCCAGCGAGCCCGAAGACGGCGACAAGCCGGCGCTGAAATTGACCGAAGCGCGGGTCGAACTGCGCGATGTCAGCTTTGCGTATCGGACGAACGAGCCGGTGCTGGACCACATGAACTTTGTCGCCGAACCCGGCAAGGTCACCGCGCTGGTCGGCCCCTCCGGCGGCGGCAAGTCGACCGTGCTCGCGCTGCTGCTGCGTTTTTATGAGGCCACCAGCGGCGACATCCTGATCGACGGGCAGCCGATTCCAGGCGTCTCGCGCCACTCGCTGCGCGCCCAGACCGCCTATGTCGGACAGGACGTCTATCTGTTCCGCGACAGCATCGGCGCCAACATCGCCTTCGGCAAGCAAGGCGCGACCCGCGACGAGATCGAGGCCGCCGCGAAGGCTGCCTGTGCGCACGATTTCATCATGGGCTTTCCGCTCGGCTATGACACGCCGGTCGGCGAGCACGGCACGCAATTATCCGGCGGCCAGCGGCAGCGCATCGCGGTGGCGCGTGCATTGCTTCGCAATGCCCCGCTGATCCTGCTCGACGAGGCGACCGCAGCACTTGATTCCGAATCCGAAAAGCAGGTGCAGGAAGCGATCGAGCATCTGTGCCAGAACCGCACCACCATCGTGATCGCGCATCGCCTGCACACTATCATGCATGCCGACACGATCCTGGTGGTCGAGGGCGGCCAGATCGTCGAGCGCGGACGGCACGACGACCTCCTGCGCCGCAGCGGCCGCTACGCCTCGTTCTTCCGCCTTCAGCAGCGCGCGCCGACGCTGGCGCCGTCGGAAGCAACCGCATAAGAAGCGACCACACAAGAAGACTTGGGACAAACAACTCAAACCAACGAGAGCGCCATGAACGCCACCCCCTTCGTCATTCCCGCGTTGCCGCAACCCTCGCTTCCCGTCGTCGGCGAAAAGGGCGTCTATCCGGTTCGCCGCATCTGGTGCGTCGGGCGCAACTACCTCGAGCACATCCGCGAAATGGGCAATGACGAGCGTGCGCCGCCGTTCTTCTTCGCCAAGCACGCCGACATGCTGGTGGCGGATGGCTCGACCATCCCCTATCCGCCGCTGACCAAGGATCTGCATCATGAGGTCGAACTGATCGTTGCGATGAAAAGCGGCGGCTTGAACATCCCGGCCGACAAGGCGCTCGACCATGTCTACGGCTATGCGGTCGGCATCGACCTCACGCGCCGCGACCTGCAACTTGCCTCGCGCAAGAAGGAGCGGCCGTGGGAGGTCGGAAAATCCTTCGACTATTCGGCCCCCTGCTCGGCGATCCAGCCGGCCTCCAAGATCGGCCACCCCAACAAGGGCAAGATCTGGCTCACGGTGAACGGCAATGAAACGCAGAAAGGCGATCTCACCGAATTGATCTGGAGCGTGCCGGAAATCATCTGGCAGCTCTCGCAGCAGGTGAAGCTCGCGGCCGGCGACATCATCATGACCGGCACGCCGGCCGGCGTCTCCCAGCTTCACCCCGGCGACAAGATCGAGTGCGGCGTCGACGGCGTCGGCACGCTGAAGGTTTCGATCGGCCAGCCGGAGAAGTGACGGAGGCGTAGCCTTCGTCATTCCGGGGCGCGAGTAGAGCGAGCGAACCCGGAATCCATCGCGCCATGCAAATGCTGGGAAAAATGGATTCCGGGCTCGCCCTTCGGGCGCCCCGGAATGACGGCCAGTCTAATCGCGGCTTAGCTACCGTCCGCAGCGAAGCCCCGTCTCACGAATACTTCATCACGCCATCATCGACCCTGCCGAAGCGCAACGCGACGATATCGAGCGCGTAGTTCTGGTAGAGCCGCCAGGGCCGCTTCGAGCCTTGTTTCGGCATTTTCGCGACCGCGCGCTGCACGTAGCCCGAGGTGAACGACAGCGCCGGAATCTCCTGCAAGGAGGGATCGACATTGTGCGGCATCGCCTGCTTGTAGCCGCGCCGGTCCATGTAGTTGATCAGGCGGCAGACATATTCGCAGGTGAGATCGCATTTCAGCGTCCAGGACGCATTGGTGTAGCCGAAGGCAGACGCGAGATTGGGCACATCCGAATACATCATGCCCTTGTAGTTCAGCGTCCTTGCGAAATCGACCGTGCGGCCGTCGACCGCAACTTCCATGCCGCCTAGCACCTGCAAGACCAGACCCGTCGCGGTGACGATGATGTCGGCCTCGATCTCGCTGCCGTCCTTGAGGCGAATGCCCTTGCCGGTGAAGCGGTCGATCTCGCAGGTCGCGACGGAAGCGCGCTTTTCGCGGATCGAGCGGAAGAGATCGCCATCCGGCACCAGGCACAGCCGCTGGTCCCACGGATTATAGCGCGGGTTGAAATGGGTCATGATGTCGTAGTCGGGACCGAGCGCCATTCGCACGCCGCCGAGGATCAGCTTCTTGACCTTCGCGGGCTGACGCCGCGACAGCTGGAAGAAGTACATGCCGAACAGCACGTTGCGCCAGCGGATCAGATGGTAGGCCATGTATTCGCCGAGCCGCTTGCGCAATTTGATCGCGAGCTGATCCTGCGCCGGGCGCGATACCACATAGGTCGGCGAGCGCTGCAGCATCGTCACATGGCCGGCCGTTTTCGCCATTTCGGGCACCAGCGTCACGGCGGTCGCGCCGGAACCGATCACGACCACGCGCTTTCCCGCATAATCCAGCGCCGCCGGCCATTTCTGCGGATGGAGGATCTCGCCCTT
Source organism: Bradyrhizobium sp. (assembly GCF_027307225.1). Taxonomy (GTDB): domain Bacteria; phylum Pseudomonadota; class Alphaproteobacteria; order Rhizobiales; family Xanthobacteraceae; genus Bradyrhizobium. The sequence goes on along the minus strand of NZ_DAHUXJ010000152.1, from coordinate 4,027 downwards.
GAAATCGCCGCGGCCGGGAAATTCCGGCGTGTAGCCATCCTCGTAGCGGTAGTAGCCCGAGCACATGAACAGGAAATTGCAGGTGAAGCGCACGGTCTCCGTCGCGCCCTCGCCCGTCGTCCGCTCGGCCTCCACGGTCCAGCGCGACTCCTTCGTCGACCAGGCGGCGCGGTGGACCTTGTGGCGGAAGCGGATCTTCTTGTCGATGCCATTCTCGGCCGCGGTCTCGCGCACGTATTTCAAAATGCTCGGCCCGTCGGCGATGGATTTCGGATCGGTCCACGGCTTGAAGGAATAGCCGAGCGTGAACATGTCGCTGTCGGAGCGGATGCCGGGATAGCGAAACAGGTCCCAGGTGCCGCCGATGCAGTCGCGCCCTTCGAGAATGACGAAGCGTTTGCCGGGGCATTTGTGCTGCAAATGATAGCCCGCGCCGACGCCTGAAAGCCCGGCGCCGACGATCACGACGTCAAAATTTTCCGCTTGCTGGTTTGTCTCCATGGCTATCGATTAGCGCGCAACATGCGGCGAAAATCAACGACAAACGAGCCGTGATCAAGTACCGGATCATTCCGTCGTGCGGACAAAGCACGAGATCGAACAAGCGTTTGCGGCCAAATCCTTGCTGAAATGATCGCCGCGCCGGAAGCCTCCAGGACGATTGGTGGGAAAAGTTGCTGTGTTTGAGCAAGACGGGGCGTGGTAGGCTGCCTTCCATCACCGGCAGCGGTTTACCCGTGGGCGCCGGTGGCTGAGAGACTCGTTGCGCTCCCGCCTGCACAACAGGGGGAGCGAAGATATGTTGCGCATTTTCGGCATTCGCCGACCTTCCAACACCGTCAACGATCTGGAAGAAAAGCATCTCGAACAGGCATGGGCGGCCATCAACGGGTCGCGCCAGATGCTCGTTGACAACCCGTCTCCCGACACATTCCTGGGCCGCAGGACGCAGGAGCCGTTCCCCCGCGAAGGTGAAGGGGATGAGTAAGATCAGCTAACCCAGGTAAATGCGCTCCCCTCCCCCCGCTGCCTTAGCTTTGGGGCGTGGATTCCAAACGCGCCAACACCTATCGAGAGCTGGAACTGCTTTGCCGGCAGCAAGCGAGCCTCTCGGCTACGCCTGCCGCGCGAAACGAGCTGGAGCGCATGGCGCTGGAATACAGGGACTTCAGATCGGCGGTACTGGTGCCCAGCACCGCCCGATCACGGGCCTTTTTCACACGGCGAATGTCACTTGTTCCACCCAGCGCGGGTTCCAGCGCGGGTCCACGTGTTTTCGCGGAATGCGTGGCGCAAGCATCACGAATGCAACCCTTTGTTCAGCATAAGGTGATGTCATTGATCGACTCCGGGGGAGGGAACTCACATGGGAATCGATCTTGCCGACCTTGTCGGCTTCAGTCCTGCCGATACGGCATCCTTGCGGGAACTCAAGCCGCTGATGGCCGGCAGCCAGGAAGAGGTCATCAACGCCTTCTATGGCCGGATCCTGTCGTTTCCCGGTTTCAAGGAGATGATTGAACGGATCTGCGCGCGCGACAAGATCGACGTCGGGCAGCTCGTCGCGCATATCAACAGCATCCAGTTCAAGCATTGGCAGCATTTCTTCGACGGCACGCCTGACGAAGCTTTCACGAGCCTTGCGCGCAAGATCGGCACCGCCCATGAACGATGCCTTTTGACCAACGATCTCTATGTCGCAAGCTCCGCCATCATCCTGGAAAACTTCCTCGGCCTCGCCGTCGGGCACCATCTTGCCGATACCGAACAAGCTGCGAAGCTGAAGAAGGCGATCGGCGGGATCATTCACATGTTCTTCCTCGATCTCGCCCACGCCATTTCGGGTTACGACAAGGCGGCGGCGCAGACCGCGTTTCGCCAGGCCTCGGAGCCGCTTCTGAACGCGTTCGAGCATGAGGTCACGCGCGATCTCGGCTCGATGGCAAGCGCCGCAAAGGAGCTGGACGGAACGACCCAGAGCATCGTCGAACTCAACAGGGACAATCTGCAGCGCTGCCGCGACACCATCGCGAGCATCAAGTCGCTCATCGCCAGTCTCGGCGAGCTCGGCCAGGTCACCCAGCAGATCGAGGGCTTTGCCGCGGTCATCAACGACGTCGCCCGCAAGACCAAGCTGCTGGCGCTCAACGCCGCGATCGAGGCGGCCCGCAGCGGCGAATACGGGCGCGGCTTCAGCGTCGTTGCGAACGAAGTCAAGGCGCTCGCGAACGAGGCGGAGGGCGCCACCAAGCAGGTCACCCGGCAGGCAAGCGAAATACAGGCCGCCATCGAGCATGCGATCAAGCAGGTCGGCGGCTCACAGAAACTGGTGCAGGCGATCGACGAAGGCGTGGTGAACGAAAGCCGGGCGATCGAGCATCAAAGCGCCGCGGTGACCGAGATATCCACCAACCTCGCCGCGGTCAGCGAGAGCGCGCGCGGACTGCGCTCGAGGTTCGACAGCGTCAAGGTGGCCTAGTGCCCACTTTCCGAAGTCCGTGTTACATCTCAGCACGCACCTTTTACGGACTTCGGAAAGTTACGGGCACTAGCAAACCTATGATTCTAGTGCCGCTTTGCTATTTGACGTTCCTGGATCGGATTTGCCGCTTGTGGTGCAGGAACGTCAAATAGGCGGCACTAGCTGCAAAGGAAGGTCTAAACAGTGCCGGCGACCGAAAACGGCCTAGCCGACTGCCTGGTGGTGGGGCCCCGGCAATAATCGCCGCATGATATTGAGCAGCTTGGGACCATAGCCCCGTTCGACGATTTCCCATCCAAGCTTTTGATAGAGTCCGGCCGTGGCATCGGCCGCGTTCAGATAGATCGTGGCGTGGCCGAGTTCATTCGCGCGCGCTTCGACCGCGCGAACGAGCGCGGTGCTTAGCCCATGTCCTCTGGCGTCGGGCTTGACGAAGACGGCGCCGAGATAGGGCCGGTAGGCCGGCCGGTTCTCTGCTTCGCTCTCGTGGAGCGAGACCGATCCGAGGACTTCATCATCCTCAACGGCGATGAAGGTCGCCGGGAATCCGTTCTCGCCGAGATGGGTTCTCAGCCACTGCTCGATGGCCTCGACCGGCGTGTCCGTCTTCGACCACCATTGCCGGTGAATCCACCCGGCAACGGTGCTCAAATGGTGCGGCTGCTCGCGCAACGGTACGATCTGGTACTTCATAACTCCCCCGAAGCACTCCCTCAGTAAGGCGGCGGTTTGCGTTGCCGCTGCGCCTTCGCAGCCTCGATCCACCACATCAGATCGTCCGCGAAGCGCGGAAACAAAGCCGCTAACGCTTTGCCCGCTTCGCCGATCGGCTCGCCGTCGACGGAGAGCGTGTGACCGATCGGGCCCACGGCAAGAGTTGAGGAGACCACAACCATTCCCATCTCGGACAACGTACCATGCCAGGCGGTTGCCGCCCGCGCGCCCGACAGGCGACCAGCCGAGTAACTTGCGATCGCCGCAGGGCGCCAGAACCACTCTTCCAGGAAATGATCGGTGAGATTCTTCAACCCCGGCTGGATCCCCCAATTGTATTCTCCGGTCACGAACACGAAGCCGTCGGCGGCTCTGATCTTGCCCGCAAGCGCTTCAAGCGCCTCCGGCGCGTCACCCTTCGCATATTCCTTGTACATGCGGTCGAGCATCGGCAGATTGATCGCCTTGGCGTCAACCAGTTCGGCCTCTTCACCGCGGCGGCGCAGCCCCTCGACCACGTATTCTGCGAGCCGAATCCCCATGCGGTCAGAACGATAGGAGCCGTAAAAGACCAGAATGTGGGCGTTCATGTCGGTCACTCCATGGCCGAGCCGCCGACTGCGGTTCCGTGACGTTTGCTTCCCAAGCAGAATAGCAAAGCGGACTCCGCGCGGCGATGGCGCGCCGCTATGATGTCAGTAGCGCGTGATCTGTCGCCTGTTTGTAGCTCGTGAAGTGTCGTGTTTTTAGTGCCCTGGAACAAAGGGGGCACGATGGGCACGGCATCCATTCACGAGGGTGTACGACGGATGCGGTTTTCAAGTTTGCTGG
>NZ_DAHUXJ010000151.1 GCF_027307225.1 Bradyrhizobium sp. | reverse complement strand
TGGGGCTCGCTGTCGGACCGCGTCGGTCCGTTCCCCGTGGTGCTCACCGGATCGATCCTGTTGCCGGTCGGCCTGTTCATTGTCAGCCAGACCACATCGCTGTTCGCCTTTCAGCTGCTGTTCGGCGTGTTGATCGGCGGCGCCTGCGCGGCGATCCTGGCGCCGATGATGGCCTCCGTGACGGGCTGGTTCGACACCCATCGCAGCCTTGCGGTCTCGCTCGTCTCCGCCGGCATCGGCATGGCGCCACTCACCATGGCGCCGTTGGCGGCGCGGCTGATCACCGTCTACGACTGGCGCACCTCGTGGCAGATCATCGCCGCGATCGCGGCCTGCGTGATGATCCCGGTTTCGATGCTGGTGCGCCGGCCCCCGGCCCGCCAAATGCCGCAGCAACTCGCGCCACAACAAGCTGCCGCCGCTCCGGCCGCAATGGCGGCCATGGGCCCGCAGTCCGACATGACCGTCGCCCAGGCGCTTCGCTCACCGCAATTCATCATTCTGTTGATGACGAACTTCTTCTGCTGCGCCACCCATGCTGGCCCGATCATCCACACCGTGAGCTACGCCGTCTCGTGCGGAATTCCGATGATCGCGGCTGTCTCGATCTATAGCGTGGAAGGCCTCGCCGGCATGGGCGGCCGTCTCGTGTTCGGCCTGCTCGGCGATCGCTTCGGCGCCAAGCGCGTGCTGGTGACCGGGTTGCTGCTGCAGGCGTTCGGCGCGCTGGGGTACGTCTTCGCGCGGCAACTGGCGGAATTCTACGCGGTGGCCGCGCTGTTCGGGTTCATCTATGCCGGCACCATGCCGCTTTATTCGGTGCTGGTGCGCGAGAACTTTCCGCTGCGCATGCTCGGCACCGTCATTGGCGGGCTGTCAATGGCGGGCGGTCTCGGCATGGCGACCGGTCCGATTGCCGGCGGCCTGATCTATGACACCTTCGCCAACTACGCGTGGCTCTATATCGGCTCCTGGGCCGTGGGGCTCGGCGCCTTCTTCATCATCCTGACCTTCAGGCCATTTCCGAAGATCGCGGCGCAACCCGTGGCAATGCCGGCGTAAACGGCCCGGCAGCCCGCCGGGACGCCAACGCTCGAAGCGCCGCCGGCCAATCCGACGGCGTTCTTTCAGGGACTCCTGACTCCTTTTCACGGTCTCAAACGTCTTGGCTTCATCAACAGGAGATCAACCATGTCGACTGCCATGAAAACACCGCCGATCGTATCGGCCAAGGAATGGGAAACCGCACGCGAGCAGATGCTTGTGAAAGAAAAGGCGCTGATGCGGGCGAAGGACGCGCTGTCCGCCGAACGGCGGCGGATGCCGTGGATGGAGGTCAAGAAAGCCTACGAGTTCGACGGGCCGACCGGCAAGCGAAGCCTGCTCGATCTGTTCGAAGGCCGTCACCAGCTGATCGTCTATCGCGCCTTCTTCGAGCCCGGCGTCCACGGCTGGCCGGAACATGCCTGCATCGGGTGTTCGCTCGGGGCAGATCAGGTTTCCAACCTCGCTCATCTCAACGCGCGCGATACCACGCTTGCCTATGCCTCGCGTGCGCCGCAGGCCGACATTGCCCGCCTCAAGGGACGAATGGGGTGGGGCAAGATCCCCTGGGTAACCATCACCGACAGTTTCGATTCTGATTTCGGGGTCGGTGAATGGCACGGCCACAACGCTTTCATCCGCGACGGCGACCGCATCTTCCGCACCTACATGATCAACAGCCGCGGCGACGAGGCGTTGGGCACGGTCTGGAGCTACCTCGATATGACGGCGCTCGGGCGTCAGGAGGTCTGGGAGGATTCCCCGGAAGGTTACCCGAAGGAGCGGCCGTACAAATGGTGGAACTGGAACGAGAGTTATGTGCCGAACGCCGCGCCCGACCCGAAGTGGGTCGAGGTGTCGGATGCCGGTGAAGCCGCGTTTCGCAAGCGTGACGGCGGCGCCAACCCATGACCTCGGTCGACCCGGGCGGCGTTACGCGACATGTTGACGAAGGCGTCGCCGCGCCGGTCGTGACCAGATGGCTGCACCTCGCAGCGGCGCCGACCTTTGCGATCATGGCGTTATCGACGCTCGTTCTCGATAGCAGCGCGCCGATGGCGCTCTGCTCGAGCGGGGCTGGCTTCGGCGGCATGGCGCCGATGTATCTGCTGATGGCGGCGTTTCACCTCGGCCCATGGCTGAAACTGCTCTCCCGGTGAGGCGAGGTGACTCCTTTCGTAACGCTCAATCGTTCTAGCAATATCCAAACGATGGAGCAGAAGCCATGAAGCTGAAAGACAAGAGAGTTATCGTTACCGGAGGTAGCCGCGGCCTGGGTCTCGGAGTGGTGGAGGCGTTGGTCGCGCGAGGTGCTAATGTGACAATCGTGGCGCGTGAGACGGGCGCGCTCGCGGTGGCACGCGAGCGGCTTGGGGTGGCCGTGATTTCAGCCGACGTCACGGACGAGGCCGCCGCTCACCGCATCCTCGGCGAAATCCGCCCGGACGTCCTGATATTGAACGCCGGCGCGAGGCCGCCGATGGGCCGGCTCGATCAGTTGAGCTGGGAAGAGTTCAGCACGACGTGGGAAATCGACGTCAGGGGCGGGTTGTACTGGATGCAGGCGGCGTTGAAGACCCCGCTCAAATCCGGCAGTCGCGTTCTCGTCGGATCAAGCGGCGCGGCGCAGAATGGCTCGCCACTGTCGGGCGGCTACGCGGGCGCCAAGCGCATGCTCTGGCTGATGGCCAAATATGCCAACGCCGTCTCGACGCAAGGCAATCTCGGCATTCGCTTTCAGGCAATCGTGCCGCAGCAGATCATCGGCAACACCGGTGTCGGCGACGCAGGCGCAATTGCATATGCGGGCGCGCTTGGCATCGGGCAGAAGGAATTCCTGGCTCGCTTCGGTGCGCCGATGCCGCCGCGGGATTTCGGCGAGAAAGTCATTTCCGTGCTCGAAGATCCGCAATACGCTGACGGCGTGGCGTTCGGGCTCAAGGGCGACACGGGAATTACCATGATCGAGGGAGCGGCGGCTTGAGCACAGGCCCATCCTCGCCAGATCGCGATCGCCGGGCGGAGCTGCTGGCTCTGACCGGCGAGGTGCGTCCCGAATTGCATCGCTACTGCGCGCGGCTGATGGGATCGGTGATCGACGGCGAGGACGTCGTGCAGGATACGTTCGCCCGCGCGCTTGCGGCGTTCGACCAGCTTGAGGAGATGCCGCAGCTTCGGCCCTGGCTGTTTCGCGTTGCCCACAATCGCGCGCTCGATGTGTTGCGTAGCCGCGCGCTCCGCAAATCAGAGCCGATCGAGGCCGCCTCCGGTATTGCCGACGAGGCCAACCTCGATCCGATGGAGGTCATGATGCGTCAGGAAGCGGTCGAGACCGCCGTTTCGCGCTTTGCCGAGCTTCCGTTGCCTCAGCGCAGTGTCGTCATCCTCAAGGATGTGCTCGATGAGCCGCTCAAAGACATCGCCGATCTCCTCAATCTCAGCGTCGATGCCGTGAAGGCCCATCTGGCGCGCGGGCGGGCACGTCTTCGCGAGGTCAACGCGCAGGCGGCTACGCTCGCCGGGACGCAACCGGTCTCGGCCGCGGTCGCACGTTACGTCGCGCTTTTCAATCAGAAGAATTGGGACGGGCTTCGCGCGCTGCTCGCCGACGACGTCAAACTTCATCAATCGACTTATCCGCTGCGCGTCGGAGCGGCCGACGTCGGCAGGTTCTTTACGATCTACGCCGCGTTCGACGGCGTGCGGCTCGCGCCCGCATGGGTGGAGGGGCGGGAAGTCATCGCGGTATTCGAGAAAGGGGCGGGCGCAACGCCGAGCTATTTCATGTGGCTCGAATGGCGCGACGGCCGCATCAGCTTCATCCGCGATTATCGCTATGCCCGCTACATCGTGGACGACGCGAAGCTGATGCTGACGCCGGGAGGCGAGGGCCCCGGCGGGCCGAGCCGCCTCCTCAGCTGACGAACTCCGACAAGGCCCGCCCCACGGCGGCAATCGTTGCGTTCCTGTGCTCGCTTTCCGGAGAGCTCCCGGTCAGATACACCGCAACGAACACGGGTGGCCGGCCGGACGACGGCCAGACCACGCCGACGTCGTTGGTAGTTCCTCGCTCGCCAGACCCGGTCTTGTCGCCGACCCGCCACTCGTGGGGGAGTCCGGCGCGAAGCCGGGTATCTCCAGTCTTGTTGCCGATCAGCCAATTGACGAGGTGCTCTCGCGAGCCGGGGGTCAGTATTTTTCCGGTCACGATTGTTCGCAGGTTCGACAGCATGGCTTTCGGCGACGTGGTGTCGCGGGGATCGCCGGGGAGGGCTTGGTTGAGGTCCGGCTCGCCTCGATCGAGGCGCGTGACCTGGTCGCCAAGCGACCTTGCATAGGCTGTAACGCCCGCAGGTCCGCCCATATCCGCCAGCAGCAAGTTTGCTGCGGTATTGTCGCTGACGATCATCGCCGCTTCGCAGATTTCCGCCAGCGTCATTCCGTCGCCGCCGGCGTGGCCCTTTGTCAGAGGTGAATTCGCGACGACATCGCCGGCCTGAAAGCGGATGCGGCGGTCCAGCCGCTCCTTGCCACCGTCGACCCGCGCAAGCGTTGCGGTCACCGCGAGCAGCTTGAAAGTGCTGCACATCGGAAAACGCTCGTCACCTCGGAACGCCGCGCTCATTTCATTCGACGTGTCGAGCACCGCGACGCCCAGGCGTCCGCCGCGCTCCTTCTCGAGGGCCGAGATATCCCGTTCCAACTTCTCCGGCCGGTTGCGGCTTCCTTGAGCGAACGCGTGCGGCCCGCGCAGGACGCATCCGCCGATGGTTGCAAGGAGTCCGTAAGAGAATTGCCGTCGCTCGATCATTTCTGCTGCCCTCTGTTGTGCTCGCGTCAATGCGCCTCAGGAAATTCATTGACAAGCGATCAAAAATTGGACGAACCATGAGGATAATTTGGGTCTCGGTAACATGTCCGGTTCACATCTGCCCTTCAACGCGCTTTGCGCCTTCGAAGCTTCCGCTCGACATCTCAGCTTCACCCGCGCCGGCCTCGAATTGTGCGTCACCCAGAGCGCTGTAAGCCATCAGGTGAAGACGCTTGAAGAAATGCTGAACGTGAAGCTGTTCCGAAGGCTGCCGCGGGGACTAGCGCTTACCGATGAAGGGCTGGCCTTGATGCCGGTCCTGACCGAAACGTTCGGGCGCATTCGCGCAACGCTTGATCAATTCGCGGACGGCCATTTTCAGGAGGCGGTGACGGTCGGAGCCGTCGGGACATTCGCCACGAGATGGCTGCTGCCCCGGGTGCAGGCGTTTCGCAAGGCCAATCCAAACGTCGATCTGCGCATCTACACCAACAACAATCGTGTCGACATTGCGGGCGAAGGGCTCGATTTTGCGATCCGCTTCGGCGATGGCTCGTGGCACGGGACGCGCGCCGTCGAACTCATGTCGGCACCCCAATCGCCGCTATGCGCACCCGATATCGCGAGCAGGCTGAAGCGGCCCGAGAACCTCCGTAACGAAATCCTTCTCCGCTCCTACCGGACCGAGGAATGGGAGCGCTGGTTTGCCGAGGTCGGGGTCGCCTGTCCCAAGGTTCGTGGGCCGGTGTTCGATTCCTCCATAGGTATTGCGGAAGCGGCCGTGCAGGGAGCGGGCGTGGCCCTGCTACCGGTTGCGATGTTTGCCGCCGAATTGAAGAAGCGGCGTCTGGTCCGGCCTTTCAGGAACGAAATCACCCTTGGCAGTTATTGGTTGACGAGCCTGCATTCGAAGCGTGAGACGTCGGCCATGAAAATGTTCCAGGGTTGGTTGCTGGCGCAGCTGTCCGGCAGGCAATTGAAACTCAAACAAGGTAGGAACCAATGACGCGTGTGCGCTGTGTGACTGAAATGGGAATGGGCGTGGATGTCCACGGCCGGGACGCGACCAAAGCGGCGAAGCGCGCGGTGTCGGATGCGATCCGCCATTCCAGCCTCGGCTTCTTCCGCATGGTGGGCAAGACCGCCAATGATATGTTCGTCGATGTGACGATCGCTGTGCCGAATCCGGAGGCCGTCGACACCGAGGCGGTTTCGAAGGAATTGCCCTACGGCACGAAGAAGGTGACGGCGATCAAAGGCGGTCTCGAGATTCCCTCCGATATCGGCAACGATCCGATCCTGATCGCGAACGCCGCCGTGATCGTCAGCTTCGACGACGGCAAGTAACTGGCGGAACGCAAACCCTAACAAATTGTTGGCACCTCATGTCAGATCTTTCCGCGTTTCCGATCACCAAGCGCTGGCCCGCGCAACACCCCGACCGGCTTCAGCTTTATTCGCTGCCGACGCCGAACGGCGTCAAGGTCTCGATCATGCTGGAGGAGATTGCCCTGCCGTACGAGGTGCATCTCGTCGACTTCAACAAGGACGATCAGAAGACACCGGAATTTCTGTCGCTCAATCCGAACGGCAAGATTCCGGCGATCATCGATCCGAATGGTCCGACCGGCAATCCGCTTGGCCTGTTCGAGTCCGGTGCGATCCTGCAATACCTCGCCGAGAAAACCGGCAAGCTGCTGCCGGCCGATCCGGCGCGCCGCTGGCAGACCATTCAATGGCTGCATTTCCAGATGGGCGGCATCGGGCCGATGTTCGGCCAGGTCGGCTTCTTCCATAAGTTCGCAGGCAAGGAGATTGCCGACAAGAGGCCGCTCGAACGCTATGTCACTGAATCGAACCGGCTCCTCGGCGTGATCGATTCTCGTCTTGCCGGGCGGCAATGGATCATGGACGACGAATACACCATCGCCGATATTTCGATGCTCGGCTGGGTCCGCAATCTGATCGGCTTTTACGGGGCGCGTGAACTGGTCGCATTCGATGGCTTCGTCAATGTCGCGGCGTGGCTCGAGCGCGGTCTGGCGCGGCCGGCAGTCAAGCGCGGGCTGGATATTCCAAAGCGCCCGTGAGCCGATCGGCTCAGCCGCATCATTATCCGACGTTCAATCGCGACGGAACACCCGCGCGCGAGACTTGACAGCGTGGATCGACTTGTCCAAAATAAGTTGGTCAACGAACTTGGATTTTCGGACATGGCACCTGCCGACAAGCGATCGCGGCTCGTCAATGCGGCAGTCAGCCTCGCGTATCGCGACGGATTCGGCGCGACCTCACTCGCCGATATCGCAAGCGAGGCGGCAGTGCCTCTGGGGAACGTCTACTACTACTTCAAGACCAAGGACGAGATTGGCGAAGCCATCGTGGAACTTCGGCTTTCCCAAATGGCCGCCATGTTGCAGCGATGGGACGAAGAAACATCCCCGAAAGACCGGCTCTATCGATGCATCGAGGGCGTTCTGGACAATAAGGAATCCCTTGCGCGGCGCGGCTGTGCGATTGGCACGTTTTGCTCGGAATTACACAAGGTTGGTGGAGCGGTCGCGGCCAAGGCAACCGGGATATTCTCGCAATACCTGTCGTGGCTGGAGACCCAGTTTCGCGCCCTTGGCAAAGGGAAAGCGGCGCGCGGGCACGCCGTCCATCTACTCTCGGCCCTGCAGGGCATCTCGCTTCTCGCCCACACGTTCCATGATCCAAGCCTTGTGACGATGGAGACCAGGCGCCTGAAACGCTGGGTCGAAGACCTGTAACCGCCAGGCCAGACTAAAGCACCGGCCCGGTCGGGCGTCCAAGAGAAAGTTAGTCAACTGACATGTCAGTAGAGCAATCTCTCGGAGAAACGGATGGGGAGAATGATGAAACATCAATCCGGACTGAGTAATCGTTTCGGCCCGTGGGCGCTTATCACCGGCGCTTCCTCAGGTATCGGCGCCGAGTTCGCGCGACAACTGGCGGCGGCCAAATTGAACGTGGTGCTTGCCGCGCGCCGCGAAATCTTGCTCGATCAACTGGGACGGGAGCTTCAGGTCCAGTTTGGCGTCGAAACGCGGAGTGTTCGAACGGATCTCTCCGAGCCGGATTCTGTCGCGCGCCTCGTCGCGGCGGTCGCCGATCTCGACATCGGCCTTGTGGTTTCCAACGCCGGCACGGGCAATCCGGGCAGTTTTCTCCACGAAGATCGCGACGAACTTTTGCAACGGTTTCGCCTCAACGCGCTTTCGCATCTCGATATTGCCCATCATTTCAGCCCCAGGCTTGCGGCGCGGGGCCGTGGAGGGCTCATTCTCGGCGGGGCCATGGGAGCAGCGCACGGAATTCCCTTCATGGCCAATGACGCCGGCAGCAAGGCCTTCGTACAGAGTCTCGGCGAGTCGCTTCACGTCGAGCTGAAGCGGCAAGGCGTGCATGTCACCGTGCTGGTCGTGCCGCCGACCGACACCGCCATTCTCACCAAATTCGGTCTCGATCCGAAAACCATGGCGATGAGGCCGATGAGTCCTCGCCAATGCGTCGCGGAAGCCATCCGGGCGATTCAGAGCAACCAGTCACTCTGCCTCCCCGGGGCGACCAATCGGCTGATGAGCGCGCTCATTCCGGTCGGCGTGGCGCGAACCATGATGGGCAAGATGATCGAACAGACGCTTGCCAAACGAATTCCAGCCTGAAGTGAGGAAGACATGAGCGGCCGTGGAAAATGGACCGGTATCGTCTACTGGGTAACGACCGTCCTGACGGCACTGCTATTTGCGGCGCCCGGGCTGGCGCTGGTGCTGCGCGATCCGCACTTCGTTGCTGAAATGACGCGGCTTGGCTATCCCGGATATTTCCTGCCATTTCTCGGCATCTGGAAAATTCTGGGTGCGATCGTCGTTCTCGTCCCGGGAGCCCGATATCTGAAGGAGTGGGCCTATGCCGGCATGATCTTCGACATTGCCGGCGCCGTCGTCTCGCGCGCGGCGGCGGGCGATCACGGTCTGGAGTTTGTCCTGCCATTTATCATCGCATGCATTGTCGCGCTGTCCTGGGGATTACGACCGGATGTTCGCCGTCTCTCGCGCGTCGCGACGCAATCGAAGATCGTCCAGGGTGCGCAGTTGGCACGCCCTTCGCCGTGACGGCTACCCGACGGGCAAATCACCCGGCGGCCGGTCATTCGCAAGTCCAGCCTCTGCGGCAAAAATATTCTGCTTTTGGCGCCGCTAAAATCAGTCCTAAGAGTCGCGTCGGCCCGCGCTCCTCCAGGAGGGGCGCTTCGCGATCGTCACGAGTGTTGGGTGCGGGCTGCGATGGACGCGGACATGCGCAAGGACGAAGCGCGTGGGACGCGGACGGCGAAGCCGCGTGGTTCTGATATCTCGACGCTGATATCAACTCGGCGACAACGCTGATGCGTTGCGCCGGGGATGGTGG
>NZ_DAHUXJ010000150.1 GCF_027307225.1 Bradyrhizobium sp. | reverse complement strand
AACGGCCTGGAAAACCAGGCGCCTCTCCTCGCCCGCGACATTGAGGATGCCCTTGGCGCGCAGGATGTCCGGCCCCTTTCGGGCCAGGAGGTCGTTCAGCCAGGCGGTCACCTTCTGCGGATTGACGGGCCGGTCGATGCGCAAGGCGACGCCTCTGATGTCGTCGTCGTGCACGTGGTCGTGGTGATGGTGTTCGTCGCCCCCCGCCTCGCAGTGCTCGTCGTGGACGTGGCCGGGATCGCCGTGGGCGGGGTTTAGGAACTCCGGCTCGAGTTCGAGGATGCGACCCAAGTCGAAACCGCCGCGTCCCAGGATCGCCTCCAGCGGCACGTTCGAGCGTTGGGCGCGGTGAATGGGCGCCAGCGGATTGAGCCGCCGCAGCCGCGCTTCCACCGCCGCCAGCTCGGCCTCGGCTACGAGGTCGGTCTTGTTCAGCACGATCTGGTCGGCGAAGGCGATCTGCTCCTTGGCTTCGCGGCTATCGTCGAGCCGCATGAGGATGTGCTTGGCGTCGACCACGGTCGTCACGGAATCGAGCTTGGCCTTGGCCCTGACCTCGTCGTCGACGAAGAAGGTCTGGGCCACGGGGCCGGGATCGGCGAGGCCGGTGGTCTCGATGACGATGCCGTCGAACCCGCCGCTGCGGCCCTGGCGCTTCATCAGCCCCTGCACCACGCGGATGAGGTCGCCGCGCACCGTGCAGCAGACACAGCCGTTGTTCATCTCGAACACTTCCTCGTCGGCGCCGATGATCAGGTCGTTGTCGATGCCGATCTCACCGAATTCGTTGACGATAACCGCATATTTCTTGCCGTGGTTTTCCGACAAAATGCGGTTCAAAAGCGTGGTCTTGCCGGCGCCGAGATAGCCCGTCAGCACTGTCACAGGGATTTTTTGGGACGTCAGTTCGGACATGATTACTCCGCAAAAGCCGGTATTTCGGGCGCCAGGCGGAGGGCCATTTCGGCCCTAATTCGCCAGCGCGCTCGTCAGCGTTCTAATATTGTGCCTGACCATGTCAATGTAAGTGGGGGCATCGCCCTTTTCATTGGTCAGGCTGTCCGAATATAGCGTTCCGCCGACCTTCGCCCCGGTCTCCTCCGAGATCCGGCGGATGAGGCGGGGGTCCCCGATCCGCTCCAGAAAGACGGTCGGGATGTGAGCCGCTTTGACCTGGGCGATGATTTTCGCGATGTCCCGCGCGCTGGGCTCGGCCTCCGTTGAGACCCCGATCGGGGCGATGAACTCAACGCCATAGCGGGCCGCGAAATAGCCGAACGCGTCGTGGGTCGAGATCACCTTGCGGCGGCTTTGCGGAATTTGGTCGACCGCCTGCTGCACGTCGGCGTCGAGTGCCTCGAGCCTGACCAGATAGCTGCTCGCATTTTGACGAAAAACATCTGCATCCGCGGGATCGGCGGCCACCAGCGCGTCGCGGATATTGGCGACGTATTTTTCCGCATTCGCCACCGATTGCCAGGCATGCGGGTCGGCATCGGAGCCCGCCTTGAGGGGAGCGATGCCGGCCGTCGCCGTGACGATCGAGGCCTTGCCGCCCGCCGCCTGAAGTAGCCGCGGCAGCCAACCTTCAAGTCCGAGGCCGTTGACAACCAGCAGCCTCGCATCGGCGATCTTGCGCGCATCCGCCGGCGTCGGGGTATAGACGTGCACGTCACCGTCCGCGCCGACCAGCGTCGTGACCTCGACGCGGTCGCCGCCGACATTCCTGACGAGGTCGCCGACGATCGAAAAGCTCGCCACTACCTTGAGAGGCGCCTGCGCGTGCATGGGGCTCGCGCCGAGCGACACCGCCAATGCCAGCAGAAAACCAAGCAAGCGTTGGATCACGCGCCTCATGCTTCGAGATGAGGTGCGGGAAACAGTTGCCGGACCACGCCGCGCACGTTGCCGAACAGGATCGAGACAACATAGAGCAAGGCCGAAACCAGGATGATGGCGGGCCCTGAGGGAATGCGGGTCTGGAAGGACAGCACCAATCCGGCATAGCCCGAAACAATTGCACTCGCGACCGCGATCGTGATCATGCCGGTCAGTTCGCGCGACCAAAATCGCGCAATACCCGCCGGCAGGATCATCAGACCCACGGCGAGCAAGGTGCCGAGCGCCTGGAAGCCGTTGACGAGATTGACGACCACGAGCGCCAGAAACACCAGATGCGCGAACGCCCCTGCCCGGCTCACCGTGCGCAGGAAAAGCGGATCGACGCTTTCGATTACGAGCGGACGGTAGATCAACGCAAGCACGGTCAGGGTCAGTGTGGCGTTGAAGGCGACCACGAGCAGCGTCTGATCGTCCATCGCCAGAATGTTACCGAACAAGACGTGCAACAGATCGATATTGGTGCCCTTCACGGAAACAATGGTCACGCCGAGCGCCAGCGAGGCGAGATAGAAGGTAGCGAGCGAGGCGTCTTCTTTCAGATCGGTGGTGCGCGTCACCAGGCCCGCGAGCAGCGCCACCGCGAAGCCGGCGATCAGTCCACCGGCAGTCATGGCAAAGAGATTGAGGCCCGAGAGCAGGAAACCGACGGCTGCCCCCGGCAGGATGGCGTGCGCCATTGCATCGCCGACGAGGCTCATCCGCCGCAGCATCAGAAACACCCCGATCGGCGCCGCGCCAAGCGACAGCGCCACCACGGCTGCGAGCGCCCGGCGCATGAATTCGAATTCGGTGAAGGGCGCGATCAGCACGTCGTACATCAGGCAGCCTCTGATGCGTCATCATGAACCACGCAGGCCGCCGCGCTATCGTCGAAGGCCTCGCACATCCGCCGCGCCTCGGCCAGGTTCTCTGATGTCAGCACCTCTGATGTCGCGCCCCAGGCGACCTTGCCGCGCGCGAGCAGCAGCGTTTCCGGGAAATGCGTGCGCACCAGATCCATGTCATGCAGCGCCGCCAGCACCGTGCGCCCCTCGGCATGCCAGTGCCGGACGAGAGCCAGGAGGTCGGCCGAGGTCTTGGCGTCGATCGCATTGAAGGGCTCGTCGAGCACGATTACCCGCGCACCCTGCAGCAGCACCCGTGTAAACAGCATGCGCTGCATCTGGCCGCCCGACAGCGTGCCAATGCCGCGATTTTCGAACCCGCTCAGGCCAACGGCGGCCAGCGCCTGCGCGATTTCTCCGCGGGCACCCTTGCCGATGCCGCCAAAAAATCCGGTCCGCCGCCACAGCCCGGTGCCGACGAAATCAAACACCGAAATCGGAAAGCTGCGGTCGATATCGGCGCTCTGCGGCAGATAGGCGATGTCTTTGGGATCGATGCCGCCGGTCTGGATCGTGCCTGAAAGCGGCTTGAGGATTCCAACGACGCCGCGAAACAGCGTCGATTTGCCTGCGCCATTGGGGCCGACGACGGCGAGCAGGGCGCCCGCTGCGACCTCACCGCTCAAATGATGGACCGCCGGATGGCGGTCATAGCCCAGCGTGACGTCGCGAAATTGCAGTTGGGCAGCCATTGTCATTTCATCGCCGGTGGGGTGGATCTGACGTTCGATTCAGTGTTGCCGCGAGGTCTCAAAGCGAATGTCAAATCCGAAACCCCACCGGAATCCGATATTTGCTGGTGGCCCTTTGGTTCTGACATTCGTAACCGGACCCTCCTAGACATGATACGAATGTCAGAACCGGGCCACCAGCCAAACGAAAGCCCACAGCACGGCGCTGACGGCGATCGCCGCCATCAGCCGGGAAAGCACTGTCATCCGCAGGATCGACCAGGCGACCGCCTGCGCCGGATGCGGCGCGGCCGGGCCATGGCTATGGGCGTGATGCGAGTGGGCGTGATCGTGCCCTTGAGGGGGTACCATCCCAAAATGTTATATTATAACATTTGACGAGTCCATCAAAGTGGTCCTGCGCCCGCCCCGACAGCCGACAAAAAAGCGGCAGCCCAAGGCTGCCGCTTTTGATCCACGGTGAGCCCGTCCGATCAGGTTGCCTTGCCGAACAGTTCGTCGACATAGTCCCAGTTCACAAGGTGTTCGACGAACGCCTTCAGATAATCCGGGCGGCGGTTGCGATAGTCGATGTAATAGGAGTGCTCCCAGACATCGACGCCGAGGATCGGCGTTGCGCCATGCACCAGCGGATTTTCGCCGTTGGGCGTCTTGGAGACCTCCAGCTTGCCGTTCTTCACCGACAGCCAGGCCCAGCCCGATCCGAACTGACCGGCGCCGGCAGCGGCAAAATCGGTCTTGAACTTCTCGAGGCCGCCGAGGTCGTCGTTGACCTTCTTTTCCAGGCGGCCGGGCAATTTGCCGCCGCCGCCCTTGGGCTTCATCCACTTCCAGAAATGGATGTGGTTGTAATGCTGGCCGGCATTGTTGAAGAGCGCGGCGTTCTTGCCGAACGAGCCCTTGACGATCTCCTCCAGGGACTTGCCCTCGAATTCGGAGCCCTTCAGCAGGTTGTTGCCGTTGGTCACATAGGCCTGATGATGCTTGTCGTGATGGAATTCCAGCGTTTCCTTCGACATATGCGGCGCGAGGGCGTCGTAGGCATAGGGAAGGTCGGGGAGCGTGAAGGTCATGGGGTCATGTCCGAACTAGTGGGATACAAATTTCTAACGGGAACCCTTATAGAAGGTTCCTGGCCACTTAAACACCGAAATTCCCCCGATCAATCCGTCGGTCGCATTCCGGGCACACATGAGTATCGAAATTGAAGTCGTGAATGGCGCACAATTCCGGCCACAGGCCGAGACGCTATTCCGCCAAATGGAGCCTCACGTCACCAAGGATGACGAGAGCGAGCCCGGCTGGGCTCGGGTCACCTGGGCCGATCCCGACTTGCGCATCCTGATCGAGACCGATGACGGCGAGCTTGCTTGTCATGCCGGCATTTTCTTCAGAACGGTCATCTGGAATGGCCAGAAAGTGCATATCGGCGGCGTCGGCCAGATTGCGACGCACCCCGATTGCCGCCGCCGCGGCTACGCCAGCATCGCGCTGAACGCCGCGGTCCACACCATGCGCGACCACGACACGGCGCAATTCGCGCTGCTGTTCTGCGAGCCGCACAATTTCGAATTTTATTCGTCGCGCGGTTGGCAGCCTTTCGGCGGAACGGTTTTCGCCGAACAGCCTGAGGGGAAGGTCCGGTTTGAGGCAATGGCTCCATTTGTGCTGGACCTGAAGCGGCGCGCGCCAGCGCTCGGCACGCTCGACCTCGGTGGCCTGCCGTGGTGACCGATCAGGGATGCGAATGTCAGAATCGGACCACTGGCATCGCTTTCAGCGCGGTGGCAGCGGAAGCATAGCCGCCGCGCGCGCCGTCGATGAAGTGGACGTGGTCGCTGCGCATCGCCGACGGCGTGAAGCAGGTCATCATCGCGGCGTCCTGCCGATGCAGGCCATATCGCGCGACACCGGTTGATGATGCCGAAGCGAGGCGCGCCGTCAGAGCCTGCTCGAGATCGGGCGTGCAATCGAGCACCATCCGCAGGCCATCGTCGTATTTGCGGAAGTCGGAATTTTCCACCACCTGCTGCACATAGATTTTCGGCACGAAGCCGCCGACACGGATGCCGAAACGCATGATGCAATAGGCAAACAGCGTGTGGGCGAGCACGCCGAGCCGCCGTCTGAACAGCGATCCGCCATGTCGGGCCCGCGCCTCGAATTCGACGCCTTGCGGCGGCCAGCGCAGCGGCGGCCCGCCCGGCGGCACCGGACGGCCCTGATCGGGGCTGCGACCGACGAGGGCGACAATGTCCTCGATCAGCCGGCGATAGGCAGCAGGCTCGGCGCCTTGCGCCGGCATCACCAGCACGGAAAGGATGAGCCCGCGCATCGTCGGCATCTCCTCGAACCGGCAGGAGAGGCCGGAGAGATCGGGCTGCGTTCCCGATGGCGCGCGGGCAACGGCGAATTCGCCGCGTTTCATGGCAGTCTCCGCCCAGCCGAGGCCGCCGCCGGAAAACATCGCATAGGAGAGATTGGGCGATGGCCCAAACCGGGCCACGCGAACGTCGAGGCCCTGCGCCCTTATTGCCGCCAGCGGCACCAGCGCCACGCGCATCTGAAGATCAAGATCCTCCTTGACCCAGGTGGCTGTCGCGGCGAGCGCCTGGCGCGCGCGATCGATATTGGACGGCGCCACCGCGAAGCTCGCGCCGTCGCCGCCGAACACGAACGGGAATTCGCGCCCCTCAAGCGCATTGGTCACCGCCGCGATCACCGCGGCGCCGGCCATATTGACCGCTTTGTAGCGCGCCTGCGCAATTGCCTTGGTGGACTCGACGATATCGGCGACCCCGATGCTCCAGTCGGCCGGCAAGGCCGCATAAAGCGCTGGATCCATCAGCCGCTCGAAGCGCCGGAATACCGGAATGGCGCTGTAGAAGTCGTCGCTGCCGTTCGGTGCGGTCATGGCGCGCAATCGAGAAGTGGATCGGGAAAAGATACGGCGAATGTGGAAAACAGGTTCAAGCGGCTAATGCGGCGAATTGAAGCCATAGCTGCCTGAAATCATGGCCGCCGTCGCGTGGCAGTTCAGGCGGTATTTCCGGCGTCGACGGTCAATACCGCACCGGTGATGTTGCGGCCGCCCTCACCCAACAGGTACTCCACCATGCTGGCCACGTCGTCCGTTTCCGGCAAACGGCGCAGCGCGCTGCGTCCGGCGATGCGTTGACGCTGCTCCACGCCCAGACTGTGCGTCAATTCCGTATCGATAAAGCCGGGCGCGATCGCATTCACGGTGATGCCGAGCTTGCCGACTTCGCGCGCCAGCGAACGGGTGAAGCCCGTGGCCGCCGCCTTGGTCGCGCCATAGACCGACAGGCCGTTATAGCCTGTCGAGGCGATAATCGAGGACATGTTGATGACGCGGCCACCGGCGCCATCCGCCATCATGTGGCGTACGACATATTTTGTCAAAATGACCGGCGACAGTACATTGAGGCGCACCAGCGCCTCGATCTCGCTGTTGTGCATGGTGGCGAGCAGGCCCTCGGTGCCGATGCCGGCATTATTGACGAGGCCGTAGATCGCGCCGAACTCGTCACGCACGCCTTTCACAAAAGCAGGAATACCGTCGACATCGCTGAGGTCGACAGCGCGGAAATGAATGCGGCCGCCGCCGTTCGTGGCGTCGGCGATGGCGTCGCGCAGTTCGTCGCTCTCGCGCCGCGCGACCGCGATCACGTTATAGCCCGAGTTCGCGAGCCTTTGCGCGATCGCAAGTCCAATGCCGCGGCTGCCGCCTGTCACCAGAACATTATGCATCTGAGCGTGCGAGCTTTCCGGCCGCCGTAATGTCGAGCTTGTCGACGAACTTGATCATGGCAGGCACCTTATGGGGTGCGAGGCTTGCCTTGCAATCGGCGATGATGCGGCTTTTGATCTCGTCGCCCCGGCTTGCGTCGGTCGCCTCGGTGAGAACCACATCGGCAACAACGATCGCGCCGGTGATCGGGCTCTTGCGCGCCTTGACGCGCGACATGCGCACCTCGGCATGCCGGTTGATCACCGCCTCGATCTCCTCGGGGTGAACCTTCAAGCCGCCGATATTGATGATGCCGCCGCGCCGGCCGACGAAGTGATAGCGATCGCCGCGGAGTTCGACCATGTCGCCGGTATCGACGAATCCTTCGTCATCGGTCAGCGCGCTCGCGCGGTGCCCGACGTAAGCATGCGCGGCGCGCCGCGAACGAATGTGAAGGCATCCATCCACGACCTTCATCTCGACGCCGTCGCGGGTTCCGACGATGCTGGCCGGAAAACCCTCCAGGCCGTCATTGACGGCAAAACCGACGCCAGCCTCGGTCGATGCATAGGCGTGACCGATCGAAGCTGACGGGAATGCCTGGTGCAGGCCGTCAAGAACCGCCTGATCGGCAATTTCGCCGGACAGGCGGACATATTTCGGTGAGAAGGCCGAGGCCGCACCGCTCATCAGGAGTTTGCGCCAGTGCGAGGGCGTGCCCGAGATATGCGTGATGCCCATTTTGTTCAGGCGCGCGACGTGATCCGCAAGCGGCTCGCCGGGCTCGGACAAGACGAGCGAACCACCGCCGATGACGGCGCGCAGGAAAATCTGCAACCCGCCATAGCGGCGGATGTCATAGAACGTCGCCCAGATCGGCCGGTTGCCCTTGGCCGGGGCATCGGCAGCAATCGCGCCGGTCAGGCCTTCGAGCGTATGGCCGACGATCTTCGGCATCCCCAGGGTCCCGGAGGTCAGCATCAGCCATTCGGTCGCGCGCTCGGTCTGCGTGCGAGGGGCGGCGGCGAGGTCCCCGCTGGCGATCACGACCAATGCAAGTCCCGCCGCCGCAAAGCGATCCGGCTGATCGGTGACGACGGCGTCAATCTCGGCATCTTCGATGATGGCCTGGAGGTGGTCGGCCTTGAGATCCGGCGGGCACAGCAGCATGCGCTGCGCAATGCCGTCGACCTCGAGCATGACGAGGGCCGCGAAGAATTGATTGGATGTCGCGACCAATACCGAGCGGCCCGACAGTTCCGCAAGCCGGCCCTTCAGGCAGGTTTGACCGGCAATATCCGTCAGCGAAGCCGAATGCCGAGCATCCGATAACGTGCGGCCGGTCAGGCCGGGATCGAGGTAGTCACGCAGCGCGGAGGTTTCACGCGGGAACATTTTCATAGGCCCTGATGAAGTCGCCTATCGTGAGAGGGAAGCTCGCATCCTCCGATATGGTAAACGGATCGATGCCAAGGTCGTCTTCCAGACGCGCTACCAGGATCGCGAAGGCGAGCGAATCGAAGCCGGTCTCGTGCAGCGACAGATTATCTTCCAGCGGCGGAAGGGTGACCTTCTGCTCGGCCGCGATCTGCTCGATCGCCGAAATAATCTTTAACCTTACCGACATGGACTGCTCCGCATTCTCATAAAATTTTGAAAGTCCATGATAGAGCGAAAACGTGAACTTCGAGCGATCTTTCGCCTCCATTGGTAAACATCATGCCTGCCGCCAAGCCGCGGTTCCGCGAGATACTGGAAAGCGACATTGAGGCGATCGCCGATCTCCTGACAAGAGGCTTCGTGCATCGCAGCCGCGACTATTGGATGTTTGGCCTGCGCCGGCAGAGCGTGCGCGCGTTGCCGGGCGATGCACCGCGTTTCGGATATCTGATGGAGAATGACGGCAAGCCGGTCGGCTGCTTGCTGCTGATCTATTCGACCAGGATGATCGAGGGCGCAGCGACGATCTGCTGCAACGTCTCGAGCTGGTATGTCGATCCTGAGTTCCGCAACTACGCGGCGCTGTTTGCCTCGATGACGCAGAAGCGCAAGGACGTGACCTACTTCAATATCACGCCAGCCGCGCCGACATGGCCGATCCTTGAGGCGCAAGGCTTCCGGGCGTATTGCCGCGGCCTCTGTTTCTCGCTTCCATTCTTGTCACGCCAAGGGCGCGGCATGCGCGTCGAGGCGGTGACGCCCGATACGACGTCCATGCCCGGCCTGTCGGACGACGAACTGGCGATGCTCAAGCGCCATGCCGGTTACGGCTGTCTCAGCCTCGTCTGCCGCACGGCGCAGGAAACTGTCCCGTTCGTCTTCTTTCCCCTGCGCAAGCGCCGCGGCATCATTCCCCTGCCCGCGCTGCAGCTCGGATTTTGCCGCGAGATTTCCGACTTCGTCAGATGCGCTGGCGCGATCGGACGCTATCTGCTCTGGCGGGGCCAGCCGATCGCTATCCTCGACGCCAACGGACCGATCGCAGGACTTGTCGGCATCTACAGCGAGGCGCGCGGCCGCAAATATTTCAGGGGACCGCAACGACCAAGGCTTGGCGATCTCGCAGATACCGAGCTTGCCATTTTCGGCATGTGAGTGATGCACAAGCCCGCAACGAAGCTGCCTATAGCCTGATCGCGCCCTCCAGCAGCCGCGCATGCTGATCCGGATCGAGCGGCACGAAGCTTCCAGACTTCGGATCGCGGAAGAACAGCGGATCGGCGACCTTTGATGGATCGAAGCCGGCGCGGATCAATTCCTGCTTCTTCTGCTTGAAGGTTTCGGTGCTGTCGAGCACAGCACTCAAGCGAATGAAAACCGGACAGGCGTAAGCCGGCAGCCTTCGCGAGAGATGGTCGCCGAATTCGGCGAAATCGAAGCTGCCGTCGGTCACGAGAGCAGCCATGCCGGCGCGGCCATCCGTACCAGGAACGAGAACGCCATAGGTCACGGCGTCGATGACGCCGGGACATTGGAGAATGGCTTCGTTGACCTCTGATGTTGCGACGTTCTCGCCCTTCCAGCGGAAGGTGTCGCCGAGGCGATCGACGAAATGAAAGAAGCCGCCGTCGTCGATCTTCATCAGATCGCCGGTGCGAAACCAGGCATCGCCCTTGGCAAAGACGTCGCGCAGGATCTTCTTTTCGGTTTCGGCCGCGTTGGTATAGCCCTCGAAGCGGCCACCCGCCTCATCCGCCGTGCCGATCCGCCCGACCGCCTCGCCGGCTTCTCCGATCCCACATGCCACGCAAAGGCCGTCAGCATTGCGGAGCGGCACGGACGTTTCCGGATCGATGCGAACGATCGACGCCGGGAAACGATGTGCGAGAAGCGGCGGAATGCGGCCGATCGCGCCGGGCTTTCCCTCGACATTGTAGAGCGAGAAATTGCCTTCGGTCGCCGCATAGAACTCAAGAATGTGCGGGATCCCAAACCGCGTCTGAAAGCCTTCCCAGACATCGCCGCGCAGGCCGTTGCCGCACGCCAGCCGCAGCCGATGCCGCGTCTCGAATTCCGATGCGGGCGCTTTGAGAAGATAACGGCAGAGTTCGCCGATATACTGGAACAGGGTGCAGTCCCAGCGGGCGACGTCACGCCAGAACGTGCCGGCGGAAAACTTGTCTGCGATCACGACCGACGCTCCCGCCGCCAGCATGCTGCATGGCGCGACCACGCCGCCGACACTGTGGAATAGCGGCAGGCAGTCGAACAGCCGGTCGTCGGGCGAAGCATCCGTCAGTCCGGCGAACCAGCCGCCCCAGTTCAAAATACGACGGTGGCTGATGCTGGCGGCCTTCGGCAGGCCGGTCGTACCTGAAGTATAGATCAACAGCGCACGGTCGCCGATCGTCACATCGCGCCGTTCGCTGGAGGTCAGGGGAGACGCATCGAGGCCGCTCAACGCCGCCTTGATGTTGGCATCAGCCGCATCGCTACCATGCCACCAGATCTTCGGCGCCCGCTTCAAGCGGGGCTCAACCTCGCGGAATGCACCCGCCAGATATTGTCCCACGATGACGTGGCTGGCGTCGGCGACGTCGATGCAATGGGCAAGCGATGACCCGACCAGCTTGGTGTTGATGAGCGCCGCAACGGCGCCGACCCGACTGAGACCGAGCCATGCGGCGAGATAGTCGGGCTGCCCCGGCAGGAAGAGACAGACGGTCTCGCCTTTGCCGATGCCTTGCGAAATCGCCCAGCGCGCATAGCGGTTGATCCGCGCGTTCAGGTCTTGATAGCTGAACGTCTCCTGGTCCGACATGAGAGCCGGGCGATCCGGCTGGCGCGCGGCCCACTCTTCGACGAGATCGGCGAACAACGCATGCGGGCTGGCCTCGATGCGAGCGGTGCGCTCGATCGCTTTCAACCAGCTCTTGGCGGCGGATGGCTTGCCACGCGGCCGCGCGGCGGCTTCGGGCGGGTCAACCATCGCTCGCTCGGTGAGGCCTTCGTTCATTGCTGGTTACTTGGTTCGTGTGGTCGCTATCGATAACTGCCTTCGCCTGACCAGATGTTAACCGGCGGGGTCAAGCGGTGCATCCTGTTTCGAGGCGAACACGTCCCGTCCACCTTGCGCGGAACTGCATCGCCGCGGTCATGCTTCTAGTGCCCACTTTCCGAAGTTCGTGCTCCATCGCAGCGCCCACTTTCACGAACTTCGGAAAGTCATGGGCTACTCACAAACCTATTGATTCTAGTACCGCTTTATCGATCTGAAGTCCCTGATCGAATTCGCCGCTTGTGGTGCAGGGACTTCAGATCGGCGGTACTAGCCGCGGGCCCGAACCGATACCAGCACCTATCTCGCGCGGACGACCAGCTTTTCCTCGGCGAAGAACTGGAGCGCGCCGTAGCCCTCCATATCCACCGCATAACGAAAGTTGCCGTCCGTCGTGGGGAAGATTGCAATGACGACGCCGTCCTGATGGTCGTCGGCCGCCTTCTCAACCCGTTCGCCAATCGCAAATTTTGACATCGCCCGTTCCTTTTCGGGAATCTTGTCGGCGATTCTCGCTCACACTGGTTAACGGTTCTTAAGCAAATCGACTGCTCAGCAGGCTCTTGTCTATTTCAGGGTTATCAAATTGTGCCGGTGGATCCGATAAGCCCTTATGGACGTGAATGAATTTTCCAACGACGATGAAAGCCGCGCAGGACTACCCCCCGATTCTTACGGTGTGGAACGCGGTCCGCTTTTAGGTGTGGCCGGCAACGGAAGGCCGCATTATCCTGATCGTCGTCGACGATGCGACATCGGGATCACATGATCAGACGCACGGCGCCCTGGGATGCCCGCTCGACGATCTCACGATCGGCGCATGTGCTTGAGCGGATCGGGCTCGCATTGACGGGCGGCTCGTGCGGCGTGTTCGTCGCCGCTCATATCGCGCGGGCGGACATCGATCTGATCGGCTCGACCGCCGCGGTCTTCGCCATGATGATCTACGGCGCCGCCGGCTTCTATCTCGGCATCGATTTGCCGCACCTGCCGCCCGACCATCAGATGCACCTGCCGCTTCGCCACGGGCTCGGTACCAGGGCGGACGCTGTCGAACTGCTCAGCGCGGCGGGAACGTTTCTCGCCGCAGTAGCCGCCGTGATCTCCGTGTCCAGCATCATTCTCGATGAAGTCGCGCATCCCGTGTCTGCGCTCCTGATCTGTCTGGCATGGGCGGCCGGCGCAACCTTGCAGATCGCGGCGGGAGTTATCGCGCGAAAGAAAGCAAGTGCCGCAAACGCATCCTGATGAGGGCGCGCTTCGGCTTGCATCTGCACAAGGCCAACGGTGCCGCATCTTCATGCCAGCGAACCCGCGCGGCGGTCCGGCCGTAACCGGGCCGCCGCTGCACCGTCCCATCGCTTTTATTCGATCATGGAGCGGGCAAAACGGGTGGAATCGAAAGATCAGTTTGCGGCCGGGTTGAAATCGGGATCGATGCCGCCGGGCCGCGACCGGTCGAATTTGCCGTCGCCGCCCAAGTCGCCATAAGCGCCCACGCGCGGCGCAACGAACTGCGGTCCCTGCACCTCATTATAGGTGTTGCGGTAATGCCGGAGCGCGTGAACCGGCTTCCGTGCAGTGGCCCCATCAACCTCCTGGGCAAGGACGGGGCTCGAGACGCCCGCGGTCACGAACGCGATGATGCCAAGTGTTCTCATATTCATTTGGATTTTCCATTTGTGGTGAACCTCTCCTCGCGCGGTGTCTTACCGGCGTGCACCGCAACTGGCGAAACACATTGCAGCGCAAACGATTCAAACGGGCGTGAGTCAGCGTCACGACCGACTCCGCATTTCGTGAATAGGTACGAACATCAAGGAGACAGAGAGCGGGATGTTTCTGCGATCCAGCGCCCTGTCATCGGTTTGCTTTGGACAAGCTTCCGGGCGGCGCGACCCGAACCCCTTGCAGAGCCGATGTCTCAATGGTGCGATTCAGCAATGAACTCGTTCAACGGCGGCGGCGATAGAATCTGGCGGAAAATCGTGCGGAGCCTGGCAACTGACGGTATCGCTCGCCTTCGTAAGAACAACGATCGTTTCGTACGACCTACCAG
The DNA here is from genome assembly GCF_027307225.1 of Bradyrhizobium sp. GTDB lineage: Bacteria > Pseudomonadota > Alphaproteobacteria > Rhizobiales > Xanthobacteraceae > Bradyrhizobium. Next base: position 14,555 of record NZ_DAHUXJ010000150.1, on the reverse strand, counting down.
CCATGTGACCGGCGGCTACCGGTGCGATGCCTGTTCAGAACGGTGGCCGTGCCCCATGTCCATCTTCTGCATCATCTCGTCATGCGTGGGCGCACTCTCAACCAGAGCCTTGTATTGTTCTGCCGTAAGCTCGGGCATTTTCCGCAAGAACGCCACTACATCCCAGAGAAGCTCGTCGTCGTGGGTCACGCCCCAGGCCGGCATGCCCGTCATCTTGATGCCGTGCTTGACGACCCAAAATTCCTCGGCAGGCGTGAGGGCACTTCCGCGCCTGAGTTCGGGTGCTCTCGGATAAAGACCGCGGCTGACCTCAGTCCGCTTGATGCCGGGAGCAAGATGGCAACCGCTGCACATCTCCGCATACTGGCCGGCGCCTGAAGCGATGCGTTTAGCCTCGCCCAGATCATTTGGAACGTCATCATGCGCCCGCGCCGCGATCGAATATTGCCGGACCTTCTGCAACAGCCAGTACACCGGCTGGCTATGCGGCGTATCGGCGGCAATGTCATAGACGCCGCCATAGATGACGACCGAAGCCGCGCCAAGACACGCGATAAGGACAGCGACGATGCATGCAGCAGCGACGATAGGCCATGGCCGCTTTCCGGCTCTGAGTTCAAACGACCGATTCATACTTCACCCGACTTTTTGTGAAAACGGTTGGTAGTGGGGGCGGAAGACGCCTGCGCGCCAAATTCGGCTACTTCTCAATGGCGTCCATGGCATTGTCCATATGCGCCATACAGGCCTTCATGTCCTTTTTTTGCATCGCGTCTTGAGCCGCTTCCATTTCCTTCGTGGCTGTCGTTTTCGATTTGCCATCGGGCATCGCCTGCACATCGGCCTTCATCGCATTGAGGCTGGAATCTCTGCATTCCATCTGATGTCCCTCGTGGGCGAAGCCGACAGTGGGTGGCGCGCAAAGATTGATCGCCAGGCCGACAGCGGCGGGGACGATCAAACGAGCAAGAAAGCTGTGGGTAGCCATGAATGTCTCCTTGTCATTTTTCGCTGATGCGACGGCGCGTTGACGCGCCGGACGGCCATCATTTCTTTTCGATATGCGTCACGAGATAGCCGCCGCTGTCATCGGATGTTTAAGCGTGATTTTGAACGTCTTGTGTCGTTTCACATCTTCATGCCTTTCATCGATCCGCCTTTGGATTTTGGAGTCTCCGTCGTTGGTGACTGGCGCTCTGGCTCGGCTGCCGGCGCCTCGACGAGATGAGCCACGGTGCCTTCCGGGTTCTTGTACGGACCGGGATCGCTGTAATCGTCGCGCGCGAGCCCCTCACGAATCTTCATCACCGTGAACATGCCGCCCATTTCGATCGGTCCGAATTGACCAGAGCCCGACATCATCATCAGCGTGTTGTCCGGCATCGGCATCTCCATGTCGCCCATCGCCATGCCGGTTTGTCCCATCACCATCGCGTCCGGTGCGAGCTTTCCGATCGCCTTGGCAAGATCCTTCTTCGAGACACCGATCATGTTGCGCATGTCGTGTCCCATCGAATTCATCGCGTGATGGGTCTTGTGGCAGTGGAACGCCCAATCACCAGGATTGTCAGCGACGACGTCGAACGCACGGACCGCGCCGACCGGCACGTCGATCGTGACCTCCGGCCACTGCGCGCTTTCCGGAACCCATCCGCCGTCGGTGCAGCTCACCGCAAAGCTATGTCCGTGAAGGTGAATCGGATGATTGGTCATCGTCAGGTTGCCCATCCGCACCCGCACCTTGTCGCCAAGGCGCACCGGCAAGGGGTCGATCCCGGGGAAAACCCGGCTGTTCCACGTCCACATGTTGAAATCGGTCATCTCATTGACCTTCGGCAGGTAAGTGCCGGGATCGACAAGATAGGTGCTCATGATGAAGACGAAGTCGCGGTCGACCGGCCGAAACGAAAGATCGCGCGGGTGCACGATGAACATGCCCATCATGCCCATCGCCATCTGCACCATTTCGTCCGAATGCGGGTGGTACATGAACGTCCCGCTCTTCTTCAGCTCGAACTCATACACGAAGGTCTGGCCCGGCTTGATGTGCGGTTGAGTCAATCCGCCAACGCCATCCATTCCGTTCGGCAGCAGCATGCCGTGCCAGTGGACCGTCGTATGCTCGGGCAGCCTGTTGGTGACGAAAATGCGCACCCTGTCGCCCTCGACCGCTTCGATGGTCGGTCCCGGCGCCTGTCCGTTATAGCCCCACAGATTGACCTTCATGCCGGGCGCGAATTCCCGCACCACCGGCTCGGCGACCAGATGAAATTCCTTCCAGTCGCCGTTCATCCGCCAGGGCAGCGTCCAACCATTGACGGTGACGACCGGCCGATAGTCCGGGCCGCTGGAGGGATGCAGAGGTGGCTGCATCACGGCCTTGTCCATCGTCGGCGCTTCCGGAATGGCTGCCGCCTGCACGCGCCCCACGACGGCGCCCGCGCTTAAAAGCGCGGCCGTTCCCATGATTTGTCTGCGTGAGAACATGCTGTTTCCTCCTCTCAATGACTGGTCGACGACGCCAACGCGCCCGTACCAGCATTTGAAATCGCCAGGGCGTCGTTGCCCGATGCGCCGCCATTGACGACGGCCTGAAGGTCCGACTGCGCCTTCCAGAAGCTGCGCTTGGCCTCGATCGCCGCGCGCTGGGACGCAATTTGCTGCCGGGCCTCTGCCAGCAGCGCAAACACGTCGACCTGCATGCTGTTGAAGCGAAGCTGCATCTCGTTGCTGATGATCTTGCGCAGCGGCAAGACTTCGCGTTGATATTGTCCGGCGATATCATAGGCCGATCGATAGATCCGATAGGCGTCCCGTGCCTGCGAGCGCACATTGACGGCTTTCTCGGTCAGGCGGTTGAACGCGGCGTTGTAGGTCTCTGCCGCTTGCCGGACGCGTACTTCGCCGCCGTCGAACAACGGAATTTGAAACTGCAGATCGAAGCCCCGTTCGCGGAACGGCTGCGTGTCCGGATCGCGCGTCTTGCGATCGATGCCGGCGATATCCAGCATTGTGACGAAGCGAGTCGCTTCAGTTAGATGCAGCGCTTTCGCCAGAGCGTCCAGTTCCATCCGGGCGATTTGCAGATCGATCCGGTGACCGACCGCATCGGCCTCGATGAAAGGCTGGGTCGCCGGCCGCCGCGGCAAAGCCGGCAGATGGTCCGGAAGACGAAAATCAAGATCGCTTCCCCACAGGCCGAGCAGCCGCGAAAGCCTTTCGCGGGCGCTCGACGCTTGCTGGCGCGCCGACGCCAGGTCCGTCGTCGTCTCCGCGTAGAACACCTGCTCGCGCGCCTGATCGAGCTTGTTCATCGACCCGGTCTCACCGAGTTTTTTGGCAAGCTGGGCGGTCGATTCAGCCGTCGCCTGCGCGTCGGCCAGCAATGCAGCGAGTTCGCGGCCTCCGACGGAGGCATAGTAGGCTTTGCGCACTTCCGCCGCGAGTTGCAGCGTCGCCAATGCCCCGCGCAACTGGGCTTGCCGGAAGCGTTCACGCGCAATCTCCGTCCGGAACGGCAGTGTGGCCAGCGCCAGGATATCGCCGACCACCTGGCGCTCGGTTTCGAGCGCGGCATCTCCGGCGATGTGCGAGAGGGAAAAAGTTGGATTGGGCGGCAGGCTGTCACCAATCGCGTCCGCCTCGGCCAAGGCCAGTTCGTTGTATGCGGCCTGCAAGCCCTTGTTGTTCAAGAGCGCAATCTGGACGGCACTCTCCACCGTCAAGGATCGTCGGAGCAAAGCATGCACGCGTGCGTCGATTTGCACGGCGTCATCGGCCGTTCGTACGAATGCGACATCTTTCCTGAGCGTTTGCTGGCTCAGATCGGCAACCACACCCATGCCGTGATCCGGCGCGAAGGACGCGCAGCCAGCCAGCAAGGCCGTGCCGAACACGACCGTCACTGAACGCGCAATATTCGAATGTTTCCACATCGCGCGCTCCTATTGGCTGGATTTCGGTGGAGGCGCGACTGCGTCGTTTTGCGGACGCCATGGCGCCGGCTCCGCCGGCCGCATGCTGCGGTAGGACACTGTCGCTGAGCGGTATGAAACCGGTGCTACAGGAGCGGCGGCGTTTGCGGGATCGGCCTTTGCGGCAGGCCCAGGCGGCGCCGCGCAACCCGACAACAGGATGGCAACGATCATTGCGGCCGCAGCCGCGCCCGAATGGAATGCGAAGCGCCCGGCGCACGTCCGAAGGACGGCGGCCAGCCTCGCGTCAATGTGCGAAAACATGCCTCACCCCTGATCTGTCGATGGATCGCGGACGCGCATGCGCTTCGTCGCGCACGGCGCCACGTCATACCGCAGATCAGGCGATGGGGGGACGATAATGGCGGGCAGGGCCCTGACCGCTTACGGCTTGGAAAGCCTCCGGCGGACAGATCGACAAAGGCCCGGAAGGCACAAAGTCTTTGATTGCCGACACCGGCAGGCCGCTGATGCAGAGCATCGCACAGCACGGACCCTGCGAAGCCTTGCCGCCGTGGTCATGCGATTGATGATCGGAAGTCATGTTGGCTTCGTGATGGTGGGAGACATGGTGATGACTGTCGTGATGCATATGCATCACGGGCACCATGTGATCGTCGTCGAAGCAGGGCGCCGCAATCTGATTGCCACCGATCGCATAGGCAAGACTCGGACCGAGAACGCAAAGCAGGTAAGCGAGGGCAACTATCAGCCCCGCTCGACAGCGCTTTGTCCGGGTCAACAGCGTGAACATTCCTGGTCCAGAGTCGTCGATAACCGCAGCAGGATAGGGATAAATATGCGCCCCGCCAAGTGGAACTTGGCGAGAAAGGATTGAAGTGACCCGCGCAAAACATCAGTTCGAGCGTTAGCCCGCGCAGGACGCAATCATGCGCGAAGTATTGGCGCACGAGATCACGAGATTCAGAAAACAGCGGTGATTTTGGGGCAACGGACCGACCTCGGAAAGCAAAAACCCAACTATCATTGAGATGGCTGGGTTTTCGCGGTCGAATTTGGTTGCGGGCATGCGCAACACCCGGTTTTTGCAATTGGCAGCCAAATTAGCGTGGCCGATGGGGTCTGTGACAACTGCGCCCCGAAGAGAGACACGGCGCTTACCCCTGACTGATATCAACAGAGGTAAACCAACGCTGTGATCTCAACCTACCTTGGCTTAATTCCGTAGGCCGCTAGGAATGCTTCAACAGAAGCGTCGGCATGACGGTCGAGTTTAGCTTTTGATAGCGGATTGCTGTTCCCGGTGAACATGGCCTCGTTCATTGGAATCCAGAGCAGCATCCCAAAAAAATGGCTGGCCGCTATATGAGGGTCGGTAGCCTTCATGAGACCTCGATTTGTTAGTCTTTCAAAGCAAGACGCCATCGTGTCCAACATGCGTTCGAACCCATCCTTGTACCAATTTCGACCGAGCTGCGGCATGCGGTCTGCGTTCGCGATGATCAGCCGCCGTAGCTTCAATAACTCCTCGTTCATCAACATTGTCGTCAGACGCCGGGCAAGCTGCCGTAAGTTACCTTCCACGAACTCCGCGTCAGCAAGCAACGTTGTCACGCTCTCGATAACATCATTGGCTTGCGTCGCCGTCGATCGAACAACTTCGTTGAAAAGCGTTTCCTTGTCCGCGAAGTGTTTGTAGACGGTCTGCTTGGAAACGCTCGCCTTGGCTGCGACCTCGTCCATGCTTGTTCCGTCGTAGCCCTTGCTGAGAAAGGTCACCGAGGCCGCTTGGAGGATTTGACACGTCTTTCGCGCTGACCTCGTCTCACCTTTTCTCATATTGTTTCCTGTATTGGTACTAGACGGTTCCGTTCCCATATGGTAGCCGTTTTTATAGTACTATACCGTCTAGTACCAGTCAATTAAGCCGAGGAGTATGAGCCAGTGACCAAGATGATATTCGTGAACCTGCCAGTCCGAAACCTAGATCGATCAACTGCTTTTTATCAGGCTATTGGGGGAACCAAGAATCCGCAGTTCTCGGATGAAACCGCATCATCCATGGTGTTTTCCGAAGCGATCCATGTGATGTTGCTCACGCACGATAAGTATAGGATGTTTACACAACGTCCGATTGCCGACGCTCACGAAAAGAGCGCGGCCCTCCTTGCACTCACTGTCGAGGAACGCACTGACGTTGATGTGATCGTTGATCGCGCCGCCGCTGCGGGAGGTGTTGCCGATCCCAATCCGAAGCAGGATCACGGCTTTATGTATGGCCGCAGCTTCGAGGACCCGGACGGGAATGTTTGGGAATTGATCTGGATGGCACCGGCGCCGGGCGCTTGAGTTGCCGCTGCGATCATGGCGGCCAGAAGCAAGCCATCGCGACGTTCGCGACACGATGACGGTCTTTGGGCGCGTGGCGACACGGCCCAAAAACAAGAAAGCCGCCTGGTAGGCGGCTTTCTAAAAACCTCTTTAAGTCAGAGGGTTATTTGGTTGCGGGGATAGGATTTGAACCTATGACCTTCAGGTTATGAGCCTGACGAGCTACCGGGCTGCTCCACCCCGCGATAAACCTTTGCGCCTTGTCACAAAAGCCGAAACGGCTGGGTCAACGCCCGAGGGCGCCGCTTCCGTCCAGAGGCTTCCTGAGAAGGTAACCCTCGGCCTCGAAGGCCGTGAGGTCGCGGGCGGTATGTACCAACGCCCGTCCGCTTTGGAAAGGGCCGCCAGCCCAATTTTTATGGATTTTGTGACAGCGAAATCCGCCAAATCGCAAGTTTCGTCACCAAATCTGACCGAAAGGCGCACCGCCTCGGACGTTTTGGCCGGCGGCCCAAGCGCGATAGCGGACGTACGGGAGTCGCCCGATGTGAGGGCAATTCAGCAGCATCGTGCCGTCGGGATCGGGTTCATTGCCGGTGCGCGGCTGCGCAATCCGCCTGCGGACAAAGCGAACCCCTTGCCAGATTTTCCGCAAAAGCCCAGCCTTCCTCCAAAAACACACAGGGGCGGGAGGCAGACGTGGACATGGAAAGTTTCGATTTTGTCGTCGTGGGTGGCGGCTCTGGCGGTTGCGCCGTAGCAAGCCGGCTATCGGAGGACCCCTCGACGTCGGTTGCATTGCTCGAGGCCGGCGGCGCCGACGACAATTGGGTGGTGACCACGCCCGGCGCGATGATCCTGCAAATCGCCGGCAAGACCAACAACTGGGCGTTCAACACCGTGCCGCAGGCCGGCCTCAACGGCCGCATCGGCTATCAACCGCGCGGCAAGGGTCTCGGCGGCTCTTCGGCGATCAATGCCATGGTCTACATCCGCGGCAACAAAGCCGATTATGACGGCTGGGCCGAGCTCGGTAACGCGGGCTGGTCCCACGCGGACGTGCTGCCCTATTTCAAGCGTTCCGAAGACAATTCCGAACTCGACGGCCCCTATCACGGCAAGGGTGGCCCACTGCACGTGACGGGATTGCGAAGCGACAACCCGGTCCGTGAAATCTATCTGCAGGCCGCACAAGAGGCGCAGTTCCGCATCCGCGACGATTTCAACGGCGCAGAGCAGGAAGGTCTCGGCACCTACCAGGTGACGCAGAAGAACGGCGAGCGCTGGAGCGCGGCGCGCGGCTACATCCACCCCTTCATGAAGAGCCGCGCCAATCTGCGCGTGGTCACCGGGGCGCATGCCACCCGCATCCTGTTCGAAGGCAAACGCGCGGTTGGCGTCGAGTACCAGCAGAACAAGGAGCTCAAACGAATTCGCGCCGGCCGCGAGGTGATTCTATCTTCCGGCGCATTCCAGAGCCCGCAACTGCTGATGCTCTCGGGCGTCGGCGATGCGGCGGCGCTCGCCAAGCACGGCATTGCCTCCGTGCATCATCTGCCCGGCGTCGGACAGAACCTGCAGGACCATCCGGACTTCGTGTTCGGCTTCACGTCGGACGCGCCCTATTTCACCGGGCTTTCGTTCGGTGGCATTGGACGGATCATCAAGGGAATCGCGCAATATCGGAAAGAGCGGCGCGGACCGATGACATCGAACGTCGCCGAGTGCGGTGGCTTCCTCAAGACACGACCAGACCTCGATCTGCCCGACATCCAGCTTCACTTCTGCATGGCAATGGTCGCCGATCACGGCCGCAAGCCGCGGTGGGGCACAGGCTTTTCCTGTCATGTCTGCATGCTGCGCCCGAAAAGCCGCGGCAGCGTCTGGCTACAAAGCGCCGACCCGTCGGCAGCGCCGGCGATCGATCCGAATTTCTTCGGCGATGAAAGCGACCTCGACACGATGGTGGCGGGCTTCAGGACCACAAGACGCCTGCTGGAGGCGCCGGCGCTGAAGGCGCTGCAAAAGACCGACGCCGTCACGGCGCGCATCGAGACCGACGCGCAAATTCGCGACGTTCTGCGCAACAATGTCGACACCGTCTATCACCCGGTCGGCACCTGCAAGATGGGCACTGACGATCCGCTCGCGGTGGTCGACCCGAAACTCCGCGTCTTTGGCCTCGAGGGGCTGCGCGTGGTCGATGCTTCGATCATGCCGACCTTGATCGGCGGCAACACCAACGCGCCGACCATCATGATCGGCGAAAAGGCCGCCGACATGATCAAGGCGGAGATGAGGGCGAGCTGAGTGCGATCAATGCCGGCAGTCGTGCCCGCGAAAAGCGGGGACCCATAACCACTGCCGTTTGGCGTTGCGTTGAGCGGTGGCCGCAGCTTGCTTCAACAAGCAACATCGGTGGCTATGGGTCCCGGATCGTCGCTCGCACTGGACAACGCTGCGCGTTGCCAGGAGCTCGCTTGTCCGGGATGACGAGGAATTCACGTCAGCAGGAAGCCGCCATCCACGGTCACCACGCTGCCTGTCATGTAGCGCGAGGCCGATGAAACGAGCAGCATGATCGCGCCATCGAGATCGGATTCGTCGCCGACACGACGTTGCGGAATCCGCCTGGTCAGCTTTTCGCCGCCCGGCGTCGACCAGAAATCGTGGTTGATCTCGGTGTCGATATAACCCGGCGCGATCGCATTGACGCGGATGCGGCTCCCCGCAAGCTCCAGCGCCATCGCCTTCGTTGCCTGCACGATCCCGGCTTTCGAAATCGTGTACGGCGAGAGAAACTTCATCACGCCGAAGCCGAGCACGGAAGCAACGTTGACGATGTTGCCCTCCTGCTTGCGCGCGATCATCCGCCGCGCCATCTCGGTCGCCACAAAGTAAGCGCCCTTGAGGTTGGCGCCGATCACGGCGTCCCAGTCGGCTTCGGTCTGCTCGATTGCGAGTTTCTCGATCGCGATCCCGGCATTATTGACCAGCACGGTGACGGGGCCGAGCGCGGCTTCCGCCGCGTCGAGCCCCGCAACGATCGAGGCCTGGCTGGTGACGTCCATCGCAACCGCGGCCGCGCGACCGCCCCTCGCCCTGATCTCCTCTTCGAGGCTCTTCAGCTTGCCGGTCTGCCGCGCCGCCAGCGCCACAGCGGCGCCATGCGCGGAAAGCACGCGCGCAAATTGCCGCCCGAGCCCCTGCGAGGCGCCGGTGACAAGAATGGTTTCTTTACTGACGTCGAATAGACCGGACACGGCGAACTCCGAAGCTCAAATGCCCCAATTGTTACAGACGATTTTCGATATCGCAAACCGAATTCGTTCACCAAGGTCTCGCTCTAGTGCGGCGAATTTGAAGTTCCTATCAGTTTCGCCGTGAGTTCGTTATAGGAACTTCAAATTCAAAGCCGCACTAGCATTACAGTTGCTTTTCCGGACGGCTTCTGAATCCATGGGCAACCATGATTCGGAGATCGTGGGCGCGTGCAGCGTCGATTGAGGAGACGCTTGCGTTGTGGGCGGCGTCGCTTCGGGAAGTTAAGCAGCGGATACGTCCGTTGTTCACGCAAGAACGTGTTGCGACGAATGCAGGCTTGTTTCTTGAAGGTTTGCTCGGGGACGAGCAACGCAAGACAGGTTGGATGCGCGCGGAGGCAGCCGGCGATCCCGGCCCTTGGCGGCAACAAGCGATCCTGGGTCGCAGGGATTGGGACGCTGATGCGTTACGCGATATCGTACGCGACTATGTCATCGAGCATTTGGCGGATGACGACGCAGTGTTGGTGATCGACGAGACCGGCTTTCTCAAGCAAGGCAAAGCGTCATGCGGAGTGGCGCGGCAATACACCGGTTCGGCAGGGAAGATTACGAACTGCCAGATCGGAGTCTTCGCTACCTACGTTTCGCGTCATGGTCATGCGTTCATCGATCGTGCGTTGTACCTTCCGAAGGAATGGACCGACGATCCAGATCGTCTGGAAGCCGCCTATGTGCCTGCCGATGTCGGCTTTGCGACCAAACCAAAGCTTGCGACGAGAATGATCGCACGCACGATAGCCGCGTCTGTACCATTCAGGTGGGTTGCCGGTGATACCGTCTACGGCGTTGGCGACATCGAACAGCAACTACGTCGGGCAGGCAAAGGCTACGTGCTTGGGGTCAGCAGCGCTCATGTGTTTCGATCCTGGGGCAAACGACCGCCGGTCGCCGGCACGGCTGCCGAGATCGCCCGGACCCGGCGCCCGTCCGACTGGAAGCGCCTGTCTGCGGGAGCCGGAACCAAAGGACCGCGGCTGCACGATTGGTGTTATCTCGAATTGGCTGATCTCGAGGCCGGAGAGTTCAACGGCGCAAATGAAGGTCTGTGGACGCGCGGTCTGCTGATCCGTCGTTGCATCGCCGACGGTGACCTCGCCTTCTTCACTACCTGGTGCCCGGCCGGAACATCGATTGAAACGCTGGTCGCGGTCGAAGGCCATCGATGGGCGATCGAGGACAGCTTTGAAACGGCGAAAAACGAGTTCGGGCTTGATCACAACGAGAGCAGATCCTGGCATGGCTGGCACCGTCACGTGTCCTTGGTGATGCTCGCCTTCGCCATGATGGCCGCGATCCGCCACCGCGCCAATCCGCCACCGCCCAAAAAAACGAAACGTCGCCCCCCGGTAAAAGCCAAAGCATTACCACGCCGCCACTGATCCGTTGGTCAATCCAGGAAATCCGCCGCATTGCCATCAGACTCGCTCGAAAGCGGATTCAACCCGCACGCATCATCGCATGGTCTTTCTGGCGTAGAGCTCACCAGGCCGCCGCTCAACGCGCTCACCTCAAAGCAAAAAGACAACTGTAATGCTAGAAACAATAAGTTGCTAGAGCTCCTTTGATTCCGAAGTTCGCATCGGAGGGGCCGCAATAGTTTGCGAACTTCGGAATCGGAGCTCTAGTGCCCACTTTCCGAAGTTCGTGCTCCATCGCAGCACCCACCTTCACGAACTTCGGAAAGTCATGGGCACCAGTAAATATGTTGATTCTAGTACCGCCTTATCGATCTGAAGTCCCTGATCGAATTCGCCGCTTGTGGTGCAGGGACTTCAGATCGGCGGTACTAGCACCGATCGGGAGTGCAGCAGCATGAACGGTTTCGATGCGGCGGTTTGCGCAGGCCTGGTCGTTGCGATGACCATGGGTTTCAACGCCGGGCTCCTGCGCAGTGCCGTTACCATTCTGGCCTATCTGATCGCGATGCCGATCGCGGTGTGGGTGACGTCGCTGGTCACGCACGATGCGGGAGCTTCGACCCTGATGCAAAATCCGCTTCCGTTCTTCGGGACGTTTGTGGTCGCGGGCATCGTGCTCGGAAAACTGATGCGGATGGCCATCGACGATGCCATCGGAACCGGGGCGGGCATCGCTGACCGCCTTGCAGGCGCCGTGCTTGGCGCGGTGCGGGTCGGCCTGATCGCCGCTTCAGTGGTTGTCGTCTTCGATCAACTGGTGCCGGCGGATCGCCAGCCGTCCTATCTCATCGGCTCGCGGCTGCGGCCGATATTTTCGGCCGCCGGACAGATGGGCCTGAAATCCCTGCCGCCGGACATTACAGCCTATGTCGAGCGCCTGAAAAAAGACCGGCGGATTTGAAGCCGCCTTAGGTTCTGCTATGCGTCTGATCGACGGCTCGTCCCTTATCAGGGCGGCCCCGATTGGCTAAACTGGCCGCATATCGAAAATCATCCGGAATAACGGGAGTGAAACAGTGGATCTGGGCATCAAGGGCCGCCGCGCCATCGTCTGCGCATCGAGCAAGGGACTGGGGCGCGCCTGCGCGATCGCGCTCGCCAATGAAGGCGTGCATGTCACGCTGACCGCGCGCGGCGCGGAAGCGCTGAGAAAGACCGCGGATGAAATCCGCAAAAGCAATCCCGCCGTCACCGTGACCGAAATCGTCGGTGACATCACGACGCCAGCAGGACGCGAAGCCGTGCTGAAGGCATGCCGCGAGCCGGACATCCTCATCAACAATGCCGGTGGGCCGCCGCCCGGCGACTTCCGCAACTGGACCCGCGACGACTGGATCAAGGCGATCGACGCCAACATGCTGACCCCGATCGAGCTGATCAAGGCGACGGTGGACGGCATGATGGCGCGCAAGTTCGGCCGCATCGTCAACATCACCTCCGCCGCGGTGAAGGCGCCGATCGACATTCTCGGCCTGTCCAATGGCGCGCGCGCCGGCCTCACCGGCTTCATCGCCGGGCTGTCGCGCAAGACCGTGATCAACAACGTCACCATCAACGGGCTGTTGCCGGGGCCGTTCAACACCGATCGCTTGCGGAGTACCGCGAAGGGGGACGCCGACAAGCGCGGCATCACACCCGATCAGGTCCTGGCCGAGCGTGCGAAACTCAACCCCGCCGGACGCTTCGGCGACCCCGAGGAGTTCGGTGTCGCCTGCGCTTTCCTGTGCGCGGCCAAATCGGGCTTCATCACCGGGCAGAACATTTTGCTCGATGGCGGCGCCTTCCCCGGCACGCTGTAAGCGTTGACGCCGCATGCGCTGGAAGATCGGAAACGTCACCATCACCAAGGTCGTCGAGATCGAGACGGTCGGCCACACGCGCTTCATTTTGCCGCTGGCGGGCCGAGAGGACATCCTGCAATCGCCATGGCTGATCCCGCACTTCGCCACCGAAGACGGCCGTCTGAAAATGTCGATCCACGCGCTCGTGGTGGAAACGCCGACACGGCGGATCGTGGTCGACACCGGGCTTGGCAACGACAAACAGGACCGCACCGTTCCGACCTGGAATAACCGGCAGGGGCCGTTTCTCGACGACCTCACCGCGGCCGGCTTTCCGCCCGACAGCATCGATACCGTGCTGTGCACGCATCTTCATGTCGACCATGTCGGCTGGAATACGCGGCTCGTCGACAGCCAATGGGTGCCGACATTCACCAGGGCGCGTTATGTGTTCGGCGAGAACGAATACGCCTACTGGCGCGACCACAGCACGGAGCCGGACAAAGCGGCGATCTTTCGCGATTCTGTCGCGCCGATCATCGCGGCCGGAAGGGCAGACCTGGTCGCCGGCGATAGCAGGATCTGCGAGGAGATCACCCTGGTCCCGACGCCGGGCCACAGCCCCGGTCATGTCAGCCTTCATATCCGCTCCGCCGGCGAAGAAGGCCTGCTGACCGGCGACGTCGCTCATCACCCCTGCCAGATGGCCCACCTCGACTGGTCATCGACCGCCGATTCCGATCCCCGGCAGTCGGCCCGGACCCGGCGCGAGCTGTTTTCGCGTTTTGCCGATCGGCCGGTGCTCGTCATTGGCGGGCATTTCGACGCCGGCCATATCCAGCGCGACGGCGATGCCTTCAAATTCATCGCGGCGGCGAAATAGCCTCGTTTCGGCCGCCCGAGGGAAGAGGGTCTGCGCCGCACCATGGGCAGTTGAATTTGACCGCGGCCTGTTCCATGAAGCTTCCCAAGCGACAATAACACGTAAGGGAGTAGTGAGACATGAAGCTTGTTCGTTATGGCGAAAAGGGCAAGGAAAAGCCCGGTCTGGTCGATAAATCGGGTCAAATCCGGGACCTTTCGGCGCATATCGCCGACCTCGCCGGAGACGCCTTTTCGCCGGCCTCGCTGAGCAAGATCGCCGCCCTCGACCACACCTCGCTCCCGATGGTCAGCGGCAAGCCGCGGATCGGCGCGGTCGTCGGCGGATCGCCGAAATTCCTCGCCATTGGGCTCAACTATTCCGATCACGCCAATGAGGTCGGCATGCAAATCCCGGCCGAACCCATCGTCTTCATGAAAGCCAATAGCAGCCTGTGCGGCGCCAACGATGCGGTCGAAAAGCCGCGCGGCTCGACCAAGCTCGACTGGGAGGTCGAGATTGCGATCATCATCGGCAGCCGCGCCAAGTACGTCTCCGAGGCCGACGCTCTCAATTACGTCGCCGGCTACAGCGTCTGTAACGACGTCTCCGAGCGATTCTTCCAGATCGAGCGCCTCGGGCAATGGACCAAGGGCAAATCGCACGACACGTTTGGCCCGCTCGGCCCCTGGGTCGTGACCAAGGACGAAATCGCCGACGTGCAGAAGCTGCCGATGTGGGCCGACGTCAACGGCAAGCGCTGCCAGAACGGATCGACCGCGACCATGATCTTCGGCGTCAAGAAGATCGTGTCGTATCTGTCCGAGATCATGACGCTGATGCCGGGCGACGTGATCGCCACCGGCACCCCGCCCGGCGTCGGCATGGGGATGAAGCCGCCG
>NZ_DAHUXJ010000140.1 GCF_027307225.1 Bradyrhizobium sp. | reverse complement strand
TGCTGATGCCGGCGCAGCCCGATATCGATTTCCTGTCGTTGGCGGTTGTTTTCATTCTCGCCACGCTACTCGGCTTCGCCAGTCACGCACCCGGTTCGCTCGGCGTGTTCGATGTCGCGATGCTGATTGCGCTTCCGCAGTTCGGCCGCGAGCAGTTGCTTGCCACGCTGGTTGTCTTTCGCATTCTCTACTTCATGGTCCCCTTTGGCATCGCAATCTCGATCATGGGGACCCGCGAGCTCTGGCTCAACATAGTGTTGCCCTGGCAGACGCGGCGCAAGCAAGGCGATATGTGCGTGGCGAGGCGCGACGAGGAAGAGCCGGTTGAGGTCAAGGCGGCCACTGTGCCATTCCCGCAGCGCTCGCGCGCTGCTTCCCGCCGCTAAGGCACGATCCGGAAAAGCGCGTAGCGGTTTTCCGAAAAGATCATGCGTAAACAATAACCTGCGCTATGGTGGTCCAACTTGATCCCATCGCGCTTTAGTCCAGCTCGAAAACCAAATCCGAGGTGATCCATGGCCCGCATCGACTATTGCGATACTTCGAAATCGAACGAACGCACCAAGGAAATTTTGGGCAAGAACCGCAACGCCAACATCTTCCGCATGATGGCGCACTCGCCGAGCTATTTCGAACAATACTGTCGGCTGGGCGGCGCGATCCGTCACCGCGGCGAACTTGATCCGATCGTGCGGGAGCTCGCGATCACGCGAACCGGGATTTTGTGCGAAGCGCCTTACGAGATTGTGGCGCACCAGCGCATCGGCAAGAATGTCGGCGTTACCGACGAGCAGAATGCGGCGCTGGAGAACTGGGAGCGTGCGACGTGCTTTGACGAAGTGCAGCGCGCGGCACTCGCCTTCACCGACGAGATCATCCGCCTTCGACGCCCGAGCGATGCCACCTTCAACGCCGTTGCCGCAAAACTCACGCCGGCAGCGTTGATCGAATTGCAGCTTTCGGTCGGCTTCTACATCATGACCTCGAAATTTCTGGAAACGTTCGACATCGACATGCAGCCGGTCGAGCAGGTGGTCTGAGGGCCTAGTGGTCCGATTACAACATGCGCATCCCTTCTCAGCACGCACTTTTGCGAATGTTAGAATCAAAGGACCACTAGCAAATTTATGTTTCTAGTGGAGTTTAGGATTTGACATTCGCCTTGCGAATTCGCCGCCAGGTGGGTAGCGAATGTCAAATCCACTCCGCTAGTCAGGTCTCGATAACAGCGACGGCCTGTCCTTCGCTGACCATATCGTCGACCTTGACCAGGATCGATTTGACAATTCCGGCCGCCTGCGATGCCGCCGGTATCTCCATCTTCATCGCTTCGACGACGACGATGTCGTCGCCTTTGCCGACACGTGCGCCGGCCTGAACGGCAAGCGTGCAGACGCGGCCCGCGACTTCGGTGACGATCTCGATCTCTGGCATCCCAGGTTCCACGTTTCGCTATGCGAACAGAGTCCGCTGTTCGAAACATCGATGCAGCCGACTTATAGTTAGGTTGTCGCGTCAGATTGCCTGAGCTAGTTTGTCCATCAAAGTGGAATTTAGTTCCGCTATGCGGAATAGGAGGTTGGCATGGGGCGGCGCTCAGAGCGGCTGAGCAGGCAGGGAGCGCTTGCGCATGAAGCAGCCGGCGAGGGCGATGTCATTCAAGTCGTGTCGCGTGCCTTCGACATTCTGCGTTGCTTCGAGGGACACGAAGCAAGACTTGGCAATCTGGAAATCTCCAGCCGCTGCGGATTGCCGCGTTCGACGGTCTCGCGCCTGACGCACACGTTGACGCGAATGGGGCAACTCGTCTATCTGCCGCGCGATCAGAAATACCGGATTGGTCCGAGCGCGGTCGCGATGTCGACCTCGATGATGCGCGGCTTGCAGTTGCGCCACCTGATCCGAATGCGCCTGCAGGAAGTGGCGGACCAATTGCCTGGCACGGTCGGTTTCGTCATTCCGGACCGCTTCCATCTCGTCTATCTCGAGGTTGGCCGCGCCGCCAACGCGATCGGTCTTTCGTCGACGTCGGGCACGCGAATTGCGATCGCGAGCACCGCGGCGGGTCATGCTTATGCGGCGGCACTTACGCACGAATCGGCTGAGGCTCTGCTTGTCGATATGGAGCGTGAAATTCCCGACAGCGCGAAGCTGTTGCGACCGCGGCTGGATGCCGACCGCTACTCGTTGCGCGAGCGGGGCTATGTTACGAGTTGCGGATTGTGGAGTCCGCATATCAACGGGCTGGCCATTCCGCTCTGGTCGCCGCATTATCAGACTTATGTCGTAGTCACGATCGGCCTTCTTTCCAATATCTACGACGAGATGCGTCTGCATAAGGACGTGGCGCCAAGGCTTCTTGAGTTGAGCGTTTCCATCCGGGCGCTGCTGGAGGATGGCGAAAGCGCATTGTTCCGCCAGCGTGCGCAGGGAGCGCCGGCCTAGTGCGGCTAGGCGTTGCCTTGCGATCAACTCGTCAGTCTCCCGGAGAAAAAATAAGAATGAACTGGAAGCCGGAGCTCGACGAACTGGCCCGGCGCGAAGCCTTGGCACGCCAGATGGGCGGAGCTGACAAGGTCAAGCGCCAACACGATCAGGGCCGTCTTACCGTTCGCGAGCGCATCGAGGGCCTGCTCGACCGCAACACCTTCCACGAAATCGGCGCCGTGTCTGGCATCGGCGAATATGACGAGAAGGGCGAACTGACCAACGTCACGCCGGCCAATTGCGTCTTTGGCCGTGGCAAGGTCGATGGCCGCACCGTGGTCGTGGTCGGCGACGACTTTACAGTCCGCGGCGGTTCAGCCGACGCCTCGATTTCGGCGAAGCCCCTGATGGCCGAAGAGATGGCGCATGATTTTCGGCTGCCGATCATCCGCGTGATCGAAGGCTCCGGCGGCGGCGGCTCAGTGAAAACCATCGAGACCAAGGGCGCGGCCAATTTGCCTGGCGGCATCGGCGGTACGCGATGGTACGCCTACACGACCGCCAACCTTGCGCGTGTGCCGGTGGTCGGTCTCGGGCTCGGATCCGTCGCGGGATTGGGGGCAGCGCGGCTTGCCGCCAGCCATTATTCGGTCATGACCAAGAAGTCGGCGATGTTCGTTGCCGGCCCGCCGGTGGTGAAGCGCCTGGGCCAGGATCTCGGCAAACAGGAACTCGGCGGCGCTGACATCCAGACGCGCGCCGGCAGCATCGATCAGGCGGTCGAAACCGAGGAGGAAGCCTTCGCCTGTGCGCGGCGTTTCCTGTCCTATCTGCCGTCGTCGGTTTACGGGATGGCGCCGACGCTTCCCTGTAACGACGATCCGGAGCGCTCGGAGGAATTATTGTTGTCAGCCGTGCCGCGCAACCGCCGGCAGGTCTACAAGATGCGCCCCGTCATCAACGCGGTCATCGACAAGGATTCGTTCTTCGAGATCGGCGCCAATTTCGGACGTCCGGTCATCGTCGGGCTGGCGCGGCTGGAGGGCAGGGCGGTGATGGTGCTGGCCAGCGATCCCTTCCACTACGGCGGATCGTGGACGGCGGATGCCTGCCAGAAGGTCGTTCGCTGGGTCGACTTCGCCGAGACATTCCATCTGCCGGTGGTCTACCTGATGGATTGTCCCGGCTTCATGATCGGGCTCGAGGCCGAGAAGGCCGCTACCATCCGTCATGGCGTGCGCGCCATGGCCGCCGTCAATCAGTCGACCGTTCCCTGGTGCACCGTCATCGTGCGCAATTCCTTTGGCGTCGCCGGCGTGGTGCATCAGCCCGCTGACCGCTTTTCGATGCGTTACGCATGGCCTTCAGCCTATTGGGGTTCGCTGCCGCTCGAGGGCGGCATCGAGGCGGCCTATCGCGCCGACATCGATGCGGCCGAGGATCCGCAAGCCAAGCTCGAAGAAATCGAGGACCGGCTCAACAAGCTGCGCTCTCCGTTTCGCACCGCCGAAAAATTCTGGGTCGAAGAGATCATCGATCCGCGCAAGACGCGCTCGCTGCTCTGCGAATTCGCGCGTCTTGCCGAGCCATTACGCAACGTTGGTTCGCCCGCCAAGATGACGACGAGGCCTTAAGCGCGTCACGCCGTGGCGGGCTTTGCCACAAGCGGCTTTGGCGCCGGTCGGGAAATCGTCAGCACCATCACGGATGCTATCACACACAGCGCACCGGCAAAGAAGAACGCCGGCAGATAGGTTGCGAGCAGCGTCCGCGACAGCCCGGCACCGAACGCTGCAAAGGCCGCGCCGATCTGATGGCCGGCGAAAACCCAGCCGAACACCAGATTGGCCCGCTCGGCGCCGAAGCGCTGCGCGCTCAGCCGTACCGTCGGCGGCACGGTCGCGATCCAGTCCAGCCCATAGAACATCGCAAACAGCGACAGGCCGTAGAACGAGAAGTCCGTGAAGGGCAGCATCAGGAGCGAAAGCCCGCGCAGGCCGTAATACCAGAACAGAAGCCAGCGGTTGTCGTAGCGGTCCGACAGCCAGCCGGAGCAGATGGTGCCGAAGAAATCGAAGATGCCCATGGCGGCGAGCAGGCTCGCGGCCTGCACCTGCGGGATGCCGAAATCGAGGCACATCGGGATCAGGTGGACCTGGACCAGGCCGTTCGTCGAGGCGCCACAGATGAAGAAGGTCGCAAACAGGATCCAGAACGTCCGCGTCCGCGACACATCGCGCAGGGTCCCGAGCGCGGCCGCCATGATTGGTGCGTTACTCGGCGGAAGCGCCGGCAGCGGCTCGGTGCCTTTGTCGCCGAACGGGCGCAAGCCGAGATCGCTCGGCCGGTCGCGCATCAACATCAGCACCGCGAAGGCGGCGACCCCCAGCATGACGCAGACGAACGACAGCGCGACGCGCCAGCCCATCCGCTCGGTGATGCCGGCGAGCAGTGGCAGAAACACCAGTTGTCCGGTTGCGGTGCTCGCGGTCATGATCCCGACCACGAGACCGCGCCGCGCATTGAACCAGCGCGCAGCGATCGTCGCGCCGAGAACCAGTGCGGTCATCCCCGTGCCGATGCCGATCACGACGCCCCACAGCAGCAGGAGATGCCAGACTTTCGTCATGGCGAGCGAGGCCACCAAGGCGGACACCACGACCAGAAGCGCCGACAACGTGACATTGCGCAGGCCGTAGCGGTTCATCAGCGCCGCCGCGAACGGCGCCATCAGGCCGAACAGGACGAAGCGGATCGAGAGTGCGGATGAAATCTCCGCGGTGCTCCAGCCGAACTCCTTCTGCAACGGCACGATGAAGACGCCGGGCGCGCCGACGGCGCCGGCGGTGACCAGCGCGGTGAGAAAGGTGACGCCGACCATGACCCAGCCGTAGTGAATGTCCCGGCGGCCAAGCGCAGACGAAAGCCAGTTCGAAATCAAGTTCACCCCCGGAGTTAGCTCGATTTATCGGATGTGCACATTGCCCCGATCATTGCATGACCGAAATGACTTAGTTCCCTCATTTTCGGACGTCGCTGATCAGGAGGCGATCCGCTCGACCGCGATCGCAGTGGCTTCGCCGCCGCCGATGCAGAGAGCGGCGACACCGCGTTTGAGGTTTCGCGCCTCGAGCGCATGTAGCAGCGTGACGATGAGGCGGGCGCCGGTCGCCCCGATCGGGTGACCCAACGCACAGGCGCCGCCATTGACGTTAAGTTTGTCGCGCGGGATTCCAAGATCGCGCTGCGCCGCCATCGCGACTACCGCAAAGGCCTCGTTGATCTCGAACAGATCGACATCGCCGACGCTCCAGCCCGCCTTGTCGAGCACCTTGCGGATCGCCGGGATCGGCGCGGTGGTGAACCATTGCGGTTCCTGGCTATGGGTGGCGTGGGCCTTGATCTCCGCCAGGGCCGGCAGGCCTTCGCGGTCGGCGAGCGCCCGCCTGGCAATCACCAGCGCCGCAGCGCCATCGGCATTGGCCGAAGACGCGGCCGGCGTGATCGTACCGTTGGCCCGGAACGCCGGCTTCAACCCGGGAATCTTGGCGGGATCGACCTTCATCGGAATTTCGTCATTGCCGATGGCGCGTGGACCTGCCTTTTCCGTGACCGTCAGCGGCACGATTTCGACCTTGAAGGCGCCGCCTTCCACCGCGTTGCGGGCGCGCGTCAGCGTTCCCATCGCATATTCGTCCTGCGCGGCCCGCGTAAACTGATAGGCCTCCGCGGTTGCTTCGCCGAAATCGCCCATCGAGCGGCCGGCCTCGTAGGCGTCTTCCAGGCCATCAAGCAGCATATGGTCGATGATGCGGTCATGGCCGACGCGATAGCCGCCGCGTGCCTTCGCCAGCAGATACGGCGCGTTGGACATGCTCTCCATGCCGCCGGACACCACGATGTCAGCAGAGCCGGCACGGATGATATCGTGGGCCAGCATCGTCGCTTTCATGCCGGAGCCGCATACCTTGTTGATGGTGGTCGCCCCGGTCGCGTCCGGCAGTCCGGCGCCGCGCGCAGCCTGCCGTGCAGGCGCTTGACCCTGTCCAGCCGGCAACACGCAGCCCATGAATACCTCATCGATCCGTTCCGGCTCGAGCTTGGCCCGATCGAGCGCCGCCCGAATGATATGAGCGCCGAGCTGATGGGCGCTAAACGGCGAAAGGTCGCCCATGAACCGCCCGAGCGGAGAGCGGGCGGCGGAAATGATGACGACGGGATCGGAGGTGGCGGCCATGGTGATCCTCTTCAGGAAAGAGTCGGATAGATTATGCATGTCATATAATGCACCGCAAAAATTTGCAATGGACGGTCCCGATGACAACTACACATGCGTCTGATGACAAAATGTCTTGATCGGATGTTTCTGTGGTCCGATCAACGAACGGGCCGTCAACGCTTCCGGTTGATGAATTCCTGCATCAACCGTTTCGGCTCCTCGGTCAGGAACGAGCGGCCGAACACCCCGATACTCAAGTCGACAGATTCGGTGAGCGGCAATTCTTCCCATTGCCGGAGCAGGGCCTTTTGCGAGCGCAGCGCTTCCGGTCCGCATTTCAACAGCGCTTCGACCACCTTCTCGACCGCGGCATCGAGGCCATCTTTGGCGGCGACGACATCGACGAGACCCCAGGCAAGCGCCGTGGCGGCATCGATGTTTTCGGCGGTCATGACCAGCCAGCGCGCGCGGCTCCAGCCGATCAGGCGCGGCAGCAATGCCGCGTGGATGACACTGGGAATCCCGACGCGGACTTCCGGCATTCCGAATTTAGCGTCAGATGCCGCGACGCGGAAATCGCACGCCGCCGCAACTTCGAGCCCGCCGCCGAGGCACCATCCGGGCATTCGGGCAATGACCGGCGCGGGAAAGTTTCGCACGGCTTCGCAGAGATCGCGCAGGCCTGTGATGAACTTTTCAGCGGAGTGCTGGTCGAGGCGGGCCATCTCCTTGATGTCGGCGCCGCCGATCATGCTCTTTGGGCTTTCGCCGGCCAGCACCAACACGCGGATTTGACGGTCGGCCGCCAGTGTCTCAAGCCCTTCGCGGACGGCGCGGATGACGTCCGACCCCAGAATGTTGAGCGGACCAGCGTTGCAAATTGTCAGACGCACGAGGCCGCGTGAATCGCGATCGACGCCGCTGTGTGAGTTGAGCATCTGCATGGGGGACCTCGTTCCGCGGGAAGAATTCCAGTTCCCCGGTAAAAGACACCGTTGTCAAGATGGAACGGGCGCCCGTTGCGATGACTTGGGTGCACAGCGTCAAAAATTGATGATGATGGGATACCAACGCCGAAACCAGATGAAATAGCGTGCGGTATCCGGCGGCGGGTGCTAAAAGGCGGCCGGCGTTATTATATGACCCTGAACATATCATGAGACTCCGATGCGTTACTCCAAGGAACATAAGTTTCAGACACATGCCCGAATCGTAAAGCGGGCTTCGATCAAGCTCCGCGAAAGGGGCGCCCATGGCATCGGGGTAGCCGATCTCATGAAGGAGGCCGGGCTGACCCATGGCGGCTTCTACGCCCATTTCGATTCGCGCGATGCCTTGATGATCGAGGCCTTCACGCATGCGATGGACCGCTCGACCGAGCATTGGCGAAAGCAGTCGGAGGGAACGTCGGCAGAGAAGCGTCTCTCGGGGATTGTGAATAGCTATCTGTCGGCGGAACACCGCGACAATCCCGGCCAGGGTTGTGCGGTGCCGGCGCTGGCAGCCGAAATCGCGCGCGAAAGCGCCAAGACGCGGAAGGCGTTTGCGGGGCGAATGGAACAAATGGTCGAGATGCTCGCGAAGCAATTTCACGGCACACCACCCAAGGCAGCACGGAAGCGGGCGATGGCCACCCTGGCCACGATGATGGGCACGCTGGTGATGGCCCGCGTCGCCGGGAGCGGCGAATTTTCCGACGAGATCCTCAAGTCGGGCCGTGAAGCCATTCTGGAGCGTGCAAAGCCTGTGGCCGCGAAGAAATCGGCCGGAAGGACCACGGCTTCGGCCTAACCAAGCAACGCTTATTCGACGTTGGTCTAAGGAGCGACAAGACGCGGTAAAGCGCCATTTTCGCGCATCCCTCCCGCGCAGAAAAAACCTTTTCAAACAGGTCAAAGCCTGCAAGATGCCAGAACCGGGACACTAGTGCGGTGAATTTGAAGTTCCTATCAGTTTCGCGGTAATCTCGTCATAGGAACTTCAAATTCTAAACCGCACTAGAGTCTATGATTGGCTAGCGCTCCTTTGATTCCGAAGTTCGTAAACGTGGAGCCGCAATATGACGAACTTCGGAATCGGAGCACTAGTAAAATCGGCGCGCCGGTCCGTATCGCCGCCGAACCCGGAAAACGGGTGCTGGAAGCGGGCCAATCACTTCAAGATTCCGGGAGGAACGCATGCGTATGATCGGTCATTTCATCGGCGGCCGCGAGGTCAAGGGCACATCGGGCCGGTTCGCGGACGTCTTTCAGCCGATGACCGGCGAGGTTCAGGCGCAGGTCGCATTGGCCTCCAAAGCCGAAATGCGCGCTGCCGTCGAAAACGCCAAGGCAGCTCAGCCTGAGTGGGCCGCGACCAACCCGCAGCGGCGGGTTCGCGTCCTGATGAAATTCCTCGAGTTGGTGGCCCGCGACAATGACGCGCTGGCCGAATTGCTGGCGCGTGAACACGGCAAGACCTTCCCCGACGCCAAGGGCGATATTCTGCGTGGCGTGGAAGTCGTGGAGTTCGCGATCGGCATTCCGCAATTGATGAAGGGCGAATTCACCGAGGGGGCCGGTCCGGGAATCGACCTCTATTCGATGCGTCAGCCGCTCGGTGTGGTCGCCGGCATTACCCCTTTCAACTTCCCGGCGATGATCCCGATGTGGAAGTTCGCGCCCGCGATCGCCTGCGGCAATGCCTTCATCCTGAAACCCTCCGAGCGTGATCCCGGCGTGCCGATGAAACTCGCTGAGTTGATGTTGGAAGCAGGCCTGCCGCCCGGCATCCTCAACGTCGTCAACGGCGACAAGGAGGCCGTGGACGCCATCCTCGATGACCACGATATCGCCGCCGTGGGCTTCGTCGGTTCGTCCTCGATCGCGCAATACATCTACGAGCGCGCGGCTGCGAACGGCAAACGCGCCCAGTGCTTCGGTGGCGCCAAGAACCACCTCATTATCATGCCAGATGCGGACATGGATCAGACCGTCGATGCGCTCGTTGGCTCCGGCTACGGCGCGGCGGGCGAGCGTTGCATGGCGGTGTCCGTTGCCGTGCCTGTCGGCAAGACCACCGCCGATCGGCTGATGGAAAAGCTCATTCCGCGCGTTGAGAACCTGAAGATCGGGCCTTCGCTGGATTCGACGGCCGATTTCGGGCCGCTTGTCACGCGTGAAGCGCTGCAGCGCGTCAAGAACTACGTCGAAATCGGCATCAAGGAGGGCGCAAAGCTCGCCGTCGATGGCCGTAATTTCAAGATGCAGGGTTATGAAAACGGCTTCTACATGGGCGGCTGTCTGTTCGACAACGTGACCAAGGACATGCGCATCTACAAGGAAGAGATTTTCGGCCCCGTGCTTTCCGTGGTGCGGGCCAAGGATTATGCGGAAGCACTCGCGCTGCCGTCAGAGCATGAATACGGCAACGGTGTTGCGATCTTCACCCGCGACGGCGATGCCGCGCGCGATTTTGCCAACAGGGTCAATGTTGGCATGGTCGGCATCAACGTGCCGATCCCGGTGCCGGTCGCTTACTACACCTTCGGCGGCTGGAAGCGTTCCGGCTTCGGCGATCTCAACCAATACGGGCCGGACTCGGTTCGCTTCTATACCAAGACCAAAACGGTAACGGCGCGCTGGCCCTCCGGTATCAAGGACGGGGCTGACTTCGCGATGCCGATCATGAACTGAGGATTTCCGTCATTGCGAGTGCAACGAAGCAATCCAGGAATCCCTCCAGAAATGGCAGTCTGGAACGGTTCGTCGCATTGCTCCCTTGCGCAAACGCTTTGCGTTTGTCGCAGGCAATGACCACCGGTGCGACTGGCTAAAGCAGGGAAACACAGCCGAGACATGCAATTCGCACTCACCGAGGACCAGGTTGCGGTTCGCGAGATGGCGCGGGATTTCGCCGCGGAGAAAATCGCGCCGCATGCGATCCGCTGGGATGAGGAGAAGCATTTCCCGGTCGATGTGATGCGTGAGGCCGCCAGGCTCGGCATTGGCGGCGTCTATATCCGTGACGATGTCGGAGGCTCGGCGCTGACACGCTTCGATGCGGCGCTGATCTTCGAAGCGCTGGCGCAAGGCTGCCCAACGGTGTCGGCCTTCATCTCGATCCACAACATGGCGTCATGGATGATCGATGCCTTCGGTAACGACGTCCAGCGCCGGCGGTGGCTGCCGAAGCTTTGCACCATGGAATACCTCGCAAGCTACTGCCTGACCGAGCCCGGCTCAGGATCGGACGCCGCCGCCTTGCGAACGCGCGCGGTGCGCGACGGCGACCACTACGTCCTCAACGGCCAGAAACAGTTCATTTCCGGCGCGGGCCGCGGCGATCTCTATGTCGTGATGGTGCGGACTGGCGAGGGTGGTCCCGCCGGCATTTCCACGCTCGTGGTCGAAGGCGACACGCCGGGTCTCTCGCTCGGCGCCAACGAGCGCAAGATGGGCTGGAATGCGCAGCCGACCCGCGCGGTGGTGTTCGAGAATGCGCGCGTGCCGGTCGCCAACCGCCTGGGTGACGAAGGCATCGGCTTCAAGATCGCAATGGCCGGGCTCGACGGCGGCCGCATCAACATAGCGGCCTGTTCGCTCGGCGGGGCCCAGAACGCGCTCGACCGCGCGCTCGCCTACATGAAAGACCGCAAGGCGTTCGGAAAGCGCCTCGACGAATTCCAGGCCCTGCAATTCCGCATCGCCGACATGGCGACCGAACTGGAAGCGGCGCGCACCTTTGTCTGGCGCGCGGCTGCGGCGCTCGACCGCAAGGATGCGGATGCGACGCTGCTCTGCGCGATGGCCAAGCGATTTGGTACCGACGTCGGTTTCGAGGTCGCCAACCAGGCGCTGCAGCTGCATGGCGGCTACGGCTACCTCAGCGAATACGGCATCGAGAAAATCGTGCGCGACCTCCGCGTGCATCAGATACTGGAAGGCACCAATGAGATCATGCGGCTGATCGTGGCGCGCAAGCTGATCGAGGGCGCGCGATGACGGCGCCTGCGGTCGCGGACGCCGAGGGCGATCTGATCATGCGGCGCGAAGGCGCGGCCGGTATCATCAGGCTGAATCGCCCGAAAGCGCTCAATGCGATGACGTATGAGATGTCGCAAGGCATCGACACGGCGCTTGATCGCTTTGAAGCTGATCCCGCCGTCGCAGTGGTAATTCTCGAAGGCGCAGGAGAACGCGGCTTGTGCGCCGGCGGCGACATCCGCGGGCTTTACGAAAGCTCAAAAGCCGGCGGGGATCTTGGCAAGGTGTTCTGGCGCCAGGAATACGTCATGAACGCGCGGATATCAAAATATCCAAAGCCCTATGTCGCGTTCATGGACGGCCTTGTCATGGGCGGCGGCGTCGGGCTGTCCGCTCATGCGCGCCATCGCGTCGTCACCGAGAAGACGAAGCTCGCGATGCCGGAGGTCGGGCTCGGCTTTTTTCCGGATGTTGGTGGTACCTGGCTGTTGCCGCGCTCGCCTGGCGAGATCGGCACATTCTTCGGTCTCTCCGGGCAGACCATGAACGGGCCGGACGCGGTCTTCGCGCACTTTGCCGATAACGTCGTGCCGTCCGCAAAACTGCCGGCACTCCGGGAGGGTCTGACCGGAGTCGAAACCGGCACCACCTCGGCCGAGGTCGACAAGATCATCGCAGGCTTTACGACCGGCGAGACTGCTGGGCCCGTGGCCGCCAGAAGGGCAGATATCGACCGCTGGTTTGCGCACGACCGGATGGAGGATATTTTTGCGGATCTCAAGCGCGACAATTCGGAGTTCGCGCAATCGACGCTGGAGACGTTGAACGAGAAGTCGCCGCGCGGGATGGTGGTCACGCTGAAGCTGTTGCGGTTGGCGCGCCATGCGACTTCGCTGGAGGAATGTCTGGTGCGCGAATATCGTGCGGCGCTGGAAGTCTTCCGGAGCGATGATTTCCGCGAGGGCGTGCGCGCCGCCGTGATCGACAAGGATCGCGATCCCCGATGGTCGCCGCCGCGTATCGAAGACGTGACGCCCGAAATGCTGGCGCCGTATCTTAGAGAGATCGGCGCCGACGAACTGGTATTCTAGAAAGAAGAAATACAGCGAGGAGCATTGAGATGGTCAGCATTGCATTCATTGGTCTCGGCAATATGGGTGGCCCGATGGCGGCCAATCTCGTCAAGGCCGGCCACAAGGTAATAGCCTTCGATCTCGTCGCCGCTTCCCGCGATCAGGCCAAAGCCGACGGCGCGGCCGTCGCCGAAAGCTCGGTGACGGCGGTGAAGGGCGCCGACGTCGTCATCACGATGCTTCCGGCGGGCAAGCACGTGCTTGCGGTCTGGCGGGAGGTCGTGCCCGCCATGACGAATGGCGCGCTCATCATCGATTGCTCGACCATCGATGTCGAAAGCGCCAAGGAAGCGCATGCGCTGGCAGCAAAACATGGGATCGGTTCGATCGATGCGCCGGTCTCGGGCGGCACTGGCGGCGCAAAGGGGGCGACATTGACCTTCATGTGCGGCGGTGCCGAAAAGGCTTTTGCGTCCGCCAGGCCGGTGCTGGAAAAGATGGGCAAGAAGATTGTCCATTGCGGCGGCGCCGGCGCGGGGCAGTCAGCCAAGATCTGCAACAACATGATCCTCGGCATTTCCATGATCGCGGTGAGCGAGGCCTTTGCGCTCGCCGAAAAGCTCGGGCTCTCCCATCAGGCGCTGTTTGATGTTGCCTCAACCTCATCCGGGCAATGCTGGTCGTTGACGTCCTATTGTCCGGTACCCGGTCCGGTCCCGGCATCGCCGGCGAACAACGACTACAAGCCCGGTTTTGCGTCGGCGTTGATGGTGAAAGATCTGACCTTGGCGCAGGATGCCGCGAAGGCCACGGGCGCGGCGACCCCGCTCGGCCAGCATGCGCAGGAAATCTACAAGGCGTTCGACGCGGCCGGAAACGGCGGTGTCGATTTTTCGGGAATCATCCAGCACGTCAGAAAATTGGCCGGCAAATGAAAACCTTTCCATCATTGCTTCGCGATGGCGACCAGATAACTGACTTGTCCTAGAAGGACAGAAACGATGACCACCTTTCAGCAAGCCCGCGCATTTCTCCTGAAACACAGGACGGATTACGACAAAGCCGTAGCCGAATTCCGCTGGCCTGATGCCGTTCCGTTCAACTGGGCGCTCGACTGGTTCGATGCGGACCTGGCGCGTGACCCGCAGAGCCGCGATCGGCCGGCGCTCTGGATCGTCGATGCCGGCAACCGTGAGACCAAGCTGTCTTTCGCCACGCTATCGCGGCGTTCCAACCAGGTCGCAAATTTTCTGCGGGCGCAGGGCTTGAAGCGCGGCGACCATCTGCTGCTTTTGCTCGGTAACGTCGTGCCGCTCTGGGAAACCATGCTCGCGGCGATCAAGCTTGGCGTCGTTGTGATCCCGGCGACCACCTTGCTCACGCCGGACGAGTTGCGCGACCGGCTTGAGCGTGGCCGGGCGCGAGCGGTGGTCGCGACGCAGGATCAGGTAGGCAAATTCAAAGGGCTCGGAGCTGAAAAGCTGGTGTGGATTGTCGTCAATGCCGGCGCGCCACAGGAAGGTTGGCTTCCGTTTGAGAAATCGGCTGATTTTCCGGAAGATTTTGCGCCGGATGGTGCCACGGGACCCGACGATCCGATGCTGCTCTATTTCACCTCCGGCACCACAGCGAAGCCGAAACTGGTGCGGCACAGCCATCGTAGCTATCCCGTCGGCGGCCTCTCGACCATGTACTGGCTCGGGCTGCAGCCGGGTGATGTTCATCTCAATATTTCGTCGCCGGGCTGGGCCAAGCATGCGTGGAGCTGCTTCTTTGCGCCGTGGAATGCGGGCGCGACCGTTTTCGTGGTCAATCAGCCGCGCTTCGATGCGAAGGCTTTGCTTGCAACCATCGCACAATGCGGCGTTACGACATTATGCGCGCCGCCGACGGTATGGCGGCTGTTCATTCAGGAGAAGCTTGCCGACTTCAAGGTATCGTTGCGCGAGGTCTGCGGCGCCGGCGAGCCGCTCAACCCCGAAGTGATCGACCAGGTGCGTTCGGCCTGGGGCCTGACGATCCGCGATGGCTATGGCCAGACCGAGACCACCGCGCTTGCCGGCAATTCGCCGGGCCAGAAGGTGAAAATCGGATCGATGGGCCGCCCCATGCCGGGCTATCGCGTTGAAGTCACCGATGCCGACGGGCAAGCGACCAAAGAGGGCGAGGTCACGCTGCGGCTCGGCGCCGACCGTCCCGCGGGGTTGATGCAGGGTTATCAGGGCGAGGATGGCGCCCTGTCCGGAGCGGAAGGCGCCGTCTACCGCAGCGGCGACGTGGTATTCGTCGACGAGGATGGCTATTTCACCTTCGTCGGCCGTTCCGATGACGTCTTCAAGTCATCCGACTACCGCATCAGTCCGTTCGAACTCGAAAGCGTCCTGCTCGAACATGAATTGGTCGCGGAAGCTGCCGTCGTGCCGTGCCCCGATCCGATCCGGCTGGCCATTCCCAAGGCCTATGTTCTGTTGGTGCCGGGTACCGAGCGTTCCGGCGACACGGCGCGATCGATCTTCGTTCACCTCCACACGCGGCTTGCGCCATTCAAGCGAATCCGGCGAATTGAACTCGTGGGCGAATTGCCGAAAACGATTTCCGGGAAAATCCGGCGCGTGCATCTGCGCCGCCTCGAACGCGATAATAATCGCAGCGATCCGCTGCGCGGCGATGAATTCCGCGAGGAAGACTTTCCGGAATTGCAGAAAGTACGAACCGACTAGTGCGGTGAATTTGAAGTTCCTATCAGGTCTCGGCACGTTAGTCATAGGAACTTCAAATTCAAAGCCGCACTAGCATCAAATAGGTCGCTAGAGCTCCTTTGATTCCGAAGTTCGCATCAGAGGTTGCTGCAAATGCTTGCGAACTTCGGAATCGGAGCTCTAGGTTTCAGAGAAGATGGAATGAACGAAGTCTGGAAGAAGCCGCCGGTCTCGCTTGCATCATATCAGGCGATGGTTGGGCAGGAGATCGGCGTATCGTCCTGGCATCTGGTCGATCAGGGCCGGATCAATGTCTACGCCGATGTGATCGAGGATCATCAGTTCATCCACATCGATCCGGAGCGCGCCGGGCGCGAAACGGCGTTCGGGACCACGGTCGCCCACGGCTTTCTGACGATGTCGCTGCTTAGCATCATGTCCTATGAGGTGATGCCGGTGATCGAAGGCACGACGATGGGCGTCAATTACGGCTTCGACAAGCTTCGTTTTATCTCGCCGGTGCGGTCGGGCTCGCGCGTGCGCGGGCGGTTCAGGCTGATCGGAGCAAAGTTGCGCAAGCCGAAGGAATTGCAGTCGCACACCAATGTGACCGTCGAAATCGAGGGCGAGGACAAGCCCGCCCTGGTGGCCGACTGGATCGGCCTGATCTATTTTGCGTAACCATCCTTTGACCCGGCAATCCACGTCTGATTGGTGCGGCCACAAGCAAGACGTGGATGCCCGGCACGAGGCCGGGCATGACAACAGAGAGAATTCGGGAATTTATCCATGACAATCAGGTTTGACGGACGCGTCGCCATCGTCACCGGCGCGGGCAATGGCCTTGGCCGCGCCCATGCGTTGGGGTTAGCTGCCCGCGGCGCGAAAGTGGTGGTCAACGATTTCGGAGGCGGGCGCGACGGCACCGGCGGTTCGTCGACGCCGGCGGAGGCCGTAGTCGAGGAAATCCGCGCAGCCGGCGGCCTGGCGATGGCGGATGGCGCGGACGTTTCCAACTTCGAACAGGTGCAGGCGATGGTCGATCGCGCCACCAAAGAGTGGGGCAGCGTCGACCTGCTGTGCGCCAATGCCGGAATCCTGCGCGACAAGTCTTTTGCCAAGATGGAAGTCGCCGACTTCGCCAAGGTGATCGATGTGCATCTCACCGGCACCTTCTACTGCTGCAAGGCGGTGTGGGGCGGCATGCGCGAGCGCAACTATGGCCGCATCGTCGTCACTACTTCCTCGTCGGGCCTGTTCGGTAATTTCGGCCAGGCCAATTACGGCGCCGCGAAAGCCGGCATCGTCGGGCTGATGAACGTGCTGGCGGAGGAGGGCCGGAAGAACGACATCCGCGTCAACACCATTTCGCCGACGGCAGCGACGCGAATGACCGCGGAACTGTTGCCGCCGCAGGCGCTCGAGTTGATGAAGCCGGAGGCGATCACACCGGCCGTGCTTTATCTGCTGGCTGAGGACGCGCCGACCCGCATGGTCATCGGCGCGGGCGCCGGTTCGTTTGCCGTGATCAGGATCATGGAAACCGAGGGTGTGAATTTTCCACCGTCGGAATGGACGCCGGAAACCATTGCCGCGCATTTTGAAGAGATTGCCGACATGTCGACCGCCAAGGCGCTGGAAAATGCGTTCCAGCAGACCAACAAATATGTCGGCCACGCCGCGGCGCGGGCGGGTGTGAAGTTGTAGACGAGGCAAGAGAGGGTATGCGGCTTTGCAATTTGCTTCCATTCCATCCGACCTACTACTTCGACGACGGTAGTATCGTTAGAAGAAGCAGCCGCGAGTCGGTTACCTATGAGGGCTTTGGAAGGTCTGTGCATGTTGATTTTTACTTCGATCCACCAAACGGGTATGTGTACTACCTGCCAAACGTTTCAAGTGACGAGCGCGAAGAGTTAGTTCGGAAGCTCGATTTGTATTGCAGACGCAAGCGATACAAAGCTCGTCTGGGAAATTAACTCTCGGTGCTGTAGGCAATAGAATGCAAACGGGAGTGGCCGTCATCGGCGCTGGTCCCGCCGGGCTGATGGCGGCGGAAGTACTGGCGCGAGGTGGTGCGGCCGTTACCGTCTTCGATGCGATGCCGTCGGTAGGGCGAAAATTCCTGATGGCTGGTCGCGGCGGGCTTAACCTGACGCACAGCGAACCGCTTGAGACGTTTCTGGCCCGCTACCGGGAAGCCGCGCCGAAACTCAGCGCTGCCATCGAAGCCTTTCCGCCGGATCGTTTGCGCGCGTGGGCCGAGGCGCTGGGCCAGCCGACATTCGTCGGCTCCAGCGGGCGCGTGTTCCCAAGGGCCATGAAGGCTTCGCCGCTGTTGCGGGCGTGGCTGCGGCGCCTCGACGCGTCAGGCGTTTCTTTTTGTCTGCGTCACCGTTGGAGGGGCTGGGATGACAACGGGCGGCTGCTGTTCGAGACGCCGGAGGGAACGCGCATGGTCGAGGCCCATGCGACCGTGCTGGCGCTGGGCGGCGCAAGCTGGCCGCGATTGGGATCGGATGGCGGTTGGGTGGAGACCTTGCCCAGCAAGGGCGTGACGGTAGCGTCGCTCAGGCCCGCCAATTGCGGATTTGCCGTCGACTGGTCAGACATCTTTCGCGAGCGCTTTGGGGGTGAACCGCTCAAGGGGATCGCGCTATCATGTGGTGAACGCAGCGTCCGCGGCGAGGCGATGATCACGCGTGACGGCATCGAAGGCGGCGCCGTCTATGCGCTGTCGGCCGAATTGCGCGACGCCGTCTTGGCATCGGGGCATGCGACGTTGCACATCGCACTCCGGCCGGATATTTCGTCGGGCGATCTCATCCGACGGCTATCGGCTCCACGGAACAAACAGACGTTTTCGAACTGGCTGCGCAAGGCCGCGCAATTGTCCCCGGTCGCCATCGGCTTGCTGCAGGAAGCTTCGATTGCTTCTTCGGTGGCGCTTTTGTCATTGCCACCGGAAAAACTTGCCGAATTGATCAATGCTGTGCCGATCAAGCTCACCGGTGTTGCGTCGATTGCGCGGGCCATTTCCAGTGCGGGCGGCGTTGCGTTCGACGAACTCGACGCGGATTTCATGCTGCGGCGATTGCCGTGCGTGTTCGTCGCGGGCGAAATGCTTGATTGGGAGGCGCCGACCGGCGGTTATCTGCTGCAGGCCTGTTTCGCGACCGGAGTTGCGGCGGGGAGGGGCGCGTTGAAGTGGTTAGGCGCGAATGGTGACTAGCGAATAGCGAAAATCCATTCGCTGCTCCCTATTCGCTACTCGCCTATTTCAGCTTCCCCCGCGCTTCGACCTTCAGCGTGCCGAGGATTTCGTCACCGCGCACCATCACCACCTCGTCCATCATGTTGACGACGACGCAGACGTGATTGGGCACGATCCGCACGACATCGCCGACTTCCGGCCGGGTGTTGCTGCGGGCGAGGTCGAGGAAGCCGTGCTCTTCGGCGAACTTCGCGATCCGGGCTTCCGGATGTTCGAGGATCAGCCCGTGGCCGTCCAACCCGCTGCCGGTATCCGATGTCAGCGTCTTCGATCCCGCGTCGAGAATGCCGCGATCGGCACCGGCGCGGCTGACCACGGTGGAATAAATATTGAGCGCACAGTCGTCCCAGCTCGCGACGCCCGCGCCGACCTGCATGCGATCGTTATAGATGTAGGTGCCGGGCCGGTGTTCGGTGGCGCCCTTGAGCTTGCCGAGATTCTTCAGATTCGGCGAGCCGCCGGTCGAGACCATCGTCGCATCGAGCCCGTGCGCGCGAATGCCGGCGAGCGCCTCGTCGTAGAATTTCTGCGCTTCCGCCCAGCCGGTCTCGGTCGGGTAAAGCATGAAGCCAGCAAAGACGAGGCCTTTGGAATCCGAGATCTGCCGTGCGAGCGCAATCGCTTCCGCCGGCGTCTCGACGCCGGCGCGCTTGCGACCGGTGTCGCATTCGACCACGACCGAAAGCGGGCGCCCCGAGGCGGCTGCGGCCTGCGTGAGGCTCGCGACGACAGTTGGATTGTCCGCCGCGACCGTCATACGGGCCTTGGCCTGTAAGGCGCCAAGCCGCGCCATCTTCTCTTCGCCGAGCAAATTGTAGCTGATCAGGATGTTGTCGATACCCGCATCCGCCATCACCTCAGCTTCGCCGAGCTTCTGGCAGGTGATGCCATGGGCGCCGGCTGCGATCTGCATTTTCGCCAGTATCGGGCTCTTGTGCGTCTTGATATGCGGGCGATTGGCGACGCCCGCCGCATCGCAGGCCTTTTGCACCCGCGCGATATTGCGTTCGACCTTGTCCATGTCGATCACGGCAATCGGCGTGCCGTATTCGCGGGCGATTTTGGCGGCGAGGGGCGTGGTCATGGCGTTCTTCTCTTTCGGCGCTTATGCCTGTTCTATCTCTTCACGTAACACTTCAAGTTCGAGCCACTTGTCCTCGGCGACGTGCAATTCTTGCTGCGCCTTGGTCATGGCGGCGGACGCCTGATCGAATTTCTTGCGATCCCTGGCGTAGAGATCGGGATCGTCAAGCGTCAGCCGATGTTTTTCGATTTCGCCCTGCAATTTGGCGATGGTCTTTGGCAGCTTTTCCAGCGCATGCTTTTCATTGAAGGAGAGGCGGCGCTTCGGCGCGGGCGAAGGCGCTGCGACACTGATTTCCTTCTCGGCCGCTTTCTTCTCGGCGGGAGCAGTCTTTGCTGGCTCGCGCTTGAGATCGGCGCCGCGCTGCGCCAGCATGTCCGTGTAGCCGCCGGCATATTCGATCCAGCGGCCGTTACCCTCGGGCACAATGACGGATGTCACGACGCGATCGAGGAAGTCACGGTCATGGCTGATCACGATCACCGTGCCCTCGTAATCGCCCAGCATTTCCTCGAGCACGTCGAGGGTTTCGAGATCGAGGTCATTGGTCGGCTCGTCGAGTACCAGGAGGTTGGAAGGCTTCGCCAGCGCGCGCGCCAGCATCAGCCGGCCGCGCTCGCCGCCGGAGAGCGCTTCCAGCGGGGTGCGACGTTGTTCTTCGGAAAACAGAAAGTCTTTCATGTAGCCGACCACATGCTTCGGCTTGCCGCCGACCATGACATGGTCGCCGCGGCCGCCGGTCAAGGCTTCCGCCAGCGTCGATTTCGGATCGAGGCTTTCGCGATGCTGGTCTAGCGTCGCCATCTCGATATTGGCGCCGAATCGGATACTGCCGCTGTCCGGCGGATTGGCTCCCGTGAGCATCTCGATCAGCGTCGTCTTGCCGGCGCCGTTGGGGCCAACGATGCCGACCCGGTCGCCGCGCTGGATGCGGATCGTAAAGCCGTCGACGATCGTGCGCTCGCCGTAGGTTCGGCTGATGTTCTTGGCCTCGATGACCAGCCGGCCGGACTTATCGGATTCGGCCGCGGCGAGGTTGGGGTTGCCGGCCGCGCCGCGATAGTCGCGGCGTTGTTGCCGCAGCGCCAGCAGATTGCCGAGCCGCTTGACGTTGCGCTTGCGGCGGCCCGAAACGCCATAGCGCAGCCAGTGCTCTTCATTGACGATCTTGCGGTCGAGCTTGTGCTGCTCGCGCTCTTCTTCGGCCAATACCTCGTCGCGCCATGACTCGAACGAGGCAAAGCCGCGATCGATCTGCCGGATCTGGCCGCGGTCGAGCCAGGCGGTCGTGCGCGACAGGTTGGACAAGAAGCGGCGGTCGTGGCTGATGATGACGAGCGCGCCGCGGCGACCATTCAGTTCGCTCTCCAGCCACTCGATGGTGGTGAGATCGAGATGGTTGGTCGGCTCGTCCAAGAGCAGGATGTCGGGGGAGGGCGCCAGCACGCGCGCAAGCGCTGCGCGGCGAACCTCGCCGCCGGAGAGGTGGGCGGGATCTTCGTCGCCGCGAAGGCCGAGTTGCTCCACCAGATAACGAGCCTGATAGTGGTCGTCGCCGGGACCGAGTCCAGCCTCGACATAAGCGAGCGTGGAGGCGAAGCCAGCAAAATCCGGTTCCTGCGGCAAATAGCGGATGGTCGCGCCGGGCTGCACAAACCGGCTGCCCTGATCCGCCTCAACGAGACCGGCCGCGATCTTGAGCAGCGTCGATTTGCCGGAGCCATTACGGCCGATCAGGCAAACGCGCTCTTCCGCCGACACCGACAGCTCGACGCCCGACAACAAGGGCGTGCCGCCGAAGGTGAGGCTGATATCCTTGAGCTGGATGAGCGGCGGGGCCATGATCTCTCTTCAGCCTTGGCTGGATGCAGGCGCGTCCGCCCGGCGGCGCTGGATGCGGCGGATGGCCTGGTCGA
Organism: Bradyrhizobium sp.; assembly: GCF_027307225.1. Lineage (GTDB taxonomy): Bacteria > Pseudomonadota > Alphaproteobacteria > Rhizobiales > Xanthobacteraceae > Bradyrhizobium. The sequence continues at coordinate 10,897 of NZ_DAHUXJ010000140.1, read as the reverse complement.
GCGCCGACAGGAAGGCGGAGCGGTCGCGCGGAGAGAAGCCTCGCGGTCCGCCGGTGACTTCGCCCGACGAGCGCAGGTCAGTCATGAGATTGCGGACCGCGAGCGTCATGCCGATCGATTGCTCCGTGAACGGCTTGCCGTTCGGTGCGATCACCTCGGCGCCTGATTTCACGCAGCGGCTGGCGAGCGGAATATCGGATGTGATGACGATGTCGCCAGGGCCAGCTCGTTCTGCAATCCAGTCGTCGGCGGCATCCATGGCTGATCCCGCCGCGATCCGCTCGATCAGCGGATCGTGCGGCACCCGGATGAATTGGCCGGCGACTACACTGACGGGAAGGCCGTGCCGCGCCGCGACCCGGTAAATCTCGTCTTTCACCGGGCAGGCGTCGGCATCGACATAGATGCGGGTTGGATTTGCGGGCGTTGTCATTGATCGTGAACAGATGGGGGATGTAAGGCCTGCGTGGTAGCCCATCAGGCACCAAAATGCGAGGGCAGGGCTCGTTGAAGGGTGCCCTTGTCACCGCGTTCCCTTGGCGTACGATCACTCGCGAGATCGACAAGGGGAAATGGCGTCATGACAGGCCTGATCGAAACCTATCGCGTCGAGGCCTACAACACCGCCAAATTGTCCGAAAACAAGATGCACGACGACACTGTCGCGCGCCGTTTCGGCTTCAGTGGCGGCCTCGTCCCCGGCGTCGATGTCATGGCCTACATGATGCATCTGCCGATCGCAAAATGGGGGCGCGACTTTCTCGAACGCGGCCTGATCGAGGCGCGTTTCGTCAAGCCGGTCTATGACGGCGAGATCGCCGATGTCAGGGGAGAAGAACGAGATGGCATGATCTCGATCCAACTCGAAAGCCGCGGCGAGCTGTGCGCGACCGGAACGGCTTCGTTGCCGGTGGCCCCGCCGTCGCTCTCGGTCGCCGACTATCCGGCCACCGCGCCGGTCGCGGAGCGGAAACCGGTTAGTCCGGCTTCCTACGAGCTTGGCAAATGGTTGGGCTCGATGCCGCGCAACTGGGCCGGGGACGCCGCGGACGAATATCTCGACGAGGTACGCGAGGTCGATACGATCTTTGTTCGCGAGGGTCTCGGTCATCCCGGGCTGCTGCAGCGAGTGATGAACAGGGTGCTGGTCGATAATGCGATCCTGGGGCCGTGGATTCATGTCGGCAGCCGGATGCAGCTCTTGAACGCGGCGCGACGCGGCGATGAATTGACCGCGCGCGCCAGGGTCGTCGAAAACTTCGAGAAAAAGGGTCATCACTTCGTCGAGCTGGATGCGCTGGTCGTCGGCAACGGCATCACGCCGCTGGCGCACTGCAAGCATATCGCGATCTACCAGCCGCGGGAGGAGGCGGCGGCGTAGGGCGTGAGCGGTTTCCTAGACTCCCTTGATGCGATCAGCTCCAGAGCGCGTGAGATATTCATTCCAGTCGATTGCCAACTCACGTTCCGAACAGCTCAGTATTTCTGCAATCCTCGCCGTACTGGTAAGTTCTAAAATGCGCCGTACTTCAGGGGAACTGTCAGCGAGGTCATAGAGCGCACCGCGCGTCCTACTAAGTGCCAAAAGAAGTGCCGCGCGCTTTCGCAAATGGTCCCTTTCCAGGGGGTGATCATTTCTTGTCATGCTCGCCGCTCAACTTTTTGAACAATCACGTCTTACCGCGCGGTCATTCCGGGATGGTCCGCAGGACCAGACCCGGAATCTCGAGATTCCGGGTTCGATGCTTACGCATCGCCCCGGAATGACGACGTACCTTAAGCCATCTTCACCTTGGCATCGCGAATCGCGCGCCAGACCCGTTCGGGCGTTAGCGGCATGTCGATATGGGTGATGCCGAGCTCCGACAGCGCATCGAGCACTGCATTGGCAAGCGTCGACAGCGAGCCGGCGCAGCCGGCTTCGCCGCAGCCCTTGGTGCCCAGCGGGTTGGATTTGGCCGGCACCGGATGGTCGCCGATTTCCATATGCGGGATGTCTTCGGCGCGCGGCAGCGCATAATCCATGAACGAGCCGGTGATCGGCTGGCCGCTGGCGTCGTAACTGACATGCTCCATGAAGGCCTGACCGATGCCTTGCGCGACGCCGCCATGCAACTGGCCGGCCACCAGCATCGGATTGACGACCGTGCCGAAATCATTGACGCCGGTGTAGCGCACGACCTCGACGATTCCCGTTTCGGGATCGATCTCGACTTCGGCAACATGGCAGCCATTGGGGAAGGTCGAGGGCACCGGGCCCGTGGTGTGATCGACATCGAGCGAGGAGGGCACGCCCTCCGGCATCTTGCCCTCCCGCAGGCGGTGTGACAGTTCCAGGATGTCGATCGAGCGGTCGGTGCCGGCGATGGTGAAACGACCGTCGGCAAATTCGATGTCGCCTTCGGCGGCTTCCATCAGATGCGCGGCGGCGTGCTTGCCCTTTTCGATCACGAGTTTTGACGCCTCGACGATCGCCATGCCGCTTGCGGTGATCGAGCGCGAGCCGCCGGTGCCGTTGCCGGTATGCACCAGATCGCTGTCGCCCTGCTCGAGCTTGATGCGCTCGAAGGGAACGCCGAGCTGCGCCGAGAGCACCTGCGCGAACGGCGTGGCGTGGCCCTGGCCGTAATCGAGCGTGCCGGTGATGAGCTTCACCGAGCCATCGTCCTCGAACAGTATCTTGCCGAGTTCGACATTCGGCGGCGCGGTGACCTCGAGATAGGAGCCGACGGCGATGCCGCGCAGCTTGCCCTGCTTTCGGCTTTCCTTCTTGCGCTTGGCAAAGTTGGCATGGTCGGAAATTTGCAGCGCCTTCTCGAACACGCCCTGGAAATCGCCGCTGTCATAGACCATGCCGGAGGAGGCATTGAACGGGATCTGCGCCGGCCTGATGAAGTTTCGCTTGCGAAGTGTCAGCCGGTTGATGCCCATTTCGTCGGCTGCACGATCGATCAGCCGCTCCATGAAATAGTTCGCTTCCGGCCGCCCGGCGCCGCGATAGGCGCCCATCAGCGTGGTGTTGGTCAGCACCGTCTTGATATCGACCGTCATCATGGGCGTGCGGTAGACGCTTGCAATGTTCTTGCCGATATTGAGCGACAGCGGCAGCGGCGCGACGCCGGTGATGTAAGCGCCGAGGTTGCCATAGCCGGAGACCTTCAGGCCAAGGAATTTGCCGTCGGCATCGAGCGCCAGCTCGCAATGGATCTTCTGCGCCCGGCCGTGGCTGTCGGACAAGAAGCTGGTCGAGCGCTCGTCGGTCCATTTCACCGGCCGGCCCAGCGCCTTCGCCGCGTGCAGAATGCAGATATATTCGGGATAGTTGATGTTCTTCATGCCGAACGAACCGCCGACATTGGCGGTGAGCAGATGCACTTTGTCGTGCGGAACCTTCAGAAGATTCTTGGCAAGACCGGTGCGGTTGGCGGCGACGCCCTGGGTCGGCACCTGAATGGTGAAGCGTTCGCTTGCTTTGTCGTAGGACGCGAGCGCTGCGCGCGGCTCCATTGCCACCACTGCGACGCGGTTGTTGATGACGTCGATTTTGGTGACGTGGGCTGCGCTCTTGAAGGCCGCTTCGACCTTCTCGGCGTCGCCGAAATGGTAGTCGAGCGCGACGTTATTGGGGATGTGGTCATAAAGCAGCGGCGCGCCGGGCCTGGCCGCTTCTTCGGGATCCGTGACCGCGGGCAGGGCATCGATGTCGACCTCGATCGCCTCGGCGGCATCGCGGGCCTGGACCAGCGTTTCGGCGACCACGAAGGCGACGGGGTCGCCGACATAGCGCACCTTGTCGGTCATCAGCGCGGTGCGATTGGTCTGGTGCAGCGGCGTGCCATCGCGGCTCTTCAGCGGCAGCGCGCAAGTGAAGGGACCATAGCCGGCTGCCACCAGATCGGTTCCGCTCCATACCCCGAGCACGCCCGGCATGGCCTTGGCGGTCTCGGTGTCGATGCGGCGGATCACGCCGTGGGCATGACTGGAGCGAACGACCCAGGCGTAGGCCTGCCGGGGGAGGTTGAAATCGTCGGTATATTTGCCCTTGCCGCGGACCAGCGTGTCGTCCTCCTTGCGGCGGACCGGCTGGCCGACCCCATATTTTTGCAGTGCGAGAGCGTTTTCGAGGGAGGTTGGGGAGGTGTGATCTTGCATCTAAAATATCCGAAAATGGCCGCCTTTTCTGCGGCTTTGGCAGCCCAAACCCCAATAAACTACGCCTCTGCTGGCGACAACGGCAGAATAGGCATGGTGGTATATAGGGATTGCTGCACCGCCCTTGCCACTAGCCTCGCCACTGCTAGAGTTGCCCCCGAAACCGACATTCCTCGGCGGGCGCTAGCCCCGAGAAAGACAATTGAATGAATGAGGATACGCGGGCTCGCGACGACGCGGCGTCGCGCGGAGGCCTGGCCATACCGGTCGCGGCGGATGCCGCCGCGGCAAGGCTGGTGCCGGGTACCGAGGTCTATGCCGCGCTCGATCTCGGCACCAATAACTGCCGCCTGTTGATCGCATGTCCCACCGTGGACGGCTTTCGCGTGGTCGATTCGTTTTCGCGGATCGTGCGCCTCGGCGAGGGCATCTCGGCCACCGGCTGCATCAGCGAGGCGGCGATCGAACGCGCGATCGCCGCGCTCGCCGTTTGCCGCGACAAGATCCGGTCGCGGAAGGCGAGGCGGCTGCGGCTGATCGCAACGGAAGCCTGCCGCGCGGCCTCCAATGCCGACGGATTCCGAGACCGTGTCGCGGCCGAAACCGGCATTCGCCTCGAGGTCATCGACCGCGAGACCGAGGCGGCGCTCGCGGTGATCGGCTGCTCGCCGCTGCTCGATCCCAGGGGACGCGGCGCGATCCTGTTCGATATCGGTGGCGGGTCCACCGAACTGGTGCGGATCGAGCGCGATCCCTCGTTGCGTGAGCCGACGGCGCGCATCAAGGCGTGGATGTCGATTCCACTCGGCGTGGTGACGCTGGCCGAGCATTTCGGCGGCCGCGATGTCAGTGAGCAATGCTACGCCGCGATGACCGCTGAAGTCGCAAAGCACGTCGCTCCTTTCGCGGCCGAGCATGCCCGGGACCTGACGGACATGCATCTGCTCGGCACCTCGGGCACGGTGACGACGCTCGCCGGCATCCATCTCAACCTGCATCGCTACGACCGGCGGCGGGTCGACGGCATCTGGATGAACGATGCCGAGATTACCGCAACCATCGCCCGGCTGCTCGGCATGAGCTATCAGGAGCGCGCCGCCAACCACTGCATCAGCGTCGAGCGCGCCGATCTGGTGTTGGCGGGCTGCGCCATTCTCGATGCGATCCGCAACGCCTTCCCGCTGCGGCGGCTGCGCGTCGCCGACCGGGGGCTTCGCGAGGGCATGCTGGTGGAAATGATGCGCGAAGACGGCGCGCTGGCCAACCGGTAAGCGCATCAGGCATCACATGGCGAAAGACACGACCGGGCGGCTGCACGTTACCGTCAAGAGCGCGGGCAAGCGCAAGCTGTCCTCAAAACTCTGGCTGGAACGGCAGCTCAACGATCCCTATGTGGCGCGCGCCAAGCGCGAGGGATTGCGCTCGCGTGCGGCCTACAAGCTCACCGAGATCGACGACAAATATCATTTGCTTAAATCCGGCATGACGGTGGTCGATCTCGGCGCGGCGCCCGGCGGCTGGAGCCAGGTCGCGGCCAAGCGGGTCGGCATTGCGAGCGGCAAGGGCAGGGTGGTGGCGATCGATTTGCTCGAGATGCCGGAGATCCCGGGCGTAACCTTCGCGCAACTCGATTTTCTTGGCGAGCGTGCGCCGGAGCGGCTGGTCGCGATGATGGACGGGCGCGCCGATGTCGTGATGTCCGACATGGCGGCCAACACCACCGGTCATCGCAAGACCGACCAGTTGCGGATGGTTGGGCTGGTGGAAGCGGCCGCCGCCTTTGCCGCCGAGGTGCTGAAGCCGGGCGGCACGTTCCTCGCGAAAACCTTTCAAAGCGGGGCGGATGCCGAGCTGATGGCGCAGCTCAAACGCGACTATGCAGGCGTTCGCCATGTGAAACCTGCCGCCAGCCGGCAGGACTCTTCCGAGCGCTATGTGCTGGCGACGGGATTTCGCGGAACGAAGAGTTCACAATAACTTCGTCACGGTTGGGCTAGCGTCCGGTTTAAGGAACAAGGGGAGGTGCACATGTTGCGCGGAAGTTGCTTGTGCGGCGGCGTCAGGTATCAGATCCGCGGGCAGCTATCTGGCGCCATGAATTGCCATTGCTCGATGTGTCGAAAGGCGCAAGGGAGCGCCTTCCGTAGCCGGGCCAGCGTGAAATCGGCTGACTTTGAATTCGTGCAAGGCGAGGAACTCATCACCTTTTACGAATCGTCACCGGGAAATTACAGGGGGTTTTGCCGGGTGTGCGGCTCTCCGATCCTGAGCAAGTTCGACGATTACCCGAAATACTATGGCCTGCCGCTGGGCACGTTGGATGACGATCCGGGCATCGAACCGAAGCTCCACGTCCACGTTGGCAGCAAGGCTCCGTGGTTCACGATCACTGACGATCTTCCGCAACTGTCTGGCGCACCGGAATAGTCGGCGCGCCACCATTGGCGACGGGGTGTAGGGACGGGAAGGAGCCGGGCTTTGAGTTGCGTCTCTTGCTTATCCCTCCCCCGCGAGCGTAGCGAGCAGCGGGGAGGGAAGGCCGAAGCGGAGCGAAGGCCAGGGTGGGGGAGTTTTCTCATCGCAATGCATGTTTGGAAACTTGGCCAAGTGCCGGATCTTTGCGATGGACGGGCGGACTGACGCCCCCACCCGACACTTCGTTCGCTCTGCTCGCGAAGTGCCACCCTCCCCACGCTGACGCGGGGGAGGGATGAGGCAGCGGCGGTCTTGTCACCCCAACTTCTGATCTCGCGCGTCCTGGGTACCCTGGCTTGCGGCCTTGACCGCTTCTTTCGCCGCCCCCTTGCGGCTGGAAATCTCGACCGCCTTGCGGCCTGAAATTTCGTGGCCGGCGTCGTCGGGCATGCGCCAGAACAGGAAGGCCGACATCATCGATATCACGCTTACCAGGAGAAATGCCGGCGCAAAGGCGTCGGCGGTGAGTTCCTGCACGTGGCGCATCAACAGGGTGGATTCCACGCAGAGGGCGCCAATGGCGACACCGGCGGAAATCGCCAGTTGCTGGTTGACGCTGACGAGCGTGGTGGCGCGGCTCATCTGCGGCGGATCGACCTCGGCGTAGGCGACGGTGTTGATCGCGGTGAATTCCAGCGAGCGGAAGAAGCCGCCGACCACCAGAATGATTGCGATCAGAAGCAGCGGCGTCGTTGCCGTGAAGAGCGCGCAGGCAGCGAGAAAGACCGAGCCGATGACGGCGTTGACGGTCATCAGGTTGCGGAATCCGAAGGCTCGGATGATGCGCGCAGCCAGCGTCTTCATGCCCATGGCCCCGACGGCGGAGGCAAACGTCACCAGCCCCGAGCGGAACGGGGAGAGGCCGAATCCGACCTGCATCAGAAGCGGCAGCAGGAATGGCAGCGCGCCGACGCCGACGCGGAACAGGAAGCCGCCGACGATACTGGCGCGCATGGTTGGGAGCCGCAACAGCGCGAAATCGAGCACTGGAGAGGCGGTTCGCCGGGCGTGGATGACGTAAAGCGTCATCGAGATCGCGCCGATCGCCACCAGCGATGCGACAACGCTCCACGGCAACAGATTGAGTCCGGCGACCGAGAGGCCGAAGGCGATGCCGGCCAGTCCAAGCCCGGCCAGCACCATGCCGTAGAGATCAAACGGTTCGCGGCTGTCGCTCTTGATGGGATCAATGAAGCGTAAGGCCATGAAGATGCCGAGCAGGCCGATCGGGATATTGATCAGGAAGATCCAGTGCCAGGAGAAATAGGTGGTGATGAACCCGCCGACCGGCGGTCCGATCACCGGCCCGACCAGCGCCGGTACCGTCACCCAGGCCATGGCGTTCACCAGCGCGCTCTTGTCGATCGAACGTAACAGCACAAGACGCCCGACCGGCGTCATCATAGCGCCGCCAATGCCTTGCAGCGTGCGCGCGATCACGAAATCCGTCACCGATCCCGACAGCGCGCAGCCGATCGAGCCGGCCATGAAGACGGCAATCGCGCTCGAGAACACCAGGCGTGGGCCAAAGCGGTCGGCGGTCCAGCCGCTCGCCGGAATGAACACGGCGAGCGACAACAGATAGGAGGTGATAGCGAGCTTGAGCGTCAGCGGGCTCGTCCCGATGTCGCCCGCAATCGCCGGCAGGGACGTTGAAATGACGGTCGAATCCATGTTCTCCATGAACAGGGCCGTGGCCACGATGAGCGGAATCAGACGCTGTTTGTTCATTGAGATTTTTCGTGATGGAGGGGAACTAAGGCGGGGGGTTCCGCATATATGGCATGGTGACCATCATGGAACACGCGCATTCACCATCGTTAGCCTTTGATTTCAAGCGTTTCCGACAAGATGTGAGGAGATGGCTTCGTTGTCCGTTTGTGGCGATTTTGTGCAGAAACCTTAACGTGTCCACACCTGCATAGCTCCCCTGCTTGATATGTTTGAGATGGGGTTGTACGGCTGTAGTCATCGTGAGAGCTAAGCCGCTTATCGCGAGCCGTGTTGCTCGACATTTCCCTGTACGTGTTTTGAGAGAAGGAAAAACCCGCAGATGGGGCTTCGCTTGCTCTTCGTTGTCGCCGTCCTCTTTGCACTGGCGCCGGTTGAAGCCTCTGCCGAAGGAATTTTCCATCGCGCGTCATGCTCGGTCGTTCGCTACTATGTAGCAAGATATAGTGCCGAAATGGCTGAGGCTTGGGCGCGCAGCAAGGGCGCGACCGAAGCCGAGATCGCGACGGCCCGGCGCTGCCTCGAAAGTGGTTCGTCGCGCGTTCGCACGGCGCAGGAATTCCGCAACTAAGCCGGAAATTGATGCCGCCTGGCATGCCCAAAGGCATGTCGGCGGCTTTTTTGCCGCTACTGACCTTGTTGGGGCCATCCGCAGGAATGCGGATTGGCCCCTTTGATTCGTGATGGTGGCGTGCTATCGACCACCGCCAACCCTACCGATGGGCCCGATTCGACGGCGAAGCCAGCCTTCGCCGTCGCTTTGGCTTATCCAGAATTCAGACGGAGTTGGTAATGGCGCAGGTACAGGGACTTCCGGCGATCAGTGAAGCGTTCACTTTCGATGACGTGCTGCTGAAACCTAGCCTTTCCGACGTTCTGCCTTCTGAAGCCGATATCCGCTCACGCGTCACCCGCGCCATCCCGCTCAACATTCCGATCATGGCCTCGGCCATGGACACCGTCACCGAAGCGCGCATGGCGATCGCCATGGCGCAGGCGGGCGGCGTTGGCGTCATTCACCGCAATTTCGATCCGGAGGGCCAGGCGGCGCAGGTGCGCCAGGTCAAGAAGTATGAATCCGGAATGGTGGTCAATCCGCTCACCATCGGCCCCGATGCGATGCTGTCGGACGCGCACGCGCTGATGAGCATCCATGGTATTTCCGGAATTCCCGTGGTCACCGGCGCCGGCGAAGGCAGGCCGGGAAAACTGGTCGGCATTCTCACCAACCGCGACGTGCGCTTTGCCACCGATCCAAGACAAAAAGTCTCCGAGCTGATGACGCATGAAAATCTCGTGACCGTGCGCGAGGGCGTCAGCCAGGACGAGGCCAAGCGGCTGCTGCACCAGCATCGCATCGAGAAGCTCTTGGTCGTCGACGAGCAATATCGCTGCGTCGGCCTGATCACCGTCAAGGACATGGAAAAAGCCGTCGCCCATCCGCTTGCCTGCAAGGACGCGCAGGGCCGCCTTCGTGTGGCGGCCGCGACCACCGTCGGCGAAGGCGGCTTCGAGCGCACCGAACTGCTGATCGATGCCGGCGTCGACCTGGTCGTGGTCGACACCGCTCATGGGCATTCGGCGCGGGTGCTGGAGGCGGTCAACCGCATCAAGCGGCTGTCCAATGCGGTGCAGGTGATTGCCGGCAATGTCGCCACCAAGGAAGGTGCGCAGGCACTGATCGATGCGGGCGCAGATTCGATCAAGGTCGGCATCGGCCCGGGCTCGATCTGCACCACGCGAATTGTCGCCGGTGTTGGCGTGCCGCAGCTCACCGCGATCATGGATGCGGTCGAGGCGGCGAAGAAAGCCGACGTGCCCGTGATCGCCGACGGCGGCATCAAGTTCTCCGGCGATCTGGCCAAGGCGCTCGCGGCCGGCGCCGACATCGCCATGGTCGGCTCGCTGCTTGCCGGCACCGACGAGACGCCGGGTGAAGTGTTTTTGTGGCAGGGCCGCTCCTACAAGGCCTATCGCGGGATGGGCTCGGTCGGCGCGATGGCGCGCGGCTCCGCCGATCGCTATTTCCAGCAGGACATCAAGGACACGCTCAAGCTGGTGCCGGAAGGCATCGAGGGGCAGGTGCCCTACAAGGGGCCGGTCGCCAATGTCATGCATCAGCTCGCCGGCGGCCTGCGCGCCGCGATGGGCTATGTCGGCGCGCGTAACCTTGCCGAATTCCACGACAAGGCGCAGTTCGTCCGCATCACCGGTGCCGGCTTGCGCGAAAGCCACGTGCACGACGTGACGATCACCCGCGAAGCGCCGAATTATCCTGGCGGGGCGTGATTTCTCGTCGTCCCGGACAAGCGAGCGTGAGCAAGCGCGCTCCGGGACCCATCAGCCACCGATGTTCGATGTGACTGAGGTTGGTGCCCCAGCCCAGTTGACGACCGTTGCCAGTGGTTGATGGGGTGGACGGCCCCCTACGGCATCAGTGTGCCAGAATGAGGTTGTTGCAAATCTCAGACAAGGGAGCCGTCGGTGGGACAGATTATCCGCATTGGAATGGATACGTCGAAGCATATTTTTGTACTGC
>NZ_DAHUXJ010000139.1 GCF_027307225.1 Bradyrhizobium sp. | reverse complement strand
GCAGTACAAAAATATGCTTCGACGTATCCATTCCAATGCGGATAATCTGTCCCACCGACGGCTCCCTTGTCTGAGATTTGCAACAACCTCATTCTGGCACACTGATGCCGTAGGGGGCCGTCCACCCCATCAACCACTGGCGTTGTTACCAAGCAAGATATGGCCGCAGCCCTATCCACCTCCAACATCGGTGGTTATGGGTCCCGGCTCAGCGCTCGCGTTGCTCGCTTGGCCGGGACGACGGTTGAGTTTCGTTCGCCTTCGCCTCATTCCACAACGCATCCATCTCCGCCAGAGACGCCGCCTCAAGCGAACGGCCCTGCGCGGCCAATGCCCGCTCGATATAAGCGAAGCGGCGCTCGAATTTGGCGTTGGCGCCACGGAGTGCCATTTCCGGGCTGGCGTCGACATGACGGGCGAGGTTGACCAGCGCAAACATCAGGTCGCCGGTCTCTGCCGCAAGCTCCGCCTTGTCGCCATGGTCGAGCGCAGCCTCGATCTCGTCGGCTTCCTCGCGAATTTTATGCAACACCGCACGCGGGTCATTCCAGTCAAAGCCAACCGTCGACGCCTTGCGCTGCAATTCCATCGCGCGTGTCAGCGCCGGCTGGCCAGCCTTGACGTTCGACAACAACGAACTGGCCGAGGCGGTTTCGGCGGATCGGCGTGCCGCGCGTTCGGCTTTTTCCTCGGCCTTGATCCGCTCCCACGCGCTCTTGACGCCGGCGGCAGCGATATTGCCGTCCTTGTCGGCGAAGACATGCGGGTGCCGCCGGATCATTTTTCGTGTAATGGCCTCCACGACATCACCGAAGGCAAAGGCGTTCTGCTCTTCCGCCATGCGCGCGTGGTAGACGACCTGGAGCAGGAGGTCGCCGAGTTCGTCCTTGAGGTCGTCGTAATCCTTGCGGGCAATCGCGTCGGCGACCTCGTAGGCCTCCTCGATCGTGTAGGGTGCGATCGTCTCAAAACTCTGCTCGAGATCCCACGGACAGCCGGTCACTGGCGTTCGAAGCTGCGCCATGATCTCGATCAGGCGGGAAACATTGCGCGAAGGGGTCATGCTGCGCCGGTCTGAAAATCGTCCGGCCTCAGCACGATCGGCGAGCCGTGAGGCGTGCGGTCGGCGGCATGATCCCAGGCGTCGCGGTAGCGATGCTGGATTTCGAGTGGAGCAACGCCTTTTGCGGCAACCATCTTTTCCAGCGTCGCAAGCCAGTGGCGATAGTACGTCGTCCCGGTGTCGGGATCGCCATTGGCCTGTGCGATCTTGATTTCGTCAGCAAGCGCCGCGGCCCATTCCGTCCACGTGAACAGGCCGCGCTCGTGGAGCGATAGCGCCATGGCAAACGCCTGCGCCTCCCACGGCTCGCGAAACACCGGGCCGTCGTCATCCCGGGGCAGGTCTTCAAGAGCGAGCGTTGCTTGTGCGGCGCTGCTCACGCCGGCTCCAGATACGGCTCGAAGGCGTCGATCGAGACCTTGACGGTGGGGTCGGCGTCCGGGCCCCACAATTCGGCGCCGCCAAACACCACGTTGTAAAGCCATTGCGGGTTTTCACCCAACTCCATCGACGCGGAATCCGGAAAAACCTGACAACCCAGAATGCGCTCGACCACGCCGACATGACCGCGTGCATAGCGGGGAAGGCGGGTATGCGTGGCGGGATGCATGTTCTTCGCGCGCACGCGGTCGCCAGGCTTGAATTTGGCGAGCGCGGGAGGCGGTCGCTCAAAGCGGCCGCGCACCATGATCCGTTCGACGCTGTCGAGGCCGAACTTGCCTTTTTTGAGCGGCTTTGCTGCTTCCTTGGCATGGCCGGCCGCGAGTTCGCTTTCCGTCACAAAACCCTTGGCGACCAGATTATCCCGGAGCCCCAGCAGCCATTTCCAATAGTAGGAACTGGAAAGATAGACATGCGGCGGCAGGCTCTCGCGATAGAAGCGAGAGGTGTCGATGTTGTGGGCGCCGGCAGCACCCATCGCCCGCACCATGGCCATTACGCGGCCTTCCCATTTCTCGTGGAAGGTCGGCTCGTTGGCTTCGGCCTCGACCTTGCCGAACCCGTCCATGCCGCCCATGTCGTGCACGCCGTTCATGACGGGATTCCTGGCATTCTGGGAAAACCGGTGCCGATCATCGAATCCCGCGTGACGAGTTCGGCGAGTTGCGCCTCGCTCCAGCCTTCGGTGCCTTCCGGCCGCATCGGCAGCACCAGAAAGCGCGTCTCGGCGGTGGAGTCCCACACCCGGATTTCGGTTTCCTTCGGCAGGCTCACGCCGAAATCGGCGAGCACACCGCGCGGATCTTTCACCGCGCGCGAGCGATAGGGTGCAGCCTTGTACCAGACCGGTGGAAGCCCGAGCATTTCCCAAGGGTAACAGGAGCACAACGTGCACACGACCATGTTGTGGCGATGTGGCGTGTTCTCGACCGCGACGAGATGATCGCCGACCCGGCCGACGTGGCCCAGCGTGCCGACCGCTTTGCTCGCGTCTTCAAGCAAGGCCTTCCTGAAGGCCGGATCAGACCACGCCTTGGCGACGACCCGCGCGCCATTATGCGGGCCGATCTTGGTTTCATAGGCCTGGATGATGGCATCCAGCGCCGCGGGGTCGACATATCCCTTTTCGGTCAGGATCGTTTCCAGCGCGCGCACGCGCAGCTCGGTCTCTGACAGTTCCGAATGGTCGTCGTGGCGATGATGGTGATCGTGCTCGGTCATGGGCTAACGATACTCGTTTGACGGAACGAGCATTGTCGGCTCCCGGCTTTTGCCGGTCAAGATTGCCGGTCATCTCATTGGACACGGCAATTTGAACTTGCCAAATGGACAGTACACTGTCTAACTGCTCCGGAGAGACGGCGACAGGGTGGAGGCGTGCTGCGGTGCAGGGAAAAGTAGCGCTCGAAGAGCATTTTGCTATTCCGGAAACCCTTCAGGACAGCGCCGGCTTTGCCCCGGAGGCCGATTGGCCCGAGTTGAAGGGGCGGCTACTCGATATTCAGGAGCGCCGTCTGAGAGAAATGGACGCGCATGGCATCGAGATGATGCTGCTTTCCCTCAATGCGCCCGCGGTGCAGGCGATACCCGACACCGCGAAAGCCAACGACATCGCTCGCCGGTCCAACGACTTCATGGCCGAGCAAATCGCCCGGCAGCCGAAGCGCTTGGCCGGCCTCGCGGCGCTTCCCATGCAAACGCCGGAGCTTGCGGCGCGGGAACTCGTCCGCTGCGTGAAGGAGCTCGGATTTCGCGGCGCGCTGGTCAACGGTTTCAGCCAGGTGGGGGACAGTCCATCCGGCATTTATTACGACGTGAAGGCCTACTGGCCGTTCTGGGCCGAGGTCGAGCGGCTCGATGTGCCGTTCTATCTGCATCCACGCAATCCGCTGCCGAAGGATGCCGCGATCTATGAAGGCCACCGCTGGCTGCTCGGACCGTCCTGGGCGTTCGGGCAGGAGACGGCGGTCCACGCCTTGCGGCTGATGGGCTCCGGGCTGTTCGATGCGCATCCACGGCTCAACATCGTGATTGGCCATATGGGGGAGGGGCTGCCCTATTCGATGTGGCGGATCGACAACCACAACAGGTGGATGCGCGTGCAAAACAACTATCCGGCCAGGCGCCAGATCGGCGACTATTTCCGCGAGAATTTTTACATCACGACATCAGGGAATTTCCGCACCCAGACGCTGATCGATGCCATGCTCGAAATCGGCGCGGACCGGATTCTGTTTTCGACCGACTGGCCGTTCGAGAATATCGATCATGCCTCGGACTGGTTCGATGCGGCGCCGATCTCGGAAATCGACCGCCAGAAAATCGGCCGCGACAATGCGAGGACGCTGTTCAAGCTGAAGTGAGGCCGTCGCTTAAACCTGCCGAAAGAAGCAAGGACGGTAGCGAGCCAAGATAAAACCGGGGAGGGCGAACCATGGGTTCGGGAAACGAGGTCGATATCCACCAGGAATTGGCGGGCGCTGCCGTCACGCCGCTGCACAAGATGCTTGGCGTCGTCGTCACGCTGATCACCATGTTCGACGGTTATGACACGTTCAATCCCGCCTACGTCATTCAATATGTGAAGCAGCCATGGGGCCTGATGCCAAGCCAGGCCGGCTTTCTGGTTTCTTCCGGATTGATCGGCTTTCTGTTCGGCGCGCTGGGCCACGGCATGGTTGCCGACCGCGTTGGGCGCCGCAAAACGCTGCTCGTCGGCCTTTGGATCGTCAACGTCCTGACGCTTGCGACCGCGATCTTTGCGAATAGTTTTACCAGCTTCTGCGGCTTGCGGTTTCTCACCGGCCTTGGCCTCGGCGTTCTGCTGCCGCTTGGCACCACCTTCATCAACGAGCTCGCGCCGCCGCGGGTCAGCAACGCCTTTTCGTTGTGGGGCGTGACGTTTGGCTGGTCGCTGGGTGGTGTCTTTGCCGGATTGGTCGGGGTATTCCTGACGCCGACGCATGGCTGGCAAGTTCTCTATTTCGTCGGCGCGGCGTCGATCCCGCTGACGCTCCTGGTGCATGCGGTGCTGCCGGAGAGCCCGAAATTTCTGGCCGCGCGTGGTCGGATCGAGGAATTGCGCGCGCTAATGGTGCGGCTGCGCCCGGACCGAAGCGGCGTTTACGCGAACGCGACGTTTCGCAGCCCTGACCATGCCGCGCCGAAAAACACCATCGCGGCACTGCTTGCACCGCGTTACCGCCGCGTTTCCCTGACCATCTGGACCACGGCCTTCCTGACACTGTTTGCCATTTTCGGATTGGTCGGATGGATCCCGACCGTAATGATCGCCCGCGGCGAAACCTTCGCGTCTGGCTTTGCCTACGGCGCCTTGATGCAGGCGACGTCCTTCATCGGCGGATTGACGCTGGCGACGCTCGCCGATCGCGGCTTTGCGCCAACCCCGCGCCTGCTCGGCGCATGGTGGATCGTCGGCGGCATTGCGGTGGGCTCGCTGCTGTTCGTCAACGGTCATGCCTTCAATTTTGCGGTCGTGGCGATCGCAGGCTTCTTCGTGATCGGCGCCCAGCACGTTCTCAACAACTTCACCGCCAATTCCTATGAGACCGGATTTCGCGCCAGCGGCGTCGGCATGGAACTTGGGGTAGGGCGCGTCGGCGGCATTCTCGGACCCTTCGTGATCGGGTTTCTGCAGCAGGTGACGGGCGGCCAGCAGGTGGTATTCTGGGCGATCAGCGGCGCTGCGATCGTGGCCGCCCTGGTGATCGGCTCGCTCTCGGTGCAAAGCAAGGCCACTGAGGCGAGCGTGGCGCCGGCGGAATAATTTTCAAAAGGGGGAAACAGAAATGACGACACCGGGAATGACGACAGCCGTACAGGACAAGGTGTTGCTGGCGGCGCGGCTCTTGGTCACGCCGCTCTTCATCTACAGCGGCATCGGAAAAGTCCTGGCCTTTGAAGCCACCGCTGGGCGCCTGCCAGGCGGAGCGGGCGGCTTCGGCAGCGTCCTGGCAGCCTGCGCAATTGCGATCGAACTCGGCGGGTCGCTCGCGCTTATTCTGGGCGTCTACGCGCGCTACGTAGCGCTCGCGTTCATCGTGTTCACGGCGCTCGCGAGCGTTATGTTTCACAATTTCTGGGCTTCGCCGCCGGCGGCGGTCGTGGGCCAGACCATCAACTTTGGCAAGAACCTCGGGCTGATCGGCCTGTTTGCGCTGATCTGGGCTTTCGGTCCCGGGAATTACGCGCTTAAGAAGTAGCAGCGCGGGAGCGGGGCGTGGCGACGATCAATTGCGATATGGGCGAGGCCTTCGGCCTCTACCGGATGGGTGACGATGAGGCCCTGATGCCGCTGATCTCGGTGGCCAACGTTGCTTGCGGCTTCCACGCCTCCGACTTCAACCATATGCGCAAGACGGTGCGGCTGGCCAAGACACACGGGGTTGCGGTCGGTGCGCATCCGTCGTTGCCGGACCTGCAAGGGTTTGGCCGCCGCGAAATGAAAATGCCGCGTGACGAACTCGCCAATTGCGTCATCTACCAGGTTGGCGCGCTCAAAGGCTTTCTCGAAGCCGAGGGCATGGCCCTTAACCACCTCAAGCCGCACGGCTCGCTCTACGGCATGGCCGCGCGGGATGAGGCCGTGGCCAATGCGATCTGCGACGCCGCGGACGTCTTCAAGGTACCGATCATGGGCATGATCGGTACCTGCCACGAAACTGTTTACGGCGCTCGTGGTCACACGCTGATTGCCGAATTCTATGCCGATCTCGAATACGAGGCCGACGGCCGGCTGATCATCACGCGCGAGCATCAAGCGGTTGATCCGGCCCGCGCCGCGTTGCGTTGCCGGCGGGCGATCGCCGAAGGAAAGGCTGAAAGCGTTAACGGCAACGACGTTGCGGTGCGCGCCGATTCCATCTGCGTGCACTCGGATACGCCGAATGCGGTCGAGGTTGCCCGCGCGGTGCGTGAGGCTGTGCTGGCGCGTTAATCCCGACACAGTCGAGGAGGGAGGCCCATGACGAACTTCGTGGCCATCGAAAAAGGCCTCGGTCCGGGCGGCCGTATCGCCGTCGTGCGGTTCGACCGCGGCGACGGGATCAACGCCCTGTCCCCGGAAGCCATGCGACAGTTAACGCAGGCCGCGCGCGGTTTCGAGGACGACGCCGACACGTCGGTTGTGGTGTTGAGCGGCGCCCCGAACGCGTTCAGCGCCGGGTTCGATTTGAAGGATC
Organism: Bradyrhizobium sp.; assembly: GCF_027307225.1. Lineage (GTDB taxonomy): Bacteria > Pseudomonadota > Alphaproteobacteria > Rhizobiales > Xanthobacteraceae > Bradyrhizobium. The sequence goes on along the minus strand of NZ_DAHUXJ010000139.1, from coordinate 68,420 downwards.
CCGAAGGCCGCTCGCGCAAGTCGATGGACATCGGTGCGCTGCGCCGGCACCTGAAGCTCGGCCCCCGGCTCGCCCAGGCATGGCAGGACATGGAGCAGATCACGATCGCGGCGATCGAAGGCTTCTGCATCGGCGGCGGCGTTGCGCTCGCGGTCGCGCTCGACTTTCGCATCATGAGCCGCGCCGCCCATATCCGCATTCCCGAAATCGGGCTCGGCATGAACATGAGCTGGCAAAGCGTTCCGCGCCTGCTGCACCTGATGGGCCCGGCGCGAACCAAGCAGGCCGTGATCCTGGCCGACCAGCCCATCTCGGCTGAGGAAGCCCACGCCTGGCGGCTGGTGGAGGAGGTCACCGAACCCGGCTCCGCCTTCGACGCCGCGATGACGCTCGCCGCGAAATTCGCAAGCCAGCCGCCGATCTCGGCAGCGATGACCAAGCTCACCATCAATCGCCTGACGCATGCGCTCGACAATCTCGCGAGCCACATGGACGTCGACCAGTTTGCGCTGGCGTCCATGACCGAGGATCACAGGGAGGGCGTTGCGGCGTTTCTGGAACGGCGCAAGCCGCGGTTCCGGGGACGCTAAGGCGCGATGAGGCTTTGTTGAGCGATCATCGCGCTTGGGGTCTTAGATTCAGCATGATCCTTTCGGAAAACCGCTTCACATTTTTCGGGATCATGCTTCAGCGTTCGCCTCACTGCGGTCTCAGCCTTGTTGGGCGCTTGCTTCGCCGCTCATGACCGGTCCGAACCGCTCCCAGGACTGGCCCTTGAACTGCATCAGTTGCAATTGGCGGAGCGGCGCGAAGTCGGTCGCGCTGGTGTTGATCTTGATGCCGGGTAGCAGCAAGCCCGGATCGAAGTCCTTCAGGTTCGCAGCCTGCTTCATGACGTTCGCGCGGGTGAGATCGTTGCCGCTTTGCTTGAGCACCTGCACCATCGTGCGTGCGATCGAATACGCATAGAGCGTAAATGCATCCGACTTGTCGTAACCGACTGCATATTTGTCCATGAAGGCGTTCCACTCCTTCATGTCCGCGCTGTTCTTCCATTCGGGATCGGTCGAATCTTTCAAATAGGTCGCCGAAATGATCCCTTGCGAAGCTTCAAGTCCGGCCGGTTTCAGGACGCTTCCCACTGAAGCGCTGACATTGTTCAGAATGAACATCGGATGCCACTTGAGCTCATACGCCTTCTGGATCGACTGGGCCGCAAACTTGGGCGTTGCGATGTCGACGAAAACGTCAGCGCCCGAGGCCTGCAGATTGACCATTTGCGAGCTGACCGTAGGCTCTGACAGATCGTAGCCTTGCTCGGCCACGATCATGCTTTTGGCCTTGTCGCCGAGCCCGTCCTTGAGGCCCTTCAGGTAGTCCTTGCCGTAGTCGTCATTCTGATAGAGGACGGCAATTTTGGCGTTGGGCTTTTGTTTCAGGATGTACCTGGCATAGATGCCGGCTTCGACCTGGTAGCTGGGTTGCCATCCCATAGTCCACGGGAAGTGCTTCGGATCATTCCACTTGGTCGCGCCGCTTGCGACGAATAGCTGAGGCATCTTTTTTTCGGTCAAATAGGGCCGGATCGCGGTGTTGCTCGGTGTGCCCAGCGAATTGAAGATCAGGAGTACCTGGTCGTCCTCGGCCAGCTTGCGGGCCTGTTCGACGGCCTTCGGAGGGCTGTAGCCGTCGTCGTAGGATATGAAGTCGATCTTGCGGCCGTTGATCCCACCTTCGTCGTTGATCTTGTGGAAATAAGCGGCCTCTACGCGGCCGATCACGCCATAGGCGGACGCAGGGCCGCTATAGGACATGATGTTGCCGATCTTGATCGTGGTGTCCGTCGCGCCTGAATCATACTGATTGGCGGCAAGCGCGATTCCTGCGGTGGCTATAACGGCGGCGGCCGACATCGTTGCGGCTCGCCAGAAAGCAGGGCGCATCGTCCTTCTCCTTGAGTTGCCTTCTAGGAAAGGAAGGTATGAGAGCCCCCACATCGTGCAATTCGGCTTCGGCGATATCGTTTCAACGCGCGATCTGCACCTTTCGGCTGATAAGGCGCCACTGCGTCGTTGTTTGCAGCGGACTAGCGTTCGGGCTCCACCCGCAGCGGCCTCTTGCTGGACTGATTTTGAACCGGGTAGTCCGTCCTGCCTCCGACGACTCGACGGGGCCAATAACCGCAGGCCAACCTCTATGATTCGCATAAGGTATATTATGGAATATCTTATTCCATAGGTATTCCAGACATTTGTATCTAAATCCTCAGCTTCCAGCGGATTTGAAGGTCGTTCGTGGCTGTCGTGGATGGCATCCGAATCCTCTCGCCAAACGCCATGCGGAACCGTGGCAAAACGCGTTACGAACTGCGCTTGGTATTTCTCTTGAAAGCAGGCAAAAAGCGATTGGCATGCTTCCCAATGGAAGCCGAGTAAAAAGCGCGATCTGGGAGACGACGAGATGGGTTTTTCGCGACGTTCGTTATTGAAGACCACGGCTGCATCGGCCGTATTGGGCGGCCTGGGTGCGCCGCTGGTGGCGCGGGCCGCCCAGCAACCCGAGTTCAGCTACAAGTTCGCCAACAACCTGCCTGACACCCATCCGCTCAATGTCCGCGCCCGTGAGATGGCGGCTGCGATCAAGACCGAGACCAATGGCCGGTTCGAGCTGCAGATTTTTCCGAATAACCAGCTGGGCGCCGATACGGACGTTTTGAGCCAGCTGCGGTCCGGCGGCGTCGAATTCTTCACGATGTCGGGCCTGATCCTGGCGATCCTGGTACCGGCGGCGTCGATCAACGGGATGGGTTTCGCGTTCCCGGATTATCCGTCGGTCTGGAAGGCCATGGACGGCGACCTTGGCGCCTATGTGCGCAAGGAGATCGCCAAGGCCAATATCGTCGCGTTCGAGAAGATCTGGGACAACGGCTTCCGTCAGACGACCACCTCGACCAAGCCGATCACGGGCCCGGCCGACTTCAAAGGCTTCAAGATCCGCGTGCCGGTATCGCCATTGTGGACCTCGATGTTCAAGGCCTTCGAAGCGGCGCCCGCCTCGATCAATTTCAACGAGGTCTATTCGGCGCTGCAGACCAAGATCGTCGAAGGCCAGGAAAACCCGCTGGCCCTGATTTCGACCGCCAAGCTCTATGAGGTGCAGAAATACTGCTCGCTGACCAACCACATGTGGGACGGCTACTGGTTCCTGGCCAACCGCCGCGCCCTGGACGCGCTGCCGGCCGACGTGCGCGCGATTGTCGAGAAAAATGTCAATGCCGCGGCGCTGAAGGCCCGCACCGACACTGAAAAGCTCAATGCCACCGTCCGCGAGGACCTCACGGCCAAAGGGCTGGCGTTCAATCAGCCTGATCTGGCGCCATTCCGCGACAAGCTGCGTGCGGCTGGCTTTTATTCGGAATGGAAACGCAAATACGGCGACGAAGCCTGGTCGATCCTGGAGAAATCCGTCGGCAAGTTGTCTTAAGGCCGACGACAATGGTGAGTGCCGGGGCGACGCAGGTCGTAGCGGGAGAGGCGGTGTCCCCTCGCCGCCGCTCGACGGTCGCCCGGCTCGAAAATGCTCTCGGGATGCTGGTGGAAATTCCGGCGGCGTTTCTTGTCGTGGCCGAGATCATCACGCTGTTTGCCGGCATCGTCGCACGCTACGTCATGCAGCAGCCGCTGATCTGGTCCGACGAACTGGCCTCGATCCTATTCCTGTGGCTGGCGATGCTGGGCGCCGTCGTCGCGTTCCGCCGCTCCGAGCATATGCGGATGACGGCGGGAGTAGCGAGCGCAGGCCCTGCGCTACGCGCCTATCTCGATGTGGCCGCGACCTGCGCGGCGCTGGCGTTTCTGCTTCTGATCGTCGGCCCGAGCTACCAATACGCCTATGAGGAAAGTTTCATCACGACGCCGGCGCTGCAAATCTCCAACACCTGGCGCGCCGCTGCGTTACCGGTCGGCACCTGCCTGATGCTGTTGTTTGCGGGCCTGCGGCTGATACGGGTCGGTGATGCCGCATTAGTCATCAAGGCGGTGCTGTCGGTCGCGGTTCTGGTCGCGCTGTTCTGGCTGGCTTCGCCGTGGCTGAAGCCGCTTGGCAATCTCAACCTGGTGATTTTCTTCGTCGGCGTGGTCGGCTTCTGCGTCTATGCCGGCGTACCGATCGCCTTTGCGTTCGGGCTCGCGACGTTCGGATATCTCGCGCTAACCACGCGCACGCCGCTCATGGTGTTGGTCGGGCGGATGGACGAGGGCATGAGCCACCTGATCCTGCTTGCCGTGCCGTTGTTCGTTTTCCTTGGGCTTCTGATCGAAATGACCGGCATGGCGCGAGCCATGGTGGCGTTTCTGGCCAGCCTGCTCGGCCATGTCCGTGGCGGGCTGAACTATGTGCTGGTCGGCGCCATGTACCTGGTTTCGGGCATTTCCGGATCCAAGGCCGCCGATATGGCCGCCGTCGCGCCGGTCCTTTTCCCTGAAATGATGGAGCGCGGTGCCAAGCCCGGCGATCTCGTCGCCCTGCTCGCCGCGACCGGCGCACAGACCGAAACCATTCCGCCGAGCCTCGTGCTGATCACTATCGGCTCGGTGACCGGTGTCTCGATTTCAGCGCTGTTTACCGGCGGCCTCCTGCCCGGCGTCGTCTGCGCGATCACGCTCTCGGCGCTGGTGTGGTGGCGTTATCGCGGTGAGGATCTGAGCCATGTCAAACGGGCCACAAGGTCGGAGATCCTTCGCGCCTTCATCATCGCCCTGCCCGCGCTGGCGCTGCCCTTCGTGATCCGTGCCGCAGTGGTCGAAGGCGTCGCGACAGCGACGGAGGTTTCCACCATCGGCATTGTCTACGGCTTCGTCGTTGGCCTCACGATTTACCGCCAGTTCGACTGGCGGCGGTTGATGCCGATGCTGATCGATACCGCCTGTCTTTCCGGCGCGATCCTCCTGATCATCGGAACGGCGACCGGCATGGCCTGGGGCCTGACGCAGTCCGGCTTTTCCCGTGCCCTCGCGACCGCGATGACCGGCCTGCCCGGCGGTTCAGCGAGCTTCATTGCCGTATCGATCCTGGCGTTCATTGTGCTCGGCAGCGTGCTCGAAGGCATTCCGGCCATCGTGCTGTTCGGCCCGCTCCTGTTCCCGATCGCGGGCGCCGTAGGCGTGCACGAGGTCCACTACGCGATGATCATCATTCTGGCGATGGGAATCGGGCTGTTCGCGCCGCCGTTTGGTGTCGGCTATTATGCGGCCTGCGCCATTGGGCGCGTCGACCCCGCCGAGGGCATCCGCCCAATTCTGGGTTATATGCTGGCCTTGATGGCAGGACTGATAATTGTTGCTATCTTTCCATGGATATCGATCGGCTTCCTCTAGTGGAGTGGATTTGACGTTCGCAGCACCGTAACCGCGCATTCGCAATGCGAACGTCAAATCCAAAACTCCACTAGCAACCTATACTTGCTAGTGGTCCTTTGATTCTAACATTCGCAAAAAAGAGCCGCTGAGAAGGGATGCGAATGTTAGAATCGGACCACTAGTCAACACGTGAGGGTGACCGATGGCACGCGCCCAGACCCAATACGACATCGGCCTTGAGAAGACGCCGGCCAACTTCGTGGCGCTCACGCCTTTAAGTTTCCTGGCGCGCACTGCCGCGATCTATCCCAATCATACCAGCACCGTCTATGAGGGCCGCCGCTTCACCTGGTCGGAGACTTACGCGCGCTGCCGGCGCTTTGCCTCCTTCCTCGCCGGCCGCGGCATCGGTCCCGGCGATACGGTCGCGGCGATGCTGCCGAATATCCCGGCGATGAATGAAGTGCATTTTGCCGTGCCCATGACCGGCGCCGTGCTTAACACGCTCAATATCCGGCTCGATGCGTCGGCAATCGCGTTTCAGCTCGATCATGGCGGCGCCAAGGTCATTCTGGTCGATCCCGAATTCGCAGGCGTGATTTCGGATGCCCTAAAGCAGATGAAGGGCGACAAGCCATTCGTCATCGATGTCGACGACGAGGCCGTTGGCCAAAAGCGCATCGGCACGATCGAGTATGAGGCGGCGCTCGCACAGGGCGATGAAAAGTTTGCCGCGCGCCCGCCGGCCGACGAATGGGACGCGATTGCGCTGAGCTATACGTCCGGCACCACAGGCAATCCCAAAGGCGTCGTCACCCATCACCGCGGCGCCTATATCAACGCTGTCAGTAATATCCTGGCTGCCAATCTCGGCGCGCATCCCGTCTATCTCTGGACGCTGCCGATGTTTCACTGCAACGGCTGGTGCTTTCCGTGGACCATTGCCGCAGCGGCCGGAATCAATGTCTGCCTGCGCAAGGTCGATCCGGCGAAAATCTTCGAACTGGTTCCGAAGCACGGCGTAACGCATATGTGCGGCGCGCCGATCGTCTACAACACGCTGATCAATGCGCCGGGAGCGCCCAAAACATTGGATGCCCACCCGGTCGTTGGCCTGATCGCAGGAGCTGCGCCGCCGGTAGCCGTGCTCGAAGGCGCCGAACGGATCGGTATCAGGCTCACCCATGTCTACGGGCTGACCGAAACCTATGGTCCTGCGTCCTTCTGTGCCGAACAACCCGGCTGGGATGATCTTGCCGCCGATCAGCGCGCGCAGTTCAAGCGCCGGCAGGGCGTCTCCTACCCGCTCCAGGAAGCGGTCACCGTGCTTGATCCCGAAACCATGCGTGAGGTGCCGCGCGATGGCGAGACCATCGGCGAAGTGATGTTCCGCGGCAATATCGTCATGAAGGGCTATCTCAAGAACGAAAAGGCCACGCAGGAGTCTTTTGCGGGTGGCTGGTTTCACACCGGCGACCTCGGCGTGCTCGACAAGGACGGCTACGTCATCATCAAGGACCGCTCCAAGGACATCATCATCTCCGGCGGCGAGAACATCTCATCCGTCGAGGTCGAGGACGTCCTCTACAAGCATCCGGCCGTGCTGTTCGCCGCTGTGGTCGCCAAGGCGGACAGTAAATGGGGCGAGGTGCCCTGCGCCTTCGTCGAACTGAAGGAAAACGCACAGGCGACCGAGGCCGAGATCATCGCCTTCTGCCGCGCCCAGATGCCTGGCTTCAAGACGCCGAAGGCCGTGGTGTTCGGGACGATCCCGAAAACCTCAACTGGCAAGATCCAGAAATTCCTGCTGCGCGACCGGGTTCACTCGGCGAAAGCGATCCTGTCGTAGCCGATGATCGTCTCAAGCCTCCTGGCGCGACATCGGGCTGTTTCGCGCCGCCTTGAGCCACAGAAACCAGGCGCGGTCGTACTGCGTCGAGATGGTCTTGGTCGTCCCGACCGTCTCCTCTTCGGTGAGATAGGTGACGGGCCCGAGACGCATCGCTTCCATTTGCAGGCGTGCGCCGATTTCGGTGTAGACCGCGCGGAAGACCGTCTGGCGAAGCGTACCGCCGACCACCGTCGAGCCGTGGCCACGCATCAGAACGGCCGGCCCCTCGCCCAGGCTGTCCGCCAGCGCTGCGCCAAGCTTGCGGCTGGTGATCAAAAGATCGCTGCCGGGACCTGCGAAATCGCGGATTTCGAAGATCGGCGCGCCCTTCTCACTGAGAAAGCCGCACATGTGACAGACCGGGCGCAGCGTCGTGCCGGTGACGACGCTGAACGGCACCACCGAGGGCGAATGACTGTGCACCACCGAATTCACGTCCGGTCGTTTGCGGTAGATTTCGCCGTGAATGAAGCGCTCGAGATATGGCGCAGGGCCGTTGGGCACCACCGGATTGCCGTCGAGGTCCAATTCCAGCACGTCCTTTTCCGTTACCAGCGCGGGCGCCATGCTGCGCGACAGGAGAAAGCGGTCGGGCCGTTCGGGATGCCGCACGCTGACGTGGCCGAACCCGTCCACGACGCCCTGATCGAACAGAATGTGATTGGCGTCGACCAGTTCGCGGCCCGCAGATAACACGGCTTCGGATACGGCATTGGACATGACGGAAATTTCCCTGTTGTTTTCTTCTTAAAGCGACATAGAAGATCATACATATAAGGGAGCGTCTCGATGAGCAAACTGCAGCTTTCCGTCGCGATCGGCGACTACGACCGGATGCGGCCGCTGGTCGACGGTCTGGTCCAGATCGATAGCGTCGATGCGCAGTACATGCTGCTCGATCCCGAAGAGATATTTTTCCGCGCCTTCAGGCACGCCGATTTCGACGTCTGCGAACTCTCGCTCTCGAGCTATTCGGTGAAGACTGCGGCGGGCACCAGCCCCTATATCGCCGTCCCGGTATTTCCGTCCCGCGCCTTCCGCCACACCTCGGTCTATGTCCGCACCGACCGGATCAAATCGCCGGCCGACCTGAAGGGACGCCGGGTCGGCGTACCGGAATATCAGCTCACAGCCAACATCTGGGTTCGCCTCTTCCTTGAGGAAGACTACGGTATTCGACCCGCCGACGTCAGTTGGGTGCGAGGCGGCTATGAGCACCCTGGACGGATCGAGAAGATCAGTCTCAATCTGCCATCCGACGTCGTGGTCGAGAGTGCGAGGCCCGATGCCACTATCTCCGATCTATTGGCAAGCGGCGAGGTCGATGCCGTGATCGGGCCGCGCGCGCCGTCCTGCTTCGATCGCGGACATCCCAATGTCGGTTATCTCTTCTCCGATCCGCAGGCGACGGCGACCGATTGGTACCGCCGCACCCGCCTGTTTCCGATCATGCACACGCTCGGCATTCGCCGCGCGCTGGTCGAAAAGCATCCCTGGTTGCCGGTTGCGGTCACCAAGGCATTCGAGCGCTCCAAGGCGATCGCGCTGGCCAAACTCTCGGATACGTCCGCGACCAAGGTCACGCTGCCGTTCGTCGAGGAACAGCTCGGTGCGGCGCGGCGTCTGATGGGTGCGGATTTCTGGTCGTATGGGCTTGAGCCGAACCGCGAGGTACTCCGCCGTTTCCTGGAACGCCATCATGCCGAAGGACTGTCATCCCGCCTGCTCAGCCCCGAAGAACTGTTTCACCCGTCCGCGCTCGAACTGCACAAGATCTAGGGCACGTCCAATCGCAGGCCGTCATGGGCGGGAATGACGCCATTGGGCAGGCTCTGCCGTAGTACCTCGTAGTCCAGATCGGCGTGCATATTGGTAATCACAGCGCGCTTCGGCTTGAAACGATCGATCCACGACAAGGCATCACTGACGCTGAAATGGCTGGGATGGCCGGTATAGCGCAGGCCATCGATGATCCAGAGATCGAGATCCCTGAGAAACGGCCAACTCGCTTCCGGAATGTCGCTGACATCGGGCGTATAGGCCGCCCCACCGATCCGATAGCCGAGCGCGGGAATATCGCCATGCGCGAGGTTGAACGCCGAAAGCGTGACAGCACCGCCCTTCCCTTCGATGGTGCGGCTTTCGCCGCCTTCGACCGCACGGCGCTCGAGGATCGGCGGATACTGGCTGCCCTCCGGGGTCACGAAGCAGTACGAAAACCGCGCCATGATGTCCTCGGCGGTCGACATGTTGAAAAAGGTCGGAATGCGGCGGCGCTGATGCAGAACCACCGAGCGAAGATCGTCGATCCCGTGGGTCTGGTCGGCGTGCTCGTGAGTCAGAAAGACCCCGTCGATGTGATCGACCTTGGCGTCGATCAACTGCTCGCGCAGGTCGGGCGAGGTATCGATGACGATTCGTGTCGTGCCGCCCGCGACGCTTTGTTCAACCAGGAGCGAACAGCGGCGGCGGCGGTTTTTCGGATTGTTCGGATCGCACGCGCCCCAGCCTAACGCCGGCCTCGGCACACCGGCCGACGATCCGCAACCAAGAATGGTCAGGGTGAGCGTCATGCGGATGCGGGCACTTTCGAGAACAGACGGAAGAAGTTTTCGGTCGTCTGCCGCGAAATCTCCTCCAGCGAAACGCCGCGAGCTTCCGCCAGGACCTTGGCGACCTCGACCACATAAGCGGGCTCGTTGCGCTTGCCGCGGAATTTTCCGGGCGCAAGGTACGGCGCGTCGGTCTCGACCATGATGCGATCGGGCGGCAGCTCCGCCGCGAGCGCGCGCAGCGCATCTGACTTCTTGAAGGTGAGAATGCCGGTGAAAGAGATGGAAAGCCCCAACTCGATCGCCCTCATCGCGAGCTTTCGCCCGCCGGTGTAGCAATGCAGCACCGCGCGAAACGGCCCCTGGGCCATTTCTTCGACCAGGATGCGTTCGCAATCCTCATCCGCCTCGCGGGTATGGATGACGAGCGGAAGGCCGGTTGCCCGCGCGGCCGCAATATGGGTCCGAAAGCCGCGTTCCTGCGCCTCGCGCGAGCCGTGTTCGTAGAAATAATCGAGCCCGGCCTCGCCGAGTGCGACGACCTTCGGATGTTTGGTCAATGCGATCAACTCGTCGGCCGGAATGCCGTCTTCCTCGTCGGCCTGATGCGGATGGGTGCCGACCGAGCAATAGACGCGGCTGTATTTGTCGGTGATCGCGAGCAGCGCGGCGAGCCGCCTCACCCGTGTCGAGATCGTGACGATTCGTCCGATGCCGGCCGCTTCGGCCCGCGCGACAATGCCGTCGAGGTCGTCGGCAAAATCGGGAAAATCGAGATGGCAATGGCTGTCGACGAGCATGGGAGTAAAACCGCTCAGGCCGCCGTCGGTTCGATATAGCGCGGAAATACCGGAGCTGGCGCGGGAAGCACCGTGCCCGGTTTGATCCGCGCGTCGAGCGCGGCGAAGTTGCGGGAACCGACGTCGTTGGGGATGCCGAGAATATCGAGCAGTCTGCCGGAAGCCTGCGGCATCGCCGGCTGGGCCAGAATGGCGATCTGTCGTACGACTTCCGCGGTCACGTACAACACCGTGGCCTGGCGTTTCGGATCGGTCTTGGCGAGTGCCCAGGGCGCTTCGCCCGCGAAATAGCGGTTGGCTTCGGCAACGACAGCCCAGACCGCGTTGAGCGCCTGATGAATCTGCTGCGTCGCCATCGCGTTTCGTGCGAGCCCAATCATCCCATCCGCCTGCGCCAGAATGGCCTTGTCGTTATCGCTGAATTTGCCGGGCTCGGGCAGGACGCCCTGGTACTGTTTGGCAAGCATCGACAGCGAACGCTGCGCCAGATTGCCGAGGTCGTTGGCCAGGTCGGCATTGATGCGCGCGACAATGGCTTCATGGTTGTAGCTGCCGTCCTGACCGAACGGCACCTCGCGCAGGAAAAAATAGCGCGTCTGATCGACGCCATACTGGTCGGCGAGATTGAAGGGATCGACGACGTTGCCGACCGACTTCGACATCTTCTCACCGCGATTGAACAAGAAGCCGTGGGCATAGACTCGCTTCTGCACAGGGATTCCGGCTGACATCAGGAAGGCCGGCCAATAGACTGCGTGGAAGCGAATGATGTCCTTGCCGATGATATGCGCGTCGGCCGGCCAGTAATGCCAGTCCGCATCGTTTTCGTCGGGGAAGCCCACACCAGTGATGTAGTTGGTGAGGGCGTCGACCCAGACATACATCACGTGCTCGGGGGCACCCGGCACCTTGACGCCCCAGTCGAAGGTGGTGCGGGAGATCGACAAGTCCCGCAGCCCGCTTTTGACGAAACTCACCACCTCGTTCCTGCGGCTGTCCGGACCGATGAAATCCGGGTGCTGTTCGTAGAGCGCAAGCAGCCTTTCCTGGTAGGCGGAAAGGCGGAAGAAATAGCTCTTCTCCTCGACCCACTCCACCGGCGTGCTCTGCGGTCCACGGCGGACATTGTCCTCGCCGACGGCAGTCTCCTCCTCGGCGTAATAGGCCTCGTCGCGCACCGAGTACCAGCCGGAGTAGCTATCGAGATAGATGTCGCCATTGTCGGCCATCCGCTTCCAGATCTCCTGGCTGGAGCGGTGGTGCTGTTCTTCGGTGGTGCGGATGAAGCGGTCGAAGGAGATGTTCAGCCGCTGATCCATTTCCCTGAAGCGTAGCGCGTTGCGTGTTGCCACCTCCATCGGCGTCAGATGTTCGGCCTCGGCCGTCTGGATCATTTTCAAGCCGTGTTCATCCGTGCCGGTCAGGAAGAAGACGTCCTTGCCGTCGAGGCGCTGGAAGCGCGCCAGCGCATCCGTTGCGATCGCCTCATAGGCGTGGCCGATATGAGGGGCGCCATTGGGATAAGCAATTGCTGTCGTGATATAATAGGATGAAGGCGACTTACGTTGCTTAATGGCGGGTAACGTATTCTTCGGTGACTTCTTGACGGATTTCTTCGCAGGAGCGCTGGCCGCCTTTTTGACAGCTTTCTTCGCGTCTTTCCTGACGGACTTCTTCGGCGCCTTCGCCTTCTTGACGGCAGCGCGCTTCGCGCCGCCACGCGCCGGCTTCTTGGCCTTTTTCGTCTTCTTCTTGGCGGCTTTCTTGGCAGGCTTCGCCACAGCGAATTCCTTTACATATCAAACAAAAAGATCGGGATTTCAGGACCGCCGTTATCGCGTGGCTTCAGCAAGCATTCCAAATACCGAGAAAACCAGCGGCTTTCGCTCGAGGTTGTATTCAGCGGTATCGCGCGCGGCGCGGCCGATCTTTTCCCATACCTCCGCCAGCCTTGCAAGGCGCGGCAGGTCGGCATTGGGGTCTTCGGTGCGCAGGCGCGCGCTTACCCAGCGCTCGATGCTGTCAATGAAGGTCGCAAGCGCGACCTTGTCGCTGCCGCCTAGCGCGTCACCAAGCGCGTGCAGTTCGCGCGGGTCGACCCGAGGCAGGCTCGCGAGCAGGGCTGCGGTCTTGTGATGAAGCTTGACGGCGTCGCCGCCGAGCAACGTCAGAGCGCGCGCGACGCTCCCCTCTGCCGCCTCCGCGGCATCGCGTAGCGCAGGGTCGTTGCCGGTGAGTCCGGTGGTCCGGCTGACCGCCTGGATCACGTCAGGCCCGGTGAGCGGCCGCAACGCCAGTCGGCGGCAGCGCGACAGGATGGTCGGCAGCACCCTTCCCGGCGCGTGGCTGATAAGCAGAAACAACGATTGTCGCGGCGGTTCTTCGAGGGTCTTGAGCAGCGCGTTGGCAGCATTCGGATTGAGTTCGTCGACGGTGTCGACGATGCACACCCGCCACCCCTCGGCTGCCGCGGTCGATCCGAAAAATGTGATGGTCTCGCGCGTCTCGTCGACGGTGATCACGGTTCGCATCACGCCCTTGTCGTTCGCCGTCCTCTGCAGCACGAGAAGACCGCCATGCGCCTCGGCGGCGACGCGGCGCGAGACGGGATCGTCCACGTCGATATTCAGGCTATCGGCGCGTTGGACAGCTGACGCAGACGGATCTGGATGGGCGAGGACGAAGCGGGCCATCCTGTAGGCGAGCGTCGCCTTGCCGATTCCTTGCGCGCCGCCGATCAGCCATGCGTGCGGAATGCGCCCGCTGCGATAGGCATTGAGCAGCGCCATCTCGGCCTCGCGGTGGCCGAACAGATCGGTGGTTTCCCGCGGATGGGAAACAGCCAGCTGCGTCTCCGCTTTGCTGCTCATGCCTGTGCTGCCGCGCTTCCCGCATTTGCCGTGAAAAAGCGGTCGCGTAGCGCCGACCAGATACTCGCGGCCACTTTCGCCGGCTCCTCGGTGGCGTCGATCAGCACGCAGCGTTCGGGTTCATTTCTGGCGATCTGCCGATAGGCGTCGCGCAGTTGCTGGTGGAAGCTGACGTCTTCGGATTCGAACCGGTCGGCCGCGGCTGTGCCGCGCCGTGCCGCGGCACGCTTGAGGCCGATTTCGACCGGGACGTCGAGGATTACCGTCAGGTCCGGCTTCAGGTCACCGATCGTGACACGCTGCATGGCGTTGAGAAGCCCGGGCGCGACGTGCCCTAGCGCACCCTGGTACACCCGCGTTGAATCGGAAAAGCGGTCGCTGAGCACCCAAGTGCCCTGCTTGAGCGCCGGCGCGATGACGGTGCGCGCATGGTCGTCGCGCGCGGCCGCGAACAGCAGGGTTTCCGCCTCGGGACCGAGCAATTTGCCCATCCCCGAGAGCACGAGATGGCGGATGATCTCGGCACCGGGCGACCCGCCGGGCTCGCGGGTGACGATGGCATGCAATTTCATGCCGGCGAGCCGTTCGGCGAGGATCTTGATCTGGGTGGATTTGCCGGACCCCTCACCCCCTTCAAAGGAGATGAAACGCCCGCGCCCCTCGGTAGCTTGCACTGCGGGCTCGGCCATCGTCACAGCTTCTCGGCGCCTGCGCGAACCAATCCGATCGCGAGTTCAGTTGCACCGTCAAAGGCGCGCCGCAGCGTCGAGCCGCGGCCTACCGAGTCCTTTGCATAAACCGGCGTTTCGACCGCAACGTTGCTGCCGCGCCAAACCTTGACCACGCCCACCTTCTGTCCGGCCGCAAACGGTGCATGCACCGGCCCGCTATAGACGACGCGGGCGATCAGCTTGTCATTGCCGTTCTTCTGCACCATGACCTTGACCGGCTCGTGGCTGGCGAGCGCGACCGAGCGGGTGTCACCGCCGAACACCTTCGCGTAGCCGATGGTCTGGTTCTCCGCGAATACCGTCCGCACCTCGAAATTGCGAAAACCCCATTCGAGCATCTTCTTGGCCTCGTTGGCGCGATCTTCCGAATCCTCTAATCCGTTGATAGCCACGATCAGGCGCACGCCGTTCTGAACGGCCGATCCTACCATGCCGTAGCCGCCCTCCTTGGTGTAGCCGGTCTTGAGGCCATCGGCGCCTTCGAGCGAATTGAGCAGTGGATTTCGGTTGGGCTGCCGGATCTTGTTCCAGGTGTATTCCTTCTCGCCGAACAGTTTGTAGAACTCCGGGTAGGTCTGGATGATGTGACGCGCCAGCATAGCGAGCTCGCGCACCGTCATCTTGTTGCCGGGGTTGGGCAACCCGTTGGAATTGGCGAAGGTCGATCGCATAAGACCAATTTCCCGCGCGCGTTTCGTCATCATCTCGGCAAAGGCTGGCTCGTTGCCGGCTATCGCCTCGGCCATGACGATACAGGCGTCGTTGCCGCTCTGGATGATGGCGCCGTGCAGGAGATCGTCGACCGGAACCTTGCTGTGGATCGCGGCGAACATGGTCGAGGTGCCCGACGGTGCGCCGCCCCGGCGCCAGGCGTTCTCGCTGACGTGGAATTCGTCGGTCAGTTTGATGTCGCCCTGCTTGATGGCATGGAAAACCACCTCGGCGGTCATCAGCTTCATCATGCTGGAGGGCGCGCGCATTTCGTCGGCGTTCTTTTCGAACAGGACAGCTCCGCTTGTCGCTTCAGTGAGGATCGCGGTGGGCGCATCGCCGTCGAATCCACCCTCCTCCTTTTTGGCACCTTGCATGCTGTTGCCGGCGGCAAGCAGTATGCTGCTCCATCCGAGTGTCACCAGGAGCACTACGGCCACCAGGCCCCGCACTAGTACCGCCGATCTGAAGTCCCTGCACCACAAGCGGCGAATTCGATCAGGGACTTCAGATCGATAAAGCGGTACTAGGATCAATAAGTTTGCTAGTGCCCATGACTTTCCGAAGTTCGTGAAGGCGGGTGCTGCGATCGAGCACGAACTTCGGAAAGTGGGCACTAGGCGGCCCGTCGTGACCGCTGGACGGCGAAAGCGCAATGTCGAACGTCCCATCGAAACTGTCCTTGAAGATCCGGTTTCTAACAGCTGGAAACTGCTCGAACAACACGACTTTCCGGTCCCGGGCGAGCTTAACGCCTCGCCTTCGTCCTGCCGGATAAGATGCTGCAAGACTGACGGAAACGCGATGCCGGCGTGGCGCTACCGGCGATCCCTGGCCGCTACTTTTCAACGCCAATGGCTGGCGGCCCTTCGGCGGGTCAGTAAAGGCCGCGCCCGGCGAGGATTTCGCTCGGGATTTGCGGGTCCACCGGCGCATAGGCCGAGACGGACCGTGTTACGTAGCGGTCCTGCGATTCGTAGTCCGCCACGCGTGACTCGCCCGGCAACTGATCGTTCGATCGCGGGTGCCTATAGGCGGTGCGCGTTTGCGGCTCCGCGTAGGCTGCCTGCTCAGGCTGCGTGCTACCGAGGTCATAAGGCCTGCCTTCCGGAAGCGGGACCTCGCCGCGAATGGGCCGTCCCCGGCCGGCGCTCTCGGGCACGAACGGCCGGGCCGACGCAACCTGCACCAGCGAGGGTGCGGGCGCCGGCGCACCGGTGCGTAACGTTGCCATCAGCAGACGGTCGTCGGAGCCTTCTAGCGGCGCGCGGCCGACATATTCGACGCGCACCCGCGCCACACCGCTGCTCTTGAATCCCAGAAGGTCCGCAGCCCGGCTCGATACGTCCATCACACGGTTGGCGTGATAAGGACCGCGGTCGTTGACGCGAACGATCAGGGACTTGCCGTTAGAAAGGTTGGTGACACGGGCGTAACACGGCATCGGCAGCGTCGGATGGGCTGCGGAGAGCGAGGTCATATCGAAAACCTCGCCATTGGCGGTCAGGCGTCCGTGAAAATCCTCGCCGTACCAGGAGGCAAGGCCTTCCTGGCGATAATTGACGTTTTCCTCGGGGGTATAGAGTTGGCCGCCGACTAAATAGGGCTTGCCGACGCGGTAGGTTCCCCCACCCTTCGGCACGGGGTCACCCATGGCGACGACGCGAGGACTGGAGGAAACGCCGAATTTCGGATCGACGCGGCTTACGAGACCGGATGAGGAACAATTCGCAAGCACGAGGCATGCCGAAACAACGGCTATTCCCCGCCACGCGCCCCGAATCGGTGCTGACCGTCTAATTCGCATTCGCCCCAAGTACCGTTCCAGCGGCCGCGTGTTCCGCGTGCCTGGCGGTCGCATCCCCGACGCCAGCGACGCCATTATCAACCAGGATGTATACCGCAGGGGGAACACGGCGGAAATGGGGAGAGCGCAACGGCGGCGAAGGTTGGTAAACCAATTCTTTCACCGCAAGCGCCGGAACTTTCGGTCAAAATTCCTTGCACATGACTTTGGTTGCCGGGCCTCTCGGCGCCTCGATTCCGTCGTCAAATCGGCCGTTGAACGCCGCAAGTCGTACAGCGCCTCGGGCCCCTCGCGCAAATCGGTCTTCAATCGCGGCTTGCCGAAGGCGCTCGCTGGCGAGCCCAAAGAAATAGCTAACCTCCGCTGTCGGTGCCGCTTTGTTTGCTGCTGGGTGGACCGCCGATGCCTTGATGGAGCCTGGGAGAATTGTGCCTTGCACGCCCGCTAGTAACGCCCGCAGCTCTCTCTTCGCTTGTTCGCCTTTGATTTATTGGGTCGCCAATGTCCTGTTTTGCGGCCGGGCTACCGGGAGTGCGCGTCTGTGCAAAAGTTGCCGTGGCCGGGAGTGCAATAGTGACTGCTAAGATGATTGTGCCGAGTTTCATATGTCACCTTTCCGTTGAGCTAACGCTGCAACGTCCTCACCAACTCGCCTGTTCCTCGGGCGGCGGGTTCCAAATGAAGGGTTGTTCCGTTTACGTCGTCGGCGACGACGGCCATTTCAGCAAGCGCTTCGACTTCTCCTGCCGCAACGACGCGGAAGCTAAAAGCCGCGCCGAACAATTGCTCGTGGACACGCTGTCGAGCTTTGGCAAGAGGCACGACGTGTAGTGACACTCCTGCCGTCAAATTAAGGCCGCCCATCAGGAACCGCTTGATCGCTGGCCGATTGAACACTTAGCTCTAGGTAGGGAGGTGTTCATGCGCTTACGGACATATCGCGACCAGGCTTACGCCGGACGTATAGATTTGATAGGCGCAGGTGCCGAACCTTGGTCAGTTGACCTCGTCTCCGTCGCCGCTGCGATGCTTTTGGTGACGGGCTTTGTTTGTGCGGTTGCAGCGCAGCTTTTTTAATTGGAGCACGTTGGCCTCAATGCCACGCTATTACTTCGACACGCGCAACGGTGATCTCGTCCGGGATGATCTCGGAATTGATTGCGACAGCTTCCAATCCGTTCTCGATCAGGCGACGACCGGCTTAGCCGATTTTGCGCAAGATGCCGTTCCCGGAGCGAAGTTACGGGAGATAGCTGTTCAGGTCCGAGACGAAAAAGATAAACCCGTCATGCAGGCAATCCTCCGACTGGAAATCAAGAAGCCGAAGTAAGGCCGCGCCTGACAGCTTTGGACTGAAGCGAACTGTATTGGACTATCGCGAATCCAAAAGGCCGCCCACTGAGGCGGCCTCTTCGTTAGCAGTCAGGTCTCCAATGCCGCTTATTGGCCTGTTGTTGATGGGCGGGAAGACCGCTCCGACTGTCTGGCCTGTGAAGGCAAGCCGGGCATGCCTAGAGCTCCGATTCCGAAGTTCGCAAGCTATTGCGGCCCCTCCGATGCGAACTCCGGAATCAAAGGAGCTCTAGCAACTTATTGATTTGAGTGCGGCTTTGAATTTGAAGTTCCTAATACGAACTCACGGCGAAACTGATAGGAACTTCAAATTCGCCGCACCAGGCACCGCGGAATGAATGTCTACTGGCCCTTTGCAGACCTGAGCTACCCCAAGGGGTCTGGGAACCCATTTCGTTCACAAATGTTAATCACGGAACTGGATGGGCAACAATATGACCGAGATCATGAGGAACGCACAGTTCTGGCGAGAGCGCGCAGAGGAAACTAGAACGAAAGCGGATGGCTATCGCCTCGCTGAGAGCGACAAGCAAAGGCTGCTTAAGGTGGCTGCGGAATACGAGCAACTGGCCGACCGCGCCGAGCAGTGGAAGACGATTGCAGAAGCGGGACATTAACCTATGTGACGGCGGGACTTCTCATTCTGCTCTACACTTTCGGCATCACCGCCCCGCCCGTGGCTTACACCGGTGATGAGAACGCCGGTCGCGCTCCCGCCCTGCCCAAACAAGGGGAAGCGCTATGCAGGTACGGCGTCGCTTCAAGTATACAGCACCCCTCAAAGATCGCCTCACGATGTGGGCCAATGATGTTCGCGCACAAGCCGCAAAGCTCAAACCTGGTCCCGAGCAAGATACCATGCTCAAGCGAGCACGGCAGGCCGAAACAGCCGCCCATATCGATGACTGGGTCAATTCGCCCGGATTGCAACCTCCGAAATAGCCGCACGTCGCAAACAAATAGCCCAGCGAACCTTGGCTCGCTGGGCTATTGAGATCGTGAGCGGAGGTACATCCGCCGCGACCAGAGGGGCGGCGGTGGTGAGCCGCCGCCCTTCCGGGTCTGAGCAAAGCTCTACAGCAGGACGTATTGAGCGCGTTCGCGCTTTGCGAGCAGCGGCAGCGCCTGGCCGGCGATATAGGTCTTGAAGTAGTCGGCTTCCTGGTGCGCCTTCAAGGCCGCTTCATCGCGAAACAGTTCGTAGAACAGAAACTGCGCCGGGTTCTCCTTGTTGCGCCCAATGAGAAACAGCTGCGAGCCGGGATCGCGTTGCGCTTCCGGGAGGAAGCGGTCGAGAATACCGGCGACCGTTTCCGCCTGTCCTTCCTTGGCTTCCCATTGCGCAACGACCAGAATCCCGCCATTGGCGACAGCTTCCCCGATCGTCTTCTGATTGACTGCATATTTGCTCATGGTTTTGGCTCCTTGCTCCTGTGAGTGAGATGATGAAATCGTCCATGGCGTGAAATTGCTGGCCACGAGTGCAGCGATGAATATTCCGATCGCCGCCCTTCGGCTGATCGCTTCCGAAAGTTCAGGCGCTTGAGGGTCCATTAATGTCTCCACCGGTTGTTGATTTTGCTCACCGCGGCACACGGCCGCCCTGCCCGCGATAAGGTCTTCACCGCGGGATGATCCTGTTCTCCGTGCCGCGGCTCACGCCGCGGTCTTTCAGTCAGGGATTTTGATGACGTCGGTTGCCGCTACGCGGCCGGTATTCCGATCGAAACGCCTATCGTGCCGGAACACGAAGCCGCTCTCCGCATCGATCCGGTTTTGTCTTGGTTGAATGGTCGGCCATGTAGAACGGTCCTTTGCCTCTGGCTTAACAATGACGTCTATAGCACCCGATTCTGCTGCCTCACTTCGGTACGGGTCGAAGTGAGATGTGCTACTCATGCCGCCGTCGATTTCCATTGAAGCTTCCGCAAGTTGCATCGCGAGTGGCGTTTGTTCACGACGACGGGAGCCCCAAGGAGAGCGAACGCGTGGCACGCGTCGCCGGGTGGCTTGCCGATTTCTTCGACTGAAAAGGGAGTTGGCGGCAAAAAGATTTGCCCGAACAGGCCGGCAACCCTTCCGCTGTTCTTGAATTTTCAACGATCAAGTGATTGAAGTCGCTGCAACGGAAAGGTGGCCGAGTGGTTTAAGGCACCGGTCTTGAAAACCGGCGTGCCCGCAAGGGTACCGTGGGTTCGAATCCCACCCTTTCCGCCAGTCGCTCAAAAATTGTCCAACCTTCTGCAAAGGCGCACTAAATTATCGCATGAGCTTTTTGGCGGCCGGACTGCCCGTTGCCGGGAGGCCGTGTCGGCGCCTGCCTCTCAGACGGATGACGCTTTTTTGGTTCGATGGCTGGCAGTTCGTCTTGGCCGTGTTACGGGGTGGCATAGTCATTTCCTGATCGTCTATCGATCGAGTGGCGGCCGTTAGGTCGGCGCAAACTTCTATTTGGCGCGGTTCTGGAACTCGCGAAAATCGCAGGCATTGGTAGGCAACCGAGCTCTTGCGCGAGCGTCACCTTGCCGTCTCCGTCCCTTCAGACCGACATTCCGTTTCGGCTCGATCGGCTTCCCTGGAGCCGCTTCCATCTGCTGGTCGTCGTTGGCCTGGGGATCACCTGGATTCTCGACGGGCTGGAAGTGACGATTGTCGGCTCGCTTGGCCCAGCGCTGCAGAGCCACGACACGCTTCGCCTGTCGAGCGCGAACCTCGGCTCGATCGCCTCGTTCTACGTTGCCGGCGCAGTTGTGGGCGCGCTTGTGTTCGGATGGATGACCGACCGCTTCGGACGGCGGCTGGTCTTCTACGCCACGCTGATCATCTATCTCTTGGGCGTGCTGTTGAGTGCGCTCGCCTGGGATTTCTGGAGCTTTGCGTTTTTCCGTTTGATCACGGGATTGGGCATCGGCGGAGAATATGCGGCCGTCAATTCGGCCATCGATGAGCTTATCCCGGCCAAATACCGCGGCCGCGTCGACCTCATCGTCAACGGAAGCTTCTGGCTCGGCGCGGCTTTCGGAGCCTTGGCCGCACCCTTCCTGCTCGATCAGAAGATCTTTGCCGCTAATCTCGGTTGGCGGCTCGGCTTTGGCATCGGCGGCATTCTGGGGTTGGCGATCCTGCTGTTACGGCGATTTGTGCCGGAAAGCCCGCGATGGTTGGTCACCCATTGCCGCAACGACGAGGCCGAAGCAGTCGTCAAGGAGATCGAAAAAACCGTCGAGACCGAAACCGGCCAATCACTCGCGAGACCCGACGAGCGGCTGGAGGTTCATCCTCGCAAATCATTCGGTCTGGGCCTGATATTTTCGACCATGATCGGCAAATATCGTCAGCGAAGCATCCTCGCACTTACGCTGATGGTTGCCCAGTCGTTTCTCTATAACTCCGTCTTCTTCACTTTCGGTCTCATCCTCGCTCACTTTTATCATGTCCCGAATGAGCGGGTCGGCTTCTATATCTTGCCGTTGGCAGTCGGAAATTTCTGCGGGCCGCTCCTTTTGGGTCACCTGTTCGATACGATCGGCCGCAGGAAGATGATTTCGCTCACGTTCGCCCTCAGCGGCGTTCTTTTGATTGTAACTGCTCTCTTGTTCGGTCTGGACCGCCTGACCGCCGTTACCCAGACGATCGCCTGGCTAGCGATCTTTTTTGTGGCGTCACCCGCTGCGAGCTCGGCCTATTTGACCGCAAGTGAGATCTTTCCGCTGGAAACGCGCGCGCTTGCGATCGCCTGCTTCTATGCGCTCGGCACGGCGCTCGGCGGCAGCATCGCGCCGTCCGTGTTCGGGCGGCTGATCGAAACCGGATCGTCATGGCAGGTCAGTCTCGGCTATCTCGTCGCGGCTGCGCTTCTGCTGGCGGCCGCAGCCGTCGAATTGAAGCTCGGCGTTGATGCCGAAGGCAAGTCGCTGGAGAGCATTGCCGATCCGTTGTCCCAATCGTGAAGCGTTTTAATGGCGTGGTCTTCCGAAAGCAGACCCATGGCCGAGCACATCTGGCCGGGCGCGCAGCACCCGCAGGTGCACTTCGAAGCATTATTGGTAGTTGCGGCGCGTCGGCTATCTGGCGGGCGCGCCAAACTTGTTCGCCTTCGCGAGAGCCACACCTTCAAAGGCTTCCAGCGCAATTTTCTGGGCCAGCATGACGTCGCCCGCAACCAGGCAACAATCCGGTACCACGCACCAACCTACTTTTGGCGTGCCGTCCTCGGACAATTCCAGGACATTCGCGCAAATTCCAAACTTGATCCGATATTTCTTGCCGCTTTCACCGCCGACGACGTCGAAATGACCCTTCGCGTCGAACTGGGCAAGTTGCGTCGGTGAAAGCCAGGACCGCAGGAGCCTAAGGCCGCGCACCTCCGGGGTATTCGCGTTCCTGGCACTCCTGAAAAGCCCGATGACGGCTCGGGCACGCCACTCGCACTCGGAGGCTTGCTGGCCGAGCCAGAACACCGGATCTTACCCGCCAACGAGGCGAGGAAAGAACAACGTCTCTTTAGCAGTTGGATCGAATGATCTCATCAGGCGCGAGTCGCCGGTCGCGGTTCGTGCTGCGGCAATGAAGCCGGCGCCGGTGAGCTCTTTGAAGCGTCGCTCGGCCTTGGCTAGGGCTTCGGCATCTTGGGGATCGAATTGATGGCGGCTGTCGCCATTCAGATCCATAACAATTTGGGTCGCCATGAAGACTCCTGATTTTTCCAGGTTCAACGATGCCAGTTCAACTCTTGCACCCGATGGGCGGTTCCTAACCCGTCGTCAGGATGCGTTGCGCCTAAATGCTGATCAACGCAATTCCGAGATCGGCGCGCTTCTTGCGGCGGAGA
Organism: Bradyrhizobium sp.; assembly: GCF_027307225.1. GTDB lineage: Bacteria > Pseudomonadota > Alphaproteobacteria > Rhizobiales > Xanthobacteraceae > Bradyrhizobium. Next base: position 45,517 of record NZ_DAHUXJ010000139.1, on the reverse strand, counting down.
TGCCCGATCGTTTCGGTGATTGTCACCTCTAACGTTGGCTGAACCGTTCCGGCGAGGAAATGTCCGCCCTTTAGCGAGCCGTCCTGCAAGCCAAGCACCGCGTGTAAATGAAGGCTCGCTTTGCCGTCGTCGCCTTGCGCAACGTCGCCCATCAAACTCAGGACTTCACTTTGCTCCTTGACGACGATCGGCTTGTATTTTTTCGCGACGAGGTCAAACCAGCCGACCCTCGCTTCGGAGAAGGCGCCGATGGCCGTCACAGACGCGCCGTCGATCCCCTCACGATTGGCAAATTCGGTAATCGTCTTGAATGCTTCCTCACCCTGGTCGAGATCAAGACGAATATCCGGTTCGGACCTTCCTTAATTGAATTTGACCTCATGATGGCTCCTTGCGGCGATCCCTTATCGCTTCGGTTCGGGTCTGGGACCAGTGGGCTGCGCACTACTCTCTCTTTCCTTCGCGAGATCCTCGTTCGCGGTCGGCTTGGGCTGGTCCGCCTTTTGCTGCTGCTCCTTACCCTCCTGCACCAACCGGTCGTCCCCAATCATCTGGCCGACCATCTTCTTCACCTGGGCCTGGGCTTTGTCCTGAAGCTTTGTCATCGCAGCCTCCTGATCACTAGTGCCCACTTTCCGAAGTTCGTGCTCCATCGCGGCACCCACTTCCACGAACTTCGGAAAGTCATGGGCACTAGCAGACCTATTGATTCTAGTGCCGCTTTTCTATTTGAAGTTCCTGGATCGAACTCGCCGCTGGTGGTGCAGGAACTTCAAATAGGCGGCACTAGGTCGCTGCGATAGAGACTTCGTCGTCGTCAATTAGTTCCGGAACTTCATGCCTGGAAATCCGGACAGGAATGGATTTGGCCGCTGGCACCTTGCTGCCCTCGGCAAAATGCCAGAGTGCGGCGGCCTGAAAACTGTGAATCGTCGCGCGACCTGCTCGTCCTGATCGAAAAGCAGTTCAAGGTCAAATCGTTCGAGCTGATCACGGACAACGCCCGCTAATTCTGCTAGATGGCTTTCGACGCGGCCCCCGCTGTCCTTCCGCCGAAGTAAATATGCCCGCGAAGTCGCGGATTTATTGACAGGACTGACCATTCTGGTGGTCGAAGACGATTATTACCAAAGAGGCATTCGAACGCGCCGGTGCGATCGTGACGGGACCCTTCAGCACGGCTCCGGACGCCATACGCGCTGTTGAACGCGCGCCGCCCGATTGCGCAGTCATCGATATCAATCTCGGCGACGGGGCGAGTTTCGAACTTGCCCGAGAGCTGAAAAGGCGGGGTATCCCGACCGTGTGCGTCAGCGGCTACCAGCCGACGATCTTGCCGCCGGATTTACAGGACCTCGTTCATCTCGAAAAGCCGACTGAGGTTCCTTCCCTGATCAAGGCTGTTCGCGAGGTTACAGCGCGGTCGCGTTGATCATCGGAAGCGTCTATTCATTCGCATCGAGCTGGCTGCCCTCGCGATCCATATGAAGATAGTTCGCATTGAACAAGCCGGCATCCATCAGCCGCTCGAGATCGGGAACCATCAGCGCTTTGCCCTTCAACACGATCAGCTTGGCCGCACGCAACTCCTGGAGGGTACGGTTGACATGAACCTTGGAGAGCCCGGTTGCTTCCGCGAGATCCGCCTGGGTTAAGGGAAATTCGCAGCTGTGATCTTCGGTGAGACCGGCTAACCGCAGCCGGAAGAAAATCTCGCATAGCAGATGCGCCATCCGCTCCGAGGCCGTGCGTTGGCCGAGATTCATGGTCCACTCGCGCTGGATCGCCGCATTTACCAGCGTCTCCCACCATAAGGCCGTCGCGATGCGCGGATATCCCGCGCCGATTTCGTCGAAAAACTCCCGCGGCAGATCGGCGATCGTTACCTCGGAGATCGTTCCGATCGAGTGGTCCATCTCCTTCAGGATGAAGACATTAAGATCGCACATGTCGCCGGGCAGGAAAAAGGACACGATCTGGCGCCGGCCGTCCTCCAGTTGCTTATAGCGGCAGGCCCAGCCCGACAGGATGAGATGTACGTCTTTGGGACTGTCTCCCTCGCGAGAGATGTCGAAACGGGGTGCGAACTTGCGCACGCGCTCCGCCGCGGCACGCGTCAGGACAGTACGATCGCCAGGAGACAACCGGACAAATTGCTCAAGCTTTCGGATCAGCGGGTTCACGGCAAATTATCTCCGCCGCGATAAGCCGGTTTCTTTTCTGCACCATCAATAACCTATGTTATTTTTTGCCAAGTCAGCCCGTCAAGTAACTTTTTTGCGGGCAAGAGGGCAGCCATAGATCATGGCCCCGCGTCGAAAATGGGACGGCGAAGAACGATCCGGCGGAGATCGATTCATCCTCTCCACGAGCATGTGGCAGTCGCAGTCTGGCGCGGGCTTGTCAGCAGGATGGAGTCCCGCCTCGATCATAGCGAAACTGCTGCCAGGGTTTGGCGGGTTAATGGCCTTCGGCTGGTCTGGGTGGTCGCTACCGCTTTGGCGTAAAGGGCGGCGGCGCGCTTCGCGCGTTGGTGCGGCCTTTCAGAGCAGAAGCCTCATCGGCTTGACGCGCCTTCTCGAGCAACGCGTCTCGCTCGATGCCCGGTGGCAGGCATGCCGCCTTTTTGCGCACTTCCCGGGCATACAAGGCAAGTCGATCCTTCAGAGACAGGAACTGCCTGGGTCGTCGGCGCTCCTGCATTCCTATTGCTCGAGCCCAAGTCGCTCAGGCTCAAGTCGCTCAGACCCAAGCGAGCCGACCCGACGGCCTCCGTCCCAAATCTCAACCGTGAATTCGCCGACCAGATCCCCACCTTGAGATCGGGCTTCGTCGTCATCGCGGCATGGAAGAATGGTCGGCGCAGCAAAAACCTTGCCCCGATGACTGATCCGATAAAACCTGTAGTAGGTCATCACAGCACCCACTGCCTCGTGCCGTTCATCGGCAAGGATAGGCCGTCTCAACCCCCCGTCACTAACATATGTGAATCGAATTGTCGTTTCGGGAGCGGCGATGCTGATGAATCGGCGGCGCGGCAGCGTCAGAGTGCGGCCGCGGTCAACAAAATTGACCTCGGCTTACATTCCGTGGCTTTCGAAGACCTTTTTGCACCTTCGGCTTAGGTTGGCGCGCCGCATTTCGAGGCACTGCTGTACCGCGCTGTCATCGCCAAGATCCTTGCGACAAAAACGTGACGCATCGCGCGAACACGCGGCCTGCTCCTGCTTGGTGCCCAAATGTTGGGCCAGTGCGGATGCGTTACCGACGAGCGAAACCACCAGGCAAGCGATAACCGTTAAGACAGCGCGCATAACAAGCTCCAATCAGAGAAACATCCAACCTCGATTGAGGGCATTCGTTCCTCGTCCGCCTCTGGAGGTTCGCGATCTGGATGCGATGGTGCGGAATTGCGGATCATCTTTCCCGCTGAAACATTCTTACAGCGCGTGCGTGGGGACCATCGCTTCGATGATCACCCCGCCCTCGCCGGACGCGACGGTCAAGGTTCCACCCAGCGCCAGAATACGCTCGCGCATTCCTGTCAAGCCGAGGCCGAATTTCTGGTCCGGCTTCAACCCGCGGCCATTGTCGCAGACGCGCACCAGCGCGTAGTCGCGATTACCCTTCGTACCCGCCGGCGGTTGCGCAGGTTCAATACTCACATTGACGGCCGTCGCCCTGGCGTGGCGGAACACATTGGTCAGCGCCTCCTGAACGACGCGATAGATGGTGAGTTCGGCGGTCTCGCCGGTTTCACCAAGCGAGTTCGAAATGGTTGTCTCGATCTCGACGTCGGGATGGGATTCATTCCACAGCCGGAGCAACGCGCCCAGTGCCTCGCGAAGACCAAGTTCGGCCAGGCCCACCGGCCGCAGCCGCTCCAGGATTCTACGGGTGAACTGCTGAAGCGCGTGGACCTGCTCCAGAATGGCGCTGCCATGCTTGTGCACACCGTCCGCGTCCGGTGCGGATGTCTTGCCAAGCCTCATCAGGGCCGCGGCATGCACGCGCAACGCAAACAGATAGGGGCCGAATTCGTCGTGCAGTTCGCGCGCGATTTCCTCGCGCTCGAGGTCCTGAAGCGAGATGGCACGCTCGGCAAGCTGCCGCTTTTCTTCGACAACTTCACCCAAGGTCGCTGCAAGATGGTTCAATTTGGAGCAGATGGCCGCGAGCTCGGGAGCTCCGAAGGGCCTGATATACGCGCTATAGGAGCCGGCCTCGATTTCCGTCATGGCATGCGAGAGTGCCTGCAGCGGGGCCAACGCGCGGCCGACGACGGTCATGGTGATCAGAAAGAGAGCCAGTGCAACCGCGGATCCAACCTCAAGCTGGGTCAGGATGCCGTCCCAGATTTCGGCGATCTCGTCGTTCGGTATGGAGGTAATGACGAGCGCGGTGGATTGGCCGCGGATCGAAATCGGAACGCTGACCGACGTTGTTCCGGGGTGGATGAATGCGGTGAACCAGGCGGGCACCGAACGCGCCTCGTCGTCTTCGTCATGTGTATCAACCGGAGCGGCGGCACTGGCTTCGCTCAGCCGCATGATGCTGACATGGCGCAGCCGCTTGAGGTCTCCGACGATCTGATCCAGCCGCGCCTCAGGATCAGGCGCCTCGCTCAGGCCGCCGACGATGGTTTCAACGAATTCGCGCGCCAGCCGCGTCACGCTCTGATCTTCGGCTTGAATGCGGGGCCCCGCTTCCAGGACCAGCCGCGCCACGTTGACCGCGAGACCCAGTGTCAGCACCAGTGCCAGCAGCAGGTTGATGCGGGACCGCAACGATAATCTCTGCCACATGAAGTCCCCCATTTCATCGAATTCTGTCATTCGGCGCCAGCGTTGACAGGCGAGAAAGGCGCCTGTCTAATTCAAGCGTACCGCATTAGGGCCGAGGTTGCATGGCGCGTTGAGTATTCGACGCCAAGCCTCGCGCGATGCGGTGCAACATTGGCCCTAGTGGCGTAGGCGAACATATATGCGCATTCTGATCGCCGATGATCATCCGATCGTTGCGTCCGGCTGCCGCACCGTGCTCGCCGACGAGCCCGATATTGTCCTGATGGAGGCGCCCGACGCCGACAGCGCGGAGCACATCTTTGTCACAGAACGTCCCGATGTCTGCCTGATCGATATAAACCTGCCGACCGTATCCGGCTTCGAACTGGCACGCCGTGTGCTGGCTCACGACGCCAAGGCGCGCATCATCATGTTCAGCATGAATGACGACCCGGTCTACGTGGCTCGCGCCATCGAGGTTGGCGCCAAGGGCTTTGTTTCCAAAAACGGCGATCCGCAGAATCTGGTCGATGCAATCCGGGAAGTCGGAAAAGGCGGCGTATATCTCCCGCCCGCGCTGGCACAAGACATGGCTTTCGCCGGCCCGAAGCTCGCCAGGAATCCATTGTCCAAACTTAACTCGCGCGAAATGGAAATCCTGCGCTTGCTCAGCGCGGGCAGGAGCCTTTCCGAGATCGCCTGGATGATTCATGCGCCTTACAAGACGGTCGCGAATACGTCGGCGATTATTCGCCAGAAGCTCGGCATGCGAACCGCAGCCGAATTGGTGCGCTTTGCCATCGAGAGCGGCGTGGCCTAACAACGAGTTGCTGAAGAGATCGGAGGCGCGCGATGGCGCTGCAGACACTTTCGCTTAACAGGTCCTATGGCGGCACGCAGGGTGTGTACCGCCATGCCAGCACTGAAACGCAAACGGATATGACCTTTTCGGTTTATGTCCCGGAACACCGCGAAGGCACAAAGTTGGCAGCGGTCTGGTACCTATCGGGACTGACCTGCACCCACGCCAACGTGACCGAGAAAGGCGAATTTCGAAACGCGTGCGCCGAGCACGGTTTGATCTTCATCGCCCCCGACACCAGCCCGCGCGGTCAGGACGTGCCCGGCGATCCCGCAAATTCCTATGATTTTGGCTTGGGCGCCGGCTTCTATGTCGATGCAACGCAAGCGCCCTTCGAGCGCAATTACCGCATGTGGAGCTACGTGACCGAGGAACTTCCCAAGCTCGTCGCGGAACATTTTCCCGTCGACGCTGGCCGGCAATCGATCATGGGACACTCGATGGGCGGCCACGGCGCGCTGACCGTCGCCTTACGCCATCCCGGCCGCTATCGTGCGGCGAGCGCGTTTTCCCCGATCGTCGCGCCATCGCGCGTTCCCTGGGGCATCAAGGCGCTCGGTGGCTATCTCGGCGGCGACAAGGCCACATGGCGTAAGCATGACACCGTCGCCCTGATCGAGGATGGCGCCCGGTTTCGCGAATTCCTGGTCGATTACGGCGACGCCGACCAATTCCTCAACGAGCAGCTTCGTCCTGAACTGCTGCAAGCCGCCTGCGAGAAGGCGAGCATTCCCCTCACCTTGCGACGACAAAGCGGCTACGACCATAGCTACTACTTCATCTCGACTTTCATGGGCGATCATTTGCGCTGGCACGCGCAGCGGCTGAAGGCCTGATCCGCGTCTAGCTAACGCGCCGCCGGTGCGCCGTAATTGGGTGCGAGCAATCGTTCGTGAATCAAATAGCGCATCGTGCGTGACCACGATTCGTCGGTATTGCCACGCATATCGGCACTCGCCGCGGTCACGAGGCGGCCAGTATGAACGTCACGCAAGTAGAGATTGATATTGAGAATGAGGTTGGAAACCTTTTGCACCAGGCCCGTCATTTCGAGATCGGCGTTGAGTTGCTGAGCCAGCTTAACGTCACAGCCGCCGCAGGCCTGCAAATTGCTCTGATGCGCCGCAACATTCACAGGGGCGATATCGACAATCCGGAACTTGCCGGACTCGCCCAGTTCCTTCCGCAACTGATCGCCGGCGCGCAGCAGCCGCTCTTGTTCGTCCGCGCGAGGGCCGTTCATCTGGCCCTGAAGGCTTGTATCGAGCATCTCAAGATCGAAGACGGCGAGCCGCGGCGGATCGGCCGCCCTTGTTGGCGCCGACCCGATCGGCATTAGCAGCAGCGCGAAGACAATGAACGCTCGCATAATCGTGACTCACAACAATCTGCGTCGATGTAACGACAAAAGTGGGCTTGCAAGCCTGAACAATCTGGTCTTGGTTCAAGACAAGAGTTCTCTGTTTTAAGGAGAATCGCAAGGGAGACGCCATGATCCGAGCATTGATTGGCGCGATAGGCCTCATCTTCATGGCAACTCAGGCGTTGGCGACCGACCCGCTCGAGGTCGGTATCGGCTATCTCCGCCATGCCGGCGTCAAGGAAACGTTGTCGCTCGTCGAACAGCCTGCCCAAAACAACGGCGTGGCTGGCGCGCTCCTTGCAATTGAAGACAACAACACCACCGGCAAGTTTCTCAACCAGCACTTTACGCTGACCGAGGTGCGGCTTAAGCAGGGTGACGACGTCGCCGCGGCAGCGAACAAGCTCGCCGACCACGACGGCTTCATCATCCTTGATCTGCCGACGGATGAAACATTGAAGGTCGCAGATACCCTGCGGGATCGCGGTACGGTGCTGCTTGATGCGGGATCGATTGACGATCGCCTGCGCGAGCAGGATTGTCGCGCCAATGTGGTCCACGTCGCCCCGACTCGTACGATGCTTGCCGACGCGCTTGGGCAATATCTGGTCTGGAAGCAATGGAAGCGCTGGCTGCTCGTGGTCGGCTCGCACGACAACGACAAGCTCTATGCCGATGCGCTACGCCGGACGGCCTCGCGCTTTGGAGCGAAGATCGTACAGGAGCGGACGTTTCAGGACACCGGAGGTGCGCGACGTACCGATAGCGGCGTCACGCTGATCCAGCGCCAGATGCCGGTATTTACCCAGCAGGCGCCGGCTTATGACGTGCTGGTCGCCGCCGACGAGAGTGAGGTCTTCGCATCCTACCTGCCGTATCGAACCTGGGACCCGCGCCCGGTGGCCGGATCGGCCGGCCTGGTTGCGACAAGCTGGGACGCATCGCACGACCAATGGGGAGCGACCCAGATCCAGAATCGTTTCGTGAAATTGAATTCGCGGCACATGACGGCGCTCGATATGCAGGCATGGACCGCCACGCGAATCGTGGGGGAAGCCGTCTCGCGCACCAATTCCGGCGACCCGAAGACCGTGTTCGCCTTTATCAAGGGCAAGGACTTCTCCGTAGCCGCCTTCAAGGGTCAGCGGCTTACATTGAGGGACTGGAATCTGCAGCTCCGGCAACCGATCCTGCTTTCCGACGGCCGCATGGTGGTGTCGGTTTCGCCGCAGGAAGGATTTTTGCACCAATTCTCGGAACTCGATACGCTCGGCATCGATCGACCCGAGACCAAGTGCAGGTTGCAATGACCGCGGAGAAATCGCAGATGCGGCGTTACTGGCTCCCTTTCCTATCGGTGCTCTGCTTCGCAGCGGCGAGTCCAGCCCACGCCTACATCGCCTATATCTCGAATGAGAAGGGCAACACGGTTTCAGTCATCGACACCGACAAGTGGGCCGTAACCGCCACCATCAAGGTCGGACAGCGGCCGAGGGGAATTGAATTCACCCGAGACGGCAAATTCGTGATGGTCGCGGTCGGAGACGACGACACCATTCAGGTGATCGACACTAAGACCCAGCAAATTGTCGACACCCTGCCCTCCGGCCCCGACCCTGAACTGTTCACGCAGGATGCGGCCGGAAAAACGCTCTATGTTGCCAACGAAAACGACAACACTGTCACCGTCATCGATATCCAGAAGCGGACCCGGATTGGCAGTATTCAGGTGGGCGTCGAGCCCGAAGGCATGGCGATCAGTCCAGACGGAAAGATCCTGATCAATACGTCCGAGACGACCAACATGGCGCACTTCATTGACACGTCGAAACGCGAGGTGGTCGCTAGCGTCCTGGTCGACCCCAGGCCGCGCTTTGCCGAGTTCAAGCATGACGGCTCGGAACTCTGGGTGTCCTCGGAGATCGGCGGCACGGTCTCGATCATCGACCCCGTCAAGCATGTCGTCACCGGCAAGGTCACCTTCAGCATTCCCGGTCTGCGAAGTGAGGCCATCCAGGCCGTCGGGCTCGGCATCACAAAGGACGACAGGACCGTTTTCGTGGCCCTGGGTCCGGCCAATCGGGTTGCGATCGTCGACGGCAAAACTCATGAAGTCAAAAAATATCTCCTCGTCGGGCAGCGGGTCTGGCATATGGCGTTCACGCCGGACGAGAAATATCTGCTGACCACCAATGGCATCTCCAACGATGTCTCGGTGATCGACGTGGCCGCGCAAAAGGTCATCAAGACAATCCAGGTCGGGGAGCTTCCGTGGGGCGTGACGATATCGCCATGACCGCGACCGATACATATAAGGAAGCCGGTATTCGGTCGCAGGCTGCCGCTTCGGAGCAGGACGCCACGATGCCGCCGGCTTTGTCGATCCGTAACGTCAGCCACTCCTATGGCACGCGACGCGCCTTGATCGACGTCACCTTCGACGTGGCACCAGGGAGCTTCACGGCGCTGCTCGGTCTCAACGGCGCCGGGAAAAGCACGCTGTTTTCACTGATCACGCGACTGTTCGGAATCCGGGCTGGAAGCATCGGCATTTTCGGTCACGATATCGGCCGGGCGCCGGGCGAAGCTCTTCGACTGATGGGTGTCGTGTTCCAGCCGCGCACGCTCGATCTCGACTTATCGGTGATGCAGAACCTGCTCTATCACGCGGCGTTGCACGGTATTGGCCGGCGCGATGCCCGATCGAGGAGCAACGAGGTGCTGGGGCGCATGGGGCTCGCCGACCGCGCCGGCAGCAAGGTGCGTGACCTCTCCGGCGGGCAGATGCGCCGGATAGAGATCGCGCGAGCCTTGCTGCACCGGCCGCGCCTGCTCCTGCTCGATGAGGCGACCGTCGGGCTGGACGTCAAGGCTCGCGCCGACATCCTTAGCCATGTCCGCCAGCTAGTTACCGATCAAGGCATCGGCGTGTTGTGGGCGACCCATTTGTTCGACGAAATCATCCCGAGCGACAACCTCGTCATTCTGCATCAAGGCCGAGTCCTTGCTCGCGGCCAGGTCGCGCGGGTGCTCGATGAAGCCGCTACACCAGATGTCAACGCGGCATTCATGCGCCTGACAGGCGTCCAGTCCGGGAGCCTGGCATCATGAGCGCGACAACCCTCGGTCAGGCCCGGCGCGGCTTCTCATTGGCGGAATACACAACCTGCCTGACCGGCATCGTATGGCGCGAAGCGCTGCGCTTTCTGCATCAACGTGAGCGCTTCGTCGCGGCGCTGGTGAGGCCATTGGTGTGGCTCTTCATCTTCGCTGCCGGGTTTCGCCAGGTGCTTGGCGTCTCGATCATCCCGCCTTACGAGACCTATGTTCTCTACGAGGTCTTTATCGCGCCAGGCTTGATGGCGATGATTCAGATGTTCAACGGCATGCAGTCTTCGCTTTCGATGGTCTATGACCGCGAGATGGGCAATATGCGAACATTGCTGGTAAGCCCGTTGCCGCGCTGGTATCTGCTGTTCTGCAAGCTCCTCGCGGGCACGGCGGTGTCGCTGCTGCAGGTTTATGCGTTCCTGCTCATCGCCTGGTTCTGGGATATCACGCCGCCGACAATCGGCTACCTCACCGTACTGCCGGCCCTGATCCTGTCCGGCTTGATGCTCGGTTCGCTCGGCATGCTGATCTCCTCCGGAATCAAGCAGCTTGAGAATTTCGCCGGGGTCATGAACTTCGTGATCTTTCCAATGTTTTTTGCTTCGTCGGCGCTGTATCCGCTCTGGCGCGTCCAGGAAGGCAGCCCGATGCTCTATTACGTCTGCCAGTTCAATCCATTCACCCACGCGGTCGAACTGATCCGCTTTGCGCTTTACGGTCAGGTGAACTGGACCTCGCTGATCGTGGTAAGCGGATGTACCACCGCCTTCATGATCGGCGCCATTTACGCCTACGATCCCTCGCGCGGCCTTGCGCGACGCGGGCCCGCCGGAGGTGAGACATGATTTTGCGGATTGGGATCGCACTGCTTGCTATCGCCGCCACGACGCAGCTTTGCCTGGCTGCCGATCCGCGCTACCCCGACTGGCCCTGCGCCCAAGCCAAGGTCCCGGAAATCTCGCTCGCTGCGGTATGGGCCGGGCCGCCGCTCGGCGACGCCGATCAGAAATGGAAAGATGATGCCAAGGTCAGCGCGCTGGTGGAAAAAGTGGCGGCCAGAAAGGTTCCGATCGAGGACGCCGAGAAGGCGATCACGGATTTTCTGGCGGCGCCCGGCACCGACAAGGTAACTGCCGGAAAGCTGGTGTTTGCCGGCCTGTTCGAGCGGCTCAACGCCGAACGCTCGTCGGTTATGAACGGGCTCGAACGGGTGACGCGCAAGCAGCGTCAGGCAGCTGAGAAGGTACGCGACGACACCGTCGCGCTGCAGGCGCTGCAGGATGCCACCACGCCCGATCATTCCAAGATCGATGAACTGAGCAACCAGCTCGTATGGGAAACGCGGATTTTCGAGGACCGTCGCCGCGTGGTCAAATTCGTCTGCGAGGTGCCGACCACGATCGACAAGCGTCTGTTTGCGCTTGGCCGCGCCATTCAGCAGGATATTCAATAGCCCTCGGTTATCTCACGCTCAGCGGCGGTTGTCGCGGCTCGGGCTGCGCCTCGACCGTTGGCAGATTGGCACGCTGCCAGCCATCGGTTCCGTCTGGATACCAGGCGACATTGGAATAGCCGTAGGACTGGGTTCGCTTGGCGGCGTTCCACGACATCCAGCAATCGGCCTGGCAATAGACGACGATCAAAGCAGCGTGATTGCCGCCGGTGGCGCGTGACAGCCCCTGCCGCAGATATTCCTCCGTCGCTGCCGCGAGCGCGCCGTATCCCGTATCCGGCAACCAAGTGCTGCCGGAAATGTTGAAACGCGGCTTGTCACGCCAGACCGTGCCTGCGGGGAGATTTGGCGGCCTTGGCGGACGGGGCAACACGTCGATGAACACGCCCGTCTTGGCGCGCCAGATCGTTTCGGCCTCCGCAGTCGTCAGAACACGCGCGCCCGAAAGGGTATCTGGAACGAGCGCGCGGTAATCTTCGGTGCGGTAGCCGCTGGGCTCGGGGACAAGCTCGTCTGCGCGTGCGGCGACGGTCAGCACCATCGCCACAAGCATCAGGCGAGCTGCGTAGGCAATCATGGCGACTTCGACGCCGTCTCCGTCTTAATCGGCTGATTATTCTCGTCGAGCAATGGGACCCCGTACCCAACCAGAATCTTGTTGATCTCGCCCTGGTTCTCCTGGATCAGGCGGTTGAGCAACCGCTTCCAGTTCTGATCGGCGCGCCGAACACCCATCCCGATGCGATAAACCAGCTGAGGTCCGGTCTTCTCCTTCACCAACGGCGTGACGTGAAGCGGCGGATCGGACTTCTTGGCGTAAAAGCCCGCCATCGGTCCCCACAGAATGGCGGCGTCGATGTCGCCTTTGTTCAGATCGCCAATCATCGCTTCGGCCGATGAATCGACGCGGGTGTCGATCATCAGCGGATAGGGCTTTGCATTCGCCATGAGGCCGTTGACCGCCATGTTGGTCGCCGGCGGCGTGCCCGCCACGATGCCGATGTGCTTTCCCTTGAGGCGAGCGTCATTCAGGTCCGTGACGTCGTTGAGAGCCGACCCTGACTTGGAAATCAGCGCGTAAGCGGTGCGGTAATATGGATTGGTTCCCTGAACGAGATCGTCGCCTTGCGGGAATCCCATAATCACGTCGCAACGATGAGCGCCGAGCGTCATCCGGACAAAGCCGGTCGCCTGCGGGTAGTACATGTAGTCGATCTTCTTCTGCAGCTTTGCTGCAAATAACTCGGCGAGCTTGTTCTCGAACCCCTCTCCCTTCTCGTTTGAGAACGGCAGGTTGCGCGGGTCGGCACAAACCCTCAGCACCTTGGGATCGACAAGCTCGATCGAAAGATCGAGACCTCCATTATCCGACTGCGCACGCACCCAATTTGCGCCCGCAACAGTTGCGGCGATCGCCAAAAGCGGAATTAGAAAATAAGGTTTAAGCGGGGCATGTTTCATCACTTGCTGTCCTCAGCTTGCGCCACGCTCCCCTCAAAATGCTATGCTGCCCCATCGGCGCGCGCAACAGGATAATCCGCCACGGAACGACACGCACCATATTGAAAGATCAGACAAAAGGATGAGTTATCGCCTCACGCTGTTGGCCCTGGTTGCGTTCATCTTCTTGCCGTTTGCGCGTGCGCAGCAGCCGGAACTGTCGGTCACGGAAATCGCGCCCGGCGTCTTCGTCCATGTCGGAGCGATCGCGCTGATGACGCGCGAGAACGAGGGCGCCATCGCCAATGTCGGCTTTATCGTCGGCACGGACGCGGTCGCAGTCGTCGACACCGGCGGCAGCGTTCGGGAAGGACGGAAGCTCCTCGCCGCCATCCGCGCCCTTACGGATAAACCGATCCGGTATGTCATCAACACGCATGGTCATCCAGATCATGTGTTCGGCAATGCCGCCTTTTCCGCAAGCGGAGCCACTTTTGTCGGCCACAAGAATTTGCCGGAAGCATTGCGCACGCGCGGTCATTTTTACATCGATAACTTCCGCAGGATCATGGGAGACAGCTTGATCGATGAGGTCCGGATCGTGCCTCCGACGCTACTGGTCGAAGGAACGCTCAAGCTCGATCTTGGAGGGCGCACTCTCCTGTTGCAGGCGTGGGCGCCGGCCCACAGCGACAGCGATCTGACCGTGTTCGACGAAAAATCGAAGATCCTGTTCGCCGGTGACCTCGTCTTCATCGACCATGTCCCGGTCATGGACGGTAGCATTCGCGGCTGGCTGGGCATTATGGACGACCTGAGCCGGCAACCCGCTGAGCGCGTGGTTCCAGGTCACGGTCCCGTGAGCCAATGGCCGGCGGCGCTTGGCGACGAGCGACGCTACCTCGAAACGCTTGCCGCGGATGTCAAGGCGTCGATCACGAAAGGCGTTCCGATCAGGGCGGCAGCCGATACCGCTGCGGCGTCGGAACGATCACGGTGGCAGCTGTTCGACGATTACAACGCCCGCAACGCGACCGCAGCATATTCGGAGATTGAGTGGGAGTAGCCCGCGAGGTAGTCTGGGTCAAAATCGCAGCTGCTTCGATCCCTGTGCAAGGAGCGCGACATGTTCCGTCTTCGTCTGCTATGCCTGCTGGCGCTTCTTGGCGTCGCCTTGGGAATACGTGTCGCGCCTGCCGGCGCGGCTGAACCGGTTGATCCCTGGCCAGGCCTCGTCCAGGACATCTTCAACAATCGTCCGATGAACGACGGCAGCAATGTGATCGCTATCGAAATGCCATACCGCGCCGAGGATGCGGCGATCGTGCCGGTGACGCTGCGTTCGAAGCTAGCGCCGGACGACGCGAGGCGCCTGAAAACGATTACGCTGGTAATCGATCAGAACCCGGCCCCGATGGCCGCAAAATTCGAACTCGGGTCCGACGCAAAGGTGTCGGAAATCTCCACGCGGGTTCGTGTAAACAGCTACACCAATGTCCATGCGGTGGCCGAGCTCAGCGATGGCAAGCTCTACATGGTGAAAACCTTCGTCAAGGCGTCAGGAGGTTGCTCGGCGCCGGCGGCGAAGAACGCTGAGGAAGCGCGAAATCACCTCGGCCAAATGAAATATCGGCAGTTTGCCCGGGCCGAGCAAGGCCCCACCAATGGCGTCCGCGAAGCGCAGATCATGGTCGGCCACCCCAACAATTCGGGACTGCAGATGGACCAGATCACGCATCTCTACGTCCCGGCCTTCTTCATCGATGAACTGCATCTCTGGCAGGACAACAGCCCCATATTGTCGATGGAGGGCGGCATCTCCATCTCCGAAGACCCCAATATCCGCTTCACCTATGTCTCGAACGGAGCAAAGACGTTCCGCGCCGAGGCAAAGGACACCTCGGGTCACGTCTTTGAAAAGCAATGGAACGTCGACCAATCTGGCAGCTGACTTGGCGCTGACTTGGCCTGAGCCATTAACGCTGGCCTAGAAGCACCTGACTTCAGCTTCGGCCTGCGCGCGCCTGAGATCGTCGAGCGCGTTCTTGGCCTCCTCCGACGAGCGGAATTGAGTGCCGAGGTTGCCTCGGACCTGGGACATGCTGAGCACCGTCTCGGCCGTAACATAGCGCTCATAAGGCAACAGGGAAGCGATGACGTCGATCGAGCAGGAGCACTGCTCGATCGTTTGCCGCGCCTCGCCGTTGGCTTTCATGCAGCCGAAAACATATTCGGCGCGAGCTGACGTTGGATAATCGTTGTTATCGTCGGCATGCGCGGCCGCGGCCATCGCCACGAGTGCGCCCAACACAACAACAACACGCCGTATGCTTCCAACTGACGTCATGACGGTTCTCCGGAAAAGCAAAAGCTATGCTATCGCTTGTCTCCTGAAAAGACGGCATTCGCCGAAATGGCTACAATGCCGGAAGCACCGGACAGTCTGGGAGGCCACATGTTGCGCACGCCAATAGCGATCTGCCTGTCTCTGATTTGCCTTCCCGGCGCGGCGATGGCGCAGGGCAAGGGAATCCGGCTCTGGAACCTGACGACGGCCACTATCTCGGGCTTTCAACTTTCGCCCGCCGGCAAGAATGAGTGGGGTCCTAACCAGACTCTGAACGACAAGGACAAGGAAGTCGACCACGACGAACGGCTGCGCATCACAGGCGTTGAGCCAGGCCGTCACGACGCCAAGGTCAGCTACCGCGATGGCAGACAGTGCTTGGTGCGCGATATCGAAATCAAGGCCGACGCCGTTTTTTCGGTCGCCGACAAGGATCTGAAGGATTGCAACAAATAGCAACCTCGCCGGCTAGTACCGCCGATCTGAAGTCCCTGCACCACAAGCGGCGAATTCGATCAGGGACTTCAGATCGATGAAGCGGTACTAGAATCAATAAGTTTGCTAGTGCCCATGACTTTCCGAAGTTCGTGAAGGTGGGTGCTGCGATGGAGCACGAACTTCGGAAAGTGGGCACTAGGCCGCTGGAGGCCTCGCTCAGCTAGATTCTTTCGCGGGTGTGCGGATATTCGCAGCGCCACTTCACCGCGGTCCATTTCGGATGCTGGCCGATCCATTGCGCGATATAAGGCGGCGCGCTCATCGCGCATTGCTGCAACGAAAAATCCGCCGAAAAGCTCAGGTGCCTTTCCTCGCAGGTCGTCGGCGAGACCACTGCGCAAACTGTAATGACCAGCTCGATTATATTCATGCCGATTTCCTCCGGCGTCACTCCGGTATCGATACCATTATAGCCAGCTACGCAGCCGTCCGAAATCGGGTTTCATTCCAAACGTAAGTGCATATGACTTGTCTATGCAGCTTGCGAAGCTCTGAATCTACGCACTAGAAGTTCAAGCCAAACACTAGTCGCGCCTGCTGGCGTTCAAAATTCACGAGATCAAGGGCCGCGCCCGAAGCGGCCGGCCGGCCCCATGCCTGGAAGCTCCAACTCGCCGTGATGCGTGCGCGTTCCGAAAGCTGGAAATAGGCGGTCGGCCCCACGAAGAATGCCTGGCCCGCAAATTCGTCCAGGCCGATCCCCTCAAACTGGCGGAAATAACGCGCCTCCCCTCCGAGCAACAGACCAGGACGCACTTGCGCCATGACCCCGAATGCAGCGGCAAGCGTCGAATCCTGCTGCTCGGTTGGCGTGGCCGCGAGATGCGTCCATTCCGGCTGATAGCTGAGGTTGAGGGTAGCGATCGCGAGGTTCGGGATCAGATCCCGCTCCAGCGCTAGTGTCAACTCCGTTCCGTAACCGCGCATCTGCAGTCCGCTGATCTCGTCAAAGCGGATGCCGTGGGTCTCGACCGCCAAGGTCAGACCGAAGGGAGCCGTTTCGCGGTCCAGGAATTTATAGCGCAAATCCAGTGAGGCCCCTTGCAAGCCGGCCCGGTTCAGGTTCGCCAGGCCCGGAACGGACGAAATATCGTAAGCCGCCAGCGTCGTGCCTAGCTCGACGCGGAAATTCCGGAAGGGCACGAATTCCATCTCAAGCTCCTGGTTGAGAGCTTGGTAATTTCCCCCCTGCTTGGAAAATCGGCCCGTGGCCGTGGTCTGAAACTCGTGCTCACCGGGATCGCCGACATCCGTACCGATCATGAAGCCGTAGATGTGCTCGGTGTCGATCGCTTCATTCTTGGTGTTAGGCTCTTCAGCGAAGGCGCAGGCAGATTGCAGCAAGACGCACAGCGCCGCCGCCGATAGTGCTCTTGGAGTGATGGTCGGTCCTGCGTCGCAAGCCATCAACATGAATCTCAGAGATGGTCGATCGAAGCCTATCACAGGCTCGCGGCCGAAAGCCGTTAAGCTCGCAGGGAAATTTGCGGTGACGGGGAGAAAGGAATTCGAATGCGGCAGGCTTCAGCGCCTGCCACGGCTCGCGGCAGGTAACTGCCGAAGCCGGGCAGAACGCTTCGCGGTTACTTGCGTGCCGCGCAGGCGTACATATTGATCTCCATGCCGACCGGCACTTCAACGATCTTTGGAGTCTTCCAAGTCATTTGGGTCTCCTCAGTAATGGTGCAAACGCTCGCACCGGCGCGGAACGTAAAACCGACGCGCGTTTGACGCAAGGGCCCGCGTGACGAGTTCTTATCGGAGCAAACGGAGCAGCGCCCGTCCCGCCGGCGTTCGCAGCTCTTTCGCGTCCAGTGTGCCGTCGGCATCACGGTTGGCTGCGTGGAAACGCTTTTCGACAACGGCAAGGTACTCATTTAGGGACAACGTGCCGTCATGGTCGGGATCGACGGCGGCCAACTCACGCGCACTCAGCCAGCCTTTCAGTTCGCGTTTGTCGAGGGTCCCGTCGCGATCGGGATCGAGCCGCGCAAAGACTTCTGCAGCGGCTTTCTTGACCTCACCGAGATCAAGCGTCCCATCCGAATCCAGGTCGAACATCTTGATCGGATCGCTGGCGGCAACCGCCCGTCCGGACGATCCGGTGGCCAAAAACGCAGTCGATATCAAAAGGATAGAGCGGCGACTTATCATTGTGACCTCCGGTGCAAGAAAATTCAGACGATCAGCCGGAATGATAGTTTGTCGGATTCCGGGTGGCGACAAAACTGCCGAGCCTGCTAACGGCCGACGGAAGCAGTTTCGAGGAGGCTCCGATGGGCCTGCGTTTTCAGGCAATTGTCGTCACGTTCGCGTTTATCAGCGTCACCTCTTGCGTAACGGCGCAAGAGGTACGCAATTTTAAACGCACCGTCGCGACTGAAATGGCGCGGCCAACGCTGACCGGCAAGGAACGGCTTGGCCGAAAATGGTCAGACGAACAGCGCATCGACAACTGCCACGTTCCACTCGACAAACGAGGTGCGAAGAAACGGCCGAGCGCGTGCCCGAACGACCCGTCGAGCTGATCAGACGCCGTCTGGGATATCCGCAGGTACGCCAGTGCCGTGCTGGCCCTTGTGAATGGCGGACGGAGATACGCCGAAGCACTTCCTGAACACGCGGCTGAAGTGTGACGAACTGGAGAATCCCCAGGAGAAAGCGACGTCGGTGATGGTCTTGCCACCGTAGTTCTCGAGTTCCTGACGGCAATGCTGCAACCGCGCCCGCCAGATGTAGTCGCTGACCGTCATGCCCCTCTCGCTGAAGAGCATGTGCAGGTAGCGCTTGGTGCAGCCGAGCGAGGTCGCAATCTGGTCGATGCAAAGGTCCGGATCGCGCAAATGCTCGCGGATAAAGGCCTGTGCCCGCACATACATCGCTTCCGGACCGGCACGATCGAAGGCTGCATCGGCCTCGCGCAGCGGTAGCAGCAACAAGTCAATCAGCGTTTCAGCTACACCGGCTGCGCTGTTTGCCGACAATTTGTTGGCCTCGTCGAATGCCGCCTGCACGAAGTCATGGGCAATACGGCCCGTGCCCGTCAGCGCCGACAGCTTGCAGGCCGTCATCCTGTCGAAATTAAACCCGCGCTCGCGTAACAGCTCTTTCGGCACGATGACGACCTCGTGCCGCGTCAAGGATGGGCTGATGATCGTGTGCGGTGATGAGACGTCGTAGGCGAGACAGTCGCCGGGCTTGATCTGGATCTGGCAGCCGTTTTGTTCGAAATACGAGATCCCGTAAGTCTGGAACAGGATTTTGACGTAGGGGTGTTCGCTCGTATAGCTCGGTGACGTAACGTGTGCGATCCGATGCTGACTCACTTCAATTTGACACAGCTTCAATTTTGAAACCGTGGTGTAGTTAATCCGTGCATCCAGTTTCGACGCTTCGAGCGGATCGACAGAAAACTGGCCACAAAGATCGGTCAGCGCATCTGACCAATATTGAAGCTGCCTCTTCGGCCCCAATCCCACCGTACTGAGCGAATGAACTGTGTCAGGCATTTGCCGGCACCGGTTTGAGATCAACCGTGACCCTCCACGATTGGTCACGGATAAGCGATTTCCAAGGCCAAGTTGAGGCGGCCGAACCTGGAATCGCGGGCGTTCCTCTTGCTGTCTTTAGGCGATCCTCTGTCCAAGTTTCAGCGCCGTCAAGGAAAACCTCCCGCTGAGGCGTTGAATGCCCGCATCAAGGGGGAACCGAACGGCGCCACCGGCAGTCGTGGGCGAAAAAGTGGGAGCAAAAAAGTTAATCGCGCTTCGCTATTGAGCAATCCGGATTCGCTCTCGGGCAAGTCGCAGCCTTTCGAAGAGGATAGAAATTTAGGCAATAAAGCTCGAAATCGGGCCGCACCCCTGCGGCACCCTAAGCTCAAAACCTGGGAGGAACCACGATGCGAAAGGTACTACTCGCGACTGGTCTCGGCGCAATGGCGGCCATGGCCGCAGGAAGCGCTGTAGCCAATGACGAAGTGCACCGGATGACTCAGAATCCGGCTGAGTGGGTGATGCAGGCTGGCGATTACGCCAACACCCGCTATTCCAAGCTGAAGCAGATCAACGCGTCCAACGTCGGTAAATTGCAGGTCGCCTGGACCTTCTCGACCGGCGTGCTGCGCGGTCACGAAGGCGGACCGCTCATCGTCGGCAACACGATGTACGTTCACACGCCCTTCCCGAACAAGGTCTACGCTCTCGACCTTTCCAACGAGAACAAGATCATCTGGATGTACGAGCCCAAGCAGGACCCGAACGTCATCCCGGTGATGTGCTGCGACACCGTCAACCGCGGCCTCGCTTACGCCGACGGCAAGATCTTCCTGCATCAGGCCGACGACAAACTCGTCGCGCTCAACTCGAAGAACGGCAATGTCGAGTGGACCGCGGTCAACGGCGATCCGAGCAAAGGACAGACCGGCACCTCGGCGCCGCTCGTCGTCAAGGACAAGGTATTGGTCGGCACCTCGGGCGGCGAATTCGGTGTCCAGTGCAGCATGACCGCCTACAACATCAAGGACGGCAAGCAGGCCTGGAAGGCCTATTCCGAAGGTCCGGACGATCAGCTCCTGTTCGACGACAAGACCACGTCGCTCGGCAAGCCAGTCGGCAAGGATTCGAGCTTGAAGACCTGGGAAGGCGATCAGTGGAAGATCGGTGGCGGCTGCACATGGGGCTGGATTGCCTATGATCCGTCGCTTGACCTCGTCTACTACGGATCGGGAAATCCCTCGACCTGGAATCCGAAGCAGCGGCCCGGCGACAACAAATGGTCCATGACCATTTTCGCCCGCAATCCCGAGACCGGCGTTGCGAAGTGGGTCTATCAGATGACGCCCCATGACGAATGGGACTATGACGGCGTCAACGAAATGATCCTCACCGATCAGTCGATCGACGGAAAGCCGCGCAAGCTGCTGACCCATTTCGACCGCAACGGTCTCGGCTATACGCTCGACCGCACCAACGGCGAACTGCTGGTTGCGCAGAAGTACGATCCGAAGGTCAACTGGACCTCCGGCGTCGATATGAACAAGAGCTCGCCGACCTACGGACGGCCGAAAGTGGTCGACGAATACTCGACTGACAAGCAGGGCGAAGACCACAACAACAAGGGTATCTGCCCGGCCGCGCTCGGCTCCAAGGACGAGCAGCCGGCAGCCTACTCGCCGGACACGGGCCTGTTCTACGTTCCGACCAACCACGTCTGCATGGACTACGAACCGTTCAAGGTGAGCTACACCGCCGGTCAGCCCTATGTGGGTGCGACTCTATCGATGTATCCGCCTCCCGGCGATACCAACATGGGCAACTTCATCGCCTGGGATAACAAGACCGGCAAGATCGTCTGGTCGGACAAGGAACAGTTCTCGGTCTGGTCAGGCGCGCTCGCGACCGCCGGTGGCGTCGTGTTCTACGGCACGCTGGAAGGCTACCTGAAGGCAGTCGATGCCAAGACGGGCAAGGAACTCTACAAGTTCAAGACTCCGTCCGGCATCATCGGCAACGTCACGACCTACGAGCACAACGGCAAGCAGTACATTGCCATACTGTCCGGTGTCGGTGGTTGGGCGGGCATCGGCCTTGCGGCCGGCTTGACTGATCCAACCGCCGGTCTGGGTGCCGTCGGTGGCTATGCTGCGCTGAGCAACTATACCGCGCTCGGCGGAACGCTCACCGTATTCGCACTGCCGCAGTGAGCTGAAAGCTCTCGTCTCCGGTGCGCGGGTTTACCCCGCGCACCGGAATGACGCGACATCGATAGCCGAGGACAAGCTTTTGCGTATCATCTGCCTACTGACCGCAGCGGCCATGCTGTTCGCTGCAGGAGGGATAGCCTTCGCCGATGGTTCGGGCGACCCGGCTTCCGTGAAGAAAACCGACCAGGGCGAGTATTTCGACAAGCAAGGAAACCCGACTTACAAGATCCAGCCGGATGGTACGGTCGATTGGTACACCTATTCGGGATATCGCCGCTATCACTCGACCTGCCATGTTTGCCACGGTCCCGACGGCATGGGATCGAGCTACGCGCCCGCGCTGAAGAACTCGCTGAACACGATGAGCTACGGCGAATTTCTTTCGATCGTTGCGAGCGGCCGCAAGAACGTCAGTACGTCGCAGGATAATGTGATGCCGGCCTTTGGTAACAATCCGAACGTGACTTGCTATTTGGACGACATCTTCGTCTACCTGCGGGCTCGCTCTGACGACGCATTGGCGCGCGTGCGCCCGGCCAAACACGAGGACAAAACTCCGGCTTATGTCAAAGCTGAGGACTCCTGTATGGCCGCCAAGCACTGAAGTTGAGCAAGACAGGATCAGACCATGAAGACACGTGCCGCCGTCGCATTTGAAGCCAAGAAGCCGCTGGAAATCGTCGAGCTGGATCTCGAAGGACCTAAGGCCGGCGAGGTTCTCGTCGAAATCAAGGCCACAGGCATTTGCCATACCGACGCCTACACGCTCGACGGCTTCGACAGCGAAGGAATTTTCCCATCGATCCTTGGCCACGAAGGCGCGGGTATCGTGCGAGCGGTCGGCGCTGGCGTCACGTCAGTCAAGGCTGGCGATCACGTCATTCCGCTGTACACGCCGGAATGCCGTCAGTGCAAAAGCTGCCTGAGCCAGAAGACAAATCTTTGTACGGCGATCCGCACCACCCAGGGCAAGGGCCTGATGCCGGATGGCACGTCGCGCTTCAGCTACAAGGGCAAGACCGTTTATCATTATATGGGGTGCTCGACTTTCTCGAACTTCACGGTCCTGCCGGAAATAGCGGTCGCAAAGATTCGCGAGGACGCCCCGTTCGACAAGAGCTGCTACATCGGCTGCGGCGTGACGACGGGCGTCGGCGCGGTGGTGAACACCGCCAAGGTTACGCCCGGCGCGAATGTCGTCGTATTCGGTCTCGGCGGCATCGGGCTCAACGTAATCCAGGGCGCCAAGATGGTCGGCGCCAACAAGATCATCGGCGTTGACATCAACGACTCGAAGGCGGATTGGGGCCGCCGGTTCGGCATGACAGACTTCGTGAACCCGAAGAAAGTTTCGGACGACATCGTGCAGCACCTGGTGTCCCTCACGGACGGCGGCGCGGACTTCACATTCGACTGCACCGGCAACACCACCGTCATGCGCCAGGCGCTCGAAGCCTGCCACCGTGGCTGGGGCGTATCGGTTGTGATCGGCGTGGCGGAGTCCGGCAAGGAAATTGCCACGCGGCCATTCCAGCTCGTCACCGGCCGTGTCTGGAAAGGCACAGCGTTCGGCGGAGCACGCGGGCGCACCGACGTGCCGAAGATCGTCGACTGGTACATGGATGGAAAGATTCAGATCGATCCTATGATCACGCACACCCTCAAGCTGGAAGACATCAACAAGGGCTTCGATCTGATGCACGAAGGCAAATCAATCCGTTCAGTCGTCGTGTACTGACCAACAAAAATTTCAAGCGCAAAGGAGGATAGCCTCATGAACGTTCATATCCATCCCTCGGTCGACAATGGTGTGAAGAAAGGCTCTGGCAGCTTTGCCGGCGGAACGCTGGTCTGCAAATGCAAGGACAAGCCGGTCAAGGTCGGCATCAAAGGCGACGTCGCTCACAACCACGCCTGCGGATGCACGCAGTGCTGGAAGCCCGATGATGCCGTTTTCTCGGTGGTGGCCGTCGTGCCGCGCCAGAACGTGACGGTGCTCGAGAATAGCGACAAGTTGCACATCGTCGATCCCTCGAAGACCATCCAGCGATACGCCTGCAAGGTATGCGGCACGCACATGTATGGCCGTATCGAAAACAAGGGACATCCGTTCTACGGTCTCGATTTCATCCATCCCGAACTGTTCCAGGAATCGGGCTCTGCGGCACCGGGATTTGCGGCGTTCGTTTCCTCGGTCATCGAGTCCGGCGTCAAACCGGAGCAGATGGATGCAATTCGCGGCCGGCTCAAAGAACTGGGACTTGAACCCTACGATTGCCTGTCTCCGGCGCTGATGGATGCCATCGCTACACACGTGGCGAAATCAAAGGCAGCCTGATCCGCGAGGCAGACAACAAGGAGAAATCGCCGGATATCTCAATCGTAATGACGGCGTGGATCGATCAAGCAAAGCCGGCCTTCTCCCTGACCGGCAAACACGACGGGTCTTGGCTCAGCCTCCTCCCGGACCCGAAGAACTATAGGCCTCGCTCGCATTTTGCAGCGAGGCCGTCCTTTATTGTGTCGGAATGCACAATAGAGGCTCGGGCCGTTGGCCGGATGCCATGCTCGTCTTCCAGACGAAATCGCCGGCCGTTGCAATGCCGTCAGCATCAAGCCGCCGGCACTGCCCTGCCCCAACCCGCTTTTGCTACCCTGGGCTCAAACCTCGGCCGCAGTCTCACTGGCCAGATTGACGATAGCCGCGCGCAAACGGCTGTTCGACACCGGCTTGTGCATCAGGAGACAACCGCTCGCCATCGCTTCGCGAATCCGGTCGGGGGCAGTGTCGCCGGTAATCAGGATCGCCGGAATGTCGCTGTTGAACTCGGACCGTAGCCGTTCGATCGCGGCGATGCCGTCTTCGTCGTTACGCAGACGATAGTCTGAAATGATCAGGTCCGGTGTGCTGGTGAAGGTTGCCGCGCGCTCCAGCATTTCGGCGCAGGAGCCGGTGGCGACGACCTGATGCCCCCAGCCGGTCATCAATGCAACCATCGCTTCCTGGATCGCAACCTCATCGTCCACGACCAGGATCAACATCGAACGGTGCGCGACCAGAGAAGCTTCCCGAGGCGGGTCGATGGAAGCCTCTTTCCGTGCGGCCGGCGCGACCGACAGCTTGAATGCGGACCCCTTGCCGAGCCGCGATTGCATCCGCATGGGTATATCGAGGATTTTCGTCAGGCGCTGCACGATCGCAAGGCCAAGGCCTAGCCCCCGCGTGCGGTCACGCTCCGGGTTTCCGATCTGGTAGAACTCCTGAAATATCTGGTCGTGCTGATCGGCCGAGATGCCGCGCCCTGAATCCCACACTTCGATGCTGAGCCGAGCGCCGCGCCGGCAGCCGACCACGACACGTCCATTATCGGTATAGCGGACCGCGTTGGAAACGAGGTTGCGCAGGACACGCTCGAGCAATACCGGATCGGTCTGTACAGTCAGGCTGCATGGAACAAGACGCAGCGCGATGCCCTTGCGATCAACCTCCGGCATTTCGTCGCGGCAGATTCGCTCCAGCAGCGGCTGGATGGCGAAGGCGTGCGGCCTGCTCTCGATGACGCCGGCATCGAGACGGGAAATGTCGAGGATCGCGGCAAACAGGCCATCGAGTGCGCCGACGGAGTTCTGGATTTGCCGGACCAGCCGGGCGCTGGCTTCATCGAGTGGCCGATCTCGCAGTGCGCCGACGAACATGCCGAGCGCATGCACCGGCTGTCTCAGGTCATGGCTTGCCGACGCCAGAAAACTCGACTTGGCGACATTGGCCGCATCGGCAAGCTCCTTCTGACGCAGCAGATCGTTGGCAAGATCGAGGTTGGCAAATTGCAACTGGAGCGAGTCGACCAGAAGCTGGCTGAAGGAATTGGCAAGAACTGCAACGACGGCGATCCAGAGAACCGCAAGGATAGCGTAGGTCCAGTGCAGCAGGTCTCCGTAAAGCGCCGACCAGACACCAGTCGGGACCATGATAGCAAAGAGGTTGCAATAGTAAGACGGCAGATAGGTGCCGAATGCGGTGATCGAGCCGGCAGCCAGCGCCGCGCAGGTCAGAAGGACTATGAACTGATATTCCGGGCGGAGCGGGTCCATCAAAAACAGCGCTCCCACGCCCCAGCACGAGCCGCCGACAAGTGAGGTTGCCAGGGCCCAGAACGCCCAGCGGCGCCACTCTTTCGCCGGTCCTTGTGCCTTCTTGTAAATCCCGATCAAAACCAGCCGAGCGAGCGTGCTTGCAGCCAGTGACAAAAGGAAGATGCTCGCGGTACGCAAGGATGTGGCCTTTTCATAGACCAGCATCGCCGACAGGATTGCGGCAGCGAGCATGCCGCCCACTGTTCCGGGAGTCGAATTGCGGTAGAAGCCGGCAATCTGCTCAGCACGCAATTCGTCCAGACGCTGCGGAGAAACGGCGATTTTCATTGCGGATGGACCCACCTGTCGCGGCCGCACTGGCCGAACCAATGTAGCGGCGCGACTATAGGTGCTATCGGCCGAAATCCAGAGCAGAAACGCTGCCAATGATGAGTCCGCGCCCGGTCGCAAGACTGGTCTTAGGACCTAAGACGGACGATCCCGTGCCTTGTCGTCCGTCGAAATTTGCGGGAAACAATGCCGCATGAAGCTGCTGATTGTGGATGATCACGCGATCCTGCGCGAAGGGCTCGTCGCCCTGCTCCGGCAATTCGAGCAGGGAGCCGAGGTCATGCAGGCTTCGAATACGGCCGAAGGATTGCGCCTGGCGGAGGCGCATCCGGATCTCGACGTGGTGTTTCTCGATCTCAATATACCCGATCAGGGTGGCATGGACCTGATCCCGATTTTCGCCAAACGCTTCCCGCAATTGCCGGTCATCGTGCTGTCGTCGTCGGAAGATCCGAACGATGTGCGGCTGGCCCTGAAGGCAGGCGCTGTCGGTTACGTGCCGAAATCGGCCAGTCCCAAAAATATCCTGTCAGCGCTGCGTCTGGTGTTGGCGGGCGAGATTTATGTCCCGCCGCTAATGGCCGACATCGCGCCGGTCGCGAACGGAGGCTCCGGCCGCGCGATGAGCGAAGCCGGCGAGCGGTTGACCGAACGACAAACCGAGGTGCTGCAGCAGCTCTGCCGAGGATTGTCCAACAAGGAGATCAGCCGCACGCTCGAACTGTCCGAAAAGACCACCAAGTCGCACATCACCGCGATCTTCAAAGCGCTTGGCGTGGTCAATCGCACCCAGGCAGCCGCGGCGGCCAGGCGGGCCGGGATCGTAACGGACTAGACTAGAGCTCCGATTCCGAAGCTCGCATTACGGCCCCTCCAATGCGACTTTCGGAATTGAAAGAGCTCTAGCAAGTTATTGATTTGAGTAGCGCCTTTTAATTTGAAGTTCCTATAACGAACTCTCGGCGAAACTGATAGGAACTTCAAATTCACCGCACAAGCCCTCGAACCTCGCAGCCGCCGACCAGCGCGTACCCGGCTTGCCAAAGCTGCCCGCTCGACCTGCCGCCCTTGCACTTGAAATGAGGCCGGCGAACGTGCTGTTCTCCGCGCGGCGGAGGAGCCTTTAGAAAAAATCGGAGAAAATAGAATGAATTACCCGAACGTTCAGCTGTTCATCGACGGTAAATGGCGGCCCGCCGCTTCCGGAAAGACCATCCCCGTCCTCAATCCGGCGACGGAAGAGGTCGTGGGCACAGTGGCCCACGCCGAAAAGGCTGACCTCGATGAGGCGCTGGCGGCGGCGGAAAAAGGCTTCAAGGCCTGGCGCGTGGTGTCGGCTTATGAACGCTCCAAGGTGATGCGCAAGGCGGCCGAATTGATGCGCGAGCGCGCCGACAAGATCGCGACCATCATGACGATGGAGCAAGGCAAGGTGCTGGCCGAGGCCAAGGTCGAGACCATGGCGGCGGCCGACATTATAGAGTGGTTCGCCGAGGAAGGACGCCGCGCCTATGGCCGGCTGATCCCGGCGCGGGCGCCGGGCGTTTACCAGATGGCCTTCAAGGAGCCAGTCGGCCCGGTCGCCGCCTTCACGCCCTGGAATTTCCCGATCAACCAGGTCGTTCGCAAGCTGAGCGCAGCGCTGGCTACAGGCTGCTCGATCATCGTCAAGGCACCCGAGGAAACCCCCGCCTCGCCGGCCGAACTGATCCGGGCGTTTGTGGACGCGGGCGTGCCGGCAGGCGTGGTCAACCTCGTCTACGGCGTGCCGTCGCAAATCTCCGAATATCTGATCCCGCATCCGGTGATCCGCAAAATCTCCTTCACGGGCTCGACCAACGTCGGCAAGAACCTTGCGGCGCTCGCGGGTCAACACATGAAGCGCGTGACCATGGAACTCGGTGGCCACGCTCCGGTGATCGTATTCGATGATGCCGATATTGAATCTGCCGCCAAGATCATGGTCGCCGCCAAATATCGCAATGCCGGTCAGGTCTGCATCTCGCCGACGCGTTTCCTGGTGCAGGAAGGCGTTTACGACAAATTCATCAAGCAATTCGTGGACGGCGCCAAGGCGATCCAGGTCGGCAACGGCCTCGATGCCGACTCCAGGATGGGCGCGCTCGCCAATGACCGCCGGGTCAGCGCGATCGAAACCATGGTCCAGGACGCGGTCGGCAAGGGGGCGAAGGTTGCGACCGGCGGCAACCGCGTCGGCAACAAGGGGTACTTCTTCGAGCCGACCGTGGTGACCGACGTGCCGAAATCGGCCCGCGCCATGAGCGAGGAACCGTTCGCGCCGCTCGCGCTGATTTCGCCGTTCTCCAAGTTCGACGATGCCGCGACTGAAGCCAACCGGCTGCCGTTTGGGCTTGCGTCCTACGCCTTCACCAAATCGGCGAAGACCGCGAGTGCAATCGGTGCGGCCGTTGAAGCCGGCATGATGTCGATCAACAGCTTTGCTCTGGCGCTGCCCGAAGTGCCGTTCGGCGGCGTCAAGGATTCCGGCTATGGATCGGAAGGCGGTTCAGAGGCGCTTGAGGCCTATCTGAACACCAAGTTCATCACGCAGACCGGCGTGTAATCCGAAAGGACAGAAGCAAGCCATCGTTTGATTGGACGATGACTTGCTTTTTGCATTTCGAGATCGGCTGAGGCAGCTTCGGGCACCAGCACGGCATAGACTGTGCCGGCTAATTCGCTTCCGCCGGGCTGGTAAAGGCGAGGCCGATCCGCTTCTCGCGTATCCAAATCACCGTGCAGTCGCGGGTCGAGGAGTCGCTTGCCATCACCAGACGAAACCGCGCCGGCACGAACGCGGGATTATCGACATCGATCGCAGCGCCTTCCTGCGAAATGTTCCTGACGACGCATCGCATGACCGAACCGCCGGCCGAAACATAGGCCGGTTCGTTGATGTCGGTCCGCAGATGTTTTCGTTTCTCTTCCATCGGTAACGTGCGCCGAATCTGTGCAGGCCAGCTTAGCGCCAAAGCTTAACGAAATCGGCTGCAACGGCATCGTCCGAAATCCCGGCATGGATTAGGGCCATGGGTTTGATGAACCGGCAAGATCCTCCGCCCCTTCGACCTCGGCCCTGATCGTAAGAAGCCCGCAATACCTCAAGCCTGACCTGCCTTTACTGGAGACTCCTCTCGATTTCCTTTATCCGGCATGCTGGTTTTTGACGGCGGGGGCGGTGTACACTTTCGGCCGCGTCGAAATCTGGTGGAAGCCGATCGTAGAGATCGGGAAGGAGCTCAAGACGACAGCCTGGATCGCCGGCGGTCGAGAGCCAAACGACGCAATGATCGAAGGAGAACGACCATGCCGCTCGGCGGATTGCAGCATTACACGATCGAACCCTCGGATCTCGAACGCACCAAGGATTTTTATTGCGAGGTGCTCGGGCTTGAGAACGGCGAGCGCCCGCCGCTCGGTTTCCCCGGCTACTGGCTCTATTCGGGCGGAGCCGCCACGGTCCATTTGATGGGCACGCGCACGCCGCGCGACGGCATCGTCGTTCGCGGTACCGAGAGGAAATACGAAGACACCGGCCGGCTTGACCACATCGCCTTTGCCGCGAGCGACGTCGAGGGAATGCGCAAGCGACTTCAGGCGAAAAACATCAGGTTCCGCGAGAGTATCGTGCCGCGTACCGGTGACACGCAGTTCTTCCTCTACGACCCCGATGGCGTCGGCGTGGAACTCAACTTCCCCAAGGGCTGAAGGCGGTTTCTCGCTGTGCGCTTCATTCTTCCCGCTAATCCCGACAAGGTCATATGGCGGCCATATCTCGGGCGCGAAGCGGTCAGCTTTTCCTCAATTTTACATGACGATTTGAGCTCCGCCGCCGCTGCGGCAGGATAGCCGGGTGCCTTGCCTTCCACCTACCCCAGGGCCTGTGTGCCCGGCTATTCGCAGCTGGTGATTCTCAACAACGGCGCGCCACTTTTCGCCGGATGGTGCCGTATTGTCGTCTCAATCCAGCCCGCGTTCGTGGCTCAAGCGCACCATTTCCGCGATAAAGATCGACTTTTGCTTGTCGTCGAGGCTCGTGAATAAAGGCTCGGCGGCGTCGGCCACGGCGCGCTGATCCGCCGCCCGGTCGACGAGAAACTGCGCCTCGTTGCGCATCTGCTCCACGATGTCGTCAGGCGGATCGCGCTTGGCGCGCGCGATGCGAAGATTGAGGCGCTCGGCGCCATTATGACCAAGATAGTGCATGGCGTTGTTGAATGCGGACCAACTCTTCTCCTGTTCGGGCGTCAGATTCAGTTCTGCCTTGATCCGGTCGATATAGGCGTCGCTGTTTGCCACGATCTGCTCGGCCGTCAGTTCAGGCGCGCCCGGCTGGGTGAGAACCTCCACCGCCTTGCCGGATGATGTCGTGGGTGTCGCTGCCGGCGCTGGCGCCGCCTTCGCCGTCTTGGTTGCCTTGCCGGGTCTGGGTGTGCTGGCCGGGCTCGATTTAGCCGGGTTACTCGCGTTGGCGGCGGGTGGCTCCTGCCTCTTCTCGCCGTTGCCGTTGACACCCAATGCGCCGCCAAAGACACCGACCACTCCGCCGATCGCGCCGCCCAGCACGCCACCGACGGGCCCGGCGGCCTTGTTGCCGACCTGCGCGCCGTCCTGCATGCCCTTGACGAGGCCCTGCGCATGCGCCGCCTGAGGTGCGCCCAGAATCAGAGCGATTGCCCCAAGGTATAATCCGGGTCGCAGAGTTCGGCGGATCATGTCGCGCTCCATCTGGCGTTAGTCGGCTGCTTGGGATTTTGAATGACCCAGCCTGGACAACATTATCGTTACCGCGCCCGACGAGTCCACGGTGGCGCCGGTACACCCGGACCGAACACTTCCCAGGCAAACAGATGATCGCAACATCGCGGCGGCGCGACCAACGGCTGTCGCCGCTCGGTTTGCGGCGCAACAGATTGCGGCGCGCCAAGCGGGCGAACGCTTCGCATCGCAACGATAGTTCTAGGGCTGCCGGCTGGCCGTTCTCGACACCGGCTGCCAATTCTGGTCTGATCCATTCTGAAATCTTCGCGCCGATCTGCGGAAGCAGCACATGCCCGCAACATCGCTCAGACGAAGAAAAAACAACAAAAATAGCAAAGCAACATTTGGAGGCAATGCGATGTCCAGGAGAAGACTTTCTCGACGGCAGTTCGTAACCGCCACGGCGTTGTCGTCCGCCGCACTGATCTCGGCTCCCTATCTCCGAACGGCTGGAGCCGCCGGCAAACTCTCGATCGGCCTGTGGGACCACTGGGTTCCCGGGGCGAACAAGACCTCGACCGATCTCATCAATGAATGGGCCGCGAAGGAAAAAGTCGAGGTCTCCGTCGATTACATCACCAGTCAGGGCTCCAA
This sequence comes from Bradyrhizobium sp., assembly GCF_027307225.1. Classification (GTDB taxonomy): domain Bacteria; phylum Pseudomonadota; class Alphaproteobacteria; order Rhizobiales; family Xanthobacteraceae; genus Bradyrhizobium. The sequence continues at coordinate 14,154 of NZ_DAHUXJ010000139.1, read as the reverse complement.
GCTGCTCCTGACCCAGACCGCGGAAGCCGAAGCCAAGTCCGGTCATGACATTCTGGCGTCGGGCGGTCCCTGGCAGCCGCAAGCCTTTGCGGACCTGCTGGAGCCAATGAACGATATTATGGGCCCGATCGTCGAGCAGAACGGAGCGGTGAACGGCACGGTCAAGTACCTCGGCCAAGCCGATGGAAAGTGGCTCGCCGTTCCCGCCGTTATCGGCAGCCAGATCAAGGGGCCGTGCTCGCGCATCGACCTGATGAAGAAATACGCCGATATCGACGTGCAGGCGATGTACCCCGCCGGCAGTCCGCCGAAGGCGGACAACTGGACGCTGGACACGTTCCTGAAGGCGGCGGAAGCCTGCCACAAGGGCGGCTACCCCTTCGGCATCGGACTGGGCGAGACGACTGACAGCGTCGATACCGCCGGCGCGATCTTCCAATCGTTCGGTGCAGAGCTCGTCAACGCCAAGGGTGACCTCACGATCAAGTCGGATGCCGTTCGTCAAGCACTCGAATATTACAAGAAGCTGATCTCGTTCCTGCCGCCGGACGTCGCCGCGTGGGACGACGCCTCCAACAACAAATGGCTGATCTCCGGCAAGGGCGCGATGATCCTGAATCCGCCGAGCGCCTGGGCGGTCGCCAAGCGCGACGCGCCGCAAATCGCGGCGCAGTGCTGGACGCATGGCATGCCTGCCGGCCCGAAGGGCCGCTTTGCGCCTTACCTTCCGTTCTTCTGGAGCGTCTGGAATTTCTCCAAGAACAAGCAAGCGGCCAAGAGCTTGCTCACGCATCTGTCACAGCCGACATCGATCGAGCGACTGGTCGAAGCGAGCGGCGGTTACGATTTGCCGGCCTATGAGAAACTCACGAATCTGAAGGTTTGGGGCGAGCAAGAGCCGCCGAAGGGAACGCTCTACCACTACCCGGATCCTTACCATCAAGAGAAGCTGTCGATCGCGGCTTCTCCGGCACCGCCAAAAATTGCGCAGCAGATCTACACCCAGGCGACGCTGACCAAGATGTGCCTCAAATATGCACACGGCGAAAAAATGGAAAACACGCTCGCCTGGGCGGAAAACCAGTGCGAAGGCTTCATGCGAACCTGAAGCAGAGGCCGTCGCCGCGACTGCCTTTGGCCGCGGCGACTTCCTTACGAGCCGATGCTGGAAACATCGGCTCTGCGGTGAATGATCCCACACGGGAAGGCACGCCATGGTTGACGTCGCAGTTCGACAAGGCAGCGTTCGAGGCGTTCGGCGCGCCTCCGCCGGCACGAGACTGCGCTACGCGCTGAGACGCAAGTCGACAGTGGCGTTCTTGATGACGTTACCACTGATCGTGCTCATCGCGGTTCTCGTCATCTATCCTGCCTTTTATGCGATCCATCTGGCCACCCTCAACAAGTCGATGACCAGGTTCGTCGGTTTTGGCAATTTTCAGTTCCTGTTCAAGCGCGACACCTTCTGGATGGTGGTGGAGCAGTCCTGCCTCTTCGCCATCACGGCGGTGATCTTCAAGGCGCTGATCGGCTTCATCGTCGCCCACTTCGCGCACAACATCCCTTCCAAAAAGCAGCGTAAATGGCGGGGCATGCTGCTCGTGCCGTGGGTGATCCCGCCGGCCATGAGCACGCTCGCCTGGCTATGGTTGTTCGATCCTTCCTACAGCGCTTTCAACTACACGCTCGGTCTGTTCGGCATCGCTCCGATCCCATGGTTGGGCGATGCAGGCTGGGCCCGCTTCTCGGTCATCCTCGTCAATGTCTGGTACGGCGCGCCCTTCTTCATGATCATGTATCTGGCCGCACTGAAATCGGTGCCTGACCAACTGTATGAAGCTGCCGCCATCGACGGCGCCAACTGGTGGCAGCGCATCTGGTATGTGACGCTGCCAATGATGCGCAACATCATCGCCATCACGACGCTGTTCTCGCTGATCGTGACGTTTGCGAATTTCGACATCGTGCGCATCCTGACCGCCGGCGGCCCAGTTGACCAGACGCATCTGTTTGCGACCTGGGCATTTCGCGTCGGCATCGAGGGCCGTGACATTCCGCTTGGCGCCAGCGTCTCGCTCTTCATGGCGCCGATTCTCGCGATTGCCGCCTACTTCATCCTGCGCGATGTGACCAAACGCGGGAATGAAGCCTGATGAGCACGCTCGCGATCGACAAGGCCGGACCAAATCGCAAGATCAAATATGGCAGCATGAGCCGCGACCGCGTCTGGGCGCTGCGCTGGTCGTATTTCTTTCTGACGCTGTTTGCCGTCTTTTCGCTGACGCCTCCACTCTACATGCTCATCACCTCGCTCAAGGGCAGTGCGGAGATTTCGGCTGCGACCAATCCCTGGTGGGTATTCCATCCGACGCTGAGCAACTACGTCGAGTTGCTGGGATCTAACCAATATCTGCGATTTTTCTGGAACTCCGCCATGGTTTCGGTCGGCGTGGTGGTCGTCACCATGCTGATCAGCGTGCCGGCGGCATTTGCGCTGGCGCGAATGAAGTTCTGGGGCTCCGCTGTCCTCGCCACCGGCATCTTTCTCACCTACCTCATCCCGGACAGCCTGCTGTTTATCCCGCTGTTCAAGATGTTCGCGGCGATTGGAGACTTCACCGGAATCCAGCTTATCAACCGCTGGTATGTGCTGCTGTTCATCTATCCGACGCTGACGGTGCCGTTTTGCACATGGATCATGATCAGCTATTTCGCGTCGATCCCGAAAGAGATCGATGAGGCTGCGATCATCGACGGGGCTTCCTGGTTTCAGACGCTCACGCGCATCTTCATCCCGGTTGCCATGCCAGGCTTGATCGCCGCTACTATTTTCGCCTTCACCGTCTCGTGGGCACAGTTTCTCTATCCGCTGGTCTTCACGACCTCCACGGATCAGCTGGTCCTGCCCGTCGGCATCATCACGACCCTTATCAAGGGCGACGTCTTCAATTGGGGACAGATCATGACGGGAGCCCTGCTTGGCGCCGCGCCTCCGCTCGTCATCTATGCTTTTCTGATGGACTACTACATTGCCGGTCTCACCGCCGGCGCGACGAAGGGTTGAAGCGGATGGCTGAAGTAAACCTGCGTAAGATCGTCAAGCGCTACGACGACGTCGAAGCCGTGCGCGGCATCGATCTCGACATCGCCGACCACGAGTTCGTCGTGCTGGTGGGGCCATCGGGTTGCGGCAAGTCGACCACGCTGCGTATGATTGCGGGACTGGAGGACATCACCGACGGTGACATCATGATCGGGGGCGACATCGTCAACGACGTGCCGCCAAAAGACCGGGACATCGCGATGGTGTTCCAGAACTACGCGCTCTACCCGCACATGACGGTTGCGGAGAACATGTCATTTGGGCTGCGGCTGAAGCGCTATCCGAAAGCCGAAATCAAGACGCGGATCGACGAAGCGGCGCGCATGTTGGATATCGTCGAGTTGATCGATCGAAAGCCCAAGCAGTTGTCGGGAGGCCAACGCCAGCGTGTGGCGATGGGACGGGCGATCGTCCGCAACCCGAAGGTCTTCCTGTTTGACGAGCCACTCTCCAACCTCGACGCCAAGCTGCGGGTGCAGATGCGGATCGAGATCAAGAAGGTTCATCAGAAAGTACGAACCACCACAGTCTACGTCACCCATGATCAGGTCGAGGCGATGACGCTGGCCGACCGAGTCGTGGTCATGAACAAGGGCCGCATTGAACAGATCGGGACACCACAGGAACTTTATCACAAGCCGGCCACACGCTTTGTGGCGGGCTTTATCGGCTCACCTGCGATGAATTTCTTGCCGTGCCAGCTTGAGGAAAATGCCGGAAAGATGCACATCCGGCTGACCGAGCGGATTGCCTTTCCGCTGCCGCCCGACCGCGCCGCGCGCTATCAGAATGCCAAGCAGGGTGAAAAACTGCTGCTGGGATTGCGGCCGGAGCACATCACGGAGGCGAAGGGTCACGCCGAACCTGGAATTGAGGCGTTCGATGCCTTGCTTGATGTCACCGAACCGATGGGTATGGAGACACTGATTTACTTCGCTCTCGCAGGCAAACAGGTCTGCGGAAGGGTTAATCCCAACGCCTGCGCTCATGACGGCGAGCCGCTCCGCCTGGCGGTGGACCTCAATAACATGCATCTGCTAAATGAGGTGACCGGCGCCGTTATCTAAGTTGTTGCTCCGCCGGCAGAGAAAGCGGGCGGAATGACAACCAACAAGAAGAAAATTCTGATCACCCAGACCCTGTCGCCGTGCGGGCGCGCCCTCCTCCGCGAACGGGACGACATCGAACTTGTCGAATTTCCCAATCTGATTTCAGCCGCCGATTTCGAGGCGCTGTTGAAAGCGCAGGCGCCAGTCCATGGGGTTGCGCTCGGCGCCACCCGTTTTGGTGAGACCGAACTGGAAGCGGCGAAGGGCATCAAGGTCGTGACGCGGATCGGCGTCGGTTATGACGCGGTCGATGTCCCGGCACTCAGCCGCCGCAAGGTTCCGTTGATGGTGGTGGGAACGGCGAATTCGCCGTCGGTGGCTGAACAGGCGTTGTTCATGATGCTGATGCTCGCCAAGCGCGCCAATGAATTGCACGCGCTGGTCAGGGACGGTCAATGGAGCACGCGGCTCGGCAAATTGCCTTATGACCTGTTCGGCAGGACGGTCATGATCATCGGATTTGGGCGGATCGGTACGCGCACGGCCAAGCGATGTCTGGCGATGGAAATGAACGTACTGGTTCATGACCCCTATCTCCCGGCGGACGAGATCAGGAAGGCCGGATACGAAGTTGTTGCCGATCTCGATGCAGCGTTGCCGCGCGCGGACTTCGTCAGCATTCACTGCCCGAAGACGCCGGAGACGATCGGACTGTTCAATGCGGCGAGATTGAAGTGCATGAAGCCGTCGGCCTACCTCATCAATACTGCGCGCGGCGGCCTCATTGACGAAGCCGCGCTATATGACGCATTGACCTCCGGTAAACTGGCCGGCGCCGGCCTCGATGTTTTTGCGACTGAGCCGCCGCCCGTTCCAAATCCTTTGTTCGAACTCCCCAATGTGATCATCGCTCCGCATGTCGCCGGCGTGACATGGGAAGCCGTGGACCGGATGAGCGAGCAGACGGCGCGGAATCTCTTGAGCGCACTGGATGGTGAGCCGATCCGGCAGAACGTTATCAACCAGGACGTGTTGAGTTAGCCCATGGAACAACATACTCTTGGTCTTTCGCTTCTGATGTTCGCGCGGAGCCAGCCGCGCATGAATATTTGGAGTTAAGCGATTGACCGAGAGCGATCCCACCGATGAAGCGCTCGCAACCATTGCGAGTATCCTCGATCAGCCGGCATTTCCGCCGGAGGCGGCAAGGTCCGCGGCTGGCGAAACGCCGGAGCATGAGGCTCGGCAAGCGACTATCGAGGGCTATTCGAAGTCGGGCCCGGGGCCGGTTGAGGCCATCCGTTTTAGATGGACCGTCCGTCACGAAGCCGACGGCAGGTATTTCGTGGACGAGACCATCGGCGAAAATTCCCGCTCGATCACCAACGGACCGATGTCGGCGGATGCGGCGATCCGATTTGTGGATGATCAAGCGAGCGAAGCGCGGCAGCGGTTTGAATCGCTCCGGAACGAAATGGCCGGACGAGCAGCCGCGACCGACATCCTTCGGAAGAGTGACAGCGGGGTTACGCCGGCTTCCCCGCCGGGACCGAAGTCTGCGGGCGCCCCAAAAAATCTCGCTTGACGAGCTCGACGCCGCAAAATTTCTTCTTGTTGGTTGTCATTCCGCCGGCTTCTTTGCCGGCGGAGCAACACTTGAATGCGCGGATCAGCCGACTTTTGGGCTGTATTCCTCGTCCGTGACCGGCTCCATCCAGGTGATGTGATTGCCGTCGAGGTTTTCCTGTATCGCGATGTGGGCCATCGCGTTGTTTGGCGAAGCGCCATGCCAATGCTTTTCGCCCGGCGGTATCCAGACCACATCGCCCGGACGAAGTTCGCGTATCGGGCCGCCCTTGGTCTGGAAGCGTCCGACGCCATAAATGACGTAAAGCGTTTGCCCAAGCGGGTGCGTATGCCAATTGGTTCGCGCGCCGGGTTCAAAGGACACGCGGCTGGCGCGGACCCGCGCCGGCGCAGGAGCATCGATAATCGGATCCTGCCAGACGGTGCCGGTGAAGCTATCTTTCGACGCGCGACGGGTCGGCCGCGAGCCGGCCTGATGAAAGTCCATGGCGATCCTCCTTTGATCAGCTTCTTGTATCGGTGGGCTTACTTCTTTGAAGCCGCGTAGCGCGCGTTGGTCTCTGCATTCATCGGATAAAGGCCGGGGAGCACGGCACCATTGCTGACCTCATTGACGATCCAGGCCTCCATTCGTTCCTGCTCGACGCCTTCGGTCAGCACGTGTTCGAGGAACGCCTGGGGGATCAAGACCGCGCCATCCTGGTCGGCGACGATCACGTCATCCGGGAAAACGGCAACGCCGCCGCAACCGATCGGTTCGCCCCACCCGACAAAGGTCAAACCCGCAACCGACGGCGGCGCGGCATAGCCATCGCACCACACTGGCAAACCGGTGTCGAGCACGCCTTCGACGTCACGCACCACGCCGTCGGTAACGAGCGCCGAGACCCCACGCTTGACCATCCGTGCGCACAGAATGTCGCCGAAAATGCCGGCATCGGTGACGCCCATGGCATCCACTACGGCGATACAGCCTTCCGGCATGGCCTCGATGGCGCCTCTGGTCGAGATCGGCTTGGACCAGGACTCGGGCGTTGCGAGATCTTCACGGGCGGGCACGAACCGCAGCGTGAACGCCGGCCCGACCAGCCGCTTCTGCCCCGGCCGCAACGGCTTCGTCCCGCGCAGCCAGACATTGCGCAAGCCCTTCTTCAGCAGGACGGTCGTGATGGTGGCGGTAGTGATGTGTGAGAGGGTTTTGACGGCTTCGGGGCTCAGGGGCATCGAAAGGTAAACTCCGGGTCGGGATGAATCGGCGCGCATCTTGCGAGGAGTGGGCGGCGCGTCAAGGGCTCTCGGGCATTGCTGCCGTCCGTGAACTGCGGTGCGCGGCGGCGATCATCACATCTTATCGGACGTAGTTGCATTAGTTTATTGAAGTAAAAGGCATTTTTTGCACTCATGGGTCGCGCTCGGCGTGCTTCGATGATAGACTTCTGCAAACTCCCGTCACGGCCCGAGAAGGCCAGATCATCGACTGACGAATTCCCGGACCGAGTTGCCAAGGCCATGGCTCCGCCACTCACTGCTCCACGTCTTCTCCCGAGTGGCGATAGCGCCATCACCGTCGAGTTCAGCCGCAAGATTGACGATGGGGCCAACCGGCGCGTGTTGGCACTCGACCGCACCTTGGCGCAAGAACCGATTGCGGGGGTAACCGAGACCGTGCCCACCTATCGGTCTCTCCTCGTCCACTACGATCCGACGCAAGTCGATTTTCCAACGCTTGGCCAAAAGCTGACTGAACTAGCGCAGCGCCCGGTGCCGTCTTCGGAAAAGACGCGGCTCTGGCGCATCCCAGTCGCCTATGGCGGCGAATATGGCATCGACCTCGAGGATGTCGCCAAGACGCTTGGCACGACGCCGGACGACGTCGTGGCGCGGCATATTGCTGGCGACTATCGCGTGGCGATGCTCGGCTTCACGCCGGGATGGTCCTATCTCAGCGGACTACAGGAATCGCTGCATATGTCGCGACGGCAAAATCCGCGGCTGTTGACCCCGGCGGGGACGATCTCGGTCGGCGGCGTGCAGGCCGGCATTCAATGTCTCGCCGGTCCCAGCGGATGGCACCTGTTGGGCTGCACGCCGGTGCGAACCTATCAGTTGCATCGCGAGCCCATGTTTCTGCTCGAACCCGGCGATCGCGTGAAGTTTTACCAGGTCGACGCCAAGACCTATGTCGAGCAGGAACGAGCCGCCGAGCATGGTGAACTCATCGCTGAGCTAGTGGCCGCATGACCAGTGCCCACTTTCCGAAGTTCGTGCTAACACCTCAGCGCCCACCTTTCACGAACTTCGGAAAGCCATGGGCACTGGCAAAAATATTCATGCTGGTGCCACCTCTCCATTTGAAGTTCCTGAACGGAGTTAACCGCTTGTGACGCAGGAACTTCAAATGGGTGGCACCAGGCTTGTGATCCCATCGATTGGCCCGGCAAGTTCGGTGCAGGACGGCGGACGCTTCGGCGCCCAGCGCTACGGCCTGACGCCGAGCGGCGCCATGGATCGGCTGAGCCTTGCCGCTGCCAATTGTCTGGCGGGAAACACGCAGATGGCGCCCGCCGTCGAAATCGGCCCTTACGGGGCGTCATTCACGGCGCGCGGGGGAGCGGTTCGTGTGGCACTGTCAGGCGCGCTACGCAGCGCCGAAATCAGCAGCCGCAGCGTGCCGTGGGACACATCTGTCACGCTCGCCGATGGTGAGACACTGATACTTGGCATGGCGCGCGGCGGATCGTTCAGCTATCTCGCGATCGAGGGCACCATTCAGGGCGAGCCGACATTCGGCAGCTTCGCCGTGAATGCGCGGGTCGGCCTCGGCAGCCCCTATCCGCGCCCGTTGCAGGCCGGTGACGAGTTGAGCGTGTCGGCGGCAAGCGCGGGGACCGAGCGCCGGATCGAATTGCCTGCCGCGGGAGCTGGGCCGATCCGGGCGACTCTCGGACCGCAGAACGATGAGTTCAGCGAAGAAGCGATCAAGCTGTTTCTCGAGAGCGAGTGGAAGATATCGGCGACCAGCGATCGCATGGGTTATCGCCTCGAAGGGCCTGTCATCAAGCACCTGCACGGCCACAACATCGTTTCCGACGGCACGGTGAACGGCAGCATCCAGGTGCCAGGCAATGGCCAGCCGATCGTGCTGATGTCCGACCGCGGCACCAGTGGCGGCTATCCCAAGATTGCAACCGTCATCACAGCGGATTTCGGAAGGTTTGCGCAGATCCCTGCCGGAACGGCCTTCCGCTTCAAATCCGTCAGCATGGAAGCGGCGCAATCTGAAGCGTGCAAATTCGCAGAGTTGCTGCGCGCCCTGCCCGATCGGCTCGGCTCGATCGCGAGCTTTGACCTCAACGTGGAGGCACTGCAGGATGCCAACGTCGCCGGTGCCGCCGTCAGCGCGATCGACGCCCGGACCTGGCAAGCCGCCGATGCGCTGCCCCAAGAATAATCATAGCCAGGGAACGGAAAAACAACATGAAAACGGTCGACCTGAACAGTGATCTCGGCGAGTCCTTCGGCGCATGGCAGATGGGCAACGATGCCGCGATGATCGACGTTGCGACCTCCGTGAACGTCGCCTGCGGCTTTCATGGTGGCGACTACGACACCATGCGGAAAACCGTCGAATTGGCGAAAGCGCGCGGGGTGAGCGTCGGGGCCCATCCCGGCTATCGCGACATCCACGGCTTTGGCCGCCGTCCGTTTTACGGCATGAGCGGGCGTGAAATCGAAAACCTGGTCGCATACCAGATCGGCGCGCTGCAAGGCGTCGCCGCCCTGTCCAATTACAAGGTCACGCACGTCAAGGCGCATGGAGCGCTGTCGAACGTCGCCTGCGAGGACGACGCAACCGCGCACGCGATTGCTGCCGGGATCAAGGCCGTCGATCCAAATCTCGTCTTTGTCGTGCTGGCTAACTCCAAGCTCGTTTCAGCCGGCGAAGCGGCAAACCTGCCGATGGCGCATGAGGTGTTCGCCGACCGCGCCTATGAGGACGATGGCAATCTGGTCTCGCGCAAGAAGCCTGGCTCGGTCCTGCACGATCCCAGGCAGATCGCCGATCGGGTTGTTCGGATGGTACAGGATGGCGCGGTGGTGTCGGTCGGTGGCAAGGTGATCAAGATGCGAACCGATACGGTTTGTATCCACGGCGATACGCCCGGCGCGGTCGAAATCGCGCGCGGCGTGCGCCAGGCGCTGAAGGATGCCGGCATCGAGGTTGCGCCGTTCAAACGCAGCTAGTGTCCCGATTCCGAAGTCCGTAGCATTTTGCGGAGCCACGTTTCGAACTTCGGAATCGACAGGACACTAGCCAACCTATTGATCCAGTGTGGCTTTGGTTCAGAAGTTCGCACGACGCCCCCGCGGCACAAATGATGCGAACTTCTGAACCGCCACACTGGTGCGGCGGATTTGAAATTCCTATCAGTTTCGCTGCGAGTTCGTCATAGGAACTTCAAATTCAAAAGCCGCTACTCAAAAACAATAAGTTGCTAGAGCTCCTTTGATTTCGAAGTTCGCATCAGAGGGGCCGCAATAGCTTGCGAACTTCGGAATCGGAGCTCTAGGCGTCCAGCCGCTCAGGAGGCATCAGAACGGGTGAACGGAAAGCGTTCCGAACAGAACGCCCGCGATCACGGCGAACGCGCCAAAGAGGGCCGCCGCCTGGACGCCTGTTCCGGTTTTGCGGGATAGCGAACGCGCATACAGGTGCAATCGAGCTTCCGCGGACAGTTCGCGCATGGCCAATCTCCAACCCGTTGGCCCGACTCTCACATTCGCTCCCCGCTTTGGCATGCACCCGTGCGAATGTCAGGATCGAAGGACCGCTAGCATGCGGAGCAGGAGAGTATTGTCCGGCCCACGAAGCAAGATGGAACCCGAAAAAGCGACATCACACCTTCGGGAGAGGCCGAAGGCGTCAGGAAAATTCTTCGCTATGGGGTCAGACGAAAATCCTATTCGTTCGAATTTTCACGTTCTGGAACCGATTCCGCTGGAATGCCAGATACCTTCTTAATAGACGTCCTGCTGATAGCGGCCCTTCTTCTTGAGTTCGCCAACAAAGCTGATCGCTTCGTCGGTCGAGCGCGCGCCATGTTGGGCCACGATGTCGACCAATGCGCGCTCGACGTCTTTCGCCATGCGCTTGGCATCGCCGCAGACATAAACGTGTGCGCCCTCGGCGAGCCACGACCACAACTCCCGTCCCACCTCACGCATGCGATCCTGCACGTAGAATTTCTTGTCACCGTCGCGCGACCACGCGAGCGACAACCGCGTCAGCAGACCCGCCGTCTTCATCGCGTTCAACTCGTCGGAATAGAAGAAGTCACAGCTTGAGCGCTGATGGCCGAAGAACAGCCAATTGCGTCCGGTAGCGCCGGTGGCGCGGCGGTCGTGCAGGAAGGCGCGGAACGGCGCCACGCCGGTGCCTGGTCCGATCATGATGATCGGCACCTTGGGATCTTGCGGCAAACCGAAGCCATGCGCCTTCTGAACATAAACTTGCACCTGATCACCCGCCTGGACACGCTCGGCCAGGAAATTGGATGCGAGCCCCAGCCGTTTGCGCTTGCCGATCACGTAGCGCACGCAGTCGACCGTCAACGACAGCTTGCCGGGCGTCGCGTTATGCGAGGATGAAATCGAATAGAGCCGCGGTTGCAAAGGCTCGAGTGCTTCGACAAAGGCTTCTGGATGCGGCCGGACACCGGAAAACTTTTGCAACGCCGCCATCACGTCAAGCGTCGCCGCATCGCCATCGGGGTCGTCGCCCTGGGCCAGCGCCCTCGCCTTCTCGCGCTGGGCGCCGCCGGTGATGAAAGAGATCAGTTCGAAAAGGGAATCTGGCGCGGGCGCGAGCGAGACTTCGTCGATCAGGACTTCGCGCAACGTTCGCCCACGCACCTCGGTCGTGTGCGAGGCGCCGAGCAGCGCGATGATCTGATCGACATGGCTGAGCTCATTCTTGGCGAAAATGCCAAAGGAATCGCCAACAACATAATCGAGGCCGCTTTCGGCGAGATCGAACTCGATATGCCAGGTTTCCTTCTCCGAGCCGCCTTTGTTGAGGTGGCGCCGGGAGACAAATGTCGCGGGCGCCGGATTGTCGCGCGAGCGGCCGAGTTCCATGACGACCGGCGCCGCGGGTGCGGCCGTAGCTGACGCCTCCGGAGTTGGGCCCACAGACGGAGCCTTGTCCAGTTCCTCATGGAGCGTCTTCAGCATCCGGGCGGTTTCCTTGCCGCCGGGTACGCAAAGATTGAGCCGACCCTCCGTCTTGTTCGCGATCGCCTCGGAATAGTCTTGGCAATTGTAGCCACACTGGCCGCAATCCTGCTGGGCCATGGCCGCCATCATGCGCCGGCGCAGCGGACGTCCTTCTGCAAGCTTCATGCGCTCGGCGATCGGCAGTGTCTGGTCGTGCCAGGGCGCTTCCCCGTCGTCGCCACCGCCACCCGGGCCTTTCATGACAGCGGCGCCCTGCTCGGCCGACAGCGGTGTTACCTGCTGGCTCAGAAGGCCGGCAAAGAACCCGTTGAGCCAGGAGCGCTGCGCCTCGGAGAACGGTGCGCTCGACGGAATGATTTCGATTTTCGGCGGGGGCGTGATCTGGTTCATGAGCAAATCTCTGCTTCCGCCAGCTTACGGAGGGTCGCGCCGTCATGGCGGCGCGCAAAGGCCAGGAAGGGTTCGGTGGGGCTCGCGCGGTGGGCAAGATAGGCCTTGAGCAACTTCTCGACTGTTCGCGGCGCGTCCGAGGCCTTGAGGTCGTGATAGACCTCCTGCCCGATATCGGCATCGGGGCCGAAGCCACCGCCGGCAAACAGATGATAGCCTTCGACGGTATCGTCGGCATCGCCGACCGGCACCTTAGCGGCGATCAGACCAATATCGCTGATGTAGTGCTGCGCGCAGGAATGGTGGCAACCGGTCAGATGGATGTTGAGCGGCGTATCGACCTCGACGCGGCCATCGCACCAGTCGCCGATATCAGCTGCGTGCGCCTTGGTGTTAGAGGCGGCAAACTTGCAACCGGCATTACCGGTGCAGGCGATCAGGCCGGCGCGAACGTTCGAGACCTCGATCGAAAGTCCGGTCGCCTCGATCGCCTTGATCGCGAGTTTAACGTTGGTGTCGCTCACCCCTGAAATCAGAAGGTTCTGCCAGACAGTCAGGCGGATATGGCCGTCGCCAAGGTCGGCCGCGATTTTGGCGAGGCCGCGCATCTGTTCGCATGTGACCTTGCCGAGCGGCAGCGCAACGCCGATCCAGTTCAAGCCATCCTGCTTCTGCTGGTGAACGCCGATATGGGCCATCCGATCGAAAGCGGGCCGCGGTACGAGCGCCTCCGGCGGCACACGCATCAAGGCATGACCAAGTTTCTGTTCGACGAGGACGAGGAATTTATCCATTCCAATCTTGTCGATGACATATTTCAATCGCGCCTTAAGGCGGTTGGTGCGATCGCCGGTGTCGATGAAGGCGCGCACAATCGCATCGGCGACCTTCGTCGCCTCGGAAGGCTTGACGATGATGCCGGTTTCCTTGGCGAAATCCTTATGACCGGTGATGCCGCCGATGCCGAGACGAAACCACACGCCAGGTTCGATGCCGAAGCCGTCTTTCACCTCGACGGCGGCAAAAGCGATGTCGTTGGTATCTTCAAGCACCGCGATCTTGCCTGCGCCATCGAAGGCGACGTTGAATTTGCGCGGCAGGCCATAGAGCGAGCGGTCGTTGAGAATGTGAAAATGCCATTCGCGCGCGTATTCGCGAGTGTCGATCAATTCCTGCGGATCGATGCCCGCCGTCGCTGTGCCCGTGACGTTGCGGATATTGTCGGCCCCCGATCCGCGCGAGCCGAGGCCAAGGTCCTGAATGCCTTCGATCAACGGAACGGCGTCTTTGGGAAGGACTTCGCGCAGCTGCAGGTTGGCGCGGGTGGTGACGTGGCAATACGGACCGCACCGGCGCTCAGCGAGATCGGCGAGCCCTGCGAATTGCCAGTGCTTGAGAATGCCGTTGGGGATGCGCAGGCGGCACATATAGGAATCCTGCGCCGGCGCCACGTAAAACAGGCCATGATAGCGCCAGCGGAAATTATCGGCCGGCGGCGGCGGCGCGTTGGTTCGCGCCTGCGCCTTCAGCCGTTCGTAGGCATCAAACGGATGCTCCTCGCGCTTGAACTTCTCCTGGTCCGCAAGTTTCTTGCCGGACGCCAGAACTTGGTCCTGAGCCTTGATATGCGCGGCATCCGGCCCGGTGGGTTCGCCGCTTGAGCCAGCGCCAATTTTGGCGACACCGCCGCCAAGGCCACGTCCGACCCTACTGATCTGCAGGCCGGTCGTGAAGCCTTCGAGATAACGCTTCTGCTCGTCGGTAAAGTCGACGGCCAGAGTATCCATC
>NZ_DAHUXJ010000093.1 GCF_027307225.1 Bradyrhizobium sp. | reverse complement strand
AGCTATTGCGGCCCCTCCGATGCGAACTTCGGAATCAAAGGAGCTCTAGCAACTTATTGTTTCTAGTGCGGCTTTGAATTTGAAGTTCCTATAACGAACTCACGGCGAAACTGATAGGAACTTCAAATTCGCCGCACTAGCGGGTTCGCTTAAGCGTTGATCGTTACCGGAAGATTACCGCCATCAATTTGTCGGATCGAAGGCGCCGGTCCTGGCATGCCACGCCGCGCCGCGTTTTTCCGTGACCGAAATTCCGCCACCAGCTACTTCGCGGGCGGCCCGTTCTTGTTGCCCGAACGCCGGTTGGGCGTACGCGTTCCTAGAAAAATGAAGAGCCAACGGCGGCGACATCCAGATCCTGCACGTCCTGGAAAGGAGCCCTCACCTGTCGCTTCAAAACGAAGAGCGCTTCTCAGCCCGCCGCCCCCTTTCGGAGGGAGGTGAGGAAGCTTCCGCTCCTCAGCACGAGGATTTTAGTTCAGCGGCAGCCAGACGATCTCGCCGTCGCGATCGCAGGTGTTGCAATGCGCCGGCCGGGCGAAGGTGTTGGCCAGTTCCCATTCCTGCTTCTCGTTGCTCCACTGCGCGGTCGCGACGCAGGTGATGTCGTCGGAACGGCAATGACTGCAAAGCGGCGTCGATCGCGAGGACAGCGTCGCATGACGCCGCGTTTCATCCGCGCGCTCCTGCAACTGATCCTGCGCCTGTTCCTGTTTCGCATGGAACGGATTGGAAAGCAGATAGTGTGTCATGTTCGAAAACATCCCGGCATTACCCCGCCGATGAATCTAGCTTAACCAAGGCGTAGTGTGCAGAAGAAGTTCCGATGACGCTTCAAATGCTGTGGACTGTGATGGTTCCGCAACGCGAATGCGCGCTTCATCGGCTCATCGGCCGCGCAAAAATGCGGAAAGCTCCGTGTTGAGGTGATCGAACAGGCGTTTGATGCGCGTTGTGGAACGCATGTCCTCGTGCATCACCACCCACATGTCGAGTTCGAAGCGAATCACTTTCGCAAGCACCGGCACCGGCTCCGGATGATTACGGGCGATGCCGTGCTGGCAGCCGCCGATGCCGACGCCGCATTTGAGCGCGGCGAATTGCGCCAGGTCGTTGTCGCTGCGAAAGAAGAACATCTCCCGCGCCGGCAACTCGTCCTAAAGTCTAGCGGCGCGCCAACGACGTTTGCGGAACGGAGAACGCACGTTGATCGTTGCCTCAGCTAGTGCTCCGATTCCGAAGTTCGTATCATATTGCGGCTCCACGCTTACGAACTTCGGAATCAAAGGAGCACTAGCCAATTATATGATTCTAGTGCGGTTTAGAATTTGAAGTTCCTATGATGAGGTTACCGCGAAACTGATAGGAACTTCAAATTCACCGCACTAGCGCTTTGGCGTTTTGGCCGGGCGGGATTAAAATGGGGAGGCGAAGATGTTGCGAAAGTGGCGCGCCGAGTCAGTCCTTGATCTCTACAATCTGTTGCTGGCGATGATCCTTTTTGGAGCGCCGGCTTTTCTTGCCCATGCAGGCCGTGCGGCCGAGCTCGATCTCGGCCTCACGGCTGCCGCGATCATCATTCTTTCGATCGCGGCCATGATTGCTTTCTCGGTGTGGGAGGAATGGGTCAATATGGCGCTGGGCGTCTGGCTCGTCGTCTCGCCCTGGATTCTGGGCTTTGCCCATACCCGCGCGATGCATTTTGCCATTGGCATCGGGATTGCGATCACCTTTATCGCAGCCCTTGATCTGTGGTTGCGCTACGAAGCCGCCGAACGGGACGCGATTTCATCTGCGGAAGCGCAGAAGCGCTGACTGTCACATCCTGCTTTGAGGCTTGGCAGGCGCAAAGAACCCCGCCGGATCGCTCCGGCGGGGTTCTTCTCCAACTGTATCCTGCGCGCCCCGCGACGACGGGGTTTATTTCAGCGAGCTGTTGATCGAGCTGAAGTTGGTGTTCAGGTTCGAGCCGAGGCCGTTCACCACTGCGATAATCGCAAGGGCAATACCAGCCGCGATCAGACCGTATTCAATCGCGGTCGCGCCCGACTGATCCGAAAAAAACTTCGACAAAATGCGCTGCAACTCCGCCTCCGTGATGGGAATTTACGCGCCTGTTCTGGCGCGGCCGCAATCTACGGCCGGCGCTCTAAGGTTGCGTAAACAAGTACACACAGTATTTTAACGAAAATTGTGTTTCTCGCGCGCTTTCGCGCAAAACGCGCAAGCGATGCACAGCAAGCGTGCATGTCCGACGGCCGCGCGATACCCCGCGGGCTTGCCCCGCCCGAAGCCCGTGAAAGCCAGCCGGTCTATCTGAAGGAGATTACTGGGTCGCGACCTGGACGGCCGGCTGCGAGTGGAAAATGCCAGCGCCGGATACCTGGGAGGCAATCAAAAAGGCCGCAACCACGGCCGGCACACTGATAAGTCTCAGGAATTGGTCCACGGAAATCATGTTCGACGTCCCCCAAAGATTAGACCCGACCCCGCCGGACGTGCCCACGCCCGACGAAACTCAGAACCGAACTGCCATCACCGGGTTTTCCCGGCTTGTCAGGATCTGATCGGAGATCACCGCTCCGGAGATCGTCAGCAGTGCCAGGATGGTTATGACCGTAATGGTTTGCATTTGGTTAACGTTGCGTCGGATTGTGGCCGAAAGCGTCAGAGTTTGGTCCGTTTTCAGGACGATGCCGGGAAACAATCGTGGCCGGCCTGATGACTGCGAAATCGTCTACGACCCGAGTGCAGCCTCAATGCCCGCCGCGGGCGGCAAAGATCTGCGAGATGCCGATCACGATTTCGACCGCAATCAAAAGCGCGACGATGATCTCGAGCCGCAGCGAACGGCGGGTGTCGATGATGTCGGCGAGCGTATCGGCGGTCTCGGCGACCACCGCGAGCTTGCGGTTGAGCGTCTCGACCCGCGCGGTCAGTTCGTATTCGTCTTCCAGCCGCGCATAAAGCCGCTCGAGGTCCACCCGGTCCCAGAGCACATCGGGCTTGTCGGCGATCGCGACGCGGCCGGAGACGTTGTGCTGCACCAGGAGCGCCTCGCCGATCAGCTTCAGGATGCTGCGGCGATTGCGGAAAAACCTCCCGGCAAACGCGAGCTCCCGCACAAAGGGTTCGATGGTCTCGAACACCTTTGCGACCTCGCGTTCGTCATGGGCGAGCACGACGCTCTTCGCCAGCACATCGGAGACCACGAGCAACCGCGCCATCGACATGTCGCGGACGTGAATGGGGCCGCCTGAAGCCACCTGATCGTCGCTCTCGCCCAGGAGTTCGACGGTCGCGGCCTCTTCCTCCGGCGGCGTCAACCGACCTCCGATCCGCGGCAACAGCCGTTCGAGGAAGCCGGCTTCCTCCTCCGCACTCATGTTGAAGAACACCGCGACCCCGTAACGAAACACGACTGCAATGCCGTCCTGACCCGTGCGCAGCGCCAGCGGCACCCCCGAGAGCGCGTCCTTTTCGAAGCCGGCTGTGTTGATGCGGTCTCCAACATTGAGCGCGTGCGCGGTGACGCGACTAAGCTGTGGCTCGCTGCGGAAGGCGTAGTTTTTCATGTTCGCAAAGAGGCCTCAAACAATCGCGTCCAACGGAATTCGAAATGAGATCGCGAAAGAGAGATCGCGCAAGAGGAAGAACGCGACAGTCTGGTTGACCTATTGCGCGCGTCAGCCGCGCGGTGCGATGCGCAATTCAACCAGCGCAATGCGTTCCAGCGCACCGGCGTCGCGTTCGCCGCGGCCGGCGCTGTGCAGGATCGATTCGGCCAGATAATGGACCTGGGTTGCGGAAACCGGTTCAGGCAAGCTTTTGACCGAAGATTCCAGCGCTGCCGACATGATCTCGATCACCTCGGGAGAATACATCACGGCTGAAGGTCCAACGCCTTTTGCCACCAAAGTCATGTCAGTGCCCCTTTTCGGCATCGTCGGTGGCATTACGCAAACCCCTTATCTGATAAGCCGCGCGGCAAGGGGGTAGTTCCGCGGTGTCGAATGGGGCGTTTTGGTTACGCGGTAACACAAGTGGTGTCGCCTCCGGCGCGATCACCTCCGCCAAGGTCTTAAGACTGTGCCAGCGCCGCAACAGCGGCGCGCTGTCACGCAAGCATCGTGATTTTCGACTCCATTCCTTCATCGGTAGCGGATATGTTTGACAACATCCGGGGCTGGACTAATTTCATCCCGATCCATTATTTCTGCCCGGCGGGCCGCTGGCGCATAGGCCAGCGGCCTTTTCGTTTCCTCCATCTCGATTCCTCAAATCGCAATTCAACGAAGCGGCGCGTGTTGCGGCCGACTCTTGCTTGCAAAACCGTAAATCAGCGCCAGCCGATCGAGGCATTCCTGAAAGCGCCTGGCGAAATAGTCCTTCCAGCGCTGGCCGCGCAGTCCGCGCCGCTGACCGACCTGTTCCATGGTGAGCCCGAGCACCAGCACCTCGTGCACCAGCACGATGCCGTCCGCGCCGAGCTCGCGTTCGAGGCGATTGAGCCGCAGCACCGCCCTGCGCTGCCGCTCGGTGATCGGCTCGCGCGCGCTTCCGCCATCGACGTATTCGCGCGTCGGATCGACCGCGCGCGGACCGCGCTCGGCCTTCTCCCAGTCGTCCTGAAACGCGCGCCCGGCGCGATACTGCGCCTCGTCGATGTGACGGTGGCTGTGCAGCCTGCCCAGGGGATCGTTGCGGATCGAACGCAGTGCGACGATCTTCTCGCCGGGCTCAAGCGCCAGCGGATCGTCGATCTCGACCGCCGCGACCTCCGCATTCAGCGGCAGATCCCGTGCCCGGCGATCATGAGCGTGAGCAGAAATGCGTGGCTTGGAGCGTCTGGCGCGAGGCATCGTTTTCAAAACTCCTGTTGCGAACATCAATGGTCGAAGGCGTGAAAGACCTCGCTGCTTGCAAGCTTCACGCAGCCGTCAGGTCGTCTTTCGCGCGATCAGGGCCGCAAGTTCCGCACTGACCGGGATCGACTTGCTGTCTTTCGCAGCTCCGGGCGCGGTATCGGATCTCGCACACGACGTCTGATCTCCCTTCAAGGAAAGAGTCTGATGTGAGTGTGAGTGTGAGTGGTCGACGTTTGCTTGCGTTTTGCTTGGCTTTTGCAAAGCAATTGCTGGCGGCAATGACCTTCCCCGCGCCGAATTTTCGAGTTTCAATCGGGAGAGCGCCGAACCGAGCCCGCCCTTTTGCCCCGCGGTCGCGCGCTTTTCAGAGACGCGCATCACCCGTTCCAGCTCGGCATCGATCCGCTTGTGTTTCCAGCCGGAATGAAAGAACTGCTGCAGGACCGGGCGATAATTGCTCCAGGTCTTCAACGGCAATTTCGCGATCTTCGACAGCTGGCGGTCGTCATCGGGCAGTTCGCCCTTGCGCCAGTAATGCATCATCAGCAGCAGGTAAGCGCCATGCTGCGCCGTGGTCAGGTGACCGGTGTCGCCAAGATAGTCACCGACATAAAGCGGCATCCACGCCCGCTTCATCCCGCGCGGCCGCCATCGTTGGCCGTGCTTGATCTCTCCGGCTTGCGCGCGTTATCGCATACGCGGGCGCTTCCTTTTCCCTCCCCCTTGCGGGGAGGGTCGTCGCGAATGAAATGAGCGGCGGGGTGGGGGTACAACAAGAGGCCCCCCACCCTCGCCTCCGCTTCGCTTCGGCCTTCCCTCCCCACCACTCGCTCACGCTCGCAAGGGGAGGGATAAGAAAGAGATCGCTCACGCTCCTGCGGGGTGGGGTAAGAAAGCGAGCGCGCGTTCTTTGCCCGCTCCCAGCGCACGAGCGCGGCCAGATGCGCGATGCGAAGCCGCACCGGCAAAGGCCTTAGTCTCTCAAGCATGGGATCGGCGTTCGTCTTCACGCCGCCTCCACCAGCCGCAGCGGCGCCTTTGCCGGCGGACGCTTCTCGTCAACGTCCGGCAGGCTGGTCAGATGAAAATGCGACGGGCAGTAGCTCGAACCCTCGCGGCGGAGATGGCCGCAAAACGTGATCGGCTCGCCCTCGGCATCGCCGCCATAGGGATAGCGGCAATCGCCCGGCTCGAGATCAATCAGCGTGAGGTGTCTTGGCGCGATGGCGACGCAGCGAAGCTGAAGCACGGCCGCGCGTTCCAGCGCGGTGGGTTTGGGCGACTTGCACAGGTTGCGGGCGCGCTTTTCGGCCATTTTTCGCGCATCCGGCTTCCTCGGCGCGGCAAACACGCCGCCCGGGCCCGATCGTTCGGGCGTCGAAAGCCCCAGGCGGCGGGCGCGGCCGATCGCGGCATTGCGGGTATAGGCGGTGCCGAAGCGCTCGTTCAGCGCGCGGGCGATTTCCTTGAACGAAATCCCCTTCTCGACCAGTTCACGCAGCGCAAGCGAATGCGCATCCTCCCACGTGGATTGCATTGTCAATTTCCTGAAGTTTCACGTTGTGTTCTCACTATTTCTGATATTCCGAAGCAAGTCAAGCTTGATTTCGGATAATCGGAATTGCTATGGTCACTCATATTTGACGAGTCGGAGAGGACCGATGCTGGACGTCAAGATGATCGAACGGGGACTGGCAAAGCCGGGCAAGACCAAGGGCGGCCTCGCGGCGGCAATGGGCGTGCGGCCCGGCGCGGTGTCGGAAATCCTGGGCGAGATGCGCCTGATCAAGGCTTCCGAGCTTGCCCCAATCATCGACTATCTCGAACTCAACGCAGTTCCGATCATGGGACGGGTCGGCGCCGGCGCGTCGATCACGCCGGAATTCGAGCAGATGCCGCCCGAAGGCCTCGGCGAGGTCGAACTGCCGTTCCCGATCGCGGAAGAAACCATCGCCTTCGAGGTGGTCGGCGATTCCATGCTGCCGAAATACGAGAATGGCGACATCATCGTGGTTTATCGCGACCAGCGGCACCCTCTGTCGAGCTTCTATGGCGAGGAAGCGGCGGTGCGCCTGAAGACGGGCGAGCGTTACCTGAAGACGATCGAACGCGGCAAGACCGCGCATGTCGTCAACCTCACGAGTTTCAACGCCAAGCCGATCGCTGGCGTCAAGCTGGAATGGATCGGCGAAATCTGCGTGACGCTGCCGCGCGGCCAGATCGAACGGCTGCGGGCGCGGGCTGCCTCGCGGACGCGGAAGAAAGCCGCGGGGCATTCGGGACACGGTGGGCATAAGGATGGCAAGACGCCCAAATGAGGCACGTCGTTCCGGGGCGCTCGCGAGGGCGAACCCGGAACCTCGAGATTCCAGGTTCAATGCTGCGCATTGCCCCGGAATGACGCAATTTCTGATTTTCAGAAATTTTTCTTGCCAGACTTTCGAATCCCCGAAATAATGGAACCCACTCAGGCAGGGCTTTTCGAGGAGGCGTCACGCCGCCACATGCAGTATTTCGTCGTCATGATCGATTATGGAAGGCGCGGCCGCGAGGCCATCGTCGACCCTGAAATCACCCGCCGCGAGGTCGTCTCGCGCATCGCCTCGGGCGAATACGCCAACATCAGCTTCATCCACGAGATCGCCGAGCGATCGGTCGAGGACATCACCGAGGAGATCCTGGCCGAGGCCGCCCTGCCCGAGATCGCGGCCTCGGACACGGACCTTCAGGCGGCGTGCTTCGATCACGCGCACGATCTGCGCAAGCACGAGGCTGTGTGAGGGTTTATATCGCCTCCACCGCTGGGCTCTCACTGCCAAATCGTCCTCAATTGATCAATTGCTCGCGCGAGGCATTGGCCGCCCGTCATGAATAGCTTCAGCGCCATTGGGCCGTCGCGGCGGCCATGTTGCCGCGGTCGCCGAAGCAGGCAAGCCCGAAGAAGCAACTAAACATTTCTTTAGCCGCGCTCGCATAGACCTGCGACGGCGATTCGATCAAGCTTCGACGGCCCGCGCTTCCGCGGCACATATTCCAGCTATTCGATACCGGACGCGAAAGGATATTTGGATGATGCTGATCAGAGGCGCCGCTTCTATCGGGATTGCGCTGATCCTCACGGCAGCTCCGGCGATGGCGGGACTCGTCGGTCCGCAACGGATCGAGCCTGGCCCGGATATCCAGCAGGTCCAGTATGGCGGCGACGCCATTGCGGGCGCGATCATTGGAGGCGCGGTCGCCGGCATCGTCGGCGGCGCGCTGGGCGGCAATTGTTATTACAACGACTGCGATGATGACGGGGGTTACGGCGACGGCTTCTATGGTGGCCCCGGTTATTATGGTGGCCCTGCCTATTATGGTGGTGGTCCTGCCTATTATGGCGGCGGGTTTTATCGCGGCGGGCGCGGCTTTCACGGCGGCGGCTTTCACGGCGGGCACGGCTTTCACGGCGGACACGGCTTTCACGGCGGGGGCATGGCGCGAGGCGGCGGCCACGCGGGCGGCGGCCATGCGGGTGGCGGCCATGGGGGCAGGAGATAACGGCGCCTGTCTCGTTCAAAGCGAGACCAATCATTCCTTATAGGTTGCGATCTTGAAACAAGGTTCGCCGGCAACAATCCATCCTGGGAGCATCAGATGAGAAAGACGAAACTGTCAGCGCTGATCGTGGCGGTCACCCTGCTCGGCGGGACCTCCTGGCAGGCGCAAGCCACCGACAGCGGTCATCACGGCGCGCTGTTCCAGCGGCTCTGCGCCAAGGAGAATAATGAGGCACGCCATCACAAGATCGGCGAACGGCTGGCCGCCAAGCTGAAGCTGACCTCCGCGCAACAGGCCGCCTACGACGATTTTCAGCAAACGCGGGTAAAGTCGATCGACGACACAAAATCGAAGCTTTGCACCAAGGAGCCCGACCTGTCGTCTTACGAGGACCGGCTGAATTTCCGCCAGAGCTTCCTCGAGGCGCGGCTGGATGCCATGAAGGCGGAAAACCCGAAGCTGATCGCCTTCTACAACAGCCTTGATGACAAGCAGAAGCGCAAGTTTGATGACTTCCGGAAGAGCATGCGGAAGTAGTTGCCGTTCGGCGCCTGAATGATGGGGAAAGGTCCGCCCTGAAGGCGGACCTTTTTGTATCAATGCAGCAAATCGTTCCGTCCGCCTACTCGCGCGAAATAAAGAGCTTCAGCGACATCGAGGCCAGCGCCGCCGCGACCAGGACGGCGGCAACCGCCAGCAGGCCGACGACATAGGAGCCGGAATACTGCTTCAGCCAGCCCATCATCGTGGGGCCGAAAGAGCCGCCGGTGGTGGCGACCGAGTTGATGAAGGCAAGCCCGCCGGCGGCGGCGACACCGGTGAGGAAGCGCGTCGGGATGGTCCAGAAGATAGCGCGCGCCGCGGTGACGCCGACCAGCGCCAGGCTGAAGCCGATGACGGCCGAAACAAGCGAGTTGGAAAGGATCGGCAGCAACAGGCCCACGCCGGCCAGCAGGCAGGTGACGGCGAGATTGACGATGCGCCTGCCCTTGCGGTCGACATAGTGCGCCCACAGGATCATGCCGACGGTGGCGAAGAGATAGGGGATCGCCGCGACCCAGCCGATCGCCATGTTGGAGAGGTGGTACTCCCTCAGCATCAGGGGCATCCAGATGCCGATGCCGTAGGAGCCGAGCGTAAAGCCGAACTGGACCGCGGTGCAGATCAAGACGCGCGGATCCTTCAGCGCCGCGAGCAGCGAGGAATGCGGCCGTTCCCGCACCTCTGATGCCAGCACGCCGTCGAGCGCGTCGCGCTCCTCGCGCGTCAGCCAGGATGCGGTCTGCGGCCGGTCGGCAAGAAATTTCAGCGTGAGCAGGCCGAGTGGCAGGCAAGGCAGGCTCACCAGCAGAAACATCCATTGCCAGCCGGCCAGGCCCCAGATGCCGTTCATCCGAAGCAGTTCGGTGCAAACGGGCGTACCGATCAGCGACGACAAGGGAATGCCGACCAGAAACCAGGCCAGCATCCGCGTGCGGTACTGCGCCGGAAACCATGCGGCAAGAAAGAACGTCACGCCGGGAAAGAAGCCGGCTTCCATGATGCCGAGCAGAAGCCGCACGCCGTAAAAGCTGTGTGGCCCGACCACGAAGGCGGTCGCCGCCGACACGATGCCCCAACTGACCATGATGCGGGCGATCCAGCGCCGCGCGCCAACCTTGTAAAGCAAAAGGTTGCTCGGGATCTCGAACGTCGAATAGCCGAGAAAGAACACGCCGCCGGCCAGCCCGAACTGGAATGGCGTCAACCCCAATTGCTGATTCATGGTCAGCCCCGCTACGCCGAGACTGGTGCGGTCGAGATAATTGAAGAGGTAGGCGACGGTCAAAAGCGGCACGAACCGCAGCGCCGCCTTGTGCACCGCGCGTTGCATCGCGGCATCGGCCGCGCCCGCGCTTGCGCTGGAATCGGAAAGACCACCCGGGACGCCCCCGCCCATCACCGTCATCCCGCTTTGTCCTTCCCCGTTTTGGCTTTTGTTCTTTGTTGGTTACGGACTTGCCTTAGCAGAATGCTCCCTCCGCCTGAAAGGGGGAGGGTTCGGACCTTCGATCCCTCCCCCGCGAAGCGTGGGGAGGGTGGCCGTCGCGAAGCGACGGTCGGGTGGGGGCGTGCCCGACGAGGTGAGATTGCTATATTTGATTTTGAGAACCCCCACCCCGGCTCGCCGTCGCTCGCCGACCCTCCCCGCAAGGGGGAGGGAAAAGAATCCCGCTCGTCTATCCCCCAAACGCATCGCGGGCGACCCTCCGGCCGCCCGCGACGTATGATTGATTTCGGCGACTGACTTAAGCGTTCAAGGAGCGAGCCGGCTCCTCGAAATTGCACTCCCGGAAGTGAAACGCGATCTCATCCAGCGCACGCTGCTCCCAGATTTCGGCCTCCGCAAGCCAGAACGTCTTACGCTCGGAATCATGTAACGCACGCTCACGGCAAAAATGCTCCTGGCGGCGAATTTCAACGAGCTTGTTCATGAACTCCACTCCTCTGTGAAGCCAAGTAACGGAGCAAACCTAGCAGATTTCATGGCAGGCGTCTGTTTCCTTTTGTCGCTGCCGGCGGACATCAACATTCTTTTACAACGCGTGCAGTGCGATGCAGCACGACACTCAAGAACTCTGCACGCTTGACCAGAATCTCGCGCATCTGCGCGCAAAACCGCCTTGCAAAGGCGACTTGTCCGAGGATGACGTGAAGGCGACCGCTATTGTCTGGCATACCAACATCGCTAAGGTGTGACGGTCTTGATCGAGAAGTCCCGAAGAGCGGACCGGGACGGGGAGAAAACTTCATGCGCCACAAGGAGGGTCAATCGGGCGAAGGCAAAAGGCGCATGCTGATGCGCGGTTGCGCCTGCGGATGCGGCGACACGTTGTCGCTGACGTCACGGGCTTTAAGCCGGCGCCGATTCGTGGCGGGCGCTGCTGCGCTGGCGGCAACCGGCGTGGGCGGCTCGCGAGCCTTCGCGCAGGCGGCGAACGAAAAGCCATATCGTGTCGACGTTCACCATCATCTGTCGCCGCCGAGCTATATCCAGGCCATCGTCGAAGATCATCTCGGCAGCCCTCCGCAAATCAAGTGGACGCCGGAAAAGTCGCTCGCCGACATGGATGCGGCCGGCATCCAGGTCTCCATGCTCTCGGTGACGCAGCCCGGCGTGAACTTCACCTCCGGCGACACCGCCCGCAAGCTTTGCCGCGAGAGCAACGAATATGCCGCGAAGCTGATATCAGATCATCCCGGCCGCTTCGGCTCGTTCGCGATGATCCCGCTCACCGACACCGAAGGGTCTCTAAAGGAAATCGAATACGCGCTCGACACGCTCAAGGCCGACGGCATCGGGCTGCTCACCAGCTATCACGACAAATGGCTCGGCCATCCGTCGTTCTTAGCCGTGATGGAGGAGCTCAACCGGCGCAAATGCGTCGTCTATACCCATCCGACGACCGCGGATTGTTGCGTCAACCTCTTGACGACCGAGCCGCCGACGCTGGTCGAATGGGGCACCGACACCACGCGCACCATCGGCGATATCGTGTTCTCCGGCAATGCCTCGCGGTTCCGCGACATCAAGTGGATCTTCTCGCACGCCGGCGGCACCATGCCGTTTTTGATCGAGCGCTTCATCGGCCAGCCGAAGATCGACGCCAAATTCAAGCCGGCAGTGCCCGATGGCGCGCTGGCCGAACTGACGCGTTTCTATTACGACACCGCGCAAACCGCGAACAAGGCGTCGATGTCGGCACTGACCGCCATCATCCCGCCCTCGCAAATCGTGCTCGGCACCGATTTCCCCTACCGCACCGGCATCGACCACGTGAAGGGCTTGCGAAGCTGCGGCCTGTTCTCCGATGCGCAATTGATGGGCATCGAACGCGGCAACGCGGTGAAGCTGCTGCCGCGGCTGAGCACGTGAGGTTTTTGGAGGCGCGCGAGAGCAGCGGGCGGGAGGTTTTTCCGGCTGTCGTCCCCGCGCGTTCGAAAGCAGGGACGACATAGCTGTTGTGGCGTATAGCTACTTCCCCGAGCCATCCACGGCCCAGCGGCCGGGCCCGGCGAAGAAATAGATCAGGAAGACGAAGCAATAGAGAATGGCCGCATCGCCGCCATTGAGCATCGGGAAGAAGCCCTTTGCCGCATGCACCTTGAAATAGGCGACCGCCATGTCGCCGGCGAGAATGAAGGCAACCGGGCGCGTCAAAAAGCCGATTGCAAACAGCACGCCGCCAACAATCTCGATGATGCCCTGAATCCCGATCAGCGAGCCAATCGCGGGTTGAACCGGCCCGTGCGGAAAGTCGAGCAGCTTTGAGAGCCCGTGTTCGAGAAACAACAGCCCGATGACGATGCGGGCGATGCTGAGCATCTCGGGCGTATACTTGCTTAAGCGATCAAGTGACGACATCGATCAAACTCCCCAAGCTGGATTTCGAATGTTGGAAAGGCACCCCACCCCATGGCCGGCTACCATAGCCCGCGCGGCAGGCCGTGGGAAACGCCTTCGCGCTGCACCCAAGTGTCTGATTCACAACATCTTGCTTCGAACGTCACCCCGTTGCGGCGCAAGCAAGGCCGTTACGCACGCCGGCCGAAGCGACGGAAACCGCACCTGGTCCGCCCTCGAAGATTGCTATCGGGTCCGACAGTCCCTATATGCTCACAAGTGCTCGCTTTCCGAAGTTCATGTACGACCGTTTCTGGTGCAGAAATTTCAAACAGGCCGCACTAGAGCTCCGATTCCGAAGTTCGCCAGCTAACGGGGCAACCTCTGATGCGAACTTCGGAATCAAAGGAGCTCTAGCAAGACTATGATTCTAGTGCGGCTTTTGAATTTGAAGTTCCTATGACGAACTTGCGGCGAAACTGATAGGAACTTCAAATTCGCCGCACTAGGGCCCACTTTCCGAAGTTCGTGTTACACTTCAGCGCGCACCTTTCACGAACTTCGGAAAGTTATGGGCACTAGCAAATCGATAACAATTCTAGCGCCGCTTTTCCATTTGAAGTTCCTGAACGGAGTTTGCTTCTGGTGGTGAGGAACTTCAAATGGGCGGCGCTAGTCTGGCTCTCGGTGCTGCTCTCTGTCATCGTCGCTTATCCGCTGCTGTTCTCAACGCCATTCCAACAGCGGCTCGGTGCGCTGGTGTTGCTCTATGCGATTGCCGCCTCGGCCTGGAACGTCGTCGGTGGTTACGCCGGCCAGGTTTCGGTCGGTCACGTCGTTTTCTTCGGCTGCGGCGCCTACGCCGCCATGGGCGCATATGCGCATTTCGGATGGTCGCCGCTATTGGGCATCCCGATCGGCATCTTGGCGAGCGCCGGGATAGCGGCCATCATCGGTGTGCCGACACTACGGCTGTCCGGGCACTATTTCAGCATGGCAACGATTGCGGTCGCCGAGCTTTTCAGGCTGATCGTCACCAACACGCCGTATCTCGGGGCGGGAATCGGCCTGAGCGGGCCCACGGTGCCGCGGAACGTGTTCGATCTCTCGTTCATTTCGGCGCTGCCGTATTACTACCTGTTCCTCGCGATGCTCTCGGCAACGCTGGCGATCACCTGGTGGATGAACAACAGCCGGATGGGATTTTATTTGCGCGCCATCCGCGATTCCGAACGTGCGGCCCGTTCGCTCGGCGCGCCCGCCACCCGCACCAAGCTTTATGCCTTCATGCTGAGCGCCGGCCTCACCAGCGTCGCCGGCGCGCTCTATGCGATGATGTTCGGTTTCGTCGATCCTGAATCCGGCCTCGGCCTTCTGATCTCGGTGAAGATCCTGATCATGGCGGCGCTTGGCGGCGCCGGTCTGTTGTTCGGACCGCTGGTGGGCGCTGCGATCCTCGTGCCGCTGGAAGAGATTTCCAACAGCGTGTTGGGCGGCAAAGGCGCCGGCCTGACCTTTGTCGTGTACGGTGCGATCATCGTTCTGATCGCACGCTTCCAGCCCGGCGGCGTACTCGCGCTGGCGCAGCGGTACTGGTTGCGCTGGACCGCCGCGCGCAAGACGGCCGAGGCTGCCTCGAAAGGCGCCGCCCATGCTCCTTGAGGCGCGCGAGATCACCAAGACGTTCGGCAGCTTCAAGGCCGTCGACAACGCCTCGGTCACGGTGGGCGAGGGGGACATTCTCGGCCTGATCGGACCGAACGGCGCCGGCAAATCCACCTTCTTCAACTGCCTCACGGGCGATCTCGTCTCGACCTCGGGAAAGGTACTGTTCGACGGTCACGACATCACTTCGCTGGCGCCCGAAGCCCGTGCGCGGCTCGGACTGGCGCGCACCTTTCAAGTGCCGCAAACCTTCGAAGGCATGTCGGTCCTTGAGAACGTCATGATCGGTGCGTTTCTTCGAACTTCCCGCGCGTCGGAGGCCGAAGCACGCGCGCGAGGGGTGCTGGAACGCGTCGGCATGGGCCAGTTGGCGGCGACGCCGGCGCGATCGCTGGGAACGCCGGGCCGCAAGCGGCTCGAAATCGCCCGCGCGCTTGCGACCGAACCCAAGGTGCTCTTGCTGGACGAGGCGATGGCCGGGCTGACGCAGCGCGAGGTGCAGTTGGCGATTGATCTGGTGCGCGACATCCACAGTTCTGGCGTCACGCTCGTGATCGTCGAGCACATCATGGAAGTGATCATGTCGCTGGCGACGCGGGTCCTGGTGTTTCACCAGGGCCGTGAGATCGCACGCGGCAGCCCGCGCGAGGTCACCTCCAACCCCACCGTGATCGAGGCCTATCTCGGCAAGCGCGCTGCCAAGGCAGCTGCATCTCATACGCCTATTGAGCTCATGGGCGGGCCAACACCATGACGGCTCCCTTGCTGCGGATCGAGCATTTGGAAGTTCGCTATGGCGATCTGATCGGTGTTTCCGACGTTTCGCTCGATGTGCCGGAGGGCAGTGTGGTCGCACTGCTCGGATCGAACGGAGGCGGCAAGA
Organism: Bradyrhizobium sp.; assembly: GCF_027307225.1. GTDB lineage: Bacteria > Pseudomonadota > Alphaproteobacteria > Rhizobiales > Xanthobacteraceae > Bradyrhizobium. The sequence goes on along the minus strand of NZ_DAHUXJ010000093.1, from coordinate 42,414 downwards.
CGACCGTTCTCAATGCCATCGCCGGCCTGATCCCACTGCATGCCGGCTCGATCGAATTTCGCGGGCAGCCGATCGGCAGACGGAGCGCCTTTTCGATCGTGCGCGACGGGCTCGCGTTGTCGCCGGAAGGGTGGCGTCTGTTCGTCCAGCAAAGCGTCGAGAAGAATCTGAAGCTCGGAGCTACCCCGTTGCATGACAAGCGGCGCGCCGCAACGCTGCTCGATCGGGTCTACGATATCTTTCCGAGGCTGGCAGAACGCCGCAACCAGCGTGCTGGCACCATGTCGGGCGGCGAGCGCCAGATGCTCGCGGTCGGACGCGCCTTGATGAGCGATCCAAAACTTCTGATGCTGGACGAGCCTTCGCTCGGCCTTGCGCCGGCGGTGGTAGAAGCCATGTACGACACTTTCGGCCGGCTGCATCGGGAAGGACTGACGATACTGCTGGCCGAGCAGTCGATCGAACTCGCCCTCGAAGTCTCCGACTTCGCGACCGTCCTTCAGGTCGGCAAGAGCGTGTTATCAGGCAAGGCTGCCGATCTCGCCAACGATCCGCAGGTGCAGAAGGCCTATCTCGGGATCGGCTAGCAACGCGCATTCAGCGGGAGCGGTTTATTTGATCTTGTCGTAGGTCGCGGTGAAATCGGCGAGCGACATCGGGATAGCAATCGTTTCCTTTGCGAGGTCCTGGAAAAGGACTTTCAGCTGCTTGCCCGCTCTCATCGCATTGAGCATGTCAGGAGAGATCGGCACACTCGCATAGCAGCCTCTATTCTCGCAGGTCTGGACCGGAAGATCGACGCCCTTGCCCTCGTCGACCTGAAGTTTTGCACCAGCTTGCAGATTGAGGCCGAGTGGCAGCTGCACCAGCGCGACCGGCGCCCGGGTATCTCCGGGCACTCGGATATTGACCAGCGCGACCAGCTGCCCGGTCTTGGTGAGGACCGCGCTCTGCTCCATCGCGCATTCGAGCGGCGCATCACGGCTCGGGCTGGAGCAGCGCGCGACCCAGCCGGGCTGCGCCGGCGCGGGTGTGGCGGAGGGTGAAGGCATCGGCAACGGGATTTGGGGTTGGCCCTTGGCCTTGGCCGTTTCCCTGGGGCCTTGGGCAAAACAAGCCCCCGTTGCGGCCGGCACGGCGAGGGCGACAATGATTGCAAGTCTTGCTGATTTCACCGACCGGTCTCCGGAAAAGATTTTGCACGCCGATCGGCGGACTAGTGCCGCCTATTTGACGTTCCTGCACCACAAGCGGCAAATTCGATCCAGGAACGTCAAATAGTAAAGCGGCACTAGAATCATAGATTTGCTAGTGCCCAGAACTTTCCGAAGTTCGTGAAAGGTGCGTGCTGAGGAGTAACACGAACTGCGGAAAGTGGGCACTAGGGCTCTGATTGCGGCGAAATTGAAACGAACGTCAAATCCGCTCCACGAGGGTTTCGGGGCTTGCGCCGGGCAACTGCGCGGTGATCTGGATCGTCGGGAAGTCGACCTGCGGCAGCGGCGCGACGGGCAGCAGGGGATAGGCGACGAGGCCGACAAACAGAATGCCAGCCATCATCAGCGAGGTGCCGATCGGGTATTTGATGAAGGGGGCGGAGATCCCCTCGTGAATACCCTCGCTCATTCCGGCTTCGCCTTCGGTTGTTCCGAATCCGAACTCGCGATGGCTGTGCTGACAAGCGTGCCCGGCGCAACCTTGAACTGGCCGGCGGTGATGACCCGCTCGCCGGGCGACACGCCTTCTTCGATCACGGAATTGCCGTCGATCGACTGGCTGACCTTCACTTTGCGGAGTTCGGCCTTGTTGTTCTGGTCGACGGTGAAAACGTAAAGACCCTGGGTGCCGTGCTGGATGGCTTGATCAGGCACCACCGTCGCTCCCTTCAGCGTCCGGATGAGAAGCCGGGTGGAGACCGATTGCCCCGGCCACAAAGCGTGGTCCTTGTTGTCGAAAACGGCCTTGAGGCGGATGGTGCCGCTGGTGGAATCGACCTGATTGTTGACCACCGCGAGCTTGCCTTCCGCAAGCGGCCTGTTGCCGTCGGTCGTCAACGCAATGGTTTTGAGCGGCGTTGCGCCTTGTGCATCCTTGATGTCCGGCAACTGGTTTTCGGGTGCGGTGAAGATCACTGCGATCGGCTCGATCTGCGCAATCGTGACGATGCCGGTCTGCTGCGAGGCATTGACGATATTGCCGATGTCGACCAGTCGAAGACCGACGACGCCGGAGATCGGCGCGCTGATCTGGGTGTAGTCGAGCTGGGTTTGTGCGTTTGAGATGGCGGCGGCATCGGCTGCGATCTGCGCCGTCAGCTGCGATACCGCGGAGTGCTGCGTATCGAGCTGTTGGCGGGTCGCGAACTCGCCAAGCTTGATGTAGCGCTGCAGGTCCAGATTGGCATTGGCGAGGTTGGCCTCGTCCTGCTCCTTCTTGGCCTTGGCCTGGTCGAGCGCGGCTTGATAGGGACGGGGATCGATCTCGGTGAGCAAGTCACCTTGCTTCACGAGCTGGCCTTCGGTGAAGGCGATCTTGTCGATCTGCCCGTCGACACGGGGGCGGACCAGCACGCTATTAAACGCCTGCACCGTCCCAAGGCCTGTCAGGTAAACTGGAAAATCCGCTTTTTCGGCGGTGGCGACGCTGACCCGCACCGCGCTCCTGGACCCTTTCTGCGTTCCGTTAGCCGTTTCCTGATGTTCGCCATGGAAGCGCTGCCAGCCGTAATATCCGAGCCCAGCGACGACCAGGGCCAGCAAAATCCAACGCGTTGCCCGCGATTTGTTCATGTCGGCCTTCAGACTTAAAAAAATAAAAGTAGCGAGTCTTGCCTGGAGAGCATAGACGCGCCAGATATAATACGCGTGCACTTAATGTGTAAACACACTATAGCTTGAGAACTCTAAGCATTTGTCAATCTGGGGTCGCCAGGGCCAATGTCGCTCGACCTGAAGAAGCAGATCGTCTCGCAACTGGTCGAAACTTCCCGACTTTTGCGAAACTACATCGACCACCGCGCCAAGAGCCGCGGCACCACGCGAGCGCAGTGGATCGTGCTGTTTCGCTTGCGCGAACAGGAGGGCATGTCGCAGGTGGATCTGGCGGATGTGCTGGAATTGCAGCCGATTTCGCTGGTGCGGTTACTGGATCGGCTGGTCGAGCACGGTCTCGTCGAGCGCCGCAGCGATCCCAGGGATCGGCGGGCCAACCGTCTGTTTCTGACACCGGCCGGGCGCCAACTCGCCGACGATCTCGATAGCCTGCGCGATGCCATTGCAACGGATGTGTTGCACGGGGTGCCGACGGCAACCCTCGAAACGAGTCTCAAGGCATTGCGCGACGTCAAGGACCGGATCAAAACCTTGGCCGGTCCCGCCGGCCACGTCGCCGCCGAGTGATCTCTGAAGTCCTCGACCATTGCTCGTTTTCGCATTTCGCGGCACACACGCGCCACAGTCAGGCGCTTCAAGGTCCGCGATCGGGACAATATCCCGAAACCATCGGGACAATTCCCGAGCCCAAATGGAATTTGTCTAACTCACGCGCTAACTACTCGACGCCGTGACGGAAATGCACTTGAAGCAGTCAGTACAGACTGAAATCCGGGAAGCCGCGGTATGTGTAGAAGCGTTCTCAAGGTTGGCGTTGTACTGATATTCGTGTCGATGGGGACGGTTGCGTTCGCCCAACAGACGACGGCTGGATCGGATCCGAAAATCTCAGCCGGTACTTCGGCGCCAGCCACGCAGCCCAACACGCCGGTCGTCGCTCCGGCGGCTTCCGCCGATCAAGCCGCGGCCGCCGATGCCGTCAGGACGCCAAGGGCCATGCCGGTCACGCTGCATGAGCTTTCGCCGTGGTCGATGTTTCTTGCGGCCGACATCATCGTCAAGGCGGTGATGATCGGGCTCGCTTTCGCCTCGCTCGTGACCTGGACGATCTTCATCGCAAAAATGATCGAGCTGTCGTTCGTTCGGCGCAACTTGCATGGTGCGCTCACCAAGATCGCGGATTCACGGTCGCTGGCGGAGGCGCAATTTGCGCTGGGCTCCAAAGGCACCATCTTGTCCGCGTTGCTCTCGGCCGCCATGCGTGAAGCGCGCTTGTCGGCGGGCATTTCCAGCGACGCGGGCGTGAAGGAGCGGGCGGCATCGAGTTTTGCCGACATCGTGCGCGCGGAAGCGCGCCGGATCCGGCTCGGCATGGGCTTGCTCGCCACCATCGGCGCGACCTCGCCGTTTGTCGGACTGTTCGGCACCGTCTGGGGCATCATGAACAGCTTCATCGGCATTTCGAAGTCGCAGACGACCAACCTCGCGGTCGTCGCACCCGGCATTGCCGAAGCGCTGCTTGCGACCGCATTTGGTCTGGTCGCCGCCATTCCGGCGGTCATCATCTACAATCATTTCGCGCGCGTGACGAAAGGTTACCTTGAGCAGGTCAACCGTTCCTCGGGCGCGGCCGGAAGGCTGCTGTCGCGCGATCTCGACCGCACCCATGTCAGCCCGCCGGGCCGCATCAACTCGCGGGCAGCGGAGTAGGGCATGGGCGTCTCGCTCGCCGATACCGACCTCGATGATGATGCCGATTTCGGCGAGACGCATGACATCAACGTCACGCCATTCATCGACGTCATCCTCGTTCTTTTGATCATCTTCATGGTGGCGGCGCCGTTGTCGACGGTCGACCTCCCGATCGATCTGCCGACCTCGACTGCAACGCCGCAAAAGAAGCCCGACAAGCCGACCTATGTCAGCATCAAGCCGGACCTGTCGCTCGCCATCGGTGAAAAGACGGTCAAACGCGCCGAGCTGATCTCGACGCTTGATGCTGCCGCGGAGACCAACCCCGAGCGTCTGGTGTTCGTGCGGGCCGACCGCGCCGTGGCTTATGGCGACTTGATGGACGTGCTGGAACTGTTGCGGCGGGGAAATTACCGGATGAAACTGGTGACGCTGGAAGGCGTTTCCGATCCGGCGTCTCCATCGCCGGCGCCTGGAGTTGCAAGACCATAACGCCATGAGCGACGTGATGCAGGAGCAACGGCCGTCCTGGCGGCTCTGGACGATTGCGGCGGTGGCCGCGATCTCCCTGCATGTCGCCGGCGCAGCGCTCGCGTTGGCGCATTTGCACCCGAGCGAAGATTCCGACGGGCTGGGCGCGAACGTCACCGATATCGCCGTCGAGTTGGCGTCACCGACGGCGGAAGACGTCGACCTGCCCCCGGGCCCAGATGCCGACGCTTCTGCGGCATCGCCCGCGCTCGCCGAGCAGAAGGCCGAGGTGAAGCCGACCGATCTGCCGAAAGAGACGCCCAAGGAGAGCGAAGATCCCGATCGCGTCGTGACGCAGAACGAGCAGAAAAAGCCCACGGAAGACCAGCCGAAGACGGAAGCCGTGCAAACCGCGGCGTCGCAGGAATCGGTGGCGCAGGAGGCAACCGCGCGGCAACGGCTCGACAATGCCCGAGAGGCCGACGCCACGGCGGCGCCGAACATCGGGATCGGCAAGGACAAGCAAATGCTCACAGCCAAGTGGGCAAAGCAGATCAGCGCCTATTTCGAGTTGCACAAGCGCTACCCGAAGACCGACAAAATCCACGCTGCGAAGGTCAAGGTGAGCCTTGTGCTCAACCGCCTGGGCCAGGTTGTATCGCTCGCGGTCGCCCAATCCTCGGGCGATGCGCTTTTCGACGAAGCCGCGCTCGACATGATCCGCCGTTCCGATCCGGTGCCACGCCCGCCGGCGGCGCTCACGGACGACACCTTCAGCTACAACCTGGATGTCGATTTCAAAGGCAAGAAATGAAAATGCCGGCGACTAGTGTCCCGGTTCTGACATTCGTACGCTATCGCAGCGGGCACTTTTACGAATGTCAGAACCTAAGGGACACTAGCAACAAGATAATGCTAGTGTAGCTTTGACCCTGACGTTCCTTCCGAGAATTTGCTGTGACCCTGAAAGGAACGTCAGGGTCGCTACACTAGTCCCGCCGGCATTTTGTTTCGACTGACGCCTCTCCGTTATTTCTTCTTCACCAGCGGGCAGACGCTCTTGTCGAGCGGCAGGAAGGCTTCGTCCGCCGGGATGGTGGCGACAAGCTTGTAATAATCCCAGGCGTATTTCGATTCCGAAGGCTTCTTCACCTCGAACAGATAAGCGGGGTGAATCTTGCGGCCGTCGGCCCGGATGTAGCCCTTGCCGAACAGGGGATCGTCGGTCGGCAGTTCCTTCATCTTGTTGACGACCTTGACGCCGTCATGCGGATTGCCGCCGAGCGCCTCAAGCGCCTTGAAGTAATGGATCAACGACGAATAAACGCCGGCCTGTACCATGGTCGGTGGATTCTTCTTGAAGCGTTGCATGAAGCGCTTGCTGAAGGCCCGCGTCCCGTCGTTCATGTCCCAGTAGAAGGTCTCGGTGAAATTCAGGCCGTTCGCGACATTCAGGCCGAGCGCATTGATGTCGGTGATGAACAGCAGCATGCCCGCAAGTTTCTGGCCACCGGCGACGATGCCGAATTCAGCCGCCTGCTTGATGGCGTTGGTGGTGTCGCCGCCGGCATTGGCAAGGCCGACGACCTTTGCCTTCGAGCTTTGCGCTTGCAGCAGGAAGGAAGAGAAGTCGGCGGTGTTGAGCGGGTGCTTGGCGCTACCCAGCACCTTGCCGCCATTCGCGACGATGACGGCGCTGGTGTCGCGCTCGAGCGCGTGTCCGAACGCATAGTCCGCGGTCAGGAAGAACCACGTGTCGCCGCCCGATTTCACCAGCGCCTTGCCGGTGCCGTTCGCGAGCATGTAGGTGTCGTAGACCCAGTGTACCGTGTTGGGCGAACATTGCGAACCGGTGAGATCGGAAGAGGCCGAGCCCGAATTCAGGTTGACGACGTTTTTCTCTCTGGCGAGGTTGGCGACCGCCAGCCCAACGCCAGAGCTCGCGAGATCGACGAACACGTCGACCTTTTCGACGTCGATCCATTGCTTGGCGATGTTGGTGCCGACGTCCGGCTTGTTCTGGTGATCCCCGGAAATCAGGTCGATCTTCCAGCCTTTGGCCAGAAGCCCGGAGTCCTCGATCGCCATCTGTGCGGCAACCGTCGAACCCGGTCCGCCGATATCCTGGTACAGGCCCGATTGATCGCCCAGCGCTCCGACCTTCACGACCTTGTCGAGTTTTTCCTGCGCGAATGCACTGCCCATTGACCCCAGGCCAACGGCAAGCACGAGCGTTGCAATTGATCGCTTCATTCTCCGGCTCCCCCCGTTTGGTTTTCTCCGGGAGCCATTATGTCGGCCCTCTGGCGCGTCGGCTAGTGCGGCGAGGCGCCGAACCGGCCCGGCCGTCAGCGGAAGAAATACTGGATAGCCGTATAGACGATGACCAGACCGATGAAGATCAGGGCGACCGGCAGTCTTGGCTTGGCCTGCTGCCCGCTGGCAGCCCGCGGCCGCTGCGGGGGCGGGCGTTTAAAGGCGGTGACATTGTCGCTCGCCTGGCTGGCCTTGGCCGAACGCGGTTTGACTTCGGGAGCCTGGCCCGCGCCGCCCATCTCCTCATAGTAGCTTTGATAGATGAGCTGGATCGCGGCCTCGGAGGCTTCGGCCTCGGTCTTCTCCTTCAAGAGCGCCTTGTATTGATCGAGGAAGGCCTGCGCCGCCGGCGGCAGGGAGGAAGTTCCATTCAGCTTCGCCATCATGGTCCAGGTTGCGAAATCCGCTCTCGCTCTGGTATCGGCGCGTCGCGCGATCATCATGTCGGCTGCTTTGATCAAACTAGAGCTCCGATTCCGAAGTTCGCACGATATCGGGGCAGCCTCTGATGCGAACTTCGGAATCAAAGGAGCTCTAGCAACTTATTGTTCTTCAGTGCGGCCTTGAATTTGAAGTTCCTATGACGAACTCGCCGCGAAGCTGATAGGAACTTCAAATTCGCCGCACTGACCTCTGCTCTTGGCGGCGGGGCTTATTGGGTTATCGATTTCCGGTGACGAAGAGTATCGCCCGGATCACATAACCGGTCGCTGTTCGCAATATCGCTGAAATAACATCAAGATTTAGACCGAACTGCGAACCGGCCAGCGGAAGCAAGATCAGGATGCCGATCAGGATCAGCATCCCGAACGGTTCCAGTCGGGCCAGCGGCAACGCCAGAGCGCGCGGCAACAGCCCGACGGCGACCCGGCCACCGTCGAGGGGCGGGATCGGCATCATATTGAAAATCGCGAGGACGACGTTGATCACAATCGCATTCTTCAAGTTGTCCGCCACCCACTGCGCGGAGTTCTCCGGCAGCAGCCGCGCGCCGTGGAAGGCTGCGGCCGCGATCAACGCGAGCGCGATATTGGTCGCGGGACCCGCCAGCGCGACGAGAATCATGCCGATCCGCGGATTGCGCAGCGCCCGAAAGTTCACCGGCACCGGCTTGGCATAGCCGAACAGAAATGGCGCATGCGACATCAGGAGGATCGCCGGCATGATCAGCGTGCCGAAGGGATCGATGTGCCGGACCGGGTTGAAGCTGACGCGGCCGAGATTAAAGGCGGTGTCGTCTCCCAGGCGATGGGCAACGAAGCCGTGCGCGGCCTCGTGAAAGGTGATCGCAAAAACGAGCGGCAGGATCCAGACGGAGAGGGCGTAGGGGGTAAAGTTCACGGGCTCGATTCCGGAAGGCGGGCGTGGTTCCCTTACGCTTACCACGCCGCAAGCGTGTTGGTGCCCGGGCGGGCAGCCTTAATCATACCCGGAACGGGCTTATCGTAACCGAAATACTAAATTGGACCTTCGGGATATTGCGGGAGGCCGTCGTCCAGGCGGACCCAGGCGATCTTTTCCGACACCCAGATGTGCTCGGTCGGCGCAAAGGCGTTGCGGTCGTCGAAGGTTGCGAGCGCAACGCCGGCCGCAGTGCCGTTGCGGCGCCAGGAAAACAGCCGTGTGCCGCACTGTTTGCAGAAGACCCGATCGAGATGGTCGGAGGAGGGGTAGCGGCCGGTATCGCCTTTGACCGTGATGGCGCGCTGCTCGTAAAGCGCGCGCGCGAAAAAAGGCGAGCCCATCGCCTTCTGGCAATTGCGGCAGTGGCAGACGCGCACGTTGAGGGGGTCGCCCTCGCATGTGAAACGAACCGCGCCGCAGAGACATCCGCCTTCGCGTGTCATAGACATTCCTAGTAAGTCGCCCGTCCGCCGGAAATGTCGAACACCGCGCCGGTCGAGAACGAACAGTCTTCGGAGGCCAGCCAGGCCGCGAGGGCTGCGAGTTCCTCGACGAGAACAAAGCGGTTTTTCGGAATCTTCGACAGCATGAAGTCGATGTGCTGCTGCGTCATCTGGTCGAAGATGGCGGTCTTCGCCGCGGCCGGCGTCACCGCATTGACCATGATGTTGTATTTGGCGAGTTCCTTGCCGAGCGATTTGGTGAGCGCGATCAGGCCGGCCTTCGAGGCCGAGTAGTGCGCGGCGTTCGGATTGCCTTCCTTGCCGGCGATGGAGGCGATGTTGACGATCCGGCCGTAGTTCTGCTTGACCATGGACGGCGCGATCGCCTTGCAGCAGATGAAAGGACCGTCGAGATTGATGCGCAGCACCTTGCGCCACTCCTCGAAGTCGGTCTCCCAGACGGTCTTGTTGACGCCGGCGATGCCGGCATTGTTGACGAAGATATCGATCTTGCCGAGCGCCTTCAGCGTTTCGTCGCGTGCTTTCTCGACCGCGGCGAGGTCGGTCACGTCGACCTTGAATGCGCTGACGCCAGTGCCGATTTCCCTGGCCGTCTTTTCGGCCAGCGCTTGATCATTGTCCCAGATCGCGACCTTGGCGCCGGAGACGATATAACGTTCGGCAATCGCGCGGCCAAAACCTTGCGCTCCGCCGGTGACGATGGCGCAACGCCCGTTGAGGTCGATCTTGTTCATTGAGGAAGTCCTTTCGTCAGAATTCAATTCTGTCGGTGACCTGAAGTTCGCTGCTCTCCCGGGAGGCGGGGAGAGGTGATGATTACAGCGTCCAGCCGCCATCGATGACATGCGCGACGCCGGTGGTGAAAGCGCTCTCATCGCTCGCGAGATAAACCGCCAGCAAGGCAATCTCCTGGGCCGTGCCGAGCCGCCCCATCGGCTGCCGTGCGATAAACTGCTCTCGCCCGCCGGGGCCGGCGGCGGCCGCACGGCCGAGCATCGAGGGCGTCTCGATGGTGCCGGGGCAGATGCAATTGCAGCGAATGCCCCTCGTGATGAAATCGGCTGCGACCGCCCGTGTCAGCGCGGCGACGGCCGCCTTGGTCGCCCCGTAGACGTAGCGGTTGGGCGCGGCCTTGAAGACTCCGGCAGCGGAGGAGATGTTGACGATCGCGCCGCCGCCACGCTCCAGCATCGGCGGCAGGAAACTTCGGATCGTGCGGTGCATCGATTTGACGTTGAGGTCGAAGGAAAAGTCCCAGTCCTCGTCGGAGCAGTCGAGCACCGTGCCGTGATGCACGAAGCCAGCCGCATTCAGCAGGATGTCGACCGCGCCGACCCGCCTGGCCATGGCGGCGACCGCGGCGCTGTCGCGTGCATCGAGACGTGCCGTTTCCTTGACCCCCTCGGCGGCGAGGCTCGCCAATCCCTTCTCGTCGATGTCGGTGGCAAAGACGCTGGCGCCCTCGCGCGCGAATGCGATCGCCGAGGCACGGCCGATGCCGGCTGCCGCCGCGGTGACGAATGCGCGTTTGCCCTTGAGGCGGTCGGTCATGGTTTCATCCTTTTTATTTTTGTCATTCCGGGGCGCGCGTAGCGCGAACCCGGAATCTCGAGATTCCGGGTCTAGTCCTTCGGACTATCCCGGAATGACGGATGTCTCAGTGATTATCCCTGGCGACGCCGAAAGTGCCGGCGACGTTGTGGTAGCGCGTGGCAAGCTCCATGCAGGCGCCGGTCGAATGCTGGCCGACGGTCGAACGATATAGCTCCTGCCATGGCGTCTGGTTTGGCGGATGGGGGAAGCCACCTTTGGCCTTCAACTCCGCACGGCGCTTCTTCAACTCGTCGTCGGAAATCAGGATATTGGCGCTGCCTTTGTTGAGATCGATGCGAACCTTGTCGCCGGTCCTCAGGATCGCGAGGCCGCCGCCGGCGGCGGCTTCCGGCGAAGCGTTGAGGATCGACGGCGAACCCGACGTACCGGACTGCCGGCCGTCGCCGATGCAGGGCAGGGCCAGGATGCCGCGTTTGATCAGGGCTGCCGGCGGCTGCATGTTTACCACCTCGGCGCCGCCGGGATAGCCGATCGGGCCGGCACCGCGCACGAACAGGATGCAATGCTCGTCGATGTTGAGTGAGGCATCGTCAATTCGCTCGTGATAATCCTCCGGACCCTCGAACACGATGGCGCGGCCCTCGAAGGCGTTCAGGTCCTTCGGGTTGATCAGATAACGGTCGCGGAATTCCTTTGAGATGACGCTGGTCTTCATGATCGCGGAATCGAAGAGATTGCCGCGCAGCACGATGAAACCTGCATCTTTCACCAGAGGCTTGTCATAACTGAAGACGACGTCGCCATCCGGCTTGGGCGCTTCGCGGCAATTGTCGCCCATGGCATGGCCGTTGACGGTGATGGCGTCTTCGTGAATCCGCTTGGCCTTCATCAACTCGCGCACCACCGCGGGCACGCCGCCAGCGCGATGGAATTCCTCGCCGAGATAGAAGCCGGCCGGCTGCATGTTGACGAGCAGCGGCACGTCGTGGCCGAATTTCTGCCAGTCGTCGATCGAAAGCTCGACTCCGATGTGACGGGCTAGCGCATTGATATGGATCGGCGCGTTGGTCGAGCCGCCGATCGCCGAGTTGACGACGATGCAGTTCTCAAACGCCTGTCGGGTCAGGATGTCGGAGGGTTTCAGGTCCTCCCAGACCATGTTGACGATGCGCTTTCCGGTCTCATAGGCGATCTGGCCGCGTTCGCGATAGGGCGCGGGAATGGCCGCGCAGCCGGGCAGGGACATGCCGAGCGCCTCGGCCAGCGCGTTCATCGTCGAGGCGGTGCCCATGGTGTTGCAGTGGCCGACCGATGGCGCCGAGGAGGCCACAATGGTCATGAACTGTTCGTAGTCGATCTCGCCCGCAGCAAGTTGCTCGCGGGCCTTCCAGACCACGGTTCCGGATCCGGTACGCTGGCCGTTGTGCCAGCCGTTCAGCATCGGTCCGCCCGACAGCACGATTGCGGGCAGGTTGACGGTCGCGGCGGCCATCAGGCAGGCTGGCGTGGTTTTGTCGCAGCCCGTCGTCAACACCACCCCGTCCAGCGGGTAGCCGAACAGGACTTCGACCAGACCGAGATAGGCGAGGTTGCGGTCCAATGCCGCGGTCGGCCGTTTGCCCGTCTCCTGGATCGGGTGCATCGGGAATTCCATCGCGATACCGCCGGCGGTCCTGATACCCTCACGGACCCGATGCGCCAGTTCGATGTGGTGCCGGTTACAGGGCGACAGGTCGTTGCCGGTCTGCGCAATACCGATGATCGGCTTGCCGGACTGCAGTTCTTCCCGCGTCAGGCCGTAATTGAGATAACGCTCAAGGTAGAGCGCGGTCATCCCGGGGTTATGGGGGTTGTTGAACCACTCGGTGGAACGGAGTTTGCGCCTTCTGACGCCGGTTAGCGGCTTGTTCATGGTTTCTCCCGCAGCGCACGCGCCTTATTTTTGTGCGTAATCATCATTTTGGGCGCGCAATGTTCGCACGCCAAGTTGCGCTCCGCAACGGCGAGCAGCCGCGACAATTTTCTACGACTTTGATCCAAGGACATCGTTGCAAAAGTCTGATATGACGCCACTAAATCAGAGGCCGTCGGCATGTACCGGCGGCTGGATCGGGTGTTTGGGAGAAAAAGTGTATGTCATCTGTGCATATCCGCGATGTGCGGAAATCGTTTGGTGGCTTTGAGATCTTGCACGGCGTGACAATTCCGATCGAGGACGGCGCCTTCGTCGTTCTGGTCGGCCCTTCCGGTTGCGGTAAATCGACCTTGCTACGGATGCTCGCAGGACTGGAAAACATCACCTCGGGCACGATTTCGATCGGCGACCGCGTCGTCAACAATATCCAGCCCAAAGAGCGCGACATCGCGATGGTGTTCCAGAACTATGCGCTCTATCCGCATATGACGGTCGCCGACAATATGGGGTTTTCGCTCAAGCTCCGCGGCGCCAACGCCAGCGATGTCAAGAAGGGTGTCGCCCGCGCCGCCGAGATTCTGGACCTGACGCCGTTGCTCGACCGCTATCCGCGGCAGCTTTCCGGTGGCCAGCGCCAGCGCGTCGCCATGGGCCGCGCCATCGTGCGAGATCCGCAGGTGTTTCTGTTCGACGAGCCGCTGTCCAACCTCGATGCCAAGCTGCGCGTGGCGATGCGCACCGAAATCAAGGAACTTCACCAGCGGCTCAAGACCACGACCGTCTATGTGACCCACGACCAGATCGAGGCCATGACCATGGCCGACAAGATCGTGGTGATGCACGATGGCATCGTCGAGCAGATCGGCTCGCCGCTCGAGCTCTACGACCGGCCTGAAAATCAGTTCGTCGCGAGCTTCATCGGTTCGCCGGCGATGAATTTCCTGAAAGGCAAGGTCAAGGTGAACGGCAGCGCCAGCTTCGAAGCGCCGAACGGCGTCAAATTGCCGCTGGCGACGGCGCCCGCCAATTCCGACGGCAGGCCTGCGCTCTACGGCGTGCGGCCGGAGCATTTCACCATCGCCGACGACGGCGCCGAAGCGGAGATCGTGGTGGTCGAGCCGACGGGGTCTGAAACGCAGCTGTTCGCCAAGCTCGGCGGCGAGCAGGTCGTCGCTGTCTTCCGCGAACGTCATCAGTTCAAGCCGGGCGACAAGGTGCGGCTGAAGCCGAATCCATCGGTGGTTCATCTGTTCGACGAGGCCACCGGCAAGCGACTTTAAAAGTCGGCGCATCTCAATCGCCGATGGAAAGCCAATCAAAAAGGGAGAAATGGGACAATGAGTAATTTTACACTGGACCGGCGGTCGGCGTTGAAGGCCGGCGGCACTCTGCTTGCGGCCGCCGCCACCATGTCGGCCGACCAATTGCTCGGCTATGCCAAGGCTTGGGCGCAGGCCTCGCCGTGGAAACCGGAAGCCGGCGCCAAGATCAACCTGTTGCGCTGGAAGCACTTCGTCGATTCCGAAGATGCCGCGTTCATGAAAATCGTCGACGCCTTCCAGAAGGCAACCGGCGTCGTGATGAACGTCACCAACGAATCCTATGAAGACGTCCAGCCCAAGGCGTCGGTTGCGGCCAACATTGGGCAGGGCCTCGACATCGTCTGGGGCCTCTATTCGTTGCCGTTCCTGTTCCCGACCAAGGTCACCGATATGACCGACGTCGCAGATTACCTTGGCAAGAAGGCGGGCGGGTGGTCCAAGGCGGGCCAAGCCTACGGCAAATTGGACGGCAAGTGGATCGGTGTCCCCGTCGCCGTCACCGGCGCTTTGGTGAATTACCGCGTCGCTGCGATGGAAAAGGCCGGCCACAAGGAGTTCCCGAAGGATCTTGCCGGCTTTGCTGACCTCGTCAAGGGTCTGAACAAGAACGGCACTCCGGCCGGCATGGCGCTCGGACACGCCTCGGGCGACGCCAACTCCTGGCTTCATTGGGCCCTGTGGGCGCATGGCGGAAATATGATCGACGCAAACAATAAGGTCGTCGTCAATTCGCCCGAGACCGCCAAGGCGCTCGAATATGTCAAAGGCCTTTACGACAACTTCATCCCGGGCACCGCGTCCTGGAATGACAGTTCCAACAACAAGGCCTTCCTGGCGGGTCAGCTTCACCTGACTGTCAACGGCATCTCGATTTACATCAAGGCGAAGACTGAAAATCCGCAGATCGCGGCGGACATGAACCACGCCCACTTGCCGCTGGGGGTGGACGGAAAGGCGCGTGAACTCAATCTGGGTTTCCCGATTTTGGTCTTCAACTTCACCAAGTTCCCGCAGGCCTGCAAGGCCTTCACCGCCTTTATGCTGGATCCGGCCCAGTTCAACCCGTGGGTCGAAGCATCCCAAGGTTACCTCTCCCCGTTCCTGCTCGATTTCACCAAAAATCCGATCTGGACCGCAGATCCCAAGAACACGCCGTTCCGCGACGTCGGCGAAACCTCGCTGACCCCTGCGGGGGTCGCTCAGATGAGCGAGAATGCCGCCGCCCTGATCACCGACTTCGTTCTGGTCGACATGTTCGCGAACTACTGCACCGGTCGAGAAGATGTGAAGACCGCGATGGCCTCGGCGGAGCGTTCCACCAAGCGCATCTTCCGCTAGGTCTTATCTTGGGTTGGTCGGCGCGGTTTGGGGCGCCGACCGCGGACACTGCCAATCCGGTCCCAAAGTTCGGCCACCAGATGCGGCCGGAGATGGGTGGATAGAAATTGGAACGAGATGACGACACTTCAAACATCGGTGCCGGTTCGCCAGGCCAGTGTTGATACGCCCTCTCTATGGTCGCGGCTGAAGGTCAACCGCAACTTCGTGGCGCTGTGGTTCATGCTGCCTGCGGGCGCATTCCTGATCCTGTTCCTCGCGTATCCGCTGGGCCTGGGCATCTGGATGAGTTTTACCGACGAGCGCATCGGCCGCGCCGGCATATTCGTCGGCCTTGAGAATTACGAGTGGCTGTGGGACGACTCGATCTTCTGGCTGTCGGTTTTCAACACGATTCTCTATACGGTCGTCGCGAGCACCATCAAATTTGCGATTGGTCTCTATCTTGCGTTGCTGTTGAACCGCAACTTGCCGTTCAAGGCGCTGATCCGCTCGATCGTGCTCATTCCCTTCATCGTGCCGACCGTGCTCTCCGCGATCGCATTCTGGTGGATCTACGATGCCCAGTTCTCGATCATTTCCTGGTCGCTGATGAAGCTTGGCCTGATCGAGCACAACATCGATTTTCTCGGTGAAACTAACATGGCGCGCGGCAGCGTGATTTTCGCCAATATCTGGCGCGGCGTCCCTTTTGTTGCGATCACGCTTCTCGCAGGCCTTCAGACCGTCTCGCCCTCGCTCTATGAAGCCGCAACACTCGATGGCGCGTCCAACTGGCAGCGCTTCCGCTACATCACCTATCCGTTGTTGACCCCGATCATCGCGGTCGTGATGACGTTTTCGGTGTTGTTTACCTTCACCGATTTCCAGCTGATCTGGGCGCTGACGCGCGGCGGACCGGTCAACGCCACACATTTGATGGCGACCTTGAGCTATCAACGCGGCATTATCTCGGGGCGTCTGGGCGAGGGCGCGGCGATTGCGACCGCCATGATCCCGTTCCTGCTGGCGGCGATCGGGATATCCTGGTTCGGCATGCAGCGACGCAAATGGCAGCAAGGATCGAGCAATGACTGATTCCGTGCTTCCTGCCAAAGCTCCGGCGGCCGTCCGCGGCGACGACAGCGAGGGCATGAGCTATCTGGAGTCGCTGCCGCGCCGCGTGGTGACGCTCTATATCCCGCTGGGACTGATCCTGATCATCCTGCTGTTCCCGTTCTACTGGATGGTGCTGACGTCGATCAAACCCGATGAGCAACTGATCGACATGAACACCTACAACCCGTTCTGGGTGGTTCATCCGACGTTCAAGCACATCGAAAAACTGTTGTTCGAGACGCAGTACCCGCACTGGCTCTGGAACACGATGTACGTCGCGGTCGGTGCCACCGTGCTCTCGATCATTGCAAGCGTACTGGCGGCCTACGCCATCGTGCGCCTGCGATTCAAGGGGGCGGACACTGTCGGCGTCTTGATCTTCTTCGCCTACCTCGTGCCGCCGTCGATCCTGTTCATTCCGCTGGCGTCGGTGATCCAGGCGTACGGCCTGTTCGACTCGCCGCTGTCGCTGATCCTCGTTTATCCGACGATACTCATTCCCTTCTCGACCTGGCTGTTGATGGGATACTTCAAGACTATCCCGTTCGAGCTTGAAGAATGTGCGCTGATTGACGGCGCCTCGCGCTGGCAGATCCTCACCCGCATCGTGGTGCCGCTTGCCGTTCCCGGCTTGATCTCGGCCTTCATCTTCTCCTTCACGCTGTGCTGGAACGAGTTCATCTACGCGCTGACCTTCCTGCAATCGACGGCGAACAAGACGGTGCCGGTGGCGATCGTGAACGAATTCGTCGATGGCGATATCTACAAGTGGGGCTCGCTGATGGCGGGCGCGCTGGTCGGCTCGCTGCCGCTCGTCATCCTTTACGCCTTCTTCGTCGAGCACTACGTGTCGGCGATGACGGGGGCGGTCAAAGAGTGACAGGCGAAGGTCCGTCGGACCTCATCCTGAGGAGCGCGCATTTGGCGCGCGTCACGAAGGATGGCAGCTTGCAGGGTCTGTGATCATCCTTCGAGACGCATCGCTTGCGCGATGCTCCTCAGGATGAGGCAACGAAGAACAAACGGGAGTAAGTTTTGTATATTCTGGTTCTGGGCGCGGCCGGCATGGTCGGCCGCAAATTGGTCGATCGCCTCGTCGCCGACGGCCGGCTTGGCAAGAGCGGCATCACCAGGATGACGCTGCACGACGTCGTCGCGGCGAAACAGCCCGAAAAGGCCGGCTTCCCGGTTGAGATTCTGGCCGGCGATTTTGCAGTGGCCGGTGTTCCTGAAAAGCTCGTTTCCGGCCGCCCGGACGTGATCTTTCATCTGGCTGCGATCGTCTCCGGCGAGGCCGAACTCGATTTCGAGAAGGGCTACCGCATCAACCTCGACGGCACGCGGATGCTGTTCGATGCGATCCGGCTGGCCGGTGGCGGCTACAAGCCGCGCGTTGTGTTCACCTCGTCGATCGCGGTGTTCGGTGCGCCGTTCCCGGACGCCATTGGCGATGAGTTCTTCAATACGCCGCTATTGAGTTACGGCACCCAGAAGACGATCGGCGAGCTCCTGCTTGCCGACTACACGAGGCGCGGCTTTATGGACGGCGTCGGTATTCGCTTGCCGACCATCTGCATTCGCCCGGGTCTGCCGAACAAGGCGGCCTCCGGCTTCTTCTCCGGCATTCTGCGCGAGCCGCTTGCAGGCCAGGAGGCGATCCTGCCGGTATCGGAGGATGTACGGCACTGGCATGCTTCGCCGCGCTCGGCGGTCGGGTTCCTGATCCATGCGGGAAGCATCGACACTGCCAGGATCGGTCCACGACGCAACCTGACCATGCCCGGCCTTTCCGCAACCGTCGGCGAACAGATCTCCGCGCTCAAGCGCGTTGCGGGCGAGAAGGTGGCAGCGCGGATCAAACGCGAGCCGGATCCTTTTATCGTGGGCATCGTCGCCGGCTGGCCGCGTAACTTCGATCCCAGACGTTCGCTTGAACTCGGCTTCACGACCGCAGAAAAGACCTTCGACGACATTATCCGTATTCATATCGACGACGAACTGGGCGGTAACTTCGCCGCCTGATTTCGCGAGCATGATCCGGAAAAGTGGGAACCGGTTTTCCGATAAGATTATGCTCAAACACAAGACTTCGCGGGAGAACAACCATGACAGCCAGCATCGTCGGATGGGCACATACGCCCTTTGGCAAGTTTGACGCCGAGACGGTCGAAAGCCTGGTCGTCAAGGTCGCCAACGAAGCGTTGGCGGACGCGGGCATTGCAGCCGCCGACGTCGACGAGATCGTGCTCGGGCATTTCAACGCCGGCTTCTCGGCCCAGGACTTTACGGCCGCGCTGGTGTTGCAGGCCGATCCGCAGCTCCGCTTCAAGCCGGCCACCCGCGTTGAAAACGCTTGCGCGACCGGCTCGGCCGCCGTGCATCAGGGCATCCGCGCGATCGCCTCGGGGGCGGCGAAAATCGTGTTGGTCGTTGGCGTCGAGCAGATGACGCGGACGCCGGGCCCCGAAATCGGCCGCAACCTGTTGCGCGCTTCTTATCTGCCCGAAGACGGCGATACCCCCGGTGGCTTCGCCGGCGTGTTCGGCAAGATCGCGCAAGGCTACTTCCAGAAATACGGCGATCAATCCGATGCACTCGCCATGATCGCGGCTAAGAACCACAAGAACGGCGTTGCCAATCCCTACGCTCAGATGCGCAAGGATTTCGGTTTTGAATTCTGCCGCTCCGAAAGTGAAAAGAATCCCTATGTCGCGGGTCCGCTGAAGCGTACCGATTGCTCGCTGGTATCGGATGGTGCGGCCGCGCTGGTACTGACCGACCTCGAGACCGCGAAGAAGATGGGCAAGGCGGTGAACTTTCGCAGCGTGGCACACGCGCAGGATTTCCTGCCGATGTCCAAGCGCGACATTTTACAGTTCGAAGGCTGCTCGATCGCCTGGCAACGCGCGCTCGAGAAAGCCGGTGTTGCGCTTTCCGACCTTTCCTTCGTCGAGACCCACGACTGCTTCACGGTCGCCGAACTGATCGAGTACGAGGCGATGGGGCTGACACCGCGCGGGCAGGGTGCGCGTGCCATCAAGGAAGGCTGGACGCAGAAGGACGGCAAGCTACCGGTCAATCCCTCCGGCGGATTGAAGGCCAAGGGCCATCCGATCGGTGCGACCGGCGTTTCGATGCATGTGATGACTGCGATGCAGCTCACGGGGCAAGCGCCCGAAGGCATGCAGCTTCCAAATCCGAAGCTCGGCGGCATCTTTAACATGGGCGGTGCGGCGGTCGCCAACTATGTTTCGATCCTGGAGCCCGCGAAGTAAGCGAGGCTTTGAGCAATGAACATCGCGGAATGGCTCGCCAACACGGCCAGGCTTCGTCCTGAAGCGCCGGCACTGCTGACCGGCTTCGACCTAGACGCCGACTACGGGACCTTCGCGCACCGCGCGGCCGCGACCGGTGCCGCGCTGTTGCGTGACCACGGGATCGCGCCTGGCGATCGTGTCGCGCTTTTCGCCGGTAACTGTACGCAATATCTCGAATGCCTTTACGGCATCTGGTGGATGGGCGCGGCCGCTATCCCGATCAATGCCAAGCTGCACGGCCGCGAGGCCGCCTGGATCTGCAGCGACGCCGGCGCCAAACTGGCTTTCATTTCCGACGGCACGGTTGAAGCGTTGACAGAGGCGAAGGCCGATCTGCCGGCCGCGATGAAGACAGTGTCGCTCGACAGCGACGCCTATCGGGCGATGCGCGAAGGTGAGGGCGCACCCATGCCGCTCGCCCGCGAGGTCGATGACCTCGCGTGGCTGTTCTATACCTCGGGCACGACCGGCCGGCCGAAGG
Source organism: Bradyrhizobium sp. (assembly GCF_027307225.1). Classification (GTDB taxonomy): domain Bacteria; phylum Pseudomonadota; class Alphaproteobacteria; order Rhizobiales; family Xanthobacteraceae; genus Bradyrhizobium. The sequence goes on along the minus strand of NZ_DAHUXJ010000093.1, from coordinate 22,211 downwards.
GGGTGATGCTCAGCCACGGCAATCTGGTCGCAGCGTCGATGTGTTATCTCGCCGACGTCGATCCGGCGACGCCGCAAGATGCCTCGCTCTATGCCGCGCCGATTTCGCATGGCGCCGGCCTCTACAATCTCCCGCATGTGCGCATGGGCGGACGGCACGTCGTTCCGGAATCCGGCGGTTTCGATCCGGATGAGGTGCTCAACCTTGCCCGCAATCTCGAGAATGTCGTGATGTTCGGCGCGCCGACCATGGTTCGCCGGCTGGTCGATGCTGCCAAACGCCGCGGCGAAAGCGGCGAGGGCATACGCACCATCATCTATGGCGGCGGGCCTATGTACCTCGCCGATATCCGAGAGGCGATCTCGGTGATGGGGCAGCGCTTCGTGCAGATCTATGGCCAGGGCGAATCGCCAATGACCATCACCGCGCTCAGCCGCGAATGGCACATGAAGACGGAACATCCGCGCTACCTGGAGCGGCTGGCCTCGGTCGGCACCGCGCAGAGCGTCATGTCGGTTCGCATCACCGGCAAGGACGGCGAGGTACTGGGTGCGGGCGAGACCGGCGAGGTCGAAGCCAAGGGCACCGCCGTGATGCTCGGCTACTGGAACAATCCGAAGGCCAATGCCGAGACGCTCAAGGACGGCTGGCTGCGCACCGGCGACGTCGGGCGTCTCGACGAAGACGGCTTTCTCACGCTCTCCGACCGGTCAAAGGACGTCATCATTTCCGGCGGCACCAACATCTATCCGCGGGAAGTGGAGGAGGCGCTGCTGTCGCATGCGGACGTGCGCGAGGTCTCCGCGATCGGCCTGCCCGATCCAGATTGGGGCGAGATCGTCGTTGCCTGCGTGGTGCTGGAGGAGGGCGCGACTCGCGACGACGCCAAGCTGGATGCACATTGCCTGGCATCGATTGCGCGTTTCAAACGGCCCAAGCGCTACGTTTATCTCGATGCGCTGCCGAAGAACAATTACGGCAAGGTGCTGAAGACCGAGTTGCGGCGGATGATGCGGAAGTAAGTAGTTTTCCGGGGTCGCCGTGCCGGCTGGAGCCTGTCGCCTGCTCGCCGACGGCGAGACCCGTGGCGGACGATGACGCCGTCGCGCATACGGCCATACCTCGGGAAGCCTTGATCTCGCCCGCAGCCCGGCGCTACTAAGCCGGACAGGCGCATCGCGCCGAACATTTTCCGTAAGAAAGTACCACCCATGGGGCCGCTGGAAGGCGTCAAAGTCATCGACATGACGACCGTGCTGATGGGGCCGTATGCCACCCAGATGCTGGGCGACTACGGCGCCGACGTCGTCAAGGTCGAAAGCCTCGAGGGCGACGTGACGCGGCTGATCGGTCCGACACGGCATCCCGGCATGGGACCGGTGTTCCTCAATACCAATCGCAGCAAACGCAGCATCGCGCTCGACCTGAAGAAGCCCGGCGGCCGCGACACGGTGCTGCGGCTGATCAAGACGGCCGATGTCCTGGTCTACAACATCCGTCCTGCGGCGATGGCGCGCCTGCAACTCGGCTACGATGTCGTATCTGATATCAACCCGCGGCTGATTTATGCCGGGGTATTCGGCTTCGGCCAGGATGGTCCCTACGCCGCCAAGCCGGCTTATGACGACCTGATCCAGGGCGCGACCGGTCTGCCGGCGCTGATGGCGCAAACCGGTGACGGCGTGCCGCGCTATGTTCCGAACGCCCTGGTCGATCGGATCGTCGGACTGACGGCGGTCGGCGCGATCTGCGCCAGCCTTGTGCATCGCGATCGCACCGGGCGCGGCCAGCGGCTGGACGTTCCGATGTTCGAGACCATGGCGGGATTTGTCATGGGCGACCACATGGGTGGGCTCACTTATGAACCGCCACTCGACAAGGGCGGCTATGCGCGGCATTTGTCGCGCGACCGCAGGCCTTACAAGACCGCAGACGGCTTTATCTGCGTGATCGTTTATAACGACAAGCAATGGGCGAGCTTCTTCGCGGCGACCGGTCGTGACGACCTGCGGCAAGATCCGAAGTTTGCAAGCTTTGCCGGCCGTGCCAGCAATATCGACACCGTCTATGCCGAACTCGCCCGCATCTTCGAGACTAAAACCACGTCCGAATGGCTCGATTTGCTCACCAAGGCCGATATACCCGTAATGCCCATGCATGATCTCGAAAGCATCTTGCAGGACCCGCATCTGGCATCGACCGGTTTCTTTCCGGTGGTCGATCATCCCAGCGAAGGAAAAATCCGCAGCATGAAGGCTTCCGCCCGATGGTCCGAAACGGCAGTCGAGCCTTCGCGGCTCGCGCCGCGCTTGAACGAGCACGGTGGCGAAATCCTGAAGGAAGCCGGGTTTTCAGCCGAAGAGATTGCCGGACTTGTGCGTGACGGCGCGACAACAGCGGTCTGACATCATGGATTTCGCGCTCAGCCCCAATCAGGAATCGATCCGCGATGCGGTCGCAAAAATCTGCGCACGCTTCGACGACGCCTATTGGCTGAAGAAGGACAAGGAAGGCGGATACCCGGCCGATTTTCACCGCGCGCTGGCCGATGCCGGCTGGCTCGGCATCTGCATTCCTGAGGAATATGGCGGTTCCGGCCTCGGCATCATGGACGCCGCGATCATGATGCGGACGATTTCGGAATCCGGCGCCGGCATGTCGGGCGCCTCCGCAGTGCATATGAATGTGTTCGGGCTCAATCCGGTGGTCGTATTCGGTACCAAGGAGCAGTGCGAGCGGATGTTGCCGCCGATCGTGGCCGGCACAGAGCGATCCTGCTTCGCCGTCACCGAACCCAACACCGGGCTGAACACCACGCAGTTGAAGACGCGCGCGGTGCGTTCCGGCGACAAATATATCGTCAACGGCCAGAAGGTCTGGATTTCGACCGCGCAGGTCGCCGGGAAAATTCTGCTGCTGGCGCGCACCACGCCGCTGGAAGAAGTGAAAAACCCGACCCGCGGGCTAAGTCTCTTCTATACCGATTTCGATCGCAGCCGCATCTCGGTGCGGGAGATCGAGAAGATGGGCCGCAAGGCGGTCGATTCCAACGAGCTCTTCATCGAGGATTTCGAGATTCCGCTTGCGGATCGCCTCGGTGAAGAGGGTCGGGGATTTGAATACATCCTGCACGGCATGAATCCCGAGCGCATCCTGATTGCGGCAGAAGCCGTCGGGCTCGGCCATGTGGCGCTGTCACGCGCCGCGGCCTACGCCAAGGAGCGCAACGTCTTCAACCGTCCGATCGGCAAGAATCAAGGAATCCAGCATCCGCTCGCGAAGAACTGGATGGAGCTGGAAGCTGCCTGGCTGATGACGCTGTCGGCTGCGTGGCAATACGACCAGGGTCAGCTCTGCGGGCCGGCGGCCAATGCCGCGAAATATCTTGCAGGCGAAGCCGGCTTTCATGCCTGCGAACAGGCGGTGATGACCCATGGCGGTTTCGGCTACGCCAAGGAATTTCATGTCGAGCGATATCTTCGGGAATCCCTGATCCCGCGTATCGCCCCAATCAGCCCACAGCTCATTCTCAGCTTCATCGCCGAAAAGGTGCTGGGCTTGCCGAAGTCGTATTGAGGCGGCTAACCCCTTTCGAAAATCATAAAGCGCACGTTCAAGGATTCATCATGACTCGTCTCAAGGCCGCGCTCGACCCGCGCTCCGTCGCCATCATCGGCGCCTCGGAAAATCCCAACAAGGTCGGCGGCAGGCCGGTGCACTATCTCGACAAGTTCGGCTTCAAGGGCAGGATTTTCCCGATCAATCCGTCTCGCCCCGAGGTGCAGGGCCACAAGTGCTACAAGAGCCTCGGCGATCTGCCGGAAGCGCCTGACATGGTGATTGTCGCGGTCGCCGGCGATAATGCGATTGGCGTGGTAGAAGATTGTGCGGCCCACGGCGTGAAGGTCGCCGTGGTGATGGCCTCGGGCTTCGGCGAGGTCGATGCGGTCGCCGGCAAGGCGAAAGAGCGGCGGATGGTGGAGGCCGCGCACAAGGCCGGCATGCGCATCGTCGGTCCCAATTCGCAGGGGCTCGCCAATTTCGGTACCGGCGCGATTGCAAGCTTCTCCACCATGTTCATGGATATGGATCGCGCCGAAGGCCATGTCGCGATGCTGAGCCAGAGCGGCGCGCTGAGCACGGTGCCCGTCGGATTCCTGCGTCAGCGCGGCATCGGCGTGCGCCACACCCATGCGACCGGCAACGACGCCGATATCACCGTCGGTGAGCTTGCGGTCGCCGTCGCGGAAGACCCCGAGGTCAAGCTCCTGCTGCTTTATCTCGAGAGCATTCCGGAGACGAAATATCTGGAAGAACTCGCCGAGGTGGCGCTCAAGCGCGATCTGCCGATCATTGCACTGAAGTCCGGCCGCTCCGAAGCCGGGCGCCAGGCCGCGCAATCGCATACGGGCGCGCTCGCCAATGAAGATCGCGTGGTCGATGCCTTCTTCGAGCAGCACGGCATCTGGCGCGCGCCGGACATGCGTGGCCTGGTTGAGGCGACCGAGCTTTATCTGAAGGGATGGAAGCCGAAGGGCAGGCGGCTGGTTGCGATCAGCAATTCCGGCGCGGTCTGTGTCATGACGGCGGACGCCGCCACCAACGTCGGCATGCCAATGGCGACACTCTCCGCCGAGACGGACAAGAAGCTCAAAGGCATTCTGCCGAGCTTTGCCACCACGACCAATCCGATCGATCTGACGGCGGCGCTGCTGTCGAACAGCCGCCTGTTCGGCGATATTCTTCCTGTCATCGCCGAGGATCCGGCCGCGGACGCGTTTCTGATCGGTGTTCCCGTCGCAGGTCCGGGTTACGACGTCGAGGCGTTCGCCCGCGACGCCGCAGCCTTTGCCAAACAGACCCGCAAGCCGCTGGTGATCGCCGCGACCCAAAAGAGTGTCGCCGATCAGTTCGCCGCCGAAGGTTCGTCCGTCTTCCCGACCGAGACCGAGGCGGTCGCGGCATTGCATCAGTTCCTGGCACACCACGAACTGATGGCGCGCACCAAGGCACGCCGGGCGCAGACGCAGAAGGTGCGCGCGCTCTGGGTGCCGGCGGCTGCAACCACCATGCTCAATGAAGCGGACAGTCTTGCTTTGCTGGCCGAGCGCGGCGTTGTCGTCGTGGCCCATCGGCTGTGCCGGTCGCGCGCCGAAGCCGTGGCGGCGTTCGAGAGCATCGGCGGTCCGGTGGTGGTCAAGGGATGTTCGGCCGATATCGCGCACAAATCCGAGCTTGGGCTGGTCAAGCTCGGCGTGACGAGCCGCGAGGAAGCGGGCGACGTCTGGGCCCAGATGGAAGCCATCATCCGCAAGCACGGTTCGCGGTTCGACGGCGTCATCGTTGCGGCGATGGCGGGCGGCCGCCGCGAGATCATGATCGGCGCGCACCGTGATCCCGTCTTCGGTCCGGTCGTGGCCGTGGGCGATGGCGGCAAGTATGTCGAGATTTTCCGCGACACCGCGTTGCTGTTGCCGCCCTTCTCAAGAGACGAGGTGAGGGCAGCGCTGCAAAGACTTAAGGTCGCGCCGTTGTTCGCGGGTGTGCGTGGCGAGCCGCCTATGGATGTCGATGCGCTGTGCGACGCCGTGATGCGGATCGGCGACCTGATGCTCGATCCCACAGCTAGGGTCGTCAGCCTCGACCTGAATCCGGTGCTGCTCGGCAGCGCCGGCAAGGGCTGCGTCGTTGTCGACGCGGTGGTATTTCAGGGCTAGAAATAGCGATTTCGACGGTAGTGGCGAACGCAACGAGGCAACCCCCCAAGGCTACGCGGAACTATCCGCCCCGGCTTGCCTCGCCGCATTCGCTCACTTCACGCACATCCGGCGGTGGGTGATCACCGCCAGTGGAAGACGACGCTGGCGATGACGATCATGGCGGTCACTGCCATCATCTGCGCGAGTACCTCCGAGGCCACCCACTTGGTGACGTCCTTCATGCCGTTCTCCCTAGACACGGGTCTGGGTGAACCCGGATTTTGGACGTGACTCATCGTTGCCCGCGAAGGCCCGACGAGACTGGATTTACTCGGAACACCCCTCGACGAGTATTCGCTTTGATTTGAGTCCCCACTCAGCGAATATCGACAGGCGTCAAGGTCGTTTAGCAATAAGGCGGCATTTTGGCCCGCCTGTAGCGGGTTTATGCGGAAGCCAAGGAATTTTGGGAACGAATTTTGGTTCATGTTGGCGGCGTCCCGCCGCCATTGTGGTATCATCGCGTCGAACGATCGAACTCCGACAGACCTAGTGCCCACTTTCCGAAGTTCGTGTTACACCTCAGCACGCACCTTTCACGAACTTCGGAAAGTTCTGGGCACTAGCAAATCTATGATTCTAGTGCCGCTTTTCTATTTGAAGTTCCTGGATCGAATTCGCCGCTTGTGGTGCAGGAACTTCAAACGGGCGGCACTAGTGGAGTGGATCGGCTCCTGCAGCAAAGCCTGCTCGAAAACGCGACGCCTCAGCTAAGCCAAATGGATGACATCGGCCAACGGCACGTCGCTCCGACGTGTGCGTCATGGATCAGGACAGCGTATGCCCACCGAACTTGCGGCCGTGCAAGCCGTTCACAAGCCGTGGGGGGTCCGCGATCTGCAACCCTGGAGCAGCCTTGACGCTTCAGGCGATGCCGTCGGCGAACTATGGTTCGAGCGGCCCGGCAAGCATGCTCTTAACCCCGCCCTGCTCCTCAAACTCCTCTTCACCAGCGAACCATTGTCGATCCAGGTTCATCCGGACGACACCTTCGCCCGCGCGATGGGAATGCCGAATGGCAAGAGCGAGGCCTGGTATATCCTTTCGGCAGAGCCGGACGCGCGGATCGGCGTAGGCCTGAAGCACCGGATAACGCCACAGCAACTACGTGCTTCGATCCGTAACGGTTCAATCGAAGAACTGGTTCACTGGCGTCCGGTCGCCAAGGGCGACGTGATCTACATCCCGGCCGGCACTATCCATGCCATCGGCGCTGGCATCGTGCTTGCCGAAATTCAGCAGCGCAGCGACACGACCTTCCGCCTGTTCGACTTTGGAAGACACCGCCAACTGAATGAAGACAATGGCGTCGCGGTTGCCCACCCGTGGCCGCTTCAAGCGCCCTGCCATCCGATCCGTCTCACGACGGCCCGAACGGTGCTGATCGCAAGCCGGCATTTCGTCCTTGAGCGGGTTGAGTTGACCGAGGGTTCAAGCTGGGCGCTCCTCGCCGGGCCTGAGACCTGGATTCTAGCTCTCGGCGGCCACGCGGCGATCGGACTGTCCGCAGTATCGATCGGACAGGCAATCTTCGTCGGCGGCGGTCGCACCAGCATCGAGGTTGGCGCCGATGGATTGAGCGCGCTGGTCGCCTATCCGGCAAGCCGCCCGATCGATTCGCTATTGCAGACACTCGATGAGCAGCCCGTCAGCCCGGTTAATTCGGCAGCTTCCGAGACACAAAGCCCCACCGAGGCGCAAACGTGACGCCGCATCGCCGCATCGTCGTGATCGGAAATTCGTTGCCTCGCCGCTGCGGCATCGCCACCTTCACGACCGATCTGGTACGAGCGGTTGCGAATTCACGGCCAAACGTCGAGACCTGCATTGTCGCGATGAATGATCACGGTCAAACCTATAACTATCCCGATTCGGTCGCCTTTCAGATCAAAGATGACACCATCGAAGATTATGTGCACGCTGCCGCATTCCTCAACGCTGGCCGCTTTGATGTCGTCTGTCTGCAGCACGAGTTCGGAATATTTGGCGGCGAAGCCGGCGGCTACATTCTCGAGTTGCTTTCACGATTGAACATGCCGGTTGTCACGACGCTGCACACGGTGCTGGCCAAGCCGGGCGCGGCCCAACGCGCGGTGATGGAACGCCTCGTCGAGGCATCTTCGAAGATCGTCGTGATGGCCAACAAGGGACAGGAGATGTTGCGTAGCGTCTATGGCGTTCCAGACGAGAAGATGGAGGTCATCCCCCATGGAATCCCCGAGTTTCCGTTTGCTGAGCCCGACGCCGCAAAAGCCCGACTCGGATTCAGCAACCGTTCCGTCATCCTGACGTTCGGCCTGCTCTCCCCCAGCAAAGGTATCGAGGTCATGATCGACGCAATGCCCTCGATCCTGCAACGCCGGGCGGACGCGGTCTACGTGGTGCTCGGCGCGACGCATCCCAATCTGGTGCGAGACCAGGGCGAGGCCTACCGCGAGAGCCTGGTGACGCGTGTGCGTGAACTCGGGGTCGAGAACCATGTGGTGTTTCTCGACCAGTTCGTGGATCAGGCGACGCTACTGGAATTCATTTCGATGTGCGACGTCTATGTCACGCCCTATCTCAATGAGGCGCAAATGACGTCGGGGACGCTGGCCTACAGCTTCGGGCTCGGCAAGCCGGTAGTTTCGACGCCCTACTGGCACGCGCTGGAGCTATTGGATGACGGCCGCGGTGTCATCGTTCCGTTCGGCAACGCGGCAGCGATCGGCAAGGAAATTGCCCTGATGCTCACCGATGCCCCTCGCCGGCAGGCGATGCGCGAGCGCGCCTACGCCATCAGCCGCTCGATGACATGGGAGCGCACTGCCGAGCGTTACATCGCCGTATTCGAGAACGCGCGCCATGGCGACTGGCTCAAGGTGGTCGCGCGGACCGGACCGGTCCCGATTGCGCACAGCCCTGCGGCGTCCGACATGCAATTGGGTCACTTTCTTTCCATGTGCGACGACACCGGCCTATTCCAGCACGCCGTGCATTCGGTGCCGGATCGCGCGCACGGCTATTGCGTGGATGACAATGCACGGGCCCTGCTGCTGGCCTGCGCCCTCAACAATCCCGGTGAAAAACGCTTGTCCGAGCCGTTGACGGCCCGATTTGCTGCCTTCGTGCAGCATGCCTGGAATCCCGACACCAAGCGATTTCGCAATTTCATGGGCTTCAATCGGACCTGGCTTGAAGACAGCGGTTCCGAAGACAGTCATGGGCGAACCTTGTGGGCGCTGGGTGAGTGCGCCCGCAGGGACGCGAGCCCCTCGCGCCGGCGATGGGCTGCCGCCCTGTTTGCGGAGGCGCTGCCAACCGTGAAGACATTTCATTCGCCCCGGGCGTCGGCCTTCACGCTATTGGGTTTGGACGGTTATTGCGCCGTCGTGCCTGAGGATCTCCGCGCCAGGGAAATCAGGCATTTTCTCGCTGACAGATTGATATCCGGCCTCGCGTCGGTTGAGACGCCGGACTGGTCGTGGTTCGAGGAGAGCCTCGCCTATGACAACGCACGGCTGCCGCAGGCCCTGATGCAGACAGGCATCGCTACCCAAACGCCTGATTACGTCGATGCCGGATTGAGATCGCTCCGCTGGCTGATGACACAACAGACAAACTCGACCGGTCAGTTCCGCCCCGTGGGCACCGCCAGCTTCGGCGAACTGCGCCGGCCGCCTCATGCATTCGATCAGCAGCCGGTGGAAGCCACCGCAACGATCGCCGCCGGCCTGACCGCGTGGCGAGCGGAAGGCAACGCCGAATGGAAAGCGATCGCAACCAACGCTTTCGCCTGGTTTCTCGGCCGCAACGACTTATCGGTTTCGCTCGTTGATCCCGAAACCGGCAGTTGTCGCGATGGCTTGCATCCCGACCGCGCCAACGAAAACCGCGGCGGTGAGTCGGTCGTCTCATATCTGCTCGGTCTTGCCGATATTCGTCAGCTTGCGCGCGTTAATGTCAGCGCCACCTCTCCGGTAGCGCTTCGTTCCATCGGCGCCTGATCTTGCCCCAACTCCAGCGAACCGAGGTCGTCTTGTCACAAGCCTCTTTCCTGCATCGGCAGGCACTTTATCTGCGTCCTGACCCCGCGCGCGTGATCGTACGCCCTTTCAAGCCGGCAACCGAACCCCGCGATCTCAACCCGACCGACAAGACGCGCGCCAACCATATTGTCGAACGTGTTCTTGCACTCGACCCCAAGGCCGCGGCCGGCTTGTTGACCGATGTGCTGGAGAATTTTCAAGGGCGCCATCGCAATCTGCTCGAGACCTTCGAACTTCGCGCCGACGACATGGAAGACGCGCTCGCGTCACATGACACCTTTTCCGAAACCCAGCGCCAGCTTCTCGGCGCATATTTTCTCAACGAGTATTCGTTCGAGGCGTCGGCACTGTTCAATCCCAGCATCGTACCGCACCCCGATCAGTCGGGAACGCCGGAAGGCGGTCTGCGCTTCATTCTCAGCCTGCGGGCCGTTGGCGAGGGACATGTGTCTTCGCTGACATTTCGCACCGGCACCATCGCAGCCGATGGCAGCCTGGCGGTCGATCCAACCGCCCGGCTCGCCTCAAGTCCTAAGGTTGAACATCGAACGTCCGGGCCACTCGGCGACGAAGTTGATGTCGTCTTCAAGGAGGGTCTGGACATCAGCGAACGCGTGATATTCCCAGTCACGGAGTATCAGTCGCAGGGTATCGAAGACGCCCGCTTCGTCGAATTCAGCGATGGTGGCCGGAAGACCTATTATGCGACCTATACCGCCTATACAGGCAGGGCGATCCGGTCGGAGTTGCTCGAGACGAACGACTTCCTGTCATTTCGAATGTCGCCGCTGCAGGGCACCGCCGCGCGCAACAAGGGCATGGCACTGTTCCCCCGCCAGGTCGGCGGAAACTACGCCATGATCGCGCGCCAGGACAATGAGAACCTTTACCTGATCTACTCAAACGACTTGTACCGATGGGACGGCGGCCAGGCGATCCTGAAACCGCAGTTTCCCTGGGAATTCGTGCAGATCGGAAACTGTGGCTCACCGATCGAACTGGACGAAGGCTGGCTGTTGCTCACGCACGGCGTCGGTCCGGTCCGAAAATATTCGATCGGCGCGGCCCTGCTCGACAAGAACGATCCCACCAAGGTGCTGGCGCGTTCGGTCGAACCGTTGCTGCGTCCAGAACCATCGGAGCGCGAAGGCTACGTTCCCAACGTGGTCTATACCTGCGGGGCGATGCGGCACAACGATCAGATCATTTTGCCCTACGCCATATCCGACACCTACTCCAATTTTGCGACCATCGAGATTGCAACCCTGATGCAGGCAATGTCCTGATCCGAATCAGTTCGTGCGGCGATCATCCGGCTATGGGCGCATCATGGTTTCAACAGAACAATTCCGGCAAGAGATTCGATCGCGGCTGGAACGGGCGAGCGCGCAAGGTGGGCAACACCTGACGATCGAGTGCGGGGAGCTTTACCGGTCAGTCAGCAGCCCCCCGGTTTCCAACCGATGGATGATCTTCTGCTGTAATGCGATGCGTGCCGAAATGGCGATCTCGGACGAAGTGATTTTCGACTATGCAACAAAAGAAACTTTGCTGAAGGTGAAATACAGACTGCCACGAACGAAAACCAGGCCGCCGGTTGATCGTGGCCCCGAATAGGGCATCGCGGTCATCATCCGGCAGAGGCATTTTCGTCGCGCTTCACTCCGCCTTGGCGCGGCTCCGCAAGATGCCAAGCGTCCTTTCGTCGCCGCGGGCGTGCGCGTCGTCGACAAAGGCGATCAGGAGATCGGCGAGCGTCGCGAAATCCCACAGCTTGAGTTCGGCCGGGTCGATCCATCCCTCGAAGTAGTCGTCGAGGTAGCCGCGCGAGGCATCGTTGGCTTCGGTCCAGGTCGGACCGGCAAGGCCGGGCGGATCGAGATCCCAGTGACAGACCACGAAGCCATCGGCGGATTTGCACAAAATCCAGCGTCCATCCTTCGGAGCCTCGCCAATCGGGCGCAAGGATTGACCGATCCTTCGTATGACAAGTTCGACCTGGTCAGGCATGCACGCCCCGGCACTCACACGAGAACAGAACGGCCCGCGAAATATTCGGGCCAATCCTCCTGTTCCACAGGGTGATGGTTCAACTATGGCGAGATCAACGCATCCGAGGCAGAAAAGATTCACCCCGGCGGAATCTAGTGGTCCGATTCTAACATACGCATCCCTTCGCAGCGGCCACTTTTGCGAATGTTAGAATCGGAGGACCACTAGCAAATATATGTTTCTAGTGGAGTTTAGGATTTGACATTCGCGAATCAAACTCGCGGTCGGGTGGGTAGCGAATGTCAAATCCACTCCACCAGCGATGCTGGTCAATACGATCAGCACTGCCCCGCGAACTGTGCGGCCCTGACCAAACAGCACATCGCGTGAGCGTTCCGGCAAGACCGCGATATTTTTGCGCGTGACTCCGCGGAACGGTGACTGCCCCATGACGTTTACACCTGCATCCGAGAAGAGGAGGACGAAATGAGGAAAGTATTGATGATTGCGGCGGCGACCTGCGTCCTGGCCGGGCCGGCCCTGGCCGATGAAGTCGGCGTGCGGGCCGGTCCGGTCGGCGCAGGTGTGACCGTGGGCGAAACCCCTCGCGTCGACACCGAGCGGAAGACCGTGATCAGGAAAGACGAGCCGGGCAGCCGGACCACCGTGATCAAAAAGGATCACGACGACGGCACCCGGAGCAAGACCGTCATCCATCACGACTATTAGTACGGGCCGAACCATACGCGGTTGAAAACAATCCCTGACTGAAACTCACTCGCCCGCGGGTTCCATTCGGAGCACGCGGGCGGTTCTTTGTTATCGCTTCAGGGTACGCGGCCAACGGGTCGCACGAATGCGCGCCCGGCTATCCGGCCCTGCCGTTATGATGCGCATCATCGAGGCGGTCGAGCGTGGCGTGCAGGTTCTTCTGCACCTCGGCGAGCCTGCTCAACAACTGTGAGACATCGCCGCGGGAAAGATTTTGCACCGCAGTATCGACGACTTCCCGGGCGAGGGGTAGCAGCCTGGCCTTCAGCCCCCGCCCCTTCGGCGTCAGATGGATATGCCATTTGCGACGGTCGTCCGGGTTGCGCACCCGCCGCACCAGGCCGTTCTTTTCCATGATCAGGATCGCGCTCAGCGTAGTCGGCTCCATGGTGCCGACCCGGTTCGACAGTTCGCGTTGGGTCAGGCCGTCCTCGTGCCAGAGCGCACGCAGGAAGTACCACATCCCGAGCGTGATGCCGTGCGGCTCGATCTTGAACTGGAGGAAGCGCTGAAGCAGGCGATGGGTGGCGCGGATCTGATAGCCGACGCTTTCGGAAAAGGGCAAAACGGGGTCGGTAGCGGGTGCGCTCCGCTTTGGTGGCTTGCCGGTCTTTTTGCCGGTGGCTTTTTTCAGGCTGGTCAACGACGTCCCTTTCGTCCCTGCCGACAGCTAATATCGCGAGCGGTGATTGCACATTCGCAACGCCTGCGCAAACCTGCCCTCAAGAACAGGCTGTGGAACGCTGCCCATCTCGTTGGCATTTTAGGGGTGTTATCCGCCGACGGATTGCGCTATTTACTTAGCAAACTAAGTATTTTTTCACCGGAGACGGCATGACGGCGGCCCCAGAGGCGCGGGAATTGACCCTTGAAGTCCGGCACAAGTCGGAAATCGCCAACGGCGTGTTCCTGTTCGAACTGCGCGCGGGAGGTGGCGGGCAATTGCCGCCGTTCACGCCCGGTTCGCATATCACCGTGACCGCGCCCTCCGGGCAAAAGCGCCGCTATTCGCTCTGCAACGATCCGGCCGAGCGCGACCGCTATCTGATCGCGGTAAAGCAGGAAGCTTCCGGCCGCGGCGGTTCGCTGAGCTTCACGAGGGAAGTCAGCGAGGGCGACGCGGTCACGGCCGAGCCGCCGGAAAACGAATTCGAAATGGCGAAGACCGAGCCGAAGCGGCTGATCTTCATCGCGGGCGGCATCGGCATTACGCCGATCCGCGCCATGATCCTGCACTGCGTTCGTCAGGCCAGGACGAATTTCATGCTTTATTACTTCACGCGCACGCCCACGATGATGGCGTTTCGCGACGAGTTCGCTTCTCCCGCCTTCGAAGGCAAGGTGGTGCTGCATCACGACAACGGCGATCCCGATCAGGCCTATGATCTCTGGCCGGTGCTGGAACAGCAGCGCGGCGCGCATCTTTACTGCTGCGGCCCGCGCGGCCTGATGGACGCAGTGCGCGACATGACCGGCCACTGGCCGGATTCGGCGGTGCATTTCGAAGACTTCGTCGGCGCTTCCGCTCCGCATGCGGACGACAAGCCATTCGAGGTGAGGCTCGCAAAATGCGGCGCCGCTTACGAGGTCGCCGCCAACGTTTCGATCCTCGATACGCTGCGGCGGCACGGCCATGTGCTGGCGAGCTCCTGCGAAAGCGGCACCTGCGGCACCTGCCGCTGCCGCTTCACGGAAGGCGAAGTAGACCATCGCGACCTCGTGCTCTCGGACGACGAAAAGAAGCGCGAGATCATGATTTGCGTCTCGCGGGCAAAATCGCCGACACTGGTGTTGGATATTTGAGGATGAGCAACGTCGGGCGAACTTTCTTATCCCTCCCCCGCGAGCGAAGCGAGTGCGGGGAGGGTCGACGCGAATGGAATGAGCGTCGGGGTGGGGGCAAATTCGTTCGCGGCATCCCATATTATCCTATAAGGCGACACCCCCACCCGACCGTCGCTTCGCGCCGGCCACCCTCCCCACGCGTTCCGCGGGGGAGGGATAAGGAGAGCGTGCCTTGCCGGAAACACCCATGACCACCCCCCTGAACCTCGGCGTCATCGGTCTCGGCCGCGCCTTCACGCTGATGCTGCCGACGTTTGCCGCCGACCCGCGCATTGCGCTTGTCGCCGCCGGCGATCCCCGCACTGAGGCGCGCGAGCGCTTTGCGACGGAGTTCAATGCGAAGGTTTTCGACGACGCCGAGGCGCTATGCGCCGATCCCGACGTCGCGGCGGTTTATATCGCCTCGCCACATCAATTCCATGTCGAACACGTCAAGCTCGCCGCAAAGCACGGCAAGCACATCCTTGTCGAGAAGCCGATGGCGCTTGACGTCGAGGATTGCCGCGAGATGATCGCCGCGGCGAAAGAGGCCAGCGTCAAGCTGATGGTCGGGCACAGCCACAGTTTCGACCTGCCTTACTTGCGCGCCCGTGCGATGATCCGAAGCGGCGCCTATGGTCAAGTCCGCATGATCAATGCGCTCAACTTCACCGACTTTCTCTACCGTCCGCGCCGGCCGGAAGAGCTCGATACGAGCCAGGGCGGCGGTGTGGTGTTCAGCCAGGCCGCGCACCAGGTCGATATTGTCCGGCTGCTGGCGGGCAGCAAAGCCACGTCCGTGCGCGCCATCACCGGCAACTGGGATGCCGCGCGCAGCACCGAAGGCGCTTATGCGGCGCAGATCAGGTTCGACGACGGCAGTTTTGCCTCGCTGACCTATAGCGGCTACGCGCATTTCGACACCGATGAGTTCATGGGCTGGTGGGGCGAGCTCGGGCAAGGCCGCGATGGCGGTCTGCCTTACGGCCGCGCGCGGGCGAACTTGCAGAAGGCCACCAGCGTCGCCGACGAGATCGCGCTGAAGAACGCCCGCGCCTACGGTGTTGCAGGAAGCGACGCGTTTCGCATCGACGGCGAACTCGCGCACAATCATTTCGGCCTCGTGGTCGTCAGCTGCGAGCGCGCCGACCTGCGCCCGCTGCCGCAGGGCGTCATGGTCTATGGCGACAAGACGCGGCATCTTGACGAACTTCCCGCGCCCAAAATTCCGCGGGCTGAAGTGGTCGACGAACTCCATGCGGCGGCGATGTCAGGCCACGAGCCGCTGCACTCCGGCGAATGGGGGCTGGCGACGCTGGAGATTTGCATGGCGATCCTGGAATCGGCGAAGACGGGGGCTGAGGTGGGGTTGAAGTGGCAGCTGTAAGTTTAATCGTCACTCGTCGCCGCGCGGGCGGTGCGCTCCCTCTCCCCTTGCGGGAGAGGGTTGGGATGAGGGGTTGCAGTCTTTCGGTGGATTACCCCTCACCCGCCCGACTTCGCTGCGCTTCGCCGGACGACCTCTCCCGCAAGGGGAGAGGTGAAGGAAGTGTTCGCCGCAAATTCATGTCTTCGGATTATTCGCCCGCGTTGCGATGATCGCGATCAGGTCGTTCTCGGCGGCAGCCGCGGTCTTGTAGCGCGGCTCGGTGGTCACGAAGGGCTGCTCTGCCTCGGCCGGATGGAAGATCTCGACGAAGTAAAGGCCGGATGGCGCGTCCAGTTTCGGCTCGATACGGATCATTGCCATGGTTCAGTTCCTCCCACCGCCGTCATTCCGGGGCGCGAGCGAAGCAAGCGAGCCCGGAATCCATTTCTCCCAGCATTCTTGCGGCGCCATGGATTCCGGGTTCAGCCCTGCGGGCTGCCCCGGAATGACGACAGACGAATGCGTCACGCCTGCGTCTCCCCTTCTGCAAACAACACTTCCCGCAACCTCCCCGCCAGCGCAGCGCCGGCTGCATCAGGCGCTTCCGTCGTCCCGCTCATGCCGAGATAACGCTCGGCGACTTCCCGTGAATTCAGCAAGTCCTTGGCCGCGCCCGACAGCGTCATGCGGCCGTTCTCGAACACATAGCCGCGGTCGGCGATCGACAGCGCGGCCTTCGCGTTCTGTTCGGCGAGCAAAATGGTGATGCCCTGCTCGCGCAGCGCCACGATCAGGCGAAAGATTTCCGCGACCAGTAGCGGCGCAACGCCGAGCGACGGCTCGTCGAGCACCAGGATTTTAGGGCGAGCCATCAGCCCGCGCGCGATCGCCAGCATCTGCTGCTGGCCGCCGGAGAAATTTCCAGCGATGTCGTTCATCCGCTCGCGCAGCAGGGGAAACAGCGTCCACACCGATTCGAGTTGCGCAGCCGCATCGGCCTCCGGCACCGCATAGGCGCCGAGGGCGAGATTTTCCGCAACCGTCATCCCGGCAAAGATCTGCCGTCCCTCCGGCACATGGGCGATGCCCCGCCGTAGCCGCTCCGCCGGCGACAAAGCCTCGATCGCATTGCCTTCGAGGAGAATCTGACCGGCCTGTGGGCGCAGCAATCCCGAGAC
The DNA here is from genome assembly GCF_027307225.1 of Bradyrhizobium sp. GTDB lineage: Bacteria > Pseudomonadota > Alphaproteobacteria > Rhizobiales > Xanthobacteraceae > Bradyrhizobium. The sequence goes on along the minus strand of NZ_DAHUXJ010000093.1, from coordinate 5,290 downwards.
GGCCTTCGCAAGCGTCGACTTGCCGGCGCCGTTGGCGCCGAGCAGCGTGACGATCTCGCCGCGTTCGAGCTTGAGGTTGACATCTTCGAGCACGCGGTGATGGCCGTAGCCGATCGCCAGCGACCTGAGTTCAAGAAGCGCCATGATCCTCCTTTCCGAGATAGGCCTCGATCACGCGGTTGTTGTTCTGTACTTCGGCCGGCGTGCCGGTGGCGATGATCGCGCCGGAATCGATCACGACGACGCGGTCGGCGACGTTCATCACCAGCGACATGTTGTGCTCGACGACCAGCACGGGAATGCCGAGCTTACGGATCGCCCGCAACAGATTTGCGAGCTCCTGCGTTTCGGTGTCATTGAGGCCCGCCGCCGGCTCGTCGAGGCACAAGAGTTTCGGTTGCGCCATCAGCGCGCGCACGACTTCGAGCAGTTTTTGCGCGCCCATCGGCAATTCGGTTGCGTGCATTCCGGCAAAGCCCGATAGGCCCACGAGCTCCAGCATCTCCCCGGCGCGCTGGCGGGTGCGGCGTTCTTCCTCGCGCGCGCGCCAAAGCCACAGCGCCTGACCCGCGAGCGAATGGCGGCCAAGCCGATGGCCGCCGACCATCACGTTCTCGATCGCGGTCATCCCGGGAAAGACCCGCGCCGACTGGAAGGTGCGGACTAGGCCGAGATTTGCGATTTCGACCGGCGACAGGTTGGCGAGATCTCGGCCTGCGAAGACCACCCTGCCCGCATCGCGGGCCAAGATGTTGGTGACGAGGTTGAAGACGGTGGTCTTGCCCGCGCCGTTCGGGCCGATCAGCGCGGTCACTTCGCCCGGCCGCACATCGAACGACACGTCGTTGATGGCCTTCAGCCCGCCAAAGCTCTTGGCGAGGCCGCGCACGCTGAGCATCGCGGTCTCGTTGGCCTGGCTTTGTGTGTCGATCGCGCTCATGACGCCTGCACCCGATCGCTGACGGGGTTCACCTTCGCCGCGACCTCGCCGCGCGCGCCAGCGAGCCGGGTCAACAACTGGATCAGCACGCCATAAATCCCCTGCGGCAGATGCAGGAAGCTCGCGACCAACAGCGCGCCCGAGGCAAAGGTCTTGTAGATCGCGAGCGGCGCCGACATCACCGGCAATAGCGTCAGCAGCAGCGCGCCGAACAGGCCGCCGACCAGCGTGCTTTCGCCGCCGATGATCAGCATCGCCACCAGTTCGAGGGAACGCGAGGTGCCGACCATTTCCGGCGCGAGAAAATTGAAAAAGAACGCGTAGAGGCTGCCGGCGAGCGAGGCGAGCGTCACGCTGATCAGGAAGGCGGCGAGCTTGTAGCGCACGGTGTTGATGCCGAGTGCGGCTGCCGCCATCTGGTCGGAGCGGATCGCCTGCAGCGCGCGGCCGAAGCCGGAACGCATCGCGCCAAAAAGCCCGAGCAAGATGACAATATCGAGCGCCAGCACGAGATAATACATCGCGCGCGGAGTGGCGAAGGTGAAGCCGGCAACCGAGAAAGAGGGAATGCCGACCAGACCGGACGGCCCGCCGGTGATATCGATGAAGCCGACCGCGCAGGAGTCGATCAGAAGCCCGAAGGCGAGCGTCGCCAGCGCGAGATAAAGCCCACGCAAACGCAGCGTCACCACCGAGAGCACCAGCGCGCAGGCAAGCGAGACGCCGATGCCGGCGAAGATCGAAAGCGCCGGCGCGATCTCGGTGTTGATCGCGAGATAGCCCGAGGTGTAGCCGCCGATCGCCATGAAACCGGCCTGGCCGAGGCTGACCTGGCCGGCATAACCCATCAGCACATCGAGCCCCATCAGCGCCATGAACAAGATGGCGGCAATGACCAGGGAGCTCATGATGCCGTTGTCTGTGACGGCGAAGGGAATAGCCACGGCCACCAACACGGCCAGCGCCGCGAGCGGCCAGCCGAGATGAGCAGGCAATTTGGCGGCATGGCCTGCGGCCTTGACGTCATCGCGGGTGTCCTGCCGCCGCGCCACGCCGCCCGCGATCAGTCCCTGCGGCCGCCAGATCAGCACCACGAGCAGGATGAGCAGCGAGATCGCACTGGAAAACAGCGAGGAGATGTAGGCGGTCGATAGTTGCGTGACGAGCCCGAGGAACAGCCCGCCAATGATCGCGCCGGGAAACGAGGCCATGCCGCCGATCGCCGCCGCCACGAAGCCTGAAATCGTGAACAGACGCCCGGTGTCGAATTGCAGCGAAGTCGACGGCGCGACGATGACGCCCGCAATCGCCGCGATCAGCGTTGCCAGACCAAAGCTGAACAGCGTCATCCTGGGCACGTCGATGCCCATCAGGCTGGCGGCGGCGGGATTCTCGGCGCAGGCGCGCAGGCCCTTGCCGAGCCTGGTTTCGGCGATCAGAAACCAGAGCGCGGCGATGATCAGCGCGGTCGCGCCAAACACCCAGAAGGCCTGCGTGGGGATCGTGATGCCGCCGAACGCCAGCGGCTGCTCGCCCGAAAAAGGCGGCGTAGCATAGGGCTGGCTGCCCCAGACGACGAGCGAAAATCCCTCGATCATGGTGAGGATGCCGGCGGTCAGCATCAAGACATTGGCGTTGGAAAGCCGCGCCAGGGCCGGCACGAAAGTGAACCGCGCCAACACGACGCCGGCGATCACGGTTGCGATCACCGCGGCCGGAATGGCTACGATCAGCGGCCAGCCCCAGGCGACGCCGAACGTATAGCCGATCAGCGCGGCGATCAGCGCAAAGCCGCCCTGCGCGAGATTGATCGCGCCGGTGACGCGATAGATCAGCGAGAAGCCCAGCGCGATCGCGGCATACATGCTGCCGACGACAAGCCCGCCAATCGCGATCTGGACAAACTCAAGCACGCCGGACCACCCTTCGTCGGGCCGGAGCTTTGCTTAGCGATTCCATAGTTGCCAAAGAAGGCCGAAAGCTTGCAATGCAGCGGCTGCGGCGGCAGCATAGGCAGCGCGCGCGCTCCATGTCGATTGCGCTTCCGCGGTGCCAGTCACATCGTAAAGGCGGCCGTTCTTATACATGACCATGTTGGTTGACTTCGCCTCGGTTTGGCCATCAGCCCAAACTTCAACGGTTGCCGATTTTATCCAAAGTAAAGCAGCGGCTATTGCCGCTGTCGCACATAGAATATCCGTAACCGTTTTTGTCGTCATTTTCCGCTCTCTCCAATCGATCGTTCCGGAAAATTCACTGCGCGCGCGGAATGCCGAGGGGATCGCTCACCACGTCCCAGGTCTGCGCTGCCGTATCCCAGCGCGTGACAACGACGTTCTGTTCGCCGAGCCCGCGGTTGGGCACCGCCTTGAAATCGTAGAAGCCGTTGATGCCGGCCACGCCCGTGAGATCGTGCAGATAGTTGCGCAGGTCTTCCGCCGATGCATCCGTCTTCAGCTTGCGCAAGGCGCCGACGACAAGCAGCGCCGGATCCCAGGCATAGGTCGAAGGACCGTCGGGCTTGATGCCGGTGCCGTCGAACGCCTTGTAGAACGCAGCCTTGGCGGCTGCCGCTTCGTCCTGCTTCGCCGGCTTTTCGCTCTTGAGAAAATCGGCGGCCGGAATGTAGAGCTGCTTCGGCAGGAAGGCGGCATATTGCGCCATCTGCGCGTAGGTCTGATTGCCGTTGGTGGTCGCAACCGGCAGTTCGAGGCCGGCATCGTGGATCGCCTTGAACACGGTGCCGATCGGCCCGCCCGTCGACCACGCGATCAGCACGTCGGGACCCGCGCCCTTCAGCCGCTGGATCTGCGCCGATGCGCTGACGTCGGTCGGGTTGAGCTGCGCTTCGGCCACGAGTTCGACATCCTTGTGGTCGGCCTCGGCAAACAGCGCCTTGAAGTTCTTGTAGGCGTCCTGCCCGCTTGCATCGGTCGAGGTGATCAGCGCGACCTTCTTCCAGCCTTTCTTGCCGAAATAGCGCAACAGCGCCGCCGCAAGCTCCTTGGTCGAGATGCTTGAACTGTAGATGAAGCTGCCTGGCGCCGGATGGACGCCGGGCGAGAAGCAATAGAGCAGCGGGCCATTCTTCATCAGAGGGGCCATTGCATTGCAGAGCGCGACCAGCGCCGAACCCAGGATGACCGGCGGATTGGACGCCTTCACCTGATTGGCGAGTTGCACCGCGACTTGGGGGCTCGATTGATCGTCATGAAAGACGAATTTCAGCGGCTGGCCGTGGATGCCGCCGTCGGCATTCGTCGCCTTCTCGAATTGCTGGAGCGATTGTTGTTCGGCCTTGCCGAGGAAGGCGCCGCCGCCGGTGAGCGGCAGGATGACGTTGATCTCGCGATCGGCGGCCTGTGCCGCAGTGAGCCCACACACAAGTGCTGCGGCAACAAGAATAATGCGGAAGCGCAAACGATCCTCCCGAGATTTTTTTGCGTTTGATATTTGCGGCGTTTGGTGTTTTAGCGATTTCCAGTAGCGGCGAATTTGAAGTTCCTATCAATATCGCCGCAGGTTCGTAATAGGAACTTCAAATTCAAGGCCGCTACTAGTCAATAGGTTGCTAGAGCTCCTTTGATTCCGAAGTCCGCATCAGAGGTGCCGCGGTAGCTTGCGGACTTCGGAATCGGAGCTCTAGTGGCAGCGCCATGTTTCCGGCTGTGACGTTCGTAGCATGTCAGGCCGCAGCGCCCGCCATTTCCTTGTCGGTGTCGTCCTCCTCGAGGCCGGCCAAAACCTTGACCTCCTCGTCGGACGCGCCGAGCGTGCGCCACGGAACGGTCTTTTCGACCACGCCCTGGTAGGAGCGCAGTCTGGCCTGCGGCAGGCGCGGCTGGATATGGCCGATCACGCGGCCCTCTTCCTGGAAAGCCTTCGCGGCGTCGATCATCAGGCGGCGGAACTGGACGATCGCGATATCGCTGGCGCCGAGCCGCTCCTGGCTGCGATCGGCGATCGGCCCCATCGATTCCCACATCGCGATGTCCTGGTTGGGCATGCCGAGAATGCCGGTGAAGCTGTCACCACTGGCCATCGCCGCGCGGTCCTGAAGATAGTCGTTATCGGCGTGGCGCTTGATCGGACGAAACTGCGCGTCGACGTCCTGACCGACCTCGAGCACGCAAAATTTCCGCCATGCATCGGTGTCGATGCCGGCCTGTTCGCCCTCCGCCCAGGCGATGAAATGGAAGTAACTCGAAGTGTCGTTGCGCGGTACGATCACGCTCGTGACATTGTAGGTCGCGTTCGGCGGGATCAACGCGGTGAACGGCGCGACGTAAGTCGTGATGCGGACGTAGTCATGCGTGTTCGCGTTCGCGATCGGACGGCGGATCGCGGCAT
>NZ_DAHUXJ010000107.1 GCF_027307225.1 Bradyrhizobium sp. | reverse complement strand
AGGTCGCCGCGATTGAGCCAGGTCCGGATCGCGATCGTCATCCGTTCGAAGAAGCCCGGCTTCTCCACCGAGGGCGGCGGCAGTTCGAAGCGCAGCACGTCGCCGCGGCCGTAAAGGCTGCGGCTGTCGAGAATGAGTCCGCCGTCGCGGTCGTAGATGCGGGCGCGGGTCTTGGTCGGCGAAATCAGCCGGCGCAGCACCGGCGCTACCCGTTCCGGATTGATCGGAAAATCAAGCGCGGATTCCTCCGGCGGAGGGGAGACGTCGCCAGGCTTCAACTCCGCGAGCTTCTCGGGGTCGATGGTGATGGCGTTGGTCTCGACGGTCGCCGATGCCGCGATTGCGCCCGCGATGATCTCTGCTTGTACCAGGAGGCTTTGCGCGCGCGCATCGATCAGGCCGGCGCGAAATTGCGAGAGATAGAGAATGCTCGCCACCAGCGCGAGCAGGCCAGCGATGTTCAGCGAGACGATGCGGCGCGTCAGGCTCGAGAAGCTCAACGCGAAGACAAACTGTCCGAACCGGTGCAGCCAGCCCAGCGGCCGCCACGACCGCGAAGGTTGGCTTTCGGCGGCAACGGCATCCGTAACGACCGGCGTTGTGGCGTCGTCGGCGCTCAGGCTCGCATCAGGCTGCGTTCGATCAAGCAATGGCCAAAACCGCAGGTTGTTTCGAAGGGCTAATGCCCACTTTCCGAAGTTCGTGCTCCATCGCCGCACCCACTAACGCGAACTTCGGAAAGGTAGCGCGGTGATCATCCTACCACCGCGCCTGTGGTGGTGTCAGTCTGCAAAACCGCCGAGGAGAATCGGACCGCTACGCCCTCAGGTTTCCTTGAAACGGTATCCGACCCCATAGAGGGTTTCGATCATCTCGAATTCGTCGTCGACAACCTTGAACTTCTTGCGCAGCCGCTTGATGTGGCTGTCGATGGTGCGATCATCGACGTAAACCTGATCATCGTACGCTGCGTCCATCAGCGCGTTGCGGCTTTTCACGACGCCAGGCCGCGTCGCGAGCGCCTGAAGAATCAGAAACTCCGTCACCGTAAGGGTGACCGGCTCGTTCTTCCAGGTGCAGGTGTGGCGTTCCGGATCCATGCGCAACAGGCCGCGATCGAGCGCCTTGGCGTCGGTTTCCTTCGGAACGGCGGTCGGGTCCTTCGGCGCCGAGCGGCGCAGCACCGCCTTGACGCGTTCGACCAGGAGCCGCTGCGAGAACGGTTTGCGGATGAAATCGTCGGCGCCCATCTTGAGGCCGAACAACTCGTCGATTTCCTCGTCCTTGGAGGTGAGGAAGATCACCGGCAGATCGGATTTCTGCCGCAGCCGCCTCAGCGTCTCCATGCCGTCCATGCGCGGCATCTTGATGTCGAGGATGGCAAGGTCCGGCGGACTGGTCCGGAATCCATCGAGCGCGGATGCACCGTCCGTATAGGTCATGATGCGATAGCCTTCGGCTTCAAGCGCAATCGAGACCGATGTGAGAATGTTGCGGTCGTCGTCGACCAAAGCAATGGTGGGCATGAGCCTGCTTTCAGATTCCACTACCAGTATCGGGTTCCGGCATTCGTTTGATATCGCGGCGGGTTCGTTTACGAATGTCAGAACCTGGGGCACTGGCAAATGTTGGTTTCCTAGTGCGGTTTCGGATTTGACATTCGCCTCAAGAACTCGCTGCGATACCGAAGCGAAAGTCAAATCCGCCGCACTCACGTTGCTGAAACGGCGGCAAATTGTCTGGTGCGCCGCATAATTGGGCTTCGAACGCGGTCAACGAGCAATGCAAGCTGGGCTGAAGTGTGACCGAGTTCCATGAAAGCGCCTCCTCAACCTTGGGCGCTTCGAGCCATCTGGACGCTCGTTTAGCCGAAAAAAGGTCCGAATTGCAATAGGATGCGAGGGAAATAATCGATGCAATTGACGGAGGATTTTAACCCTTCCAATGCGGTCAAATCGCTTTTGCGCCGCAGTCGGCACGGCGCGCTCGCAACCTTGATGGCGGGCAGCGGCGATCCCTATTGCTCTCTGGTGAACGTCGCGAGCCATCCCGACGGCTCGCCGATCCTGCTGATTTCCCGCCTCGCGCTTCACACCAGGAATTTGCTCGCAGATTCCAGAGTCTCACTGATGCTCGATGAGCGGGTCGAAGGCGATCCGCTGGAGGGTTCGCGGATCATGCTGTCGGGCCGCGCCGAAGAAGTCACCTCCGGCAGAGAAATATTGCGTCAGCGCTATCTCAATGCACATCCGACCGCAGAAGCTTTCGTCGACTTCAAGGACTTTTCTTTTTTCCGAATCGTTCCCGCGGGAACTCATCTGGTGGCGGGATTTGGACGGATCGTGGACTTGGAGCCGGCGGAATTTCTGACGGAAATCTCGGATGCAACCGAACTGCTGGCAGCAGAACAAGGTGCGGTCGAGCATATGAACGCCGACCATCAGCAAGCGCTGGGTCTTTATGCCACACGTCTCGTCGGGGCAGCCGCGGCAGACTGGCGCTGCACCGGAATCGATCCGGATGGGATCGACTTGCAGGCGGCCAACAGGGTCTTAAGGCTCGACTTTCCGGAGCGGGTCACGAGCCCTGGTGAGCTGCGCAAGATGTTGGTCCGCCTGGCGGAACAGGCACGGGCAGAAGCTTAGATCGCCTTGCATTGCAACATGCGAATCCAACGGGTTGGGTGCGCGTTTTGGAATAAACCACAACGTTGGGATCGGCTTGGCAAGCCGGGCGTTCATCAATATTAGATCGCCGGAAAGTTTAGTTCGCGGGGCCTTGGTCCTGCGGCTATACTCAACGGCCTAACCGTGACGGACGCGCGGCTAGTGTCCCGGTTCTGACATTCGCATCTTGTCGCGGCGGGTTTGCGAATGTCAGAACCAAAGGGACACTAGTGAAATATAGGGTTCTAGTGGAGTTTCGGCTTTGACATTCGCTTGACGAACTCGCAGCCAAATGGGTAGCGAATGTCAAATCCACTCCACTAGTGGCATTGGCGCGATCAAGAAACGCGGATTCGAGGAGGGTTTTTTCGTGCAAGAGACCGGTAAGCGCAACGGCGCTTTTGGGGCCGACAAATTCGGCTTGAAAAATCTGAAGGGCGTGCATTGGAATCTCGGCGCAGCTCAGCTCTATCAGCATTCGCTGTCGGCGGGCGAGGCGAAGCTTTCTGCGGATGGTGCGCTCTGCGCCGATACCGGTGAGTTCACCGGCCGCAGTCCGAAGGACAAGTTCACGGTTCGCGACGCCACCACCGACAAGAAGATGTGGTGGGCCGGCAACCAGTCGATAACGGCCGAACAGTTCGAAACGATCTATGCCGACTTCCTCAAGCATGCCGAAGGCATGACGTTGTTCGCGCAGGACCTTAATGGCGGCGCCGATCCGACATTCCAGATCAAGACACGTGTCTTCACCGAACTGGCCTGGCATTCGCTGTTCATTCGCACGCTGCTGCGGCGCCCGGAGCAGTCGGAACTCGCGGGTTTCGAGCCCGAACTCACCATCATCGACCTGCCAAGCTTCCGCGCCGATCCCAAACGTCACGGCGTACGCTCGGAGAACGTAGTCGCGATCGATTTCACCCGCAGGATCGTCCTGATCGGCGGGTCTTATTATGCCGGCGAGATGAAGAAAAGCGTGTTCACGACGCTCAATTTCTATCTGCCCGCGCGCGGCGTGATGCCGATGCACTGCTCGGCCAACGTCGGGCCTGCCGGCGACAGCGCGATTTTCTTCGGCCTGTCCGGCACCGGCAAGACCACGCTTTCGGCCGACCCCAAGCGCACGCTGATCGGCGACGACGAGCATGGCTGGGGCAGTGACGGCATCTTCAATTTCGAGGGCGGCTGCTACGCCAAGTGCATCAAGCTGTCGGAAGAGGCCGAGCCCGAGATTTACGCCGCCAGCAAGCGTTTTGGCGCCGTGCTGGAAAACGTGGTGCTCGACGAGTTTACGCGGGCGCCCGATTGGGACGACGGCTCGAAGACGGAGAATACGCGATCTGCGTATCCGCTCGAATTCATCCCCAATGCCTCGCGCACCGGACGTGCGGGTCATCCGAAGAACGTCGTGATGCTCGCCGCCGACGCTTTCGGCGTTCTGCCGCCGATCGCAAGGCTCTCGCCGGCGCAGGCGATGTACCATTTCCTGTCCGGCTATACGGCCAAGGTTGCGGGCACCGAGCGCGGTCTTGGCAATGAGCCGCAGCCGGAATTCTCGACCTGCTTCGGTTCGCCGTTCCTGCCGCTCGATCCTTCGGTCTACGGCAACATGCTGCGTGCGCTGATCGCCAAGCACAATGTCGATTGCTGGCTGGTCAACACCGGCTGGACCGGCGGCAAGTTCGGCACCGGTTCGCGGATGCCGATCAAGGTGACGCGGACTTTGCTCACCGCGGCGCTCGACGGCTCGCTCCGCAACGTCGAATTCCGCACCGACAAATATTTCGGCTTCGAAGTGCCGATGGCGCTGCCCGGCGTGCCGAGCGACATCCTCGACCCCGTGAACACCTGGAAGGACAAAGTCGAGTTCGGCAAGACCGCCCGCGCTCTGGTCGGCATGTTCCAGAAAAACTTCGCCAAGTTCGAAGCCAAGGTCGATGCCGACGTCCGCGCCGCCGCACCCGAGGTCAAGCTCGCGGCGGAGTAAATTCGCTCGCCAACTCTCCCTTGCGCAAACGCTTGCGTTTGTCGCAGGCAATGACGGCTTAAATCTTCCGTAGAACTCAGTGCGCTTCGTCCCAGTTGTTCGCCGCACGCGCATCGACATGCAGCGGCAGCGACAGGATCACGGCGGGGAACGGCGCGTTTTCCATGACATGCTGGACCACCGGCAGCGTCGCCGCCACTTCGTCGTCGGGCACCTCGAAGATCAGTTCGTCATGCACCTGAAGCAGCATCTGCGCGGACAGCTTCTTCTCGGCCAGCGCCTCTTCCATGTGAATCATGGCGCGGCGGATGATGTCGGCGGCTGTACCCTGAAGCCGGGCGTTGATCGCCGCACGCTCGTTGAATGAGCGGACCGAGGCGTTGGATGCCTTGATGTCCGGGTAGTGGCATTTCCGGCCAAACAGCGTCTCGACATAACCGTGGGTGCGGCAGAAATCGCGCGTCGCGTCCATGTAGGCGCGGATGCCCGGAAATCGCTCGAAATATTTCTTGATGTAGGCGGACGCTTCCTCGCGGGCGATGCCAAGCTGGTTGGCGAGCCCGAACGCCGAGATGCCATAGATGATGCCGAAATTGATTGCCTTCGCCCGGCGCCGCACTTCGCCAGGCATGTCCTTGACGGGCACGCCGAACATCTCCGACGCCGTCATGGCGTGAATGTCCAGACCGTCGCGGAACGCCTGCTTGAGCACGGGAATGTCGGCGATCTCCGAAAGCAGCCGCAATTCGATCTGCGAATAGTCTGCCGAGACCAGCTTGTGGCCGGGTGAGGCGATAAACGCGCGGCGGATCTTTCGGCCGTCTTCGGTGCGCACCGGAATGTTCTGCAGGTTCGGTTCGTTCGACGACAGCCGCCCCGTGGTGGTCGCCGCCAGCGCGTAGGTCGTGTGCACGCGGTGGGTATCGGGATGCACATAGGTCGGCAGCGCGTCGGTATAGGTCGATTTCAGCTTAGAGACCTGCCGCCACTCCAGAATTTTCTTCGGAAATTCGTGACCCTGCTCGGCGAGGTCGTCGAGGATTTGCGCCGAGGTCGACCACGCGCCGGTCTTGGTCTTGGTGCCGCCGGGGATGCCCATCTTTCCGAAGATGATATCGCCGATCTGCTTGGGGCTGCCGACATTGACCGGCTCGCCCGCAATCTCCTGAATTTCAGCTTCGACCCGTGCGGCCGTTTGCGCGAAATCGCCTGACAGCCGCGACAGTACCTGCCGATCGATCGAGATGCCGCGCCGCTCCATCCGCGCCAGCACGGCAACCAGCGGCCGCTCCAGCATCTCGTAGACCACGTTCATGCGCTCGGCGACCAGGCGCGGCTTCAGTACCCGCCATAGCCGCAGGATCATGTCGGCATCTTCGGCCGAATATTCGCTCGCCCTTTCGATGGTGACCTGATCGAAGCTGAGTTTGTTCTTGCCGCTGCCGATCAGTTCGCTATGCGTGATGGTGGTGTGGCCGAGCCAGGATTCCGAAAGGGAGTCGAGTTCGTGCGAGCCGCGGCCGGCATCGAGCGCATAACTCATCAATTGCGCGTCGTCGTAGTTGCGAAGCGTGATGCCGGCTTGCGCCAGCATCACGGCGCCGAACTTGATATTGAAGCCGATCTTGAGAATGCTCGCCGATTCCAGCAGCGGCCGCAGCGCGCCAAGCGCCTCCGTCAGCTTGATCTGGTCTGGCGCGAGGCCGGCGGCGAAAAGTCCGCCGCCGTCGCCGGCCTGTTTGTGGCCGAGCGGAACGTAGCAGGCGTCGTTGGCAGTGAGCGCCAGCGCGATGCCGCTGATATCCGCCTGCATCGGGTCTTCGTAACTTGCCTTGGCTTCGAAGGCGAACTGGCCGGCCTCATGTGCGCGCGCAACCCATGCCTTCAGGTCCGGCAGCGCACGCACGGTCCCGTACTTCTTGCGATCGACCGGCGTGTTGCGCGCCTCTTCTGCGCGCGCGGCGGCCAGCGCCCTTGGCGTACCTTTCAGGCTCGATGCCTTGTCGCTCCGGTCGCCTGGCTTGCCCGGCGCGCCGGCTTTGCCTCTTGCTGACGGCATCTCGCCCGCAAACAGGTCGCCGCCCGGATCGCCTTGGGGCGCGTTGCCGGATTCGTCGACCTTCTCGGCCAACGGAAGCGGCGAGAAGGCGCTCGACTTCCCGGCGTCGGCTTGCACATCCGCCGGATTGATTTGCGAGTATTCGGCGACGCGGCGGGTGAGGGTGGAAAACTCCATCGCCTTCAAAAACGCGATCAGCTTGCGCGCATCGGGCTCGTGCACGGCGAGATCGTCCAGCGCGACGTCGAGCTTGACCTTGTCGTCGAGCAGCACCAGCTGCCGCGAAATACGCGCCTTCTCGGCATTCTCGATCAGCGCCTCGCGCCGTTTCGGCTGCTTGATCTCGCCGGCGCGCTTCAACAACGCTTCGAGATCGCCATATTCGACGATCAGCTGCGCCGCCGTCTTGATGCCGATGCCGGGCACGCCCGGCACGTTGTCGGTGGAATCGCCCGCCAGCGCCTGAACCTCGACCACTTTCTCCGGCGGCACGCCGAATTTCTCGATTACCTCCGGAATCCCGATGCGGCGGTCCTTCATGGTGTCGAACATCGTCACCTTGTCGTCGACGAGCTGCATCAGGTCCTTGTCCGACGACACGATGGTCGTGGTGGCGCCGCATCGGCTCGCCTGCCGTGCGTAGGTTGCAATCAGGTCGTCGGCCTCAAAGCCAATCTGTTCGAGGCACGGCAGATCGAACGCGCGCACTGCGTCGCGGATCAATGCGAATTGTGGAATGAGATCGTCCGGCGCCGGCGGACGGTGCGCCTTGTAGTCGGGATAAAGCTTGTTGCGGAAGGTAATTTCAGACTTGTCGAAGACGATGGCCAGATGCGTCGGCCGGTTGTCCGGCGGCATGTCGCGCAACAGCTTCCACAGCATGTTGCAGAATCCGAGCACGGCATTGACCTGCAATCCGTCGGACTTGCGGGTGAGCGGCGGCAGCGCGTGATAGGCGCGAAAAATATAGGAGGAACCGTCGACCAGAAACACGTGATCGCCCTTGGCGAGGGCTTTTGCGGCGACGGGTTTGGTGGCGGCTTTCGGGGAGGGCTTTGGCATGGCCGCAATGTAGGGATTTTTCCCGCGCTTGGCACCCGTTCCCCCTGCGCCGCGCACGGGATTTTTCGTTTTTCTTATGATTTCAGGCAGCTCACCAGAAATTCCATGACGGCACGCACGGGTGGGACCTGGCGCAGGTCGCGGTGCACCGCAAGCCAGACGTCGCGGCTGATCGGCTTCTGCGCGACCTCGTGGCGCTGCAGGCGCGGATCGCCGTCGCCGAGATAGCACGGCAAAGCGGCGATGCCGAGGCCTGCGCGCGCGGCGGCGACCTGGGTCTCAAGGTCATTGGTGCGCAGCACGACCTCGCGCTTGCCGATGATTGCTCGCAGCCAGACCTCCTGAGGCGACGCAGCCATCGAGGCGTCATAGCCGATGAAGGCGAAGGCGTGCGGCGGAGTTTTCTCCAGATAAACAGGGGCGCCGTAAAGGCTGAAGCCGAAGCTGCCGAGTTTGCGCACGAACAGGCCGGCCTCGACGGGGCGCATCAGCCGCAGCGCGACGTCCGCCTCCCGGCGGCCGAGCGAGGCCCGTCGTTTCTCGCCGATCAGCTTGATGCGGATGCCTGGGTGCTGCGATCGCAGCCGCCCCAGTTGCGGTGCAATCACTGAACTCGCGAAGTTTGGCGGCGCGCTGATCGTGACCTCGCCGTCGACGCCGGGCTTTGCCGCCTGCGCCGCGCGGCCTACGGCGAACGCCGCCTCCTCCATTGGAGAGGCGACCGCGGCGATGCGCTTTCCATCGTCGGTGAGCAATGTCGCGCGCGAGCGACGGTCGACCAGCTTGAGCCCGGTCGAGGTTTCCAGCGCCGCCACACGCCGCGCAACGGTCGCGTGGTCGACGCCGAGGGTGCGGGCCGCCGCCGAGAGCGTGCCTTCGCGGGCGAGGGTGACGAAGTGGTGGAGATCTTCCCAGTCGGCCATTGTGCAAAATCTCACATCAAGAGCGCATATTTGAGGAATTTCGCATATTCGGCCGCGTCGCCATAGTCCCCTTCCAGCAGATCGAAAGGAAAAGGCCATGACCAAGGTTGTTCGCGTCAAGACGCCCGGCGGGGTCGAGCAGTTTGAGGTTGCCGATGTCGAACTGCCGCCTCCCGCGGCCGACGAGGTGCGCATCCGCCAGACCGCCATCGGCGTGAATTTCGTCGATATCTACCAGCGCGCGGGTCTCTATCCGCTGCCGCCGGCCAATATCCCCGGCATCGAGGGCGTTGGCGTCGTCGCCGCGGTCGGCGCCGATGTCACGTCGGTCAAGGCCGGCGATCGCGTCGCCTATGCAGGCGCGCCGGTCGGGGCCTATGCGGCTGAGCGCAATCTGCCGGCGTGGCGCGCGGTCAAAATGCCGGATGCGTTGTCTGACGAGGCCGTGGCGTCGTCGTTCGTCAAGGCGATTACCGCGCACATGCTGCTTTATCGGGTCTATCCGGTGGCTTCAGGCACGACGCTGCTGGTTCACAGCGCAGCCGGCGGCGTTGGGCAATTGTTGACGCGATGGGCGAGCCATCTCGGCGCAATCGTGATCGGGGCCGTCGGTTCGGGGGCGAAGGCTGAAATCGCGCGCCGGGCGGGCGCGCAGCATGTCATCGTCGGCCGTGATGCGGATTTTGCGCAAGCCGTAGGTGACCTCACCGGCAAGCGCGGCGTCGATGTCGCCTATGATGGCATCGGCGGCGCGACGCTCGCCAAGACGTTCGCCTGCGTGCGGCCGTTCGGCGTGGTGGCGAGCATCGGCCAGGCCGCCGGATCGATTCCGCCGGTCGATGTCGGCGATCTCGGGCCGCGCCGCAGCATCTCGCTCGCCCGGCCAAGCGTGATGGCCTACCTGAACGAGACGCAGGCCTATCGTTCGGCGGCCGAAGCCGTGCTCGGCGGCATCCAAAACGGGATACTCAAGGTGTCCGGCCAGTCCTACCCGTTGAGCGAAGCCGCACGCGCCCATGCCGATCTGGAAGCTGGCCTCACCTCTGGCGCGCTCTATCTTGAGCCGTAGGGGCGGAGAACTATTCCGCGGCTTGCAGCGCCGGGCTCGGCTTCTTCGGCGCGATCCAGAATGCATCGGGGCGTTCGAACAGGAAGTTCGCCCCGAATTTGAGGGACGCCTGCCAGACAGCGAGTGCGCCGAAGAGGCCTACGGCCGTAACCGTCAACGACATCACGCCAACGTCGTGGATAAGGCCGGTGTGCAGCAACAGCGTTCGCGTTGCCGCCATCGGCAGAAAGAAAGCCAGATAGATCACGATCGAATGTTCGCCGCAGAAGCGCAGGAAATTCAGCCAGCCCATGTGCGCGAACAAGGTGCCGATGGTGATGATCGCGCAGGCACCGGCAAGTCCGAGCGAGAGCGAAACCAGCGGCCATTCGCTCACCCCCAACTGCACGAGGCTCTCGTTGACGAAAGCCCAGAGCGCGAGCGCTGCGAGCGCAAGGTGCGGGTCTTTTCGCGCCCGATTGGATAGTGCGAACACGCGGTCCGCGAACAAATAGCCGGAATAGAAATAGACAAAGCGCGCGCCGAATTCGTCGATCGCGGTCCAGCCGGTCGAGGTGTGGGCCATTTCGAGCAGCGCCGCAACGCCCCAGATCAGAAGCGGCGGGCAGCGGCGCGTCGCCTTCGCGACCACGAAGAAGATCGGTAGTTCGTAGATGAACCACAGCGTGCCGAACGGCTCGATGAAGGATTCGAGATAAAGATATCCGGCGTGGCTCCAACTCGACTCGGCGGCAAAGGCGGGCGCCTTGAAGCCGAACTGGATGGTGACCCAGAGCACGTAGAAGTACGCGAAGTGCACTACCTTGCGGTCGAGATAGGTGCGCCAGTCGCGGTCGATCACGAGCGGCAGGAACAGGCCGGAGATCATGAAGAAATCCGGCATCCGGAACGGTTTGGCAAACGCGACCACATAGTGCATGAAGCCGGTCTGGCCGCTGGCGAGTTCCACGCCCAGCACCGAATGCATCATCACCACCATGACGATACAGATGCCCTTGGCGTAATCGACCCAGTCGACCCGGCTCGAGCCGGTCTGACCGATAACGGTAACGGCAGATGTGCCGTTGGATGTCATGGCTGTCCCTTTTTGGGGTGGCTTTGGCGCATCATCGGCCGTATCCGTTTCATTCTCCTTTATTCACGCAAATGACATGCCATCGTCATGCGCGCGTTCGGTTTTTGGTTTGTGACAAAATGCTCTAAGACGGATTCAACGAATCAACCCGTTAACCATTTGCGACAGGATTCCAGATGCGTATCGCCATGATCGGCACGGGCTATGTGGGACTGGTGTCAGGCGCCTGTTTTGCGGATTTCGGCCACGACGTTACCTGCGTGGACAAGGATGCGGGCAAGATCGCCGCCCTTCACCGCGGCGAAATCCCGATCTTCGAACCCGGGCTCGAAGCGCTGGTCGCGAGTAATGCGAAGGCCGGCCGGCTGAACTTCACCACCGATCTCGCCGGGCCGGTGGCCGCAGCCGATGCGGTGTTCATCGCGGTCGGCACGCCGTCGCGGCGCGGCGACGGCCATGCTGACCTCAGCTATGTCTATGCGGCGGCGCGCGAGATCGCTGGCGCGCTGAAGAAGTTCACGGTCGTGATCACCAAGTCGACCGTGCCGGTTGGGACTGGCGACGAAGTTGAGCGCCTGATCCGCGAAGCCAATCCCGCAGCCGACGTCGCAGTTGCCTCCAACCCGGAATTCCTGCGTGAGGGTGCGGCGATCCGCGACTTCAAATTCCCGGACCGCATCGTGATCGGAACCGCGGACGAGCGCGCGCGCCAGGTGCTCGCCGAAATTTATCGGCCGCTGTCGCTCAACCAGGGTCCCCTGATGTTGACCGGCCGCCGCACGGCGGAGGCGATCAAATACGCCGCCAACGCCTTTCTCGCGACCAAGATCACCTTCATCAACGAGATGGCCGATCTCTGCGAAAAGGTCGGCGCCAACGTGCAAGAGGTGGCGCGCGGCATCGGGCTCGACAACCGCATCGGCAGGAAGTTCCTGCACGCGGGTCCTGGTTTCGGCGGGTCGTGCTTTCCGAAGGATACCCGCGCGCTGGTGAAAATCGCGCTCGACCACGACGTGCAACTGCGCATTGTCGAAGCTGTGCTCGCGGTCAACGACAACCGCAAGCGCGCCATGGCGCGCAAGGTTTCCAGCGCCGTCGGCGGCAATTTGCGCGGCAAGACGGTCGCTGTGCTCGGCCTTACTTTCAAGCCCGACACCGACGACATGCGCGAGGCGCCGTCAATTCCGCTGGTGACTGGTTTGCTCGACATGGGCGCCAAGGTGCGCGCGCACGATCCGGTCGGCATCGAGATGGCGCGCCGCGAACTGCCCGACATCGAATATTGCGACGATCCCTATATCTGCGCGCGCGGCGCCGACGCGCTGGTCGTGGTGACCGAGTGGGCGCAATACCGCGCGATCGATCTGGAACGCCTCAAGAGCGAATTGGCCCATCCTGTCGTAGTCGACCTGCGCAACGTCTATCGTCCTGAGGACATGGCCGCGCACGGCTTTGTCTATGAGAGCGTCGGCCGGCCGCCTAATTCGCTGGATTGATCTTCATGTCCCCATGTCTCTGAAGAGAATTGCAATTGTCGGTGCAGTTGCCGGAGTGGCCGCAGCCGGCTTTTTAGCCTATGACGCATACATCTTTGATCCTTGCGAGATTGTCGTTCATCAGTCCATACCCAGCCCCGACCGGAAGAAAAGGGTCATTATTTTTGAGACAAAATGCGGGGCGACGGTTGGGTTTAATACGCAGGCAAGTGTGGCCTCTGTCTCCGGGGGCTTTTCGCCGCATGGGAACCCGTCGTTCTTCTCTATGAATGGTCAGCGCCAGCTCACCGTTGAATGGAAGGACGACAAGGTAGTAACAGTTGCCATTCCCCCGGGCGATAAGGTCTATCGCAAGGATACTCAAGCAGATGATGTGAGCGTCGAATATCGTGATTGACGCGCAGCTCTTCTGCGGAGGACCCGGACCAAACGAGCCAATTTTGCCCCGCAGCTTCGACACGCCTCTTCCCATCGACGCCGTGCTGGACGATCTGGCGCGGACGCTGGACGGCCACAACGCCGCGGTGCTGGTCGCGCCGCCTGGCGCCGGCAAGACCACGCGGGTGCCGCTGGCGCTGCTCGACGCGCCTTGGGTGAGGGATAAGAAGATCATCGTGCTGGAGCCGCGGCGGATCGCGGCGCGCGCCAGCGCCGAACGCATGGCGCACACGCTTCACGAGAAGGTCGGCGAAACCGTCGGCTACCGCGTCCGTTTCGGCTCCAGGATCTCCCGGGCTACGCGGATCGAAGTCGTCACCGAAGGTATTTTCTCCCGCCAGATTCTCGACGATCCCGAACTGAACGGCGTCGCCGCCGTGCTGTTCGACGAATTCCACGAACGCTCGCTCGACGCCGATCTCGGACTTGCGCTGGCGCGCGATGCCCAAACCGGCCTGCGCGAGGACCTGCGCATCCTCGTGATGTCGGCCACGCTCGACGGTGCGCGGGTCGCTAAACTGCTTGGCGAGGCGCCGGTCGTTGCGAGCGAAGGCCGCGCCTTTCCCGTCGAGACGCGCTATCTCGGCCGCAAGGCCGATGCGCCGGTCGAGCGGCAGATGGCGGATGCGGTCGCGACCGCACTGCGCGCCGACCCCGGTTCGGTGCTGGCCTTTCTGCCGGGCGCGGCGGAAATTCGGCGCACCCAGAATTTTCTCAGCGAGCGCGTTCACGACGCCTCCATCGAAATCGTTCCGCTGTTCGGCGCGCTCGAGGCCTCAGTCCAGGATCGCGCCATTGCGCCGGCTCCCAAAGGCCACCGCAAGGTCGTGCTGGCAACTTCGATTGCCGAAACGTCACTGACGATCGAGGGGGTGCGGATTGTGGTCGATTCCGGCCTTGCGCGTGTGCCGCGCTATGAGCCGGATATCGGACTGACCCGGCTTGAGACGGTGCGCGCCTCGCGCGCAGCGGTCGATCAGCGCCGCGGCCGTGCCGGACGCACCGAACCCGGCGTATGCTACCGGCTGTGGGACGAGCCGCAGACCGCCTCGCTTGCGGCCTATACGCAGCCGGAAATTCTGAGCGCCGACCTGTCGTCGCTGGTGCTCGACCTCGCGCAATGGGGCGTCAGCGATCCTGCGACGCTGGCGTTTCTCGATGCCCCTCCCACGCCGGCGCTGAAGGAAGCGTGCGAACTACTGCGCGAACTTAGCGCGCTCGACGCAGACGGACGGATCACCGACGAAGGCCGCAGCCTGCGGGCGCTGGCGTTGCCGCCGCGACTGGCGCGGATGATCGTCGATTCGCATCATTTGGGGTCAGCCCGCGCCGCGGCCGAGATCGCCACCGTCCTCACCGAACGCGGGCTTGGCGGCGACCATGTCGATCTCGACCTCCGGCTGGAGGCATTTCGCCGTGATCGCTCACAGCGGGCGGAAGCGGCGCGCGGCCAGGCGCTGCGTTGGGCTTCGCAGGTAGCCGCCAGCGACAGGACCCGCGCGACGGCTGGCGACGAGCCACCCTCGACCGGCGTGATGTTGGCGCTGGCTTTTCCCGATCGCGTCGCCAGGAATCGCGGCAACGGCAGCTTCGTGCTGGCCAATGGGCGCGGTGCTGCGATCGAGCAAACGGCGGCACTGTCGCGCACGCCCTATATCGCGGTTGCCGAATTGACGGGCACCGCCATGCAGGGCCGGATTCTGCTGGCGGCGCCGATCACGCTGGGCCAGATCGAAGCGCATTTCGCCGACCAGATCGAAACGGCGGATGAAGTCTCCTTCGATCGCGGCGCGATGGCGTTGCGGGCGCGGCGCCGAAAGACGCTGCACGCGATCACCCTGTCGGAGGCGCCGCTCGCTATCGAACTGTCAGCTGAAACCGCCAGGATTTTCGCCGACGGCTTGATCTCGGCAGGTCTCGATCAGCTGCCGTGGACAAAGCCGATCAAACAATGGCGCGATCGCGTGATGTATCTGCGTGCGGCGGAAAAATCGTCCGCAGAAAATCCGTGGCCGGACTTGTCCGATGATGCTCTCGCGGCCCAACGCGCGACCTGGCTCGCGCCGGCTCTGCTCGACAAGACGTCGCTGAAGGCATTTTCCGCAGGCGACCTGTCGAAAGCGTTGCAAGCGCTCCTGCCGTGGTCCTTGCGGGTGCGGCTGGACAAGGAAGCGCCGACGCATTTCGAGGCGCCGACCGGGACGCCGCTTGCGATCGACTACGAGGCCGAGCAGGGGCCGACCATCGCCGTGCGCTTGCAGGAATTGTTCGGACTGACCAGCCATCCGTCGATTGCGCGAGGCGCCATTCCGCTGGTGCTGGAGCTGTTGTCGCCGGCGCACCGCCCGGTACAGGTGACGCGCGATCTGCCCGGCTTCTGGCGCGGCAGTTACGCAGCGGTGCGCTCCGATCTGCGCGGACGCTATCCCCGTCATTCCTGGCCGGAGGATCCGGCGAACGCCATGCCGACCCGCCGCGTCAAGCCCAAAGGAACATGAGAAAGGGAACGTGATCCGATGGGGCGTTCGCCGGTCCCTTCGCGCACCGCTTGCGACGGCTTCGTTAACGCTTCGCTCATCATTTTCGCCAAAATTGCGGCCTGCGCGGTTTGCCGACCATCGAAGTTTCGTCGCCGCCATGATGAAATTGACCCGGCACCCGCGATGCTAGAGTGGCGCTATGCGTAACATTATGATCTTTGCCGCGATCATGATCGGGCTCGGCACCTTCATGGCGCAGATGGCCGACAAGCTGACGCCCGCACCGGCTTCTGCAACGCCCGCCAGATTGGCCATCGTATCCGAGACGCCGTCCGACGCCGGTCTCCGCACGCTTAGCATTCCCCACGACGCGCGCGGGCATTTCGCGACCGAAGGGCGGATCGATGGCCAGCGCATCGCCTTCATGGTCGACACCGGCGCTTCCGTCGTCGCGCTGAACGAAAGCTCGGCGGCGCGGTTCGGGTTGCGTCCGTCGCGCAGCGATTATCGAGCGACGGTTTCGACCGCCAACGGCACCGTCAAGGCCGCACCGGCACGGCTGGCCAGGATCGAAGTCGGCGGCCTTGTCGTGCACGATGTCGACGCGATGGTGTTGCCGGACGAAGCGCTGTCGGAAAATCTGCTTGGACTATCGTTCCTCTCGAAGCTCAAGCGCTTCGAATATGCCAACGGCACGATGATGCTGGAGCAGTAATTCCCGCACCTCGCGGGGCCTCTAGGCGCGTCGCTCCTCCTCGCAATTAACCCGTTAGGCCGGCGGTTTTGCCTTTCATCAGGCCAGCGCATTCGCTATGCCTGCCGCCATATTGTTGAACGTCGACAAAGGTCTTTCGAATGTTTCCCAAACCGAAGCCCGTCCTGGTTCCCAATACCTACGCGTTCGAGTCCGAGCCGATGGTGAAGGCGACCGGCTTTCGCGAATATGATGCGCGCTGGCTGTTCGGCAAGGAAATCAACTTGATGGGCGTGCAGGCGCTCGGCATGGGGCTGGGCGCGCTAATCGCCGAACTCGGCGTCAAGCAAGAGGTCGTGACCGGCCACGATTTTCGCGGCTATTCCGCGTCGATCAAATACGCATTGATCTCGGGCTTGCAGGCCGCCGGTTGTCGGGTGCACGACATCGGGCTCGCGATGACGCCGATGGCGTATTTCGCGCAGTTCGATCTCGACGTGCCCTGCGTGGCCATGGTGACTGCCTCGCATAACGACAACGGCTGGACTGGTGTGAAGATGGGCGCCAACCGGCCGCTCACCTTCGGTCCGGATGAGATGAGCCGCCTGAAAGAGATCGTGCTCAACGCCGAGTTCAAGAACAAGGCCGGTGGCTCCTATCAGTTTCACGAGAATTTTCCGGCGCGCTATATCGCCGATCTGACCAGGCGCCCCAAGCTGAAGCGCAAGCTCAAGGCGGTGGTGGCGTGTGGAAACGGCACGGCGGGCGCGTTCGCGCCGCAGGTGATGCAGGCGATCGGCTGTGAGGTCATTCCGCTCGATGCCGATCTCGACCACACCTTCCCGAAGTACAATCCGAACCCCGAAGACATGGAGATGCTGCACGCCATCCGCGATGCGGTCCTCCAGCACAAGGCCGACGTCGGTCTCGGTTTCGACGGCGACGGAGACCGTTGCGGCGTCGTCGACAACACGGGCGAAGAGATTTTTGCCGACAAGGTAGGCGTTATGCTGGCGCGCGACATGTCGGCGATCCACAAGGACGCGCAATTCGTCGTCGATGTGAAATCGACAGGGCTTTTTGTCACCGATCCCGTGTTGCAGAAGCAGGGCGCGAAAACCGCCTACTGGAAAACCGGCCACTCCTACATGAAACGGCGCACCCATGAAATGGGCGCGCTGGCGGGCTTCGAGAAATCCGGCCACTTCTTCTTCAACAAGCCGTTTGGCCGCGGCTATGACGACGGGCTGGTTTCCGCGATTGCGGTGTGCGAGATGCTCGACCGCGCCCCGCATAAGTCGATGGCCGATCTGAAGAACGACCTGCCGAAGACCTGGTCATCGCCGACCATGTCGCCGCATTGCGCCGACGAGGCCAAATATGGCGTGGCCGATCAGGTAGTAAAGCACTTCGAAGATTTGAAAAAGCGCGGCGAGAAAGTGGCCGGCCAGAATATCCGCGACCTCGTCACCGTCAACGGCGTGCGCGTCACCGTCGAGGACGGCAGCTGGGGACTGGTGCGCGCGTCCTCCAACAAGCCGGAGCTGGTGGTCGTGGTCGAAAGCCCGGTCTCGGAACAGCGCATGCGCGACATGTTCGAGGCGATGGATTCGGTGCTGCGTACCCACGGCGAAGTCGGCGAATACAATCAGAAGATCTGAAATCGCGCGCGCTAGCGAGATTCATGGTCGGAAAAAATGTGTAGCGGTTTTCCCTCGCGACAAACGCGGAACGCGTTTGCGCGGAGATCAGGCTCAATCAGAGACCTAAGCGCGACGATGATTCAATCCAATCTCATCGTGCTAATTCGCCGGCACCGGAAGCGACGTCACCGACTTGATCTTTTCCATCGCGAAACGCGACGTCACATTCTTCAATGGGACGGCGCCGATCAGCTTCTTGTAGAACACGTCGTAGCTTTGCATGTCGGCAGTCACGACGCGCAGCATGTAGTCGACATCGCCCGCCATCCGGTAAAATTCCATCACCTCGGGCATGGCAGAAACGGCCTCGGCGAATTTCCGCAACCACGCTTCGGAATGGTCGGCGCTTTCGACCGACACGAACACCGTGATGCCGAGCCCGATCTTGTTCTGGTCGACCAGCGCGACCCGGCGCAAGATGACGCCGTCGGCTTCCAGGCGCTGGATTCGCTTCCAGCAGGGGGTCGAGGAAAGACCGACGCGGTCGCCGATCTCCGCAACCGAGAGCGAGGCGTCCTGTTGCAGGACCGTCAGGATCTTGCGATCGATCGCATCGAGCCTGCGGTTGGGCTCGGTGGCGGTGGGAATGGCGAGGTCGGTCACTTAAAAGAACTTTCTTCCAATTATCAGGCCATAAGTCCTGATATATAGAAAATTCTTCTAGTTCAAGTCATTATTATGCCGCGCCGAGTGGGGGCGGCGGCCGCCGTCCGCCTAAAAGCGCTTCAACTTCAGCACGTTGCGGGGCGGCGAAGGCGCCGCCGAACCGCGTGCATTTCAGGGCTGCAGCGGCCGATGCGAACCGCAAGGCAGCCGGCAGGTCCTGGCCTTCGGTGATCGCCAGCGCAAACGCGCCGTGGAACACGTCGCCGGCCCCGAGCGTGTCCACGGTGTGCACCGGGAAGGCGGGCGTCTGTTGCAGGTTCTGCTTCTCGTCGAGCCAGATCGTGCCTTGCGCGCCACGGGTGCCCGCCAGGAAGGAGGGGGTCAGTTTCGCGATCTTCTTGAGCGCCTCGCCGTCATCGGTGACGTCGGCGGTCTGCTGCAGCGGCTCGCTCGAGAAGATCAGGTGCGAGGATGCCGTGAGCAGACCCTCCCGCAATGACATCGCACGATCGACGTCGACGACCACAGGAATGCCCCGTCGCGTAGCTTCGGCGCAAAGATCCGTGCAGAAGTTCGCACAGCGGCTTTCGGTCAGGATGGCATCGCAATCATCGAGAAGGGCGTCGGTGTCGGGAAGGCGGACATTCCACAATTCCGGATCGCGGAAGGTGACGATGGTGCGCTCGCCGCTGGGGTCGATCATGATGTTAGAAATCGGCGTCACCAGTCCCGGCATGTGCACGATGTGCTTGGTCTCGATGCCTTCCTCCGCCATTTTCTCGAAGATATATCGGGAACTCGTTTCGCGCGCATCGCCCATCGGTCCGCAGATCGAGGCACGACCGCCGAGCCGAACGATTCCGATCGCGGCATTGAGTGCG
The DNA here is from genome assembly GCF_027307225.1 of Bradyrhizobium sp. GTDB lineage: Bacteria > Pseudomonadota > Alphaproteobacteria > Rhizobiales > Xanthobacteraceae > Bradyrhizobium. The sequence goes on along the minus strand of NZ_DAHUXJ010000107.1, from coordinate 48 downwards.
TTGCCGCCGCAGATTTCCTCAAAATGCGTGGCGTGTTCCTTGGAGCCG
>NZ_DAHUXJ010000098.1 GCF_027307225.1 Bradyrhizobium sp. | reverse complement strand
CAGTTTCGCGGCGACCTCGTCATAGGAACTTCAAATTCTAAACCGCACTAGAATCATATAATTGGCTAGTGCTCCTTTGATTCCGAAGTTCGTAAACGTGGAGCCGCAATATGATACGAACTTCGGAATCGGAGCACTAGTATGGCGAATTTGAAGTTCCTATCAGTGTTGCTGCGAGGTCGTCACATGAACTTCAAATTCAAAGGCCGCTGCTTGGAAACAATAAGTTGCTACGCTTCCGGGCACATCCGCACCAAGCCGTCGTCGCGAAGGCGTCCAAATGTAGTCACAATAGTCAGGTGACTGATGACGGAGCAAATGGACTCGCCATGGTCAGGCTTGTCACTATCCGATGGTGGACAAGCGGGGGATTTCAAAATGAAGAAACAGACGATCGGCCTGGCCTTTGCCTTGGCACTGCTGTCATCGGCCGCGACTGCCCAGGAACGCGCAGGCGATGCCGCGCTCGGCGCAGTATCGGGAGCCGTCGTGCTTGGGCCGATCGGTGCGGTGGCCGGTGCGTTTGTGGGTTATACGGCCGGACCGTCGATTGCCAACGCCTGGGGCGTGCGGCGACCAAGCCACCGCCGATACGTCCGCAGGCCCGCGACGGCGGAGCCAGCCGCGATGACACGCGAAAGCGGACCTGCGCCGCGCACCCATGCGGATGTTGCAGCGGTCGCATCGGCCCCGCCTGTTCCATCCCCGCCGCCAGCGCCAACGGCTGCACCTGCTCCAACGCACGCGACTGCCATGCCGCCGGTCCAGCCGCTGGACTGAGCGCTCTCGCGGAATTGGTTCTGCGGCCTGTCGGGGTTTTCCTTTAAAGCGGCTGGCGATCAGAGTGCCTCGCCGTCGTGCGCGGCAGCATCGGCATCACGTCACGAGGATTTTTGAGCTCCCCCTACCCTTAGGTGGTGTCCTCAAGTTGGCGAATGTTCTCCTAATGTTCTTGCCCTCTCGTCCGCCTTCCGCTACCCTCTGACACGGAAGGGGCAGCATGGTCCAGCGGGTTTCAACCGTCGCGTTTGAGGGTATCGAGGCCCGCGCCGTCGACGTGCAGGTGCAGGTCGCGCCGGGTTTGCCGGCCTTTGCCATCGTCGGCCTGCCCGACAAGGCGGTTTCCGAGGCGCGGGAAAGAGTTCGCTCGGCGCTGATTGCCTCCGGCCTCGCGCTGCCGGCGCGCCGCATCACCGTCAATCTTGCGCCGGCGGACCTGCCTAAGGAAGGCAGCCATTACGATCTGCCGATCGCACTCGGACTGATGGCGGCGATCGGGGCCATTCCGCCGGATGCGCTTTCAGGTTTCACCGTGCTCGGCGAACTCGGCCTCGACGGCTCGATTGCAGCCGTCGCGGGCGTCTTGCCAGCCGCCATCGGTGCGAATTCGCGCGAGGAAGGCTTGATCTGTCCCGCCGCCTGCGGCGCGGAAGCCGCCTGGGCCAGCCCGGACATCCAGATCGTGGCCGCACAATCGCTGATCCAGTTGGCCAATCATTTTCGCGGGTCTCAGGTGTTGTCGCGGCCCACGCCCAGGGTGCATGAGGCAACGGCGAGCACACTCGACCTGCGCGACATCAAGGGCCAGGAGAGCGCCAAGCGCGCGCTCGAAATTGCGGCGGCCGGCGGGCATCATTTGCTGATGATGGGAAGTCCCGGCGCGGGCAAGTCGATGCTCGCCGCGAGGCTGCCCTCGATCCTGCCGCCGCTATCGCCGTCCGAATTGCTGGAAGTGTCGATGATCGCGTCGGTCGCCGGCGAAATCCGCGACGGCGCCTTGACGGCACAGCGTCCGTTCCGCTCGCCGCATCATTCCGCGAGCATGGCGGCGCTGACCGGCGGCGGCGTGCGCGCCAAACCCGGCGAGATTTCGCTCGCGCATCAGGGCGTGCTGTTTCTCGACGAACTGCCGGAGTTCGATCCGCGCGTGCTCGATTCGCTGCGCCAGCCGCTTGAAAACGGCACGGTGGCGGTGTCGCGCGCCAACCATCGCGTGACGTATCCGGCGCGCTTCATGCTGATCGCGGCGATGAACCCCTGCCGCTGCGGGCACGCGTTCGAGCCCGGCTTTTCGTGCAAGCGCAATCGCATCGAGCGCTGCACGGCGGATTACCAGGCGCGCATATCGGGTCCGTTGATGGACCGCATCGATCTGCGAATCGAGGTGCCGGCGGTGAGCGCCGCCGATTTGATTCTGCCGCCGCCGGCGGAAGGCTCAGCCGAGGTTGCCGCGCGCGTGGCGGCGGCACGCGACATTCAGGCCGCGCGTTATGCCGCGCTGGGACTACCGAACATCCGCACCAATGCGGAAGCGCCAGCCGCCGTGCTGGAAACAATCGCGCAGACAGATAGCGCGGGCACCAAGCTGTTGCGCGAGGCGTCTGAAACCATGCGGCTCTCGGCGCGAGCCTATCATCGCATCCTGCGGGTGGCGCGCACGCTCGCCGATCTCGACGGCGCCGACAACATCACGCGGCTTCACTTGGCCGAAGCCCTGTCCTATCGCGCGCTCGCCGACGATCTGCAGCGCGCGGCTTGATGATGGTGGCGTTCCCCGGATGCTGCGCAATGCGCCGCGGCAGCGGCGTGGTGCGCTGCTGATCCTAGTGTAGTGGATTTGACATTCGCTCTCCCCAAGCCGCTAGTCCGGAAAGCGAATGTCAAATCCTAAACTACACTAGAATCTAATATTTCTAGTGATCCTATGATTCTAACATTCGCAAAGTGGGCGCTGAGGGGGATGCGAATGTTAGAATCGGATCACTAGGTCCCCGCGGAGGATTGTGGGTCCCGGCTTCTCGCGAAGCAGCCATAGCGCGTCGAGGACGCGCGTGAACGCGCTTTCGGCACGCTGCGTCGCGTCCAGGACACGAGAATTGTCCTTGACAGCTTTTCTCGTCCCTCACCTGATTTGCCCGTCGTGCCAATCTGTCGCAGGTGCGATCCTTGTGACGTCGGGCAAATCACTGGCACTTCTTCGCGCGTCTTCCGCCCGAGATGAGGGCGTTTCGCGATCGTCACTAAACGTTGGGCGGAAGATGCGGTGGACGCGGCGGCGCAACAGACGAATGCGCATCGTCGCGGACGGCGAAGCCACGTGGTCCTGATGTCCCGACGCTGACATCAACTCGCGACAATGCTCCGTATTGCGCGAGGACGGTGACAACAAGCCCGATCGCCGGGGAGAGCGTGGAATAAGCCGTAAAACCAGCCGCGCGGGGAATGCCTGACGACTTCGGCGGACCTGCGGTGACTAACTCGTACGCTTTCTACTTTGCGTGCGAGGCTGTGGGTGCGTTGACGCGCCCGGCATTCCCTGCTCCCTCTGCTTTCGGAGGGACCCTTTGCAATGACTCGGAGGCGATTGCCGCGCGAGAATGAAGAGGCGCGACCCGCGGGAGGTTTAACGTTTCGTCAACCACGTTCGCATGCCGCGAGCGGAACCCGCGCACCTTCAAGCACTTCGCAAGACCGTGGACGGCATCTTCGTGAACCAACGAACGATGCAAAAAAATTCAGGTGATCGGCCATGGGGCGGATGATCCAGATCAAACTGCACCTGCGCCGCTTCGCGCGACGTCATCCGTGGATTTCGCTTTCGGTCCGTTCGTTCGTGATCTTCTCCGCGACGTTCGGCGGCGCCTATGGCTTCATAGCGGGCAGCCGCTCGGAACATTCCGGCTACAACCCCAACAATTTTGCGATCGGCGCAAGTTTCCTGTTTGCGGTCGCATGTCTTGCACTCGTGACCGTCAGCATGCGGCTGCGTTTTGTGCGCAAGAAGATGCGCAAGATCGCGCTGCATAATGAGGCGCTGGCCGACCGCAATTGGGAATTGCAGGAAGCGGAAGGGCGCTCGCGCAGCCTGTTCGAATCGCAGGGCGATTTAATCGTGCTGCGCGACGGAGAAGGCAGGATCACTTTCGTCAACGACGCCTACTGCGAACTGGCGCGCAAGGAGCGGGGCGAGCTGATCGGCAGCCGCTTCCAGCTCACCGTGATCGAACAGGGCGAAAGCGCGATCGAGGCGAACGGGACCCGGATTCACGACCAGCGCATCGAAACCGCGCTGGGTGCGCGCTGGATCGCCTGGCGCGAAGCGCTGGTCCGCTTCGATGCCGGCGCGCCGGCCGAAATGCAAAGTGTCGGCCGCGACGTCACCGACCGCACCGAAACCGAGCGTGCGCTTGCCGAGGCTCGCGACCAGGCGGACGCCGCCAACCGTGCCAAGTCGCGCTTTCTCGCGATGGCAAGCCACGAGATCCGCACGCCGCTCAACGGCATCCTCGGGATGAGCGGGCTGTTGCTCGACACCGCGCTGACGCCGGAGCAGATGACCTATGCCAAGGCGGTGAAAACCTCGGGCGATGCGCTGCTCGCGCTGATCGAGGAGCTGCTCGATTATTCCAAGATCGAGGCCGGCAAGATCGACCTGGAATCGCGCCCGTTCGCACTCGCCGGCCTGATCGAGGACATCACCGAACTGCTGGCGCCGCGCGCACAGGCGCGCAAACTCGAAATCGCGTCTTTCATCGATGACCGCCTGCCGGCGCAGGTGATCGGCGATGCCGCGCGGCTTCGACAGGTGCTGCTCAACCTCGCCGGCAACGCCATCAAATTCACCGCGACCGGCGGCGTGGCGCTGATCGTCGAGCCCGGCATCTGGCCCAGCGAAATCTCGTTCATCGTGCGCGACACCGGCATGGGTATCGCGCCGGCGGCACAGGAGCGCATCTTCCGCGAATTCGAACAGGCCGACGACCGCATCGCCCGCAGCTATGGCGGCACGGGACTGGGCCTCTCCATTTCCGAGCGCATCGTCAAGCGCATGGGCGGGCGCATCGCGCTGGAAAGCGAACCCGGCAAGGGCTCGACCTTCACCGTCAGCATTCCGTTGGCGGCCAGCGAGAGCGCGCCGCAGCCGTTTGCGGCCCCCGATCTTGGCGGCCGCTCCGTGATGCTGGTGGCGCCACAGAGCATCGAGGCGTCGCTGGTAGCGCGGCGGCTGGAACGCTGGGGCGGCCAGACCTGCGTGGTTTCCGATCCCGATGTGGCGCGCGCGCTGCTGCCGGAGCGGAATTGGCACGCGGTGCTGCTCGACCACGCGCTCGGCATCGAAACGGTCGAGGCGCTGGCGACGTCGGCACGGCCGTTCGCTCCCCGGCGGATCGTCATGTTCACGCCGGCGACCCGGCAGGAATCGCAATTCTCGGCGGCCTCTTCCCTCACCGGCTATCTGGTCAAGCCGTTGCGCGCGGCCTCGCTCGCCGCACGCCTTTCCGGGCCGCCGGAGGTTTCCGCACCCGGCCTCGTCGACGCCATCGCCGAGCCGGCGGAAGCCGCCGAGGCCGCACCCGCCGTCACGCCGCGCGGCTTCTCCGTGCTGGTAGCGGAAGACAACGAGATCAACGCGCTGCTGATGCGCTCGCTTCTGACGCGGCTGGGACATCAGGTCGTCCTCACCACCGATGGCGAGGAGGCGCTGGAATCCTGGCTCGCCGCAAAATCCGCCGGTGCGCCTTATGACCTCGTGCTGATGGACATCCAGATGCCGGGCCTCGACGGCATCGAGACCACCAAGCGCATCCGCAGCCATGAAGCCGCGCAGGCGGGACGGCGGACGCCGATCCTGGCGCTGACCGCGAACACGCTGGTCGAGGATCGCCATGCCTGCTTCGAGGCGGGCATGGACGGTTTCCTGGTCAAGCCGCTCGACCGCGAGAAGCTTGCAGATGCGCTAGAGTCCCGATTCCGAGGTTCGCATGATTACTCGGCCCCACCTCTACGAACTTCGGAATCGACAGGAATCTAGCAAAATTATTGGTCCAGTGTGGCTTTGGTTCAAATAAGAAAGCGGATCAGAGCCGGCGCAGCGCCACGGTTTCGACGACGTGGTCGGCGCCCTTCTTGAGGATCAGCGTCGCGCGCGGTCGCGTCGGAAGGATGTTGTCCTCGAGGTTTGCGAGGTTGGTGCGCTCCCAGATCGCGGTTGCGGTCGCGACGGCTTCGTCGTCGGACAGCAGTGCATAGCGGTGGAAATAGGATTTGGGATCGTGGAAGGCGGTATCGCGAAGGGTCAGGAAGCGGCGGATATACCAATCGCGCAGCACCGGCTCCTCCGCATCGATATAGACGGAGAAGTCGAAGAAGTCGGAGACGACAGGCACCGCCTTGCCATCGCGCGGAAGACGGCTGGTTTGCAGGACGTTGACGCCCTCGACGATCAGGATGTCCGGCCGGTCGATCTCATTCCACTCATTCGGAATGATGTCGTAGGTGAGATGCGAATAGACCGGCGCGCCCACTTTTCCTCGTCCGGCCTTGATGTCGCTCAAAAACGAGAGCAGCCTCGGCTGGTCGTAACTTTCGGGGAAACCCTTCTTCTGCAACAAGCCTTGCCGCTCGAGCACGGCATTGGGAAACAGAAAACCGTCGGTCGTCACCATGTCGACCTTCGGCCGCGGCGACCAGCGCGCCAGGAGGGCTTGCAGCACGCGCGCCGTGGTCGACTTGCCGCCGGCAACCGAGCCTGCAATGCCGATGATGTAGGGCACCTTGCGGTCCCGAATGCCAAGAAACTGGCGCTGCGCCTGAAACAGCCGGGTCGTGGCATCGACATAGATCGACAACAAGCGCGACAGCGGAAGGTAAATGTCTTCGACTTCCTTCAGGTCGAGGCGATCGTGCAGCGAGCGCAAGCGCTCGAACTCGCCCGGTTCCAGTGTCATCGGCGTGTCGTCGCGAAGGCGCGCCCACTGGTCGCGGGAAAATACCCGGTAGGGATTATACTGCTGATCGGGTGCCCTGATATCCATGACGCCTATCCAGCCAAGCTAGTCGCGCTTGCGCGCGGCCTTTTCCTCAAGCCCGGACATGCCGGTGCGGCTCTCCAGCGTAGCCTCGACTTCTTCAAGGGCGACGCCACACGACTTCAACAGCACCAGCAGGTGAAACAGCACGTCCGCGCTTTCCGCGATGAGATGGTCGCGGTTGGTACCGACGGCGGCGATCACGGTTTCCACCGCCTCCTCGCCAAACTTCCTGGCGCAATGCTCTGGCCCCTTGTCCAGGAGCTTGCGGGTATACGAAGCCTCGCCGCCCGATGCCGCGCGGGCGTCGATGATTCTGGCAAGGTCGTGCAGCGAAAAACGCGACATCAATTCGAACTCAACTTCAAACTTGCATGCGCCGGGTATCGCAGGCGCCAATCACCCCTGACTAGTGCGGTGAATTTGAAGTTCCTATCAGTTTCGCGGCAATCTCGTCATAGGAACTTCAAATTCCAAACCGCACTAGATCCATATATTTAGCTAGTGCTCCTCTGATTCCGAAGTTCGCAAACGTGGGGCCGCAATGCAATCCGAACTTCGGAATCGGAGCACTAGTAGCACTCCTGTCATAAGGAGTCGTCAGGGATCGAGCCGCATGGCTAAGCCGGCGCGGGCCATGTGGTCCTTGGCCTGACGTATGGTAAATTCGCCGAAATGGAAGATCGACGCCGCCAGCACCGCGGTCGCGTGGCCTTCGCGGATGCCGTCCACCAGATGGTCGAGATTGCCGACCCCGCCGGAAGCGATGACCGGCACGGCCACGCTGTCGGCGATCAAGCGCGTCAGGGCTAAGTCGAATCCCTGCCTGGTGCCATCCCGATCCATCGAGGTCAGGAGGATTTCACCGGCGCCGAGTGAAACCACTTCCTGCGCATATTCGATGGCGTCGATCCCGGTCGCCTTGCGCCCGCCATGGGTGAATATCTCCCAGCGATCCGAGCCACCGACGCGATTGACGCGCTTGGCGTCGATCGCAACCACGATGCACTGGTCGCAGAACTTCTCCGCCGCTTCCCTGACGAATTGGCGCCGGCTGACCGCGGCCGAGTTGATCGAAACCTTGTCGGCGCCGGACCGCAGCAACGTGTTGATGTCGTCGACCTCGCGCACGCCGCCGCCGACGGTGAGCGGCATGAAGCAGGCCTCGGCCGTGCGCCGGACCACGTCCAGCATGATGCCGCGATTTTCGTGGGTCGCGGTGATGTCGAGAAAACAAAGCTCGTCGGCGCCGGCGGCGTCATAGGCGATCGCCGCTTCGACGGGATCGCCGGCGTCGCGCAGATCGACGAAGTTGATGCCCTTGACGACGCGGCCATCTTTCACATCGAGACAGGGGATCACGCGAGCCTTGAACATGGATCCTCCTGGGCCGCCGCCCGTGCGCTGTGGATCAGCTTCAGCGCCGCGACAGGATCGAGACGGCCGTCATAGAGCGCGCGGCCGACAATGGCGCCGGCGAGCTTCTTGGCCCGCGGGTCGAGTAGCGCCTTCACGTCGTCGATCGAGGCAAATCCGCCCGAAGCGATGACCGGAATGGAAATGCGATCGGCGAGCGCAATCGTGGCGTCGAGGTTGAGGCCCTTGAGCAGGCCATCGCGCGCGATATCGGTGAAGATGATCGCGGCAACGCCGGCATCCTCGAACCGCCGCGCGATGTCGAGTGCGGTGACCTGCGATGTCTCGGCCCAGCCTTCGACCGCAACCTTGCCGGCGCGCGCATCGAGCCCCACGGCGACGCGGCCGGGAAACTTCTTCGACGCGCTTTTGACCAGTGCGGGATCGCGCACCGCGGCGGTGCCGATGATCACCCGCGCGATGCCCTTCTCGAGCCAGGCTTCGACCGTCTTCAGATCGCGGATGCCGCCGCCGAGTTGCACCGGTATGGTGACCTTCCTGAGCATGGCTTCGACGACGCCGGCATTCACCGGCCTGCCGGCGAAGGCGCCATCGAGATCGACGACGTGGAGATATTCGAACCCTTGCGCGGCGAAGCTTGCTGCCTGGGCGGCGGGATCGAGGTTGAACACGGTCGCGCGCGCCATGTCGCCTTGTTCGAGGCGCACGCACTGTCCGTTTTTCAGATCGATGGCAGGAAAAAGAATCACGGCTTCCACTTCAAGAAGTTCGAGATCAGGGCGAGTCCGAAGCGCTGGCTCTTTTCTGGATGGAATTGCGTGCCGATCGCGGTATCGCGGGCGACGATCGCCGTCACCGGCCCGCCATAGTCGGCGCGCGCCAGCACATCAGCTTCGTTGGCGGCAATGAGGTGATAGGAGTGCACGAAATAAGCGTGACGGCCCTTCGGGCCCAGCGGCAACCGCTCAAGCACGGGGTGTTCGCCCGCCAGATCGAGCGTGTTCCAGCCCATGTGCGGGATTTTCAGGTTCTCGTCGCGCGGCGAAATCTTCACGACTTCGCCGGCGATCCAGTTGAAGCCGTCGGTGTTGACGTATTCCTTGCCACGCGTCGCCATCAACTGCATGCCGACGCAGATGCCAAAAAACGGCCGCGCCTTGTTTCGCACGGTTTCGGTCAACGCGTCGACCATTCCGTCCAGTGCATCGAGGCCGCGGCGGCAATCGGCGAACGCGCCGACGCCGGGCAGCACGATGCGGTCGGCGCGATAGACCGTATCGGGATCGCGCGTCACGACGATCTTGTCCGGGTTCTCCATGCTGCGACTCGCGCGCTCGAAGGCTTTCGCCGCCGAGTGCAGGTTGCCGGAGCCGTAATCGATGATCGCAACACTCACCGCGGCGCTCCCGGTTCGGGAAAGAGACCGATGATGTCGTCGCGTGGCGGTGACGGCGGCTTCGAAAAAGCCTGGCCCGGGACATCCCGCGTCGGCGGCGGGCCGCCGCGATCGACCGCCGGCTGGTCGTTGCCCGTCACGCGTTGCCGCGCGGTCCAGCGATCGAAGAAGCGACGCTCGGCGGCCTCCTCGTCGTCGGCAACCACAATATCAAGCTGCCGCCATCTGCGCCGCGACAAGGTCCAGCGCTTGAGGCTTGTGGCCTCAAAGCCAAGCAGCAACGCAAGCAACGCATCGACAAGAAAAACGATTCCACCGCTGAAGCCGAGCCGGACAAAGGCGATATCGATTGCCGTCATCAGCACGATCCACCCGATCAGCGCGAGCCACAGACGATGCCAGGCGAGCCACACGACGCCAAAGACGGCGGCCCACACATGAAAGCCGTCTCTAACGAAGGCAAAGCGATCGGTCGCACGGAAATCGATGTTGCTCACCGCGGGGGCGTGAACGGTATAGACCGGCATGTATTGGCCTCGTTTCCGAAGTTCGTCGCTCGCCGTCCGAAAAATCAGATCAGCCGCCGAGCTGACCCTTGGTGGACGGCACCTCGCCTGCCGCGCGCGGATCGATGGCAATCGCGGTCCGCAACGCACGCGCCAGGCCCTTGAAGCAGGACTCGGCGATATGATGGCTATTCTCGCCATATAGGGTTTCGACGTGCAAAGTCACCCCGGCATTCATCGCGAACGCGTTGAACCATTCGCGAACCAGCTCGGTATCGAATTGGCCAACCTTGTCGCGCGGAAACTCGGCCTTGAAGACCAGCACCGGGCGGCCGGAAATATCGATCACGACCCGCGACAAAGTCTCGTCCATCGGCATGTGGACGCTGGCGTAGCGGGTGATGCCGGCCATGGTGCCGAGCGCCTGTTTCACCGCCTGCCCCAGCGCAATGCCGACGTCCTCGGTCGTGTGGTGGTGATCGACGTGGAGATCGCCGGCGGCCTTCACCGTGATGTCGATGCGGGAATGGCGGGCCAGCAGGTCAAGCATATGGTCGAAGAAGCCGATTCCAGTGGCGACGTTGGACACACCCGACCCGTCGAGGTTGACGGTCACCTCGATATCGGTCTCTTTCGTCTTGCGCTTGATGGTGGCGCTGCGCATGAGCATCTTTCCCTGATGTCGGAATCGGGACACTAAAGCCAAACCATTGGCCGAAAACGCGGTCTTTTAACAGGCCGCACCCGGCTTCGCTACTGCGGGATACCGTTTTGAAAACCCAACTTCGACCTATGGTGACCGAAATCCGGTCCCTCGCGGAGGCCAGAGGTCACCTGGTTGCACGTGCCTTGTTGTAACCACGCGGACCTGCCCTTAAATCAGGCGAAGTTTAGAGGTAATCCATGCATTCAGCAGCCCCAGATATGCCGGTTTGGCACGGCACCACCATTTTAACGGTCCGCAAAGGCGGCAAGGTCGTGGTCGGCGGCGACGGCCAGGTCTCGATCGGCCAGACCGTGATCAAATCCAACGCCAAAAAGGTCCGCAAGCTTGGCAAGGGCGAGGTCATCGGCGGGTTTGCAGGCGCCACGGCCGATGCCTTCACCCTGTTCGAGCGGCTGGAAGCCAAGCTCGAGCAATATCCCGGCCAATTGACCCGCGCGGCAGTCGAACTCGCCAAGGACTGGCGGACCGACCGCTATCTGCGGCGGCTCGAGGCGATGATGATCGTCGCCGACAAGGAGGTCTCGCTGGTTCTGACCGGGACCGGCGACGTGCTCGAGCCGGAAGGCGGCGTGATGGCGATCGGCTCGGGCGGCAATTATGCGCTGGCCGCGGCACGTGCGCTCGTCGACACCGACAAGGATGCCGAGACGATCGTGCGCCGGTCGCTCGATATTGCGGCGGACATTTGCGTCTACACCAATCGCAACGTCACGATTGAGACCCTGCAAGCAGGTTAGCATGACCGCTTACGTTTTCCGCCCGATGTCGGCAGACGATCTGCCGACAATCAAGCGCTGGCTAGAGACGCAGCATGTCCGCGAATGGTGGCACGATCCCGCCGAGCAATTCGAACTCGTCAGCGGCGATCTCGATCATCCGGATATGGCGCAGTTCATCGTGGCCGCCGACGGACAGGAGTTCGCTTATTTGCAGTGCTACAATTTGAGCGTCTGGGATTGCGGTTTCGGTTCCCAACCCGATGGCACCCGAGGGCTCGATCAGTTCATCGGCGAGGCCGATATGGTCGGGCGCGGCCATGGCTCAGCCTTCGTCCGTGCCTTTGCCGATCGCTTGCTGGCTGCCGGAGCGCCGCGTGTCGTCACCGATCCGGATCCGGACAATGCGCGCGCAATCCAGGCCTATGAAAAAGCCGGATTTCACCGTGATCGCCTTGTCGAAACACCCGACGGAGCGGCGTTGTTGATGATCCGCGATTCTTGACCGCCATCGTTTCAAATCGCCGCTTGTTCTGACCCGCATTTAGACTTAGCTAGAAACCATGACCGACTTTTCTCCCCGCGAAATCGTTTCCGAACTCGACCGCTTCATCGTCGGCCAGACCGATGCCAAGCGTGCGGTATCGATTGCCTTGCGCAATCGATGGCGTCGTCTGCAGCTCGCTGACGGCTTGCGCGAGGAAGTGCTGCCGAAAAATATTCTGATGATCGGGCCGACCGGCGTCGGCAAAACCGAAATCGCACGAAGGCTGGCAAAGCTCGCCGGCGCGCCGTTCATCAAGGTCGAGGCCACCAAGTTCACCGAAGTCGGCTATGTCGGCCGCGACGTCGAGCAGATCGTGCGCGATCTTGTCGAGGTAGCCATTTCGCAAACCCGCGAGCGCAAGCGCAAGGACGTTCAGGCCCGCGCCCAACTCGCCGCCGAAGATCGCGTGCTCGACGCGCTGGTTGGCGCCAATTCCAGCGCCGCGACGCGCGACTCCTTCCGCCGGAAACTGCGTGCCGGCGAACTCAACGACAAGGAAATCGAGATCGAGACGCAGGCGTCCGGTGGAATGCCGATGTTCGAGATTCCGGGCATGCCCGGCGCGCAGATGGGCGCGATTTCGCTCGGCGATATCTTCGGCAAGATGGGCGGTCGCACCAAGACGCGCCGACTAACGGTCGAAGGCTCGCACGAAATCCTCGTCAATGAAGAGGCCGACAAGCTGCTCGACAACGACCAGCTCGTGCTTGAGGCAATCGCAGCGGTCGAGAACAACGGTATTGTGTTCCTCGACGAGATCGACAAGATCTGTGTGCGCGACGGGCGCGTCGGCGGCGAGGTTTCGCGCGAGGGCGTGCAGCGCGACCTGCTGCCGCTGATCGAAGGCACCACGGTATCGACCAAGCACGGCGCGGTGAAAACCGATCACATCCTCTTCATCGCTTCCGGCGCATTCCACATCGCCAAGCCGTCGGACCTGTTGCCGGAATTGCAGGGACGGTTGCCGATCCGCGTCGAGCTGGCAGCGCTCACCCGGGACGACATGCGGCGCATTCTGACCGAGCCGGAAGCATCGCTGATCAAGCAATACATTGCGTTGATGCAGACCGAGGGCGTCACGCTCGATATCGCTGACGGCGCGATCGACGCGCTCGCCGATATCGCGGTGGCCGTCAATTCCACCGTGGAGAATATCGGCGCCCGGCGGCTGCAAACCGTGATGGAGCGCGTGCTCGACGAAATTTCCTTTGCCGCGCCGGATCGCCACGGGGAAACCATCCGGATCGACGCCGAATATGTTCAAAAGCACGTTGGCGACCTCGCCAGGAATGCCGATCTGAGCCGATTCATTTTATAGCGCTTGCGAATGAACTGGTTCACCCGGCAAAATCCCTGGCGTGTGATGGTTACCATCAACGCCGCCGTGATTGCCGGGGTGTTCATTCACAAGATCCTGCTGCCGCCTTACGTCCCCTATATCCATCTACTCGTCGACTATCATTTCGGGCTCGTCAAACGCGCGCTGATCGGCGCGATCGTTGCGCTGTTTACCGCGAAAGTGCCGGTATGGCTGGTGTTCGCGCTCGGCGGCGCCGCCTGGGTCGCGACGGCCGCGCTATTTGCAAAGCTGTTCCGGCGCACCTTCGGCTTCGACGACGCCCACATGCCGCTCTTTATCTTCATCGCCGGCTCGCCATTCTTCCTGAAGAATTTCATGCACACGCTCGGGCACTTCGACATCTACGGCTGTCTGGCTGCGATCATTCTGTTGTTGATTCCCGCGCATGGGATCGCCTTGGTGCTGCTCGCGGCTTTCCTTTCGGCCGTCCTGATCCTGATCCACCACATCCATCTCCTGATGTATGTGCCGACCATCGCCCTGATCGTCGTGCTCCGGCACTATCTGGCGATGGGGTTCAACCGCACGAACCTCGTCGTGGGCACGATCTCAATTCTCGCGCTCGCCGCACTGTTTCTCGGCCTGCAATTCTGGGGGACGATGCCGATCCCCGAAGCCGACTTCGTCGCCTATCTCAAGACGCGAATGGCCGACCCTGCCCGCACCGATCTGCTCGGCTTCAGTTACATCTGGTACCAGCCGCTCGTGAAGGAAATCGGCGACACTTGGGCACGGATGCCGTCGAACATTCTCGGCGTACCTGTTTTCGCGCTGCTGATCTGGCTGCACACGCCGCTCTGGCGATATTTTGCCGATTCAATTCGGTCACTGGCGGATGATTTCCACCGCCACATCGTCGTCGCGGGCATTCTTGGCGTTACCGCGGCCTATCTCGTCATGTTTGCGATGGTGTTTGATTATTCGCGATGGATCTCGAACTGGGTGGTGTGCCTGTTCTTGATCCTCCACGCTGTCAAGACGCTGCCGTCTTTGAAACCAGTTCCGCCGATCGCCAGCGATGACCGCAAGACCAACGTCGCCGGCTGGATCGTGACGCTGATTCCGCGCGTCGGCGTGATCCGGCCATTCTGACTTTTTTATTTTGACGCGTTTTCTTCACGCCAACCGGAATCCACCCACGGATCAAGTCCGAGGGAATGCTTCGCTCGAAAACGCTATGTAAAGCGCGAGCGGCGGATCCGAACATAGAGTGCGCCCGCGCCACCGTGGCCGATATGGGCTTCTTCAAAGCCGACGACCAGCGTGCGAAAATCCGGCTGGCTCAGCCATTGCGGTACCTGGCGCCGAAGCACGCCACCTTCGGATTCGGCGCCGACCTTGCCTTTGCCGGTGATAACGAGCACGAAGGTCAGCCCGTCGCCATGCGCACGGTGCAGAAAGGCGGACAATGCGCGATGCGCCCGCACCTGGGTCATGCCGTGCAGGTCGAGACGAGCTTCGATCTCCTTCCTGCCCTTCGACAGCTGTGATCGCTCGCGCCGGCCGAGCGGCACGAGCGGCGGTGTCGCGGATTTTTTCGGCTGCGGCGTAGCGGCGGGAGCAGGCTTCGGACGAACCGCGATCTTGGCGGCAGCCCGCGCCTCCACCGATGGCGGCGACGCTAGCGCAGTTATTGCGCGGTGCTTCTTTCGCAGCGGCTTGATCTGCCTGGCAACGCTGTCCCACAGCGCATGCTCTTCGTCGCTCAGGGCTCGCCTGCGGCGCGGCGGATCCAGAATCGGAGGCGGTCGCTTCATGTTTGAGTGGTCCGATTCCAACATACCCGTAGGAGTTTGTGGTCAGGCGGGTAGCGAATGTCAAATCCGCAACCACTAGAATCACATAATTGGCTAGAGCTCCTTTGATTCCGAAGTTCGTAAACGTAGAGCCGCAATATGATACGAACTTCGGAATCGGAGCACTAGCCCCCGCGGTGGCGGATAAAGCGGCGAAGACGAAGACCCGTGCGGCCAGGCTTGGTCACCGGCCGCGCCTGCGGCAGCGGCACTTTCTCCGTCACTTGGGCTGAGGTGGCTGGAGCCGCCGATGGCTTGACGCCACCCGCCGGTTCGTTCGGCTTGTCTTTTAAAGGATCGGTTTGTGGAAACAGCTTTGCGATTTTCTCGGAAGGCCGCGGGTCCGGCAGCGGCATCTTGCGGCCGCGCTCGACAGGATCGACGCGCTTCGGCACCAGCATGACAAAGCGCATGTTGTGACGGAAACGGCCGGATATGCGTCCCGCTTCCGCGCCGGCCCCATAATAAATGTCGGCGCGCGCAGGACCGGTGATGGCCGAGCCGGTGTCCTGTGCGACCATCAGCCGCCGGAACGGCGTTTTCGCTTGCGGCGATTCGATCGGCAGCTCGCCTTCGATGAAGAACAGCGTGCCGTAGACGTGAAGCGAGTTGTCGACCGCAATCGACCGGCCCGGCGTCAGCGGCACGCCTTGCGCGCCCACTGGTTCGTCCTTGTCGGAGAGCGGCACTTGACGAAAGAACACGTAGGCGCGGTTTTGCCGTCGGACTTCATTCGCCCCGTCGGGATTTTGCTCCATCCACTCCCTGATCTTCTGCATCGACATCTGTTCTCTTGGAATGATGCCGCGCTCGATCAGGATGCGGCCGACGGCCGTATAGGGATAGCCGTTATGTGCATCGTAGTTGATGCGGATGGTCGAGCCGTCCTGAAGACGTATCCGCGCCGACCCCTGGATCTGTGCAAACAGAAGATCGGTCTGATCCTTGAGCCAGCAGATTTCGAGGCCCCGGCCGGCAATCGCGCCATCTTCGATCTGGGCGCGATCATAATAGGGCACAAGCTTGCGCCGGCCGATCTTGCGATATACCGGGCCCTTGTTGGGCAGGCTGGGAGAATCCTGCGTGAAGCCCCGGACAAACAAGTTGGAGGGCCGGCGATAGACCGGCACGTTGAAGACATCGGTCCGGGTCCGCGAGCCCTCGAGGATCGGCTCGTAATAGCCCGTTACAAAGCCCGCATCCTCGCCAAGCCGCGATATTTGCAGCGGAACGAAATTCTCCTCGAAAAAAGCGCGCGCCGTGGCGTCATCGGTAATCGCGCGCGCTTTCGCAAGGCGGCACGGTTCGCGCAGCGAGGCGCCGAGCGCTTTGGAATCATCGGGCGGATTTTGTTGCGCAGCTATGGAAGTACAGCTGACGCGAAAGGCTTTGTAAGCCTGCGCGTGGTCGTCCGACGCCCAGCCGGCGATATCCTTCCAGGCGAGCGGAATGTATTGGCCGCCATGGATCACGATCGGCCATTCAAGACGTGGATAGGGAATCTGACGAGGAGCCGGAGCTTCCGAATGCTTGCGCGCCGCGAACGTTGTACGCAGTTTGCGTGCAGCCATGGCGCCAAGCGGGACAACCACCAGTGCCAGAACGATCACACCGAGCGCGGCGGCAATGCGCCGCCCACGATTAGTGCGCGCTACCGGTGCCAACCAGCTTCCAGTTCGGATCGCGCGAGGTCGGGTCGCGGGCGAATGTCCAGACGTCGGTGATATCGGCGACCTTGTCCGGGTTGCCGTCAACAATCGCGCCGGCCTTGTCACGGGTAACCGAGATCATTTGCGAGACAAAGCGAACCGTCAGCTGCGCGTTGCGCTCGCGCGCCTCTGCCCCGACAATTTCAGCCTTGTCGATCGAAACAAACCGCGTCTCGGTCTTGCGCTCTTGCCGCTCCCGCTCCTTGATCGCGGCGTCAAAGCTGTCATAGACCTCGGTCGAGAGCAGGTCTTTCAGCGAGCGGCGGTCACCGTTGGCGAATGCCAGCACGATCATTTCGTAGGCGCTTCGTGCGCCGCTCAGGAAATGACGCGGGTCAAACGACGAATCCTGTGCAACGAGCCCATCGAGACCTTGGGCGAGCGCCGTTCCCGCTTCGGCAATGCCCTTCCAGCGATCCACGGGCGGGACAACGTCGGGTGCCGGCGCCATCGGCGCCTGGTCGATCACGGTTCCAGGTATCGGAACGACGTTGCTGTCCGGCGCACCCTGCACGACGTTGCGCGCCGCGCGATCGTATGGCGGCCGCTCACTGCCGGTGCGCTGCCCGAGCACATTGCGCAAGCGGAGGAAAATGAACACGGCCAGCGCCAGGAAGATGATCGTATAAATATCCACGTCGAATTCGCTTTCTGGTTCTAGGCGCCGGCAGTGGACCCGGCGGTAGAGCGTCCCCGTTGTCAGGGGGCAGACATTACATCATCGATCAGCCCGCCGCATGTAAGCATGAAACCGAGGCTGGCCAATGGCACCTGCCGGCAAGCATGCCGCAGAATCACGCACCAACCGGTCCCGGGCCCTGTCCGGCTGCCACGCGCGAATTCTAGCGCGTTTCAAACGCGAGGGGAAACCCCACGATGGCCATAAATCGCGCATATTCAATTATTTAGAGGAACTTCTCGTTCCCTCCCCGGTTCGCAATTGATCAAATAGGCCTCCCGCTGCGATCCGCTCTGACGGTCGTCCTTGTGGAAAGAGGTTGGGCTATGATAGCCACTCGCCCCGACAAGGCCTTTTGCTTCCCTTTCAGGCGCATTCGGATGCGACAAATGGCTCCGTTCGCCAAACCGTTCCAGGAGAGAATCGTATGACCAACGGCAATGGTACGCCTCCCGAGGCAGCGCTTCCTCCGCAGCTGAACGTGTTGGCGCAGTACACCAAGGATCTGTCGTTCGAAAACCCGAATGCGCCGGCGTCCCTTGGAGCGCAACAGCAGCAGCCCGCGATCAACATCCAGATCAACGTCAACGCCGGCAATGTGGCCGAGAACGATTACGAGGTCGCGCTATCGGTCGAAGGCAAGGCCGAAAGCAACGGCAAAGTGATGTTCAGCTTCGAGCTCATCTATGCCGGCGTGTTCCGGATCCTCAACGTGCCGAAGGAAAACCTGCATCCGCTGATCATGATCGAATGCCCGCGTCTGCTGTTTCCGTTCGCTCGCGAGATTATCGCAACTGCGGTTCGCGATGGCGGCTTCCCGCCGTTGATGCTGGATCCGGTCGACTTCGTCGGGCTGTATCGCCAGAACATGGAACGGCAAGCGGCGCAGATGCAAGCCGCCCAAGTGAAGCCGAGCTGATTTTGTCCTAAACGGCGGCAGCCGGCAGGAAATCGTTCCAGACCGGCTTGTCGCCAAGCGTCAGAACAAACTCGCGATGTGCAGCGCGGTCGGCCTCGGTGACGCGGGGCGCGAGCGGAGTTTCCCGCTGTCGCCGCGGCATGTCGCCAACGCCGGAGACACGAACCTCGCGCGACTCGGACGCCAGAACGAGTTGCGACTGCCGCGCGCCGATCAGATCGATGTAGACCTCGGCCAGAAGCTCAGCATCGAGCAGCGCGCCGTGTTTGGTGCGCCGTGAATTGTCGATCTGATAACGCGAGCAAAGATCGTCGAGGCGGTTGGAGACGCCGGGATGCTTGCGCCGCGCCAGGAGCAGCGTATCGACCAGGCGATCCCTGGAGAGCGCCGGCCGCTTGATCCGGTCGAGTTCCGCATTGATGAAGCTGATGTCGAACGAGGCGTTGTGGATCACCAGCGGCGCATCGCCGATGAACGCCAGGAACTCGTCGACCTCCTCCACAAACAGCGGTTTGGCGGCGAGAAATTCGGTTGAAAGCCCGTGCACGGCAAAGGCTTCCGCCGGCATGGCCCGCTCGGGATTGAAGTAGCGGTGAAAGGTTTGCCCCGTCGGCATGCGGTTGAAAATCTCGACGCAGCCGATTTCGACCAGCCGGTCGCCCCGCAGGGGATCAAGGCCAGTGGTCTCAGTATCGAGAACGATTTCGCGCATGAAAAAGACCGCCGAGGACGGGCGAATCAGGATCGCCGGGGGGGCAATTTAGCAGCCTCAGCCAGAATGTCGCGAATTCGCAGCCTGACGGGATCAAGACCGTGCGAGGTATCCACCACGAAATGCGCCCGCTTTCTTTTTTCGGCATCCGGCATTTGCCGCGCCAGAATAGCGTCGAGTTTTTCCTCGGTCATATTGGGGCGGGTGAGAATTCGCTCGCGCTGAAGTTCCGCGCTCGTCGTCACCACGACCACGGCATCGACGCGCTTTTCGCCACCGGTCTCAAACAGCAAGGGCACATCGACCACCGCGACCGGCGCGCCGGATTGTTCGGCATCTTGAAGAAATCGATGTCGCGACGCGCCAAGCATCGGGTGAACGATTTCCTCGAGCCGCCTCATCGCAGCGGAATCGTGCACCACGCGGGCTGAAAGCCTGTTGCGATCGACCTTTCCATTTGCCGTCGTGCCGGGAAACGCCGCCTCGATGGCGGCGACGGCTTCGCCTTCGTAAAGCCGATGAACAGCGGCGTCCGCGTCATAGACGGGCACGCCCGCTTCCGCGAACAAATTCGCGGTGGTCGACTTTCCCATCCCGATCGAACCGGTCAATCCAAGGACGATCATGTTCAAACGCCTAACAAGCGTTCGCCGCGCAGAAATGCAAACAGCGGCAACAACGGCAAACCGAGAATGGTGAAGTGGTCGCCCTCGATCTGCTCGAACAGATGAACACCGAGCCCTTCAAGTTGATAGGCACCGACGCTGGACGTCACGGCGTGACCTGCTTCCACCAGATAGGCCTCGATCTGGGCATCGTCGAGCTGACGCATGGTCATGCGCGCGACCGAGACGTGATCGTATAACAGCTTTCCGTCACGCGCGACCGCGACCGCGGCATGAAGCTCATGGCGCTGTCCGGAAAGCGCGCGTAACTGTTCGACCGCCTGTGTCCTGCCCGCCGGCTTGTTGAAAGTTCGCATTCCGAGCGCCAGCGTCTGATCGGCGCCGATGACGTAGTGTCCTTGTCGCCTCACTGAGACGGCACGGGCTTTCTCGCGGGCCAGCAGGTTTGCGATCCCGCCGGGGTCCGACAGGCCCGATGATTTCTGGATCGCGCGTTCATCGATGTCGGCCGGATCGCTTTCGAAGGCGATGCCGGCATTGGCAAGCAGGATCTGTCTCGCCTTGCTCTGCGAGGCCAACAGCAACGGCTCTTTTCCGCGCCACAGCGTCATTCGGGAAGCCGTTGCCGCTGCCGATCACTAAAGAGTTTCATGACGGCGGCCGCGGTTTCCTCGATCGAGCGGCGGGTGACGTCGAGCTGCGCCCAATTGAACTTGGCGCACAGCCGCCGCGCAAAGGCAACTTCATCCGCCACGGCCTGGCGGTCGATGTAAGTGTCGTTGTCACGGTCACCCATGCTCAGTAGCCGGTTCTGCCTGACCTGGATGAGACGTTCGGGCGTCGCATGCAGACTGACGACCAGCGGCTTGGTCAAGATTTCGAGCTGATGCGGAATCGGAATGCCCTGCACCAACGGCACATTGGCGGTGCGGATGCCGCGGTTGGCGAGATAGATCGAGGTCGGCGTTTTCGAGGTGCGGGACACACCGACCAGAATCACGTCCGCCTCGTCGAGACCTTCGACATGCTGACCGTCGTCGTGCAGCATCGTGTAGTTCAGCGCATCGATCCGCTTGAAATATTCGGCATTCAGCGTGTGCTGGGCCCCTACCCGGCCCGACGTCGGCGCGCCGAGATAGGCCTGGAACAATTGCATCACCGGCCCGATGATCGACAGACTCGGAATATTTATTTCCTGGCACTTCGTTTGAAGTTTCGAGACGAGATCTTTTTCCAGCAACGTGAATAGTACGATGCCGGGCGCTTCCTCGATTTCGGTCAGCACGCGATCGAGCTGCTTCTGGCTGCGAACCAGCGGGTAGACATGCTCGACGGGTATCACGTTGGTGTATTGGGCGGCGACGGCGCGCGCCACGGTGATCAAGGTCTCGCCGGTCGAGTCCGATATCAGATGCAGGTGAAAATAGTTGCTGGTCGTGGACACGAAAAAGCCTGTGTGGTCTGTGAATCCTTGTGGAGCCAATCCGAGAAAAAGCCGGTCCCGTCATCCGATCAGGGATAACCGGCTTTTTTCTTCACAAGGCTCCCCGTGAGGATAATTCCGTTCCGGCGCGACAACGTTAGTGGGGTTTTGTGGATTTGTCTCTTCATAAACTGACTAGCTGAATGTCCAAGGAATTGAAACCGCTCGCATAACGGCAATCGACACGAACCGTGCGGGAATTGTCGATAGATGTGAGTAAAGTCTCGGAAGCGAGCGGATGTCGTTGGGTGAGTCCAATCCACGGTCACTCAGACTCAAACCTTAAGATTCTAGAATTATTAGTTTAGATAAGGGCTCTTCACGGATAAGTCTCACCGTGTTGAGAGAAACAGGACTCGCGGCCTGAAATGATCTATCCGTGGCGAGCTTCATCACGTTTCATGCGTTCCGACAAAGGCGAGACCGGTGTACGAGTGGATCAAGGCGCTGCACGTCATTGCGGTTATCTCCTGGATGGCCGGCATGCTCTATCTGCCGCGTCTGTTCGTCTATCACTGCGAGGCCGAGGTCGGCTCAAAGCAGTCCGAGACCTTCAAGGTGATGGAACGGCGATTGCTGAAAGCAATCATCAATCCGGCGATGATGGTGACCTGGCTGGCTGGGATTTACCTCGTCTGGTCGGGGCATTGGCTTTTCACCAGCTGGTGGATCTACGGAAAACTCTTTCTGGTGCTGGTGCTCTCCGGGGTCCACGGCCTTTTTGTCCGCTGGGTCAAGGATTTCGCAGCGGACCGAAATCATCTCTCACAGAGATTTTATCGTATAATCAATGAGATACCAACAATCCTGATGATCGGAATCGTCATTTTGGTGATCGTCAAGCCGTTTTAGATGCCATCGCTGCGCCATGACGCCGTCTTGCGGAAGGTCAGGCGATTTTCTATATTGGCCGAATTCCCACCCTACGCAGGCGGATGTGATTGCGTCCCGGTTTCCTTGTTGGACCGGCCGCTGCATCAGGTTTGAGGCCTTCCCAGCCCTTTCCTTGCTCAGACCTGCGGACCTTCCTGACTTCAGGCTCCGCACTCCAAGAAGCCGCCTCGCACCCTCCCCCTCTTAAGCACTCCACAGGACCACCCCAATGCGGGAAATCAAACTCCAAGACCTCAAAACCCAGACGCCGGCGGAACTTGTCGCCTTCGCGGAGGAAAAGGGGGTCGAAAACGCCAGCACGATGCGCAAGCAGGAGCTGATGTTTGCCATTCTCAAGCAGCTTGCGATCCAGGAAATCGACATTATCGGCGAAGGCGTCGTCGAGGTTCTCTCCGACGGCTTCGGCTTCCTGCGCTCGCCGGATGCCAACTACCTGCCCGGCCCCGACGATATCTACGTTTCGCCGTCGCAGATTCGCCGCTTCGGCCTTCGTACCGGCGATACCATCGAAGGCCACATTCGCAGCCCGAAGGAAGGCGAACGCTACTTTGCGCTGCTCAAGGTCAACACGCTGAATTTCGAAGATCCGGAAAAGTCCAAGCACAAGGTCAATTTCGACAATTTGACGCCGCTGTTTCCGGACGAGCGTTTCCGCCTCGAGCTCGAAGACCCTACAAGAAAAGACCTTTCTGCGCGCGTGATCGATATCGTGGCGCCAATCGGCAAAGGCCAGCGCGCCTTGATCGTGGCGCCGCCGCGCACCGGCAAGACGGTGTTGATGCAGAACATCGCCCATTCGATCACGGCCAATCATCCCGAATGCTATCTGATCGTGCTTCTGATCGACGAACGTCCGGAAGAAGTCACGGATATGCAGCGTTCGGTAAAGGGCGAAGTGGTTTCATCCACGTTCGATGAACCGGCGGTGCGTCACGTCCAGGTCGCCGAGATGGTGATCGAGAAAGCCAAGCGCCTGGTCGAGCACGGCCGAGATGTCGTGATCCTGCTTGATTCGATCACACGTCTTGGTCGCGCCTACAACACCGTGGTGCCGTCATCCGGCAAGGTGCTGACCGGCGGCGTCGACGCCAACGCGCTGCAACGGCCGAAGCGGTTCTTCGGCGCCGCGCGTAACATCGAAGAGGGCGGTTCGCTGACGATCATCGCGACCGCGTTGGTCGATACCGGCAGCCGTATGGACGAAGTGATCTTCGAAGAATTCAAGGGCACGGGTAACTCCGAACTGATTCTTGACCGCAAGGTGTCCGACAAGCGAACCTTCCCGGCGATCGACATCTCGCGCTCCGGCACCCGTAAGGAAGAGTTGATCACCGACCCGCAGGTCTTGAAGAAGATGTACGTGCTGCGGCGGATCCTCAATCCGATGGGCACGATGGATGCGATCGACTTCCTGCTCGACAAGCTCCGCAACACCAAGAACAACTCGGAGTTCTTCGAGTCCATGAATACGTAAAGCACTCAGCCATTGAGCACTCGGCCATTGGCTCAGCTTCAGGCGTCCTTGCGCGAGCAGGGGCGCCTTTTTGCTGCAAGATTTGCTGCGACCGGAGCCGCAGCATTTAAGAGCCGCCTCCAAGATCGGCTCATATTGCATTGCCTTTTCAACGACCCGCGACCAAATAGGGCATGCACCCACGCGATCAGACCATTTTTGCGCTGTCATCGGGCCGGCCTCCGAGCGCCATTGCGGTCGTGCGGGTGTCGGGTCCGCAAGCGGGTCCTGCGCTCAAGGCCCTGGCGGGCAGGACGGTCGAACCTCGGCGCGCCGCGCGCGTGCTGCTGCGAGACGGCGAGGGACGCGAGATCGACGATGCGATCGTGCTGTGGTTTCCGGGGCCCGCGAGCGCGACGGGAGAAGACGTCGCCGAGTTTCATATTCACGGCGGACGCGCAGTGCAGGCCGCGCTGTTTGCCGCGCTCACGGCCCAGGAGAACATTCGCGCGGCCGAGCCCGGCGAGTTCACCCGCCGCGGATTCGAAAACGGCAAGATCGATCTCACCGAAGCCGAAGCGCTGGACGATTTGATTCATGCCGACACGGACCGGCAACGGCGGCAGGCCTTGCGCCAGTTGCAGGGACTGTTGGGCGACAAAGCGCGCGATTGGCGAGCGCGCGTCATCGAAGCGGCGGCTTTGATCGAAGCCGGAATCGATTTCTCCGATGAAGGCGATGTGCCCACGGAACTGATTGCGCCGGCCTTGGCGAGAATCAAATCGTTGCTTGCCGAGATCGAGGAAGTGCTTGCGGGGCAGGGGCGCAGTGAACGGCTGCGCGACGGCCTGATCGTTGCGATCTCGGGTCCGCCGAACGTCGGCAAATCGACACTGATCAACCTGCTGGCGCGGCGCGACGTGGCGATCGTCTCACCGCACGCCGGAACCACGCGCGACGTGATCGAGGTTGAATTCGATCTCGACGGCTATCCGGTGACGATGATCGACACGGCTGGCATTCGCGATACGGACGATCCCGTCGAACAGGAGGGCGTGCGTCGTGCGCGATCGCGCGCAGCCGAAGCTGACCTCGTTTTGTGGGTGACGGATGCCGACCACGAGCGAAGCAAGCAGAAGCCCGATGCCGCAGCGGCGGCGTTGTGGACGGTTCGCAACAAGATCGATCTCGACTCGGCCAATGAACGGGCAGGGACCCGGGTCAGTCCAGGGCAGGGGAGAGCGACGGCTTTCAAAATTTCCGCGCGCAAGGGCGTTGGCATTCCCGAATTGGTCGCGGCAATCACAGCGTTTGCGCGAAATTATTTTGGGTCCGCTGAAGACGGTCTGATCGGCCGCGAGCGGCAGCGGGAATTGTTGCGTGAAACGGTTGACGCGTTGCGACGCTGTCTGGCGGTTGCGGTAGCTGGCGACGAATTGGCCGCGGAAGAGTTGCGGGTCGCGGCTCATGCGTTGGGCCGGCTGCTCGGGCGCGTCGATGTCGAGGACATTCTGGACAAGATTTTCCGGGAATTCTGCGTCGGGAAATAGTGAACTTTTGTTCAGTTCTTTGTTACGCCCCTGTTTCACGTGAAACGGGCTTGCGTTTGGGCTAGTGTGGCGGTTCAGAAGTCCGCATCCATTTGTGCCGCGGGTTCGTGGTGCGGACTTCTGAACCAAAGCCACACTAGAACAATAGGTTGGCTAGTGTCCTTTCGATTCCGAAGTTCGAAACGTGGCTCCGCAAAATGCGACGAACTTCGGAATCGGGACACTAGCTCCGCTTTGCCACTTTCGGGTTTGACGCCCGCGGTATAGAAGACGCGGCATGATTTCCCGACCTGAATCCTTTGACGTCATCGTTGTCGGGGGCGGCCATGCCGGCTGCGAGGCCGCGAGCGCTGCCGCGCGGTTGGGCGCGCGAACAGCACTAGTGACGCATCGCTTTTCAACGATCGGTGCGATGTCCTGCAATCCGGCCATCGGCGGCTTGGGCAAGGGGCACCTCGTTCGCGAGGTCGATGCGCTGGACGGCCTGATGGGCCGCGCCGCCGACGCCGGCGGTATCCAGTTTCGTGTCCTCAATCGCCGCAAGGGTCCGGCAGTTCGCGGACCCCGCGCCCAGGCGGACCGCAAACTCTACGCGGCAGCGGTGCAGGCCGCGATCAGCGAAACTGCCAATCTGAGCGTCATCGAAAGCGAAGCCGATGAGCTTCTGCTCTCGGAGGGTCGGTTGCGAGGCATCAAACTCGCCGATGGCAGCGAGCTCGGTGCGGGCGCTGTCGTCGTAACGACCGGGACCTTTCTCCGAGGCCTCATCCACCTCGGCGAGAAGAATTGGCCCGCTGGCCGAGTCGGCGAAGCGCCGGCGCTCGGTCTCTCCTCGTCGTTTGAGCGGATCGGCTTTACGCTGGGGCGGTTGAAGACCGGCACACCGCCGCGGCTGGACGGCGCCACGATCGACTGGTCCGCGGTCGAGATGCAGCCGGGCGACGATCCGCCCGAGCCGTTTTCGGTCCTGACTGACCGGATCACGACGCCTCAGATCCAGTGCGGTATCACCCGCACGACCGCGGCAACCCACGAGTTGATCCGGGCCAATGTCCATCGTTCGCCGATGTATTCCGGCCAGATCAAAAGCTCCGGCCCGCGCTATTGCCCCTCGATCGAGGACAAGATCGTCCGCTTCGGCGACCGGGATGGGCATCAGATCTTCCTGGAACCCGAGGGCCTCGACGACACCACGGTTTATCCCAACGGCATTTCGACATCACTTCCGGAGGAGGTCCAGCTCGGCATCCTGGCCTCGATCCCGGGGCTCGAGCGAGTCCGGATGGTCCGTCCTGGTTATGCGATCGAATACGATCATGTCGATCCACGCGAACTCGACCCGTCGCTGGAGGCCAAACGGCTTTCGGGACTATTCCTCGCCGGTCAGATCAACGGCACCACGGGCTACGAAGAGGCCGCGGCCCAGGGCCTGGTGGCCGGTCTCAACGCGGCGCTTTCGGCCGGCGGTTCTCGGCAGGTCGTGTTCGATCGCGCCGACGGCTATCTCGGCGTCATGATCGACGATCTGGTGACGCGCGGGATTACCGAGCCCTATCGGATGTTCACTTCGCGCGCCGAGTATCGCCTGACACTCCGCGCCGACAACGCCGATCAGCGGCTTACCGACAAAGGCCTCGCGCTCGGATGTGTCGGGCCGCCGAGATCCCAACGGCACCGCGCCAAAATGGCGGCTCTGGATGCCGCGAAGGCGAGGGCGCAGTCGGTGACGGTGACACCGAATGAAGCCGCCCGATACGGGCTTTCGCTGAACCGCGACGGCCAACGCCGCTCGGCCTTTGAGCTGCTCGCTTATCCCGAAGTCGGCTGGGAGCAGGTCCGCACCATTTGGCCGGAGCTATCGGCCGTTGACCCGACCATCGCTGTCCATCTCGAGATCGATGCCAAATACCACGTCTATTTGAAGCGCCAGGAGGCGGATGTCGAAGCCTTCCGCCGCGATGAGGGTCTGGTTCTATCCAGCGTCGACTTTGATGACGTGCCGGGCCTATCCAATGAAGCCCGCACCAAACTCAAGGCAGCGCAACCGCACACCGTCGGGCAGGCTGGCCGGTTGGACGGCGTGACCCCGGCCGCACTCGGCATTCTCGCGGCCTACCTCCGGCGGGAAGCCAGACGGAAAACGAGAATCTCGGCCGCAGGCGGCCAAGCGCGCTTCTGAATTTTGTTTGACGCGTTTTCTTCACGCGAACCGGTATCCACTTCGCTCGAAAACGCTACCCTGTTTCACGTGAAACAAAGCGATTCGCCATGAGGGCTGCCGCCCCACGTCCGAAACCTTCGACGGAAAGCTCGCTGGAGCAGCGCCTTGTCGCCGACCGTGCGACGGCTTTGGCTCTCACGCCTGTTTCACGTGAAACAGAGATCCGGCTCGATCGATATGTCGCGCTGCTGCAAACGTGGCAGGCCAAAACCAATCTGGTCTCGCCCTCCACGCTGCCGACGCTTTGGAGCCGGCACGTTTCCGATTCGTTGCAGCTCCTGGCGCTGGCGCCTGGCGCCAAGACCTGGGTCGACTTCGGCAGCGGCGGCGGCTTTCCCGGTCTGGTGCTCGCCTGCGCGCTGGCCGATAGGCCGGGCGCGGTGGTTCATCTGGTCGAACGCAATGGCAAGAAGGCGGGCTTTTTGCGCGAGGCGTTGCGGGTGACCGGAGCCGCCGCGGTCATCCATCATGCGGATATCAAGGATACTGTGGATAGGCTCGCTGGCCCGCTCGATTGCGTCACCGCCCGCGCGGTTGCTCCGCTACAGCAATTGATGGCCTTTGCAGAACCCCTAATCAAAAGGGGCGCGAAAGCGCTGTTTTTAAAGGGTCAAGATGTAGAAGCAGAATTGACCGAAGCTACTAAGTATTGGAAAATTGAGCCGCGCCTTCATTCCAGCCTTACCGGGGGACACGGCTGGATCGTCGAACTCGACTGGATCGAGCGCCGCAACCCGTCTCCCAGCGTCGATGGTAGCCCGCGATGAGCGAAATAGATCAAGAGTTTCAAATGGATACCCCGGAACCCCAGCTCGGCCATCCGCGGATTTTGTCGCTGGCCAATCAAAAAGGCGGCGTGGGCAAGACCACGACCGCAATCAATCTCGGTACCGCGCTCGCGGCAATTGGCGAGCGGGTGCTGATTGTCGATCTCGATCCGCAGGGCAACGCGTCGACCGGGCTCGGGATCGACCGCCGCAATCGCAGCTGCTCAACCTACGACGTGCTGATCGGTGAAGCGCCGTTGCGCGAAGCGGTGGTGGCGACGGCGGTACCGCGTTTGCACATCGCGCCGTCGACGATGGACCTGTCGGGGCTCGAACTCGAGCTCGGCCACACCCAGGGCCGCGCCTTCCGCCTGCGCGATGCGATCGCTGCGCTCAATCACAACGCCTTGCCGGATGCGGACTACACCTACGTGCTGATCGATTGTCCGCCCTCGCTCAACCTGCTCACCGTCAATGCGATGGCCGCGTCGGATGCGATCCTGGTGCCGCTACAGTGCGAGTTCTTTGCGCTCGAAGGTCTGTCGCAATTGCTGCAGACCGTCGAGCAGGTGCGTTCGACGCTCAATCCGAATCTGTCGATCCACGGCATCGTGCTGACGATGTTCGACTCGCGCAACAACCTGTCGAACCAGGTGGTCGCCGACGTCCGGCAGTTCATGGGCAGCAAAGTCTACAACACCATGATCCCGCGCAACGTGCGCATCTCCGAGGCGCCGTCATACGGCAAGCCGGTGCTGGTTTATGACCTCAAATGCGTCGGCAGCGACGCGTATCTGAAGCTCGCCACGGAAGTCATTCAGCGCGAGCGCGAACTGCGCACGCATTGAACTCGGTCAGGTCCGAGTACGAACGGGAGTGGTTGAGTTGAATCCAAGGGAGTTGGCGATGGCGGACGAAGCTCGTTCGCGACTGGGGCGCGGTCTTGCAAGTCTGATCGGCGACGTTGGCGGAGAAGCCGCGCATGTAGAGCGGCCGCGCGCGCAGCGCAAGGTGCCGATCGAATTCCTCAAACCCAATCCGCGCAACCCGCGCCGGGAATTTCCCGATGCCGAGCTCAAGGAACTTGCTGATTCGATCAAGCAGCACGGCGTGATTCAGCCGATCGTGGTGCGGCCGGTGCGCGGCGCCCAGGATCGCTTCGAGATCATCGCCGGCGAGCGCCGCTGGCGTGCCTCGCAGGCTGCCGGCTTGCACGAAGTGCCGATCGTGCCGGTCGATGTCAGCGATTCGGACGCGCTTGAGATCGCCATCGTCGAGAACGTGCAGCGCGAAGATCTCAATGCGATGGAGGAAGCGCAGGGCTATCACGCGCTCGCCGACGATTTCAAGCGCAGCCAGGAAGACATCGCGAAAATCGTCGGCAAGAGCCGCAGCCACATCGCCAATATGATGCGGCTGACAAAGCTGCCGGCCGAGGTCCAGGCCTATATCGCGGCTGGCAAGCTATCGGCGGGCCATGCCCGTGCGCTGATTGGCGTGCCGGATCCTGTCGCCGCCGCCAAGCGCATCGTCGAGGAAGGTCTCAACGTGCGCCAGGCCGAGGCGCTGGCCCATACCGAAGGTGTGCCGGAGCGCAAGCCGCAAAAGGCGAGGGGCGGCAAGACCAAGGATCCCAACACGGTCTCGCTGGAAAAGACCGTCAGCGACGCGCTCGGTCTTGCCGTCAGCATCGATCACCGCAATTCCGGCGGTTTTGTCCACATTCGCTACCGCGATCTCGATCAGCTCGACGAGGTCGTGAAGCGGCTGAGTTCGAAGACATAAGAAACTTATCCGCGGCGTCTCGCGTTCACGGCGATCGAAAGCAGCGCGCGCTGCGCGATGACAGCGGCGAGCACGGCCTGCTTGCGCATATCGAGGGCCGCGGTTGCCAGTTGATCGATTATGGCCGTCAGCCGGGCCACGTCAAAATTGCGCAGCGCCGTCTCGACGTTTGCCTTGCGTGAGAAATGCAGCCGCGGAAATCCGCCGTCGAGTACGGCCGAAGCCGGTGCCCCCTCCGCGATCGCAATCGCCGATTTGTGAAGCCACGCCGCCTGGCGCTGCGCGGCGGAGATGATCACGCCGGGATAGGTGCCCGCCACCATCGCCTTGGCGAATTCGGTTTCGACGGCGGCGGCGTTTCCGGCAAACGCGCCATCGACGATCGGGTCGATCTTCAACTCGGAAGCATCGGCCACGACCGCCATCACGTCATCGAGTGTCACTTCGCGCTTGCCATGCGCGTAGAGCGTGAGCTTGCGCAATTCGTTGCGCGATGCCTGGCGGTCGCCGCCCAGCAATCCCATCAGCACGGCGCGCGCGTCGGAAGCGATCCGCAGATTCGAGAGCTTCAGTTCATCGTCTATCAATTTCGTCAGATCGCGTTCGGTGTCGGGATAGCAGGCGATGGCAACCGCGGTCCTGGCGCGCTCGCAGGCCTTGCGCAGCGGCGATTCGGCGCGCAACTCGCCGGCCTCGATCACGACGCGGCAATCCTTCAGCGATGCTTCCGCCAGCGCATCGATGCCGCTGGCAAAACTTCGCGAGCCGGCCCTGACCCGGATCGCGCGGCGGCCGCCGAACAGCGGAATCGTCAGGGCTTCATCGACCAGCCGTGACGGTTCGGCCGAAAGTTCGTCGCCGTCCAGCCTCACCAGCGAGAACGGATCGCTGGGATCATCGACCGCAGACGTCAGCAAGGCCTCGGCGCGCTCGCGCACGAGACCGGCGTCCGGGCCGTAAAGCAGGATGATTGGACGCCCCGGATCCGGCCGGGCGAGATAGGCGTCGATTTCTTTTCCGCGGAGCGCGACCATGGCCGGACCAGTTCGTCTCTAACCCGAAGCCGCAAGGCCGAACGCTTAGGCGCCTGCGTAGAAGAACGAGGCAAGCCGCGTCTGGATGCGTTCGGCGATTTCCTGACTGGCGCGATCTTCTGCGTCGTGGAAGGCGCGGGCACGGGCAAAGCGCTGATAGCTGCCGGGAATATCGAAGGAGACGCGCGAGGCGGTGGTTCCGGTCATCACCGACTTGTTGGTGGCGATGTCGACCAGGTTGAACTGCGCGTTGATGCCGTAATTTTCGCTGGTTGGCAGCCCGGTATTCACATCGGTCATCAGCGTGTAATCGGTTGTCTGGATCCTGATCACCAAACGATGCGTAGGCGAGGTTCCGGTGGCGTTACCATAGAGTTTGAACGCCAGGGCATTGCGGATTTCAACGCCAAGCCGAGCCTCACGCGATGAATTGGGATAGTTGAGCGGCGGCAGCTCGACGCCCATCAGCTTCTCACGCAAGGCAGGCGTGCCGTCGGAATGTTCGGCATACATCGGCTGAAAACAACCCGCCGTCAGCGCCGCCAACGCTGCCACAGCGAGGAGCCGAGCGGCAATTCTAGCCAACGACATTCACGATCCTCATGGGAACGACGATTACTTTGCGCACGGGTTTGTCCCCCAAGGACTGTTTTACCGTATCAAGGGCCAAAACGGCAGCCTCAATTTCTGCGTTCTGGGCTGTGCGGGCCACGGTGACCTCGCCCCGTTTCTTGCCGTTGACCTGGACCACCAATGTTACCGTGTCTTCAACCAGCAAATCTCGTTCGATTTGGGGCCAATCGGCCTCCGAAACCAGACCGGTCTGGCCGAGCGCGCCCCAGCATGCCTCCGCCAAATGAGGCATCATGGGCGCGAACAGCTGCACCAGGATGACGGCGGCTTCCCGAATCGCCCAGGCGAGGTCGGGCGAGGGCTGTCCCGGTCGGGACAGGACGTCACCCAGCGCATTGGAAAATTCGCGGATGTGGGCGAGGCACACGTTGAAGTGCAGCAGTTCGATGCCGGTCGAGACCTTGTCGAGGGCGCCGTGGGCCGCCTTGCGGAGCGCAGTCGCATCAGCGACGAAGGCGGCGGGTCTTGCCGCGGGTGTGGCCTTGGCGGCCTCGGCCGATTCATGAACGAGACGCCACAGCCGCTGCACGAAACGTGAGGCGCCTTGCACACGCTCGTCGCTCCAGATCACGTCGCGGTCGGGCGGGGAGTCCGACAGCATGAACCAACGCGCCACGTCGGCGCCGTAGGTTGCGATGATATCGTCGGGGTCGACCGTGTTCTTCTTCGACTTCGACATCTTCTCGATTGCGCCGATCGCAATCTGCTCGCCGGTTGACAGCAGCGTGGCGTGCCGGTCGGTTCCGGCACTCTCGACCTTTACTTCGGCCGGAGTGACATAACTGCCGTCGGCCTTCTGGTAGGTCTCGTGAACCACCATGCCCTGGGTGAACATGCCGGCGAACGGTTCCTTCATGTCGATATGGCCCGTCGCGTTCATGGCGCGGGTGAAGAAGCGGCTATAGAGCAGATGCAGGATCGCATGCTCGACGCCGCCGATATACTGATCGACCGGCATCATCCGGTTGGCGACCGCTGGCGTTGTCGGCGCGCTCTCGTTCCACGGATCGGTGAAGCGCGCGAAGTACCAGGACGAATCGACGAAGGTGTCCATGGTGTCGGTTTCGCGCTGCGCTTTACCGCCGCATTGCGGGCAACTGACGTGCTTCCAGGTCGGATGATGGTCAAGCGCGTTGCCCGGTCTGTCGAAGGTCACGTCTTCGGGCAGCACCACCGGCAAATCCTTGTCGGGCACCGGCACCACGTCGCATTTCGGGCAATGAATGACCGGGATCGGACAGCCCCAATAGCGCTGGCGCGAGATGCCCCAGTCGCGCAGGCGGAAGTTGATTTGCCGCTCGCCGACCGGCGCGTTGCCGCGCAGTTCGCTCTCCAGCCGTTTCGCGACCTCGTCCTTGGCCTTCTCGATGGTCATGCCGTCGAGGAAGCGCGAATTGATCATGCGGCCGTCGCCGTCATAGGCGGTGTCCGTGATCACGAACGTCTTCGGGTCCTGGCCTTCGGGGCAAACCACCGGCGTATTGCCGAGATTATATTTGTTGACGAAGTCCAGGTCGCGCTGATCGTGCGCGGGACAGCCGAAGATCGCGCCGGTGCCGTATTCCATCAGCACGAAATTGGCGACATAGACCGGCAGCTTCCAGTTCGGATCGAACGGATGCACTGCGCGAATGCCCGTATCAAACCCCTGCTTCTCGGCGGTGTCGATAATTTCCTGCGCGGTGCCGATACGTTTGATGTCGGCGATGAACTCGGCAAGTTTTGGATTCTTGACGGCTGCCGCCTGCGCCAGTGGATGATCGGCTGAAATCGCCATGAACTTGGCGCCGAACAACGTGTCAGGGCGCGTCGTGAAAATCTTCAGGTCGCTCTCGCCGGCCGGCGTCGTGGCGGCATCGAGCGCAAAGCGGATCAGGAGACCCTCGCTGCGCCCGATCCAATTGCGCTGCATCAGCCGCACCTTGTCGGGCCAGCGGTCAAGCGTCTCGAGCGCGTCGAGCAGTTCCTGCGAGTACTTCGTGATCTTGAAGACCCACTGATTCATCTCGCGCTGTTCGACGACGGCGCCCGAGCGCCAGCCGCGGCCGTCGATCACCTGCTCGTTGGCGAGCACCGTCATGTCCACCGGGTCCCAGTTGACCTTGCGCTTCTCGCGCTCGGCCAGACCCGCGCGCAGGAAGTCGTTGAACATTTTCTGCTGGTGCTTGTAATAGGTGGGATCGCAGGTCGCGAACTCTCTGGACCAGTCGAGCGACAGCCCGATCGAACGCAACTGCTTCTTCATCGCGGCGATGTTGTCGTAAGTCCACGCCTTCGGCGCCACCTTGCGTTCGATCGCCGCGTTTTCGGCCGGAAGACCGAAGGCGTCCCAGCCCATCGGGTGCAACACGTTGAAGCCTTTGGCGCGCATGAAACGCGCCAGCACGTCGCCGAGCGTATAATTCCTGACGTGCCCGATATGGATGCGCCCGGACGGGTAGGGGAACATCTCCAGCACGTAGTATTTCGGCCGCGGATCGTCGTTTTTGGCGGAAAAAATCGCCTTTTCGTCCCACTGGCGCTGCCAATAGGGCTCGGATTCGCGTGCGTTGTAGCGTTCGGAACTCATGGAATCGCGGGGCTTTTCGTGGATTCGGGCCATCAATAAATGAGGCCGGACTAGGCCACAAAAGCAGCTTTCCGGTCAACGGGGCGCGGCCGGTTCGACTGTAACCAAGCTCGCCGATTGTCACGCAGCCGGCTAGCCCGCGAGCGCGACAGCGCCGCCGTTTTCGCCCGCCTGAGCGAGTCCATGTTCGGCAACCCGGTTGCGTCCCTGGCGCTTGGCGATATAGAGGCTCGCGTCGGCAGCCTCCAGCAGGTCGTTCGGGTTGAGCGCCGTGTTTGGCCTGAGGCTCGCCACGCCAACGCTGACGGTGACGGCCTGATAGGCCGAAGTTGCGTGCAAGATGTCGAGGTTCAACACCGTCTCCCGCACCATCTCGCCGATTTCAAGCGCATGGCTTGCATCGGTGTTCGGTATCAGCAGGCAGAATTCCTCGCCGCCGTAGCGGGCGGCGAAGCCGGAGGTCGCGAGCGCGATCTGGCTCAGCGTTTCGCCGATCCGGGACAGGCAGGCGTCGCCCTCGGGATGGCCGTAGGTGTCGTTGAAAAGCTTGAAATAGTCGACGTCGATCATCAGGAGCGACAGTTCGCCGTTACTCTGCGCAGCCTTCGCCCACTCAAAGTCGAGCCGGCTCTGGAATCCACGGCGATTCGCCAGGCCCGACAGCATATCGATCGAGGCCATCACGGTGAGGCGGTCGTTGGATGCGATCAATTCGCGTTCCCGCTCGGAAAGCTGGCCTGCCATCCTGTCGAAGGCACGGGCGAGCGGCGCGAATTCGGCCGGCAGCGGGCTGTCAGAGGCACGCACCGACCATTCGCCCTCGCCAACGCGCCGAGCGACGGCAACCAGCTTGCGGATCGGCCTGATGATGAGCGTTTCGGCCGCGATCAGCGCCCCCAACAGCACGATCAAGCAGACCAGAGCGAGCTGGTAATACGCGTTGCGAATGTCGCGGTTGATCCCGGCGGCCACCCTAGCTTCGTCGACGATCAGGACCATCCGCGATTGCGCGCCGGGAATGCGCGAAAAGCTTAATGTCAACTTGGCGCCATCAGGTGCGGGGAATGAGAACATCCCGGACGGCTGGTCCGGATTGATCGCCCTCGTCGCCGCTGCCGCGAGCGCCGGGACGCTATTGAGGGGATGGCCAACCAGACGCGCGAGGTCCGTCGGCGCTGCCATTACGGTGCCAGCGCTGTCGAGGAGGAACGCCATAATGCCGCGACGATCGCTGAGATCGTTCATGACCGTCGACATCCAGCCGAGGTTCACGCTGGCGACAATGAAGAGGTCCGATTCAGGATTGACCGCCGCAACCGGGTAGGCGGCCATCACGACCGGTTCGTTGTCGTATTTCGACAACAGGAAATCACTGAAGATGAGATCGTGCGCCTGCCGCGCCCGCCTGAAGTAATCGCGGTCGCTGAGGTCGAGGCCGATCAACGTATCGAGAGTCGCGCATTTGATCCGGCCCTCGCTGCTCACGATCGCCAGGTTGCGGATCCACGGCAGGCTGACCGGAAGGCTCGCCGATAACGTGTCACAGCTCGGGTCGGAGTTTTTTTTGGAGGCCTGGATATGGGCGGCCGACTTCAACACGGTTTCGACCGAAGAAATAGCCTCGCGTTCGCTGTCGGCGCTTTGCTGGGCGATCCGCGAGAATTCCGAATAAGCGAGCGCGATCTGCTTGTTGCGGGCTTCCTCGAGCGAACGGGCGCGCTCCAGCATCAATGGCGTCACCAGGATCAGCGCCAATAGCGCGAGCCGGGCGCGGATGCCGAACAGCTTGCGTAGACCGATGGTTTTGCGCTTGAAGCCGAAGCTTGACATGCTGGTTCCCAACCCCGAACCGCACGCTACAGGGAAGGGTTCAAGAAGCCCTGCCCGGATTATATAAAAATGGAACGATCCCGAAACTGGCTGATTGGCACGCCCATGGTCTCCGAGAACGCCTCACACCTAACCGAACATTTACCAAGCGGACTTGCCGCGGTCGAAGAAGCCGTCGCCCGGGCCTGCCGTGAAGCGCGGCGGGATCGCGCCTCGGTGACATTGATCGCCGTGTCCAAGACATTTGATGCCGAGGCGATTGTGCCGGTAATCGCCGCCGGGCGGCGCGTGTTCGGCGAAAACCGCGTCCAGGAAGCCAAGGCGAAGTGGCCAGAGTTAATGTCGACTTACTCCGACATCTCGCTGCATCTGATTGGTCCCCTGCAATCCAACAAGACCAGGGAAGCCGTGGCGCTGTTCGATGCGATTCATTCGGTCGATCGTCCGAGCCTGTGCGAGGCGCTGGCCAGGGAATTCCGAAGCCAGGCCCGGCGGCCGCAACTGTTTGTTCAGCTCAATACTGGCGAGGAGCCGCAAAAGGCCGGTATCGCGCCCACTGAGGCCGACAGCTTCATTGCAAGCTGCCGCGAAAAATATGGGCTGGAGATTTCCGGCTTGATGTGCATTCCGCCGGTCAACGATGCGCCGGCACCGTACTTTGCATTGACCGCCAAGATCGCGGCGCGCAACGGCTTGACGAACCTGTCGATGGGCATGAGCGCGGATTTCGCTGTCGCGATCCAGATGGGCGCGACCCACGTCCGCGTCGGTTCCGCGATTTTCGGGCATCGCGGTTAGCTAAATCCGACAGAGACTTTACCGAGTTCGCCGAAGTCGGCGGCGAAGACGTCGCCGGCCTGGATTGGCAGCGGCGTGCAGCACGTCCCTGTCGTAATTATCTCCCCTGTCCGCAAGATGATGCCGAAGGCGCGGAGCTCGTTGACGCACCAGGCAAGCGCCATGCGGGGATCGCCGAGCACATTCTTGCCGTGGCCGATATGTTTCGCGCCGCGCAGGGTAACGACCGGCCGCTCCTCGATGAGGTCGCGGGCGCGCCAGTCGGTGGGCGTCGGATCGCCCAGAACGAACAGATGCGCGCAAGCATTGTCGGCAATCAGCTGCGCTTCGCCGGCGCCGACAAAATCGGCGAAACGCGAATCCGGGATTTCGATTGCCGGATGCAGCGTGCCGACCGCGCCGAGCACCTCCTGCACCGAGTACGGATTGGGCCGCGGTGCCAGGTCGCGCGAAAAGCGGAAGGCGAATTCGGCTTCGCCCACGCGCATCTCGTTGCCTTTCATCGACGCGGTGCCACCGTCGGCAATGACCTTTTCGGTGAAGATACGTCCCGCCAGCGGTCCGCTGACGTTGATGTGCTTCTGCCCGGCCTCGCTCGTCGCCGCAATTTTCCAGCCGAACAATTTGCCAGTCGAATGCTTGGCGAGCTCGGCCTGGACCGCATAGCCTTCAGTTCGGTTCTTCGGCCGCATCGAAGTGTCGAGCTTCCCAAGCTTGGTGCCGTTGCGCCAGTGATCGCTGAGCGTCTTTGCAGCGGCCGCTATCTTGTCGTGGTCGAGCATGCTGTCTCTCCGACCCTAATCGATGATGATCTTCGTATCCGGTCCTATTTGCCGCAACAGGTGCAGCATCGCCGATTTTGTCATCGAGATGCAGCCAGCGGTCGGCGAAAAGTTGGGACGGGCCAGATGAAGAAACACCGCGCTGCCACGGCCGGCGATCGTGGGCCGCGTGTTGTGATCGATCTCGATAATGAAGTCGTAGAGGTGGTCGTCGCGCGTCAGCCGGTCGCCGCCGCCGTCGCGGGGGATTTTCAGTGGCCGGTTGTAATAGCGGCTTGCGGGATCCTCGCACCAGGCATCGTCGGGGCGGATGGCACGAAGGGGCAGAAAGGTCGATGGCCGCGGGTGGCGATCGGCACGCCACCATAGCCGCCGTGGCCGGAATGTCCCTTTCGGGGTTCCGCCGTCGCCCTCGCGCTTATTGGCAATGATTCCCCCTCGCCCCAAGGCCACCGGGATCGTCTGCGAACCGGCGATGAGCCAACCGCGGCATTGGTTACCGGCCGCCGCATGGATCCTGATCTCTCGAAGCGGTCGATCCCGCGTCGTTTTTCGGTAAGTATCTGAAAAGGGGGAATTATCCATCAGTTCATCGAGTCTCCTGACCGGCTGTCACGGGGCAGTTCGACGCCGCCGCATTACAGGACATTCATCTCTATGGGGGCGAATCCTAGGGTAGATTGCGTTTTGGCTTGTGAATTCGTAACAGCCACTTACCTCATGACGAAAGTCTTGAAGTATCCCCCGTTTGACCCATACGACACGGCCCAACCCCCTCGGGCCCGCGCCGCCGCCCTCAAAGGACTGTACCCATGGCCAATGCCCGCAAGATCCTGATCGTAGATGACGATACCGATCTGCGCGATACGCTGGTGGAGCAATTATCGCTACACGACGAATTCGAGGCTTCCGCCGTTGATACCGGCGCCAAAGGCGCGACCGCGGCCAAGACCGATGCTCCCGATCTGGTGCTGATGGATGTCGGACTGCCCGACACCGATGGCCGTGAAGTGGTGCGCTCGCTGCGCAAGGGCGGCTTCAAGGCGCCAATCATCATGCTGACCGGTCATGACACCGATTCGGATACGATTTTGGGACTTGAGTCCGGCGCCAATGATTATGTCGCCAAGCCCTTCCGGTTCGCGGTGCTGCTGGCGCGGATCCGCGCCCAGCTTCGTCAGCACGAAGCCAGCGAAGACGCCGTGTTTTCGGTCGGTCCTTACAGCTTCCGGCCCGGCTCCAAAATGCTGACGGGCGCCAATGCCAAGAAGGTGCGGCTGACGGAAAAGGAGACCGCGATTCTCCGCTTCCTCTATCGCGCGGGCCAGGCTCCGGTCTCGCGCGAAACGCTGTTGCAGGAAGTCTGGGGCTACAACTCCGGCGTCACCACGCACACGCTGGAAACCCATATCTATCGTCTGCGCCAGAAGATCGAGAAAGACGCCGCCAATCCAGAGATCCTGGTGACCGAAGCCGGTGGCTACAAGCTGGTGCCGTGATACGGGTCGGCTTCCTGGTGTGGCGGTTCAAAAGTCCGCAGTGTCCTATCGATTCCGAAGTTCGTGAACTGGGGGTCGCGCTATGATACGAACTTCGGAATCGGAACTCTAGATTCGCGCAACCGGTCTTTTATGTCGATCGAGGATGATGTTGCCCTGCTGGAGCGCGTCCCGACCCTTCGCGTATTGGGGACGACGGCGCTTCGCATGCTCGCTATCGGCTCCGAACAACGCGGTTGCGCCCGCGACTCCACCCTGTTTCGTGCCGGCGATGAGGCGGATGCCGGCTTTGTCGTTCAGCGTGGCGCCTTTCGCATCGAGGACGGCGGCGCATCGGTCGTGGCAGGTCCCGGCGGCCTGATCGGCGAGCTCGCATTGATCAACGCGATGCGGCGGCCTTCGACGGCGATCGCACTGGAAGATTCCTCCGTGATCCGGGTCTCGCGCAGCCTGTTTCAGCGCGTACTGGAGAGCGATCCTGCTGCGGCACGAAGGCTGCGCGACGAATTTGCCCGCCGCACAAGCCAGATCGCGAGCGACATCCTGATCGCCGGCGCAAAGCTCAGCACGTAAAGGCCTCAAACCTCGAGTGTGACCGTTACGGGAACGTGGTCGGACGGCCGCTCCCAGCCGCGAGCGTCGCGCGCAATGCGGAAGTCGCTGACGCGTTGTTTCAGCGCGCGGGAGACCCAGATGTGGTCGAGCCTCCGTCCGCGATCGCCGACCGTCCAATCCGCCGCGCGATAGCTCCACCAGGTGTAGACCTTCTCGGGAAACGGAATGCGATCGCGCGCGACGTCAATCCATTCACCGTGGTGTTGGGCGGCCAAAAGCTTCTCGCATTCGATCGGCGTATGCGAAACAACCTTGAGAAGCTGCTTGTGCGACCAGACGTCGTTCTCATGCGGCGCGACGTTGAGATCGCCGACAAGGATATGGTGATCGTCGCCGCGCGGATGCAGCGGCTCGCAGGATTTCATCTCATCGAGAAAGCGAAGCTTGTGCTCGAATTTCGGATTGAGCGCGGGGTCCGGAATATCGCCGCCGGCCGGCACGTAGAAATTATGCAGCACCAGCGGCTTGGAGAGTTGGGCGCGCTCGCCGAACTCGACCGAGATGTGACGGGAGTCGAGCTTGTCGCAGAAGGTGCGGATATCCGTCTTCTCGAACGGTAGCCGCGAGATCACGGCAACGCCGTGATAGCCCTTCTGGCCGTTCAAGGCGATGTGTTCGTAGCCGAGACGCTTGAATCGCTTGAGCGGAAAGGCATCGTCGATGCATTTCGTTTCCTGCAGGCACAGGACATCAGGCCTCGCCGACTTGATGAATTTGGCGACGAGGTTGATGCGCAGCCGAACCGAATTGATATTCCAGGTTGTCAGGGAAAAGCGCATGAGGACCGGAGACACGATATGCGTTTAGAGGTGACGCATGTCTCCGCCGTGCAATCAAGGATGAATTCGAATATCCGGCAGGGAATAGTGGATTGTTCAAGGAAATCCAGATTGAAGGTCAGCCCGGCGGCGAATAGGGCTTCTCGGACGTGTCGATCTTGAACATGCCGGGATCGATCTTCTTCGA
The DNA here is from genome assembly GCF_027307225.1 of Bradyrhizobium sp. Taxonomy (GTDB): domain Bacteria; phylum Pseudomonadota; class Alphaproteobacteria; order Rhizobiales; family Xanthobacteraceae; genus Bradyrhizobium. Next base: position 6,853 of record NZ_DAHUXJ010000098.1, on the reverse strand, counting down.
CGTATCCAGGTTATAGACGGCGACCGTGGTGTCATAACCTTGCGGATCGGTGACGGTCCATTGCTTGAGCTGGCCATCCTTGGCGCCAACCATCAGCATCAAACGGCTGGTGCCCGTGAGCAACTGATGCTCTTCGATGGTGACGCTGATGTACATATCGTCTGCGGTCACGCTGACGACATTGGTGTCCTTCATCAGGTCGATGCGGTCGGACAGCAAATAGCGTAGCGGCGTTTGCGACAACGGATAAAGATCCTGGGTCGCAAGATTGCGGTCGCGTACCGCTACCATCGATCCATCCGCGACGATCGCGATCGGATTCGGCGGGTCATATTCGAAACGCACCTTGCCGGGCTTCTGGATGAAGAACTGACCCTTGCTCCTGGAGCCGTCGGGCCCGACCTGGACGAAGTTTCCGACCAGCGTCTGCAGCGACGAGAGATAGCTGCTGATCTTGGCCGCTTGTGCCTTTTGCTTGTCGTCGAAGGTCGCAAAGATGCTCAAAGGCAAATTGCGACGTGGATCGGGGATGAAGGGCGTGGGCGGCGTCTGCACGGCGCCCGTGGTCGTCGGACCTTTTTGCGCGTCCGATCCGCCGTCGCGGTTCTTCGGCGCAGCCTTCGGCATTGGAATGCTCTGCGGGGGGATCGGGGCTTGCGCAACCGCCGAGGTCGAGACGATGCCGACAAAGAGGGGGGTCGCGAGAAACGCCAGAGCGACGGGTGCGAGAGCGGCGCCTTTGAAGGAAAGCGGCAATCGTTTGGCCATTCGAATTTTCTGACTTTCGATCAACGCGTCGTCCCGCCGGTTCGTCGCCCTTTTATCCTGCTTCGCATCAGGGCGATATCGATTTTCCGTGAGAATAGGCCCGCAATTATTGGGGTTTTAGGGGCACACGATGTGGCTAGTGGTCCGGTTCTAACATTCGCATCCCTTCTCAGCGGTCACTTTTGGCGAATGTTAGAACCACAGGATCACTAGCAAATTTAGGTTCCTAGTGGAGTCTGGGATTTGACATTCGCTTTGAGATTTCGCGGCTTGGCGGGGAGCGAATGTCAAATCCACTCCACTAGAGCTCCGATTCCGAAGTTCGCAAGCTATTGCGGCCCCTCCGATGCGAACTTCGGAATCAAAGGAGCTCTAGCAACTTGTTGTTTCTAGTGCGGCTTTGAATTTGAAGTTCCTATAACGAACTCACGGCGAAACTGATAGGAACTTCAAATTCGCCGCACTAGTCAGAAGCCGCCTTCTTCTTCCGGAACGAGAATTTCGCGCTTTCCGGCATGATTGGCCTGCCCAACGATGCCCTCGAGTTCCATCCGTTCCATCAGGGATGCCGCACGATTGTAGCCAATTTGCAGCCGGCGCTGAATATAACTGGTCGAGGCCTTGCGGTCGCGTTTGACGATGGCCACGGCCTGCGAGAACAAGTCGCCGCCGCCGTCGCTGCCCATGCCGGTGGAATCGAATACCGCACCGTCCTCCTCGGAAGGTTCTTCGGCGGTAACCGCCTCGAGATATTCCGGCGAGCCTTGCGTCTTGAGGTGACGCACTACCTTCTCGACTTCTTCATCCGACGCGAACGGGCCGTGCACACGGCTGATGCGTCCACCGCCGGCCATGTAGAGCATGTCGCCCTGGCCGAGCAGTTGCTCAGCGCCCATTTCACCCAGGATGGTTCGGCTGTCGATCTTCGAAGTGACCTGGAATGCGACGCGGGTCGGGAAGTTCGCCTTGATCGTGCCGGTGATGACGTCGACCGCCGGGCGTTGCGTCGCGAGGATCACGTGCAGGCCTGCCGCGCGCGCCATCTGCGCCAGCCGTTGCACGGCGCCTTCGATGTCCTTACCGGCGACCATCATCAGGTCGGCCATTTCGTCGACGATGATGACGATGTAAGGCAACGGATCGAGGTCGAGCTTCTCTTCCTCGTAGATCGCTTTGCCGGTCTCCTTGTCGAAGCCGGTGTGGACGGTGCGCGTGAGTTCTTCGCCCTTGTTCCTCGCTTCACCGAGGCGTGCGTTGTAGCCGTCGATGTTGCGCACGCCGAGCTTGGACATTCGCTTGTAGCGTTCTTCCATCTCTCGTACGGCCCATTTCAGCGCGACGACGGCTTTCTTGGGATCGGTCACGACCGGCGTCAGCAGATGCGGAATGCCGTCATAGACGGAGAGTTCGAGCATCTTGGGGTCGACCATGATCAGGCGGCACTGGTCGGGCCGCAGCCGATAGACGAGGCTGAGGATCATGGTGTTGATGGCGACCGACTTGCCCGAGCCGGTGGTGCCCGCGATCAGCATATGCGGCGTGCGGGCGAGATCGATGGTGACGGGATCGCCGCCGATGGTCTTGCCGAGACAGAGCGGAAGCTTGGCGACGGACTCGTTGGATTCCCTTGCGGTCAGCAATTCGCGCAAGTAGACCTTCTCGCGATGCGCGTTCGGCAATTCGATGCCGATGGCGTTGCGGCCGGGCACGACGGCGACTCGCGCCGAGAGCGCGCTCATCGAGCGGGCGATATCGTCGGCAAGCCCGATCACGCGCGAGGACTTGATGCCGGGCGCCGGCTCGAGTTCGTACAACGTGACGACCGGACCCGGATTGGCCTTGACGATTTCGCCGCGAACACCGAAGTCCTGCAGGACGCTTTCGAGTTGGCGCGAATTGGCTTCCAGTTCCGCCTTCGAAAGCGGCTGGCGATCGGCGGCCTTGGGCGCGGCGAGCATCGACATTGCCGGGAAATCCCACTTGTCGGATTTCCTTGGCGCTGATTTCGGCACAGCCTTCTTGCGCGGTGAACGGGCGGCGGGCTCTTCGTCGTCCTCTTCCTCCTCTTCCTCTTCGTCGTCATCCTGTGGAGCGAGGGAGGGCGAGGTGCGTCCGCCAAGGTTCGGTTCCTGACGATCGTAGGACGCCGCGCGCGGGGCGGTCGCGCTCGAGACGAGCCAACGGTAGGCAGCGACGAGAGCCCAGGACAATCTTGCCCGCAGGCTCATCAAGGCATGCACGAGCCTGCCGAGCGAGATCGAGCCGCCGTCTTCCTCGTCGACGAGTTGGTCATCCTCTTCCTCCTCGACCGCACCCGAATCTTCTTCGGCTGGATGGGAGCCGATGCCGCTTGCGACGATGAAAGTTGCGATCGTCGCCGCGCCGAGGACCATTCCAAGTCCCAAATGGTAGAGGAAACCGGGTGGCCCAAACACGACCGCCGGTGCGCGCACCAACGCATCGCCGACAACGCCGCCGAGCCCGGTCGGTAGGGGCCATCGGCCGCCGTGCGGCCAGCAGCTGGCAAATCCGGCCGCCAGCCCCGCGCACAGAATCCAGCAGCCGAGCCTTACGGCGTCGCGGTCCAAAGCGCGATGGGTCAGCATGCGCCAGCCCCACACCGCAACCGGCAGGATCAGCATGATGGCGCCGAGGCCGAGAATCTGCATCAGGAAGTCAGCACTAATCGCGCCAATGTAGCCGGCGACGTTGTGGATCGGGCGCGAGGTGGCGTGGCTGAGACTCGGATCCTGAACCGACCATGTCATCAGAGCCGCGGCGGCGCCGCCAGCCAGCGTGACCAAGCCGAGCCCCGCGAGTTCGCGCAAGCGACGGACCAGCGCCTTGCGGATTGCGGCCGGCAGTTGGTTCACCAGGGGAATGACGCGTTCGATTGCCGGCATGCTTTTCAGCCTAGAGTCTGAACCAGCCGGTGCAGCGCCTCGGCCGTTATTTCACTGTCCGCGACCAGCGCGAGGCGGATGTAGCCGGCGCCGGGATTGCTGCCGTCCGGTTGCTGCCGGGCGAGATAGCTGCCTGGGATCACCCGGACACCGGCGTCCCTGTAAAGTCTGATGGTTGCTTGCTCATCGCCGCCTTTGGCCGACACGTCGAGCCAGACGCAGAAACCGCCGGCGGGACGGCGATAGCCGTAACGGCTGCCGAGAATCTGATCCGCCAGATCGAACTTGATCCGGTAGAGCCTGCGGTTTTCGTCGACATGGGATTCGTCGTTGTAGGCCGCGACCGCGACATGCTGCACCGGAACCGGCACCTGGGGTGCAGCGACGTTACGAAGCTCGTGAAACGCACCGAGAAACCGCTTGTCGCCGGCCGCAAAGCCAAGGCGCATGCCGGGAAGATTCGAGCGCTTCGACAACGATTGGAACGCCACCACATTGGCAAAATCGTCGCCGGCGCATTCGAGCATGCTGCCGGGCGCGGCTTGCGTGTAGATTTCCGAATAGCATTCGTCGCTGAAAATCATGAAGCCGCGGCGATCGGCGAGTTTTTTCAGGCGCGTGAAATAGTCTTTCGATGCGACGGAGCCTTGCGGATTGGCGGGCGAGGCGATGTACATCGCCACCGTTCGCGCCAGCGTCGCCTCATCGAGGGTGTCGAGGTCAGGCAGGAATCCGTTGGCAGGCGTTGCCGGCAGATAGATCGGCTCGCATCCGGCAGCGCGCGTGCCGGCGCCGTAGGCCGGGTAGAACGGATTGGGCATCAGAATGGCCGGCTTGCCCTTGCGTTCGCCGACAAAGCGGACGGCGGCGAGCGCTGCCAGAAAGAGCCCTTCGCGGCTGCCACTGAGCACCAATAGTTCAGTCTCGGGATCGAGCGCGCGCGGCAGCTTGAAACGCCGGGAGAGCCAGTCGGCCGCGGCGCGCCGGAAGGGCTCGATGCCTTTCGCAATCGGATAGCGGCCGAAATCGGCAATATGCTCGGCCAGCACCGGGCCCACAAAGCGCGGCACCGGATGCTGGGGCTCGCCTAAAGACAGCGTTATCAGTGGTTTACCTGGCTGATAGGGGGCCAATAATTCGGCGACCCGCAAAAAAGGCGAGCGCTCACCTTCAGCGTTTCCACCGCCTTGGGGAGCGCGGGATGATGCGGTCATGGCCATACGTGTCGCGTCAGCACTCTTTCACACCGCCGATCAGGTTTCGGGACGGGCGGGAAATAGACCAGATCACCATAGATACGGCGAGGTTAAGACGCGATTAACCATCGGACCGGCAATCGAAATCCGCTTGCCTGGGACACAAGAAAAAAGGGCTTCAGCTTGCGCTGAAGCCCTTCAACGGTCGGAGCATTGCCGGGTATGTGCCCAAACCGTAGTGCCGGGCATGCCTCGCGAAGAGGAATGCCCTCGGGAGAACTCACATATTGTAGGCGCGCTCGCCGTGATCGGTGATGTCGAGGCCTTCGCGCTCCTGTTCGACTGCCGGACGCAGGCCGACGACAAGATCGACGATCTTGTAGAGGATGGCCGATCCGACGCCGGACCAGATCAGCGTCGCCAGCACCGCCTTGGACTGCGCGATCATCTGGGTCGCCAGATCATAGGTGCCGGCATTGTTGCCGGTGATGTTGGCGTAGTCCGTGATGCCGACACCGCCAAGCGCCGGGTTGACCAGGATGCCGGTGCCGAGCGCGCCGATGATGCCGCCGATGCAGTGGACGCCGAACACGTCGAGCGCATCGTCATAGCCGAATGCGTTCTTCACCGTGCTGACAAAGAACAAGCAGACAGGCGAAACCACAAGCCCCAGCACGAGCGCGCCGATGGGGCCGGCGAAACCGGAGGCTGGCGTGACGGCGACCAGTCCGGCGACAGCGCCCGAGCAGATGCCGAGCAATGACGGCTTGCCTTTGACGATCCATTCGCAGAGCAGCCAGGAGAGCGCCGCGCCCGAGGTGGCGACCATGGTATTGACGAACGCCAGCGCGGTTGTGCCGTTCGCCTCCAGGTTGGATCCGGCGTTGAAGCCGAACCAGCCGACCCAGAGCAGCGAAGCGCCGATCATGGTCATGGTCAGCGAATGCGGAGCCATCAGATCCTTGCCGTAGCCGACGCGCTTGCCGATGATCAGCGCGCCGACGAGGCCCGCGATGCCGGCATTGATGTGCACGACCGTCCCGCCAGCGAAATCCAGTGCGCCTGCACCAGCGAGCCAGCCGACACTGCCGGTGACTTCGTCGAGCTTGGCCTGCGCCGCCGCCTTCGCTGCTGCGTCCGTCGCGGCGGCGAGCGCCTTGGCCGCGGCTGCGACGTCGTCAGGAGCGGCCACATACCACACCCAGTGCGCGATCGGGTAATAGATGAAGGTCGACCACAGCAGGATGAACAGCATCACGGCCGAGAATTTGATGCGCTCGGCAAATGCGCCGACGATCAGGGCCGGTGTGATCATGGCAAAGGTCATCTGGAACACGAAGTAAGCGAATTCCGGAATCACGACGCCGTTGGAGAAGGTTGCCGCCGTCGAGTTGGCGTCAACTCCATGCAAGAACGCCTTGGAGAAGCCACCGATCCAGTGCGTCATGCTGCCGCCGTCACTGAAGGCAAGCGAGTAGCCGTAGATCGTCCAGGTCACGCCGATCATGGATACGATTGCAAACACCTGGGTCAGCACCGAGGCCATGTTCTTGGTGCGCACGAGACCACCATAGAACAGCGCCAGACCGGGAATCGACATCATGAGAACGAGCGCGCTGGCTGCGAGCATCCAGGCCACATCGCCCTTGTTGGGAACGACTGCAACCGGCGCCGCGTCTTCGGCGAACGCCATGTTGGCGAAGCCAATCACGCACACGGCCGCAATTGCCAGGGCTGCCCATCCCGTGCTGGAGGGACGCTTGAACGTCATTTGGTTTTACTCCTGATTGGAAAAAGGTTGAGCGCGCCGCATCAGAGCGCGGCAGCGTCGGCCTCGCCGGTCCGGATCCGGACTGCGTTTTCGAGGTTGATGACGAAAATCTTGCCGTCGCCGATCTGACCGGTCTTGGCCGCCGACGTGATGGCCTCGATGGTTTTCTCAACCTGGTCGGTCGCGATCGCGACTTCGATCTTGATCTTGGGCAG
>NZ_DAHUXJ010000086.1 GCF_027307225.1 Bradyrhizobium sp. | reverse complement strand
CAGTTTCGCGGCGACCTCGTCATAGGAACTTCAAATTCTAAACCGCACTAGAATCATATAATTGGCTAGTGCTCCTTTGATTCCGAAGTTCGTAAACGTGGAGCCGCAATATGATACGAACTTCGGAATCGGAGCACTAGTGCGGGAGGCGGCCGCCAAGCCGGATTCAGCGGGCCCTCGGACTAACTCATGTTAATCCGACGATCGGTGTCGAACACCCGGCGTCAAACCACTGCCTGTAAAATGCAGGGACGGCCGCTGAGGCCCCATCACCCGATCGCGACCCCGCCACCGATCGTGCGGTTGAGCACCTGCGTGGTTTTCTCGATGCGGTCGGCGGCGGCGTTGAGCGCATTGGCGACCGCAGTCTGCGTCGCCCTGGCGCGGTCGGCAGCGACGCTGCGCACGTCGCTGAGTGCAACCAGTTCCTGTTCGAGGCTGCGGATGCGATTTCCCGCATCCTGCAATTCGTCGCAAACGGTGAGCGCCGCCATCACGGTGAGCCTGGCATCGCCGATTTCGCCGAACTTGCCGCGCAGGCTTTCGATCCGCGACTCCAGGCTCTCGGCGAGCCGTAGCAGCCGCGGCTCCTGCCCTTCCTCGCAGGCCATTCGGTATTGTCGGCCGTTGATGGTGACGTTGACGTGGTTCATGGCATTTCTCCGCCATCCAACACTTCGCGGATCGCACCGATCGCGGCATCGAGCCGCCCGGCGATCTCGCGGTTGGAGCGCTCCAGCCGCTTGGTCTTCACCAGCGACCCATCGAGTTCGTCGGCTAGCCGTGCGCGATCGGCGCCGAGCGCCTGGATCCGGGCTGCGAGTTCGTCCTCGTCGCGGTCGGCGTCGCGCCTGCGCTCGACCGCCCGCTCCAGCGCGTCCAGCGCCGCCATCAGGCGGCGCGTGGCGACGTCGATATCGGCGAAAGCCTGTTCGCTGTGGCCGTTGGCGGTCTGATCGTCCATTGCATCGCTCGGCATACCTCCGGCGGGGCCGGGGTGCCCTTTCGCAAAATCAAGCGCTTGGGAGGAGAAACTTACGTAACGAACAAGGCCAGCGCAACGCCGCTTCGGAACTATGCACCATAAAGCAGGTTGAAATATTTCCACTTCCTTTTGACTTTGATGAGGTGCTATCCAGCCCCTCGACTTCAGGTTCCATCCGAGGCAACCGCCTCCCATGGTCATCCAAGCACCTCATTATCTGACGGAATTTCATCATGCCGCAGGTCGATCACGTCCGTATGGCCAATTCGATCCGGGGACTGGCAATGGACGCGGTCGAAAAAGCCAAGTCGGGCCATCCGGGCCTGCCGATGGGCTGCGCCGATATCGCCGCCGTCCTGTTCACGCAGTTCCTGAAATACGATGCCGCCAATCCGGCCTGGCCTGATCGCGACCGCTTCGTGCTCTCGGCCGGTCACGGCTCGATGATGCTGTACGCACTGCTCTATCTCACCGGCAACAAGGACATGACGCTGGACGAGATCAAGCGCTTCCGCCAGGTGGATTCGCTCACCCCAGGGCATCCGGAAAACTTCCGCACCAAGGGCATCGAGACCACGACCGGCCCGCTCGGCCAGGGCCTTGCCACCGCGGTCGGCATGGCGCTGGCAGAAAAGATGCTGGCAGCCGAGTTCGGCAAGAAGATCGTCGATCATCACACCTACGTGCTGGTCTCCGACGGCGACCTGATGGAAGGCATCTCGCAGGAAGCGATCGCCATGGCCGGAGTTTGGCGGCTCAACAAGATGATCGTGCTCTATGACGACAACGGCATTTCGATCGACGGCCCCACTTCGCTCTCCGACTCCGTCGATCAGGTGAAGCGTTTCAAGTCCGCCGGCTGGGCTGCCGAACTGATCGACGGCCAGGACCAGGCGGCGATTGCGGCCGCGATCACCCGCGCGCAAAAATCCAACAAGCCGTCGTTGATCGCCTGCAAGACGACCATCGGCTACGGCGCGCCGACCAAGGCCGGCACCAACAAGGCGCATGGCGAGGCGCTCGGCGCCGACGAGTTGAAGGGCGCCAAGGAAAACTTGCACATTTCGCTGGAGCCGTTCTCGGTGCCGGACGACGTGCTGAAAGCCTGGCGCGAGGCGGGCAGCCGCGGCGCGGCCGCACGGAAGGAATGGGAAGCGCGCTTTGCCGAGCTGGGACCGCGCAAGCGCGCCGAATTCGAACGGCGGCTGCGCCATGAGCGGCCGGCGTCGCTTGCAAAGGCTTTGCGCGACCACAAGAAGAAGCTGCTGGAAAGCCCGCTCAACATTGCCACGCGCAAGTCATCCGAAGCCGCGATCGATGCGATCGCAGCCGCCATGCCGATGGAATTCGTCGGCGGCTCGGCTGACCTCACCGGCTCCAACAACAACAAGCCGAAGGATGCGGTGGCCTTCGCCGCCAAGACGCCGAAGGGCCGTTTCATCCATTACGGCATCCGCGAGCACGGCATGTGCGCGGCCCTGAACGGCATCTTCCTGCATGGCGGCTTTGCGCCGAACGGCGCGACCTTCCTCGTCTTCACCGACTATGCGCGGCCGGCGATCCGGCTCGCCGCGTTGATGGGCACGGGCGTGGTCTATGTCATGACCCACGATTCGATCGGGCTTGGCGAAGACGGTCCGACCCACCAGCCGGTCGAGCACCTTTCGAGCCTGCGCGCGATGCCGAACCTGCGGGTGTTCCGGCCCTGCGATGCGGTCGAGGTTGCCGAATGCTGGGAACTGGCGCTCAACCGCACCAACGGTCCGACCCTGCTGGCGCTCACCCGCCAGAACGTGCCGCAGCTTCGTACCTCCGCACCAGCCGACAACCCGTGCAGCCACGGCGGCTATGAACTGGTCGCCGCGCAAGGCGAGGCCAGGGTGTCGCTGTTTGCTTCGGGCTCCGAGGTCGAGATTGCGGTCGCGGCCCAGAAGGAACTCGCCGGGCGCGGCATCGCGACGCGGGTGGTCTCGGCACCCTCGCTCGAACTGCTGCTATCGCAGCCCGAAGACAGGCAGAAGGCGATCATCGGTAACGCGCCGGTGAAGGTGGCGATCGAGGCCGCGGTCCGCTGGGGCTGGGATGCCGTGATCGGCCACGACGGCCTCTTTATCGGCATGCACGGTTTCGGCGAAAGCGGCCCGGCCAAGGACCTTTACAAGCACTTCGGAATTACCGCCGAGGCCACGGTTAACGCAGTTCTGAAACGCTTGAACTAAGGGACTCGCTGTCGAGTTACCTCTCCCCACGGGTCCTCACGGGAGAGATTAACCGAGTTTGCCGGTCCTGCTGGCTCCAAGGACGAGCCATGCCTGTGGTCCGGTTGAGATTGTCCGGAAAAAGGTCTAGCTAAGCCTGATCTTTTCCGTTCCTCGTCCGGCCGAACCGGGCGAACCGCCGTCAACCTCCACTCGGGACCCGCCCGAGGGGACGGCACGGGCTATTAGAGGAGAAACACCATGGCAATCCGGGTCGCTATCAACGGGTTTGGCCGCATCGGCCGCAACGTGCTGCGTGCCATCGCCGAGTCCGGCCGCAAGGATATCAAGGTGGTCGGCATTAACGATCTCGGCCCGGTCGAGACCAATGCGCATCTGTTGCGCTACGACTCCGTCCACGGCCGCTTCCCCGGAACTGTGACGGTGGAAGGCGACTCCATCAGCCTCGGCAACGGCAAGATCAAGGTTTCGGCCGAACGCGATCCGTCGAAGCTTCCCTGGAAGGCGCTCGGCGTCGACATCGCGCTCGAATGCACCGGCATCTTCACCGCCAGGGAGAAGGCCTCCGCACATCTGACCGCAGGCGCCAAGCGCGTGCTGATCTCGGCGCCGGCCGAGAACGCGGATGCGACGGTCGTCTACGGCGTCAACCACGACAAGCTCACCAAGGACCACCTCGTCGTCTCCAACGGCTCCTGCACGACCAACTGCCTCGCGCCGGTCGCTAAGGTACTCAACGACACCGTCGGCATCGAGATGGGTTTCATGACCACCATTCACGCCTATACCGGCGACCAGCCGACACTCGACACCCTGCACAAGGACCTTTATCGCGGCCGCGCCGCGGCGATGTCGATGATCCCGACATCTACCGGCGCAGCGAAAGCAATCGGCCTCGTGCTGCCGGAACTGAACGGCAAGCTCGACGGCGTCGCGATCCGCGTGCCGACGCCGAACGTATCAGTCGTCGATCTCAAGATCGTGGCCTCGCGCAAGACCACCAAGGAAGAGATCAATGAGGCAATGAAGCGGGCCTCCGAGCAGCAACTCAAGGGCATTCTCGGCTTTACCACGCACCCGAACGTCTCGATCGACTTCAACCACGATCCACACTCCTCGACCTTCCACATGGACCAGACCAAGGTGCAGAACGGCACGCTGGTGCGGGTGATGTCCTGGTACGACAACGAGTGGGGCTTCTCCAACCGGATGGCCGACACGGCCGTGGCGATGGGGAAATTGCTGTAAGGGTCTCGTGTCCCGGACGCGATGCAGCGCGTCAGCGATGCATCGCTGATCCGGGACCGATTTCAGCGTAGGTCCCGGTTCTGCACGGCGGCACTTCGCGCCGCGGTGCGCCCGGGACAAGAGAGCGCCAATGACAAAACCATTCCGCACCCTCGATGACGTTGACGTTAAGGCTAAGCGCGTCCTGCTTCGCGTCGACCTCAACGTCCCCATGGAGCAGGGCCGCGTCACTGACGCCACCCGCCTCGAACGCGTTGCACCGACCATTACCGAAATCGCCGGCAACGGCGGCAAGGTGATCCTGCTCGCGCATTTCGGCCGGCCGAAGGGACGCGATCCGAAGGAATCGCTGAAACCAGTCGCGGCAGCCCTTTCGCAAGTGATCAAGAAGCCCGTCGCCTTTGCCGACGACTGCGTCGGCGAGCCTGCGGCAAAAGCCGTCGCCGCGATGAAGGACGGCGACATTCTTTGTCTGGAGAACACCCGCTTTCACAAGGAAGAGGAAAAAAACGATCCAGCCTTTGTCGCTGAATTGGCGAAACTCGGCGACATCTGGGTGAACGATGCCTTCTCCGCCGCGCACCGCGCACATGCATCGACCGAAGGCCTCGGCCACAAGCTGCCGGCCTATGCCGGGCGCACCATGCAGGCCGAGCTCGATGCGCTCAACAAGGCGCTCGAAGCGCCGGCGCGGCCAGTGATCGCGATCATCGGCGGCGCGAAAGTGTCGACCAAGATCGATCTGTTGGAAAACCTCGTCAGCAAGGTCGATGCCCTCGTCATCGGCGGCGGCATGGCCAACACCTTCCTGCACGCGCAGGGCATCGGCGTCGGCAAGTCGCTGGCGGAGAAAGACCTCGCCGCCACCGCGCGGCGGATCATGGAAAAGGCAACCGCCGCCAATTGCGCGATCCTGTTGCCGGTCGATGCCGTGGTGGCGTTTCATTTCGCCGCCAATTCGCCATCGCATGCTTACGGGCTGGACGCCATTCCGTCCGACGGCATGATCCTCGACGTCGGTCCGCAATCAACGGCACGGATTCATGCGGCGATCGACGACGCCAGGACGCTGGTCTGGAACGGCCCGCTCGGCGCCTTCGAGATGACGCCGTTCGATCGCGGCACGGTGGTCGCGGCGCGCCATGCCGCCGAGCGTACCAGGGCAAGGAAACTGGTTTCGGTCGCCGGCGGCGGCGACACCGTCGCGGCGCTCAACCAGGCCGGCGTGGCCGGAGATTTCAGTTATGTGTCGACCGCAGGCGGGGCCTTCCTGGAATGGATGGAAGGAAAACCCCTGCCCGGCGTCGAGGTTTTAAAGAAGCAATAAATTATATCGGACCACTAGCCCCAACGGGAGAACAGGTTTCATGGCTCGGATCACCTTGCGCCAATTGCTCGACCACGCGGCGGAGCACGACTACGGCGTGCCGGCCTTCAACATCAACAACATGGAACAGGCGCTGTCGATCATGGCAGCGGCTTCCGAAGTCGATGCGCCCGTCATCATCCAGGCCTCGCGCGGCGCGCGCTCCTATGCCAACGACGTCATGCTCCGTCACATGATGGATGCGGTAACCGAGATCTATCCGCAGATTCCTGTCTGCGTGCATCTCGATCACGGCAATGAGCCCGCGACCTGCATGACCGCGATCCAGGCCGGGTTCACTTCCGTCATGATGGACGGCTCGCTGAAGGCCGACGGCAAGACCCCCGGCGACTGGGATTACAATGTCGGCGTGACCAAAACCGTCACCGGCATGGCGCATCTCGGCGGCATTTCGGTGGAAGGCGAACTCGGCGTGCTCGGCTCACTCGAGACCGGGATGGGCGACAAGGAAGACGGCCACGGCGCCGAAGGCAAGCTCTCGCACGACCAGCTCCTGACCAATCCCGAGGAGGCCGTGAAGTTCGTCAAGGAGACCAAGGTCGACGCGCTTGCGATCGCGATGGGCACCTCGCACGGCGCCTACAAGTTCACCCGCAAGCCCGACGGCGACATTCTCGCCATGAAGGTGATCGAGGAAATCCACCGCAAGCTGCCGAACATGCATCTCGTCATGCACGGCTCCTCCTCGGTGCCGCAGGATCTGCAGGACATCATCAACGCCAATGGCGGCAACATGAAGCCGACCTGGGGCGTGCCGGTCGCCGAAATTCAGCGCGGCATCAAGAACGGCGTGCGCAAGATCAACATCGACACCGACAACCGGATGGCAATGACCGGGCAGATCCGCAAAGTATTGAAGGACAATCCGGAAGAGTTCGACCCGCGCAAGTACCTCAAGCCCGCGATGGATGCGATGACCAGGCTGTGCAAGCAGCGTCTGCAGGAGTTCAACACTGCAGGTCAGGCCAGCAAGATCAAGCGCGTGCTCACGCCGGCCGAAATGGCCAAGCGCTACGCCAAGGGCGAACTCGATCCCCGCGTCGCGTAGCGATCGCGAAGGTGGCATGAGGCGCAGTCCCTCTCCCCGGTCATCGTCCGGCTTGACCGGACGATCCAGTATTCTGGAGAAATTCGCGATCGAGCCGAAAGCCGCGGCGTACTGGATCGCCCGCTTTCGCGGGCGATGACGACCAGAAGAAAAGGCGTCAAAATCCGGAGGCCTGTGACCAACGTTCACCTCCTCTTTTGCCCGAGAACGGTCTATTTTGGCCGCCAAAAGCAGGCAGCTTCCGGAGGGACTTTCGGATGAACCTTACCGATCTGAACAAAGTCGCCGTTGCCATGGTCGCGCCGGGCAAGGGCATCCTCGCCGCCGATGAATCGTCCGGCACCATCAAGAAGCGCTTCGACGCCATCCATGTGGCATCGACCGAGGACAGTCGCCGCGATTATCGCGAGATGCTGTTCAGCTCGCAGGAGGCGATGAGCAAATATATCTCCGGTGTCATCCTTTACGACGAAACCATCTGGCAGAACGCGAAAGATGGAACTCCGCTGGTCAAGCTGATCGAGCAGGCCGGTTCCATTCCCGGCATCAAGGTCGACGAGGGCACGCAAGCCTTACCGAACTGCCCGGGGGAACTCGTCACCGTCGGGCTCGACAAGCTTGCCGAGCGCCTGAAGAAATATTACGAGCGCGGCGCACGTTTTGCGAAGTGGCGCGCCGTGATCGATATCGGCAGCGGCATTCCCTCGATGACGGCAATCAGCGTCAACGCCCATGCGCTGGCGCGTTACGCCGCGCTGTGCCAGGCGGCGCAGATCGTACCGATCGTCGAACCGGAAGTGCTGATGGACGGCGATCACGATATCGAGCGCTGCTACGAGGTGACGAGCCGCATGCTCAACAAGACGTTCCAGGAATTGCGCGTGCAGCGCGTTGCGCTCGAGGGCATGATCCTCAAGCCCAACATGGCTGTCGCCGGCAAGAAATCGGCCAAACAGGCTTCCGTGCAGCAGGTTGCCGAAAAGACCGTCCGTCTTCTCAAGGCCTGCGTTCCAGCGGCGGTGCCCGGCATCGCGTTTCTCTCCGGCGGACAATCCGACGAGGAAGCGACCGCGCATCTCAACGCCATCAACGCGATCGGCAACCTGCCATGGAAGGTTACCTTCTCCTATGGCCGCGCCTTGCAGGCCGCGCCGCAGCAGGCGTGGTCCGGCAAATCCGAAAACGTTCCGGCCGGCCAACGCGCCTTCAGCCACCGCGCGCAGATGAACGGACTCGCAAGCACCGGCCGCTGGACGGCCGATATCGAAAAGAAGGCCGCGTAGTGCGGCCAATTTGAAGCTCCTATCAGTTTCGCTGCGAGTTCGTTATAGGAGCTTCAAATTCAAAAGCCGCACTACGAACCAAAAGTTACTAGTGCTCCGATTCTGAAGTTCGTATCATATTGCGGCTCCACGTTTACGAACTTCGGAATCAAAGGAGCACTAGCCAACTATATGATTCTAGTGCGGCTTAGAATTTGAAGTTCCTATGACGAGGTTACCGCGAAACTGATAGGAACTTCAAATTCACCGCACTAGAGCTCCTTTGATTCCGAAGTTCGCATCAGAGGTCGCTGCAATCTCCGTGCGAACTTCGGAATCGGAGCTCTAGAATTTGGCCTCCAAAACCGTTCCGACGCGCCCGATCCCGCGCCTTTATCTCGCAACGCTGGCGATCGACGATCCGCAGCCGCTGGCAAAAGTGCTGCCGTCGCTGCTCGAGGCGGCCGATGTCGCGGCAGTGCTGCTGCGGCTAAAGCCTTCCGACCCGCGCACGCTGATCTCGCGCATCAAGGCGCTCGCGCCCATCATTCAGGACAAGGGTACCGCGCTGTTGCTCGATGGGAATGCCGATCTCGTGGCGCGCGCGGGCGCCGATGGCGCGCATTTGTCCGGCCTCGCCGCTTTTGAGGAAGCGCTGCCGGCGCTGAGGCCTGACCGCATTGCCGGCGTCGGCCGCCTTGCGACACGGCACGATTCCATGACGGCGGGTGAACTGGGCGCCGATTATGTGCTGTTCGGCGAGCCGGACGAAAAAGGACAGCGCCCGTCAGCGGCCGCGATCGCCGACCGCCTGCAATGGTGGGACGAATTGTTCGAACTGCCGTCGGTCGGCTTTGCGGCGACGCTTGAAGAGGCAGATAGCTTCGCCGGCGCTGGCGCCGATTTCATTCTCGCAGGCGACTTTATCTGGAGTGCCGGCGAAGGACCGGCAGCCTCGCTCCGCGCGACCGAGGCCGCCATTCGCAAAGCGCATGCCGCGATGCCGGCCAGGGCCGAAGCGCCGCAGGGATAATGCCGGAAATGAGAATCGCGCGTTCCTTTCTGCTCTGTGCCGCCGTGATGCTGGCGGCCCACGCATCAGCGCAGGTTTCGCTGACGCCACCCGGCGCCGCACCGGAAAAGCCGGACACGCCGCCGGCCAAATCGGCTCCTGCCAAGCTGAAGATCAAACCCGTCGCCAAAAGGCCCGCTCCGGAGCCCGCGCAGCCGGCGGCTCCGGCTCCGGCCGAGCCCGACAATCCCAATGTCGATCTGGTCTATGGCGCCTACCAGCGCGGCCTCTACAAGACCGCCTTTGATCTTGCGACGAAGCGCGTGCAGGAAAAGAACGACCCCAAGGCGATGACGATGCTTGGCGAGCTCTACAAGAACGGGTTCGGCGTCAAGCGCGACGTCGCCAAGGCCGCCGAATGGTACAAGCGCGCCGCCGATGCTGGCGATCGTGAAGCGATGTTCGAGTTGGGGATGATACGGCTGGAAGGCCGCAGCGGAGTGGCCAACCGTCCGGAAGCCGCGAAGCTGTTCGCCTCCTCCGCCAAGCTCGGCAATACCAAGGCCGCATATAATCTCGCTTTGCTGTATCTCGGCGGCGAGACGTTGCCGCAGGACGTCAGGCGCGCAGCGGAACTGTTCAAGGTTGCGGCCGATGCCGGTAATCCGGCCGCCGAGTATGCCCTTGCCACCTTCTACAAGGAGGGCACGGGGGTGCCGAAGGACCTGGAAAAGGCCGGGCGCCTGCTCCAGGCGGCTACGCTCGCCGGCAACATCGACGCCGAGGTCGAATATGCGATCGCGCTGTTCAACGGCAGCGGAATGCCGAAAAACGAAGCCGCGGCGGTTGAGCTGTTGCGCAAGGCAGCCAGGCAAAACAACCCGATCGCACAAAACCGCCTGGCGCGGGTGCTGGCGAGCGGCAATGGCGCGCCGGTCGACAAGGTCGCGGCGCTGAAATGGCACACCATTGCCAAGACCGCCGGCAAGGGCGATCCGGAGCTCGACGAAGTTCTCTCCACCATGACCGCGGATGAAAAGGCCAAGGCGTCCGTCGAAGTCCACAAATGGTTCGGCACCAAATGAGCTTGACGCGGTCAGCGCCAACGGGCACCCACATCTGTCTTCGCCGAACCAACCTGCCCTAGAACCAACCTGCTCTAGAACCAACCGGCCCTGGATCATGCTGCAATCAGCCCTCCTCAACGTCATGGTCAAGGCGGCGCGCCGCGCCGGCCGCAGCCTCAAGCGCGACCTCGGCGAAATCGAAAATCTGCAGGTGTCGATGAAGGGGCCGGCCAATTTCGTCAGCCTGGCCGACAAGCGCGCGGAGGAGATGCTCTACGAGGACCTCGCCAAGGCGCGTCCCGGTTACGGCTTCATCGGCGAGGAAGGCGGCTCGCGCGAGGGCGCCGACAAGTCCCACACCTGGATCGTCGACCCGCTCGACGGCACCACCAATTTCCTGCACGGCATTCCGCAGTTTGCGATCTCGATCGCGCTCCAGCGCGAGGGCACGGTGATTGCTGGCGTGATCTACAATCCCGCCAATGACGAGCTCTATACCGCCGAACGCGGCAAGGGAGCTTTCTTCAACGACCAGCGC
Organism: Bradyrhizobium sp.; assembly: GCF_027307225.1. Taxonomy (GTDB): domain Bacteria; phylum Pseudomonadota; class Alphaproteobacteria; order Rhizobiales; family Xanthobacteraceae; genus Bradyrhizobium. The sequence continues at coordinate 82,726 of NZ_DAHUXJ010000086.1, read as the reverse complement.
CTGCGCGTCGCTGGCCGGCGCAAGCTCAACGAATGCGTGCTCGCCTGCGGCCTGCCGCATATCGGGCGCGGCAATCATGAGCTGTCGCGCCAGGAAATGACCGAACTGCAAAATCGCGTCGCGGGCCTGCGCCGGTTCGGCGCGGCATCGCTCGACATGGCTTTTGTCGCGGCGGGCCGCCTTGACGGTTATTGGGAGCGCAACCTGCAGCCCTGGGACATGGCGGCCGGACAGATCATGGTGCGCGAGGCCGGCGGCATCGTCTCCGGCATCGCCGGCGACGACGACCCGCTCATCACCCGCAGCGTCATCTGCGGCAACGAATTCGTCCACGCCGAACTGGTGAAGATTTTGAAGCCGCTCGGCACGTGACCCACCCCCGTTATCCAAGAAATCGCGACGTCGCCGCCGGACTGAAATGATCCCGCAAAGAAAGTCTCGTTGGCGGTTAAGGAATTATTAACCCTGTTTTCTTCAATTGGGGACCAGCCGAATCTTTCTTCCGCAGGTTGCGGCTTTGCTTTGAAGTATTCGCCAGGAGAAGCAAACGATGTCTTTGACTGTACCTCGTCTCAGGGCGGTGACCACGTCACCTATCGCATGCAAGATCTGCGAAGAGCCATCGGCACTTTACGGCGTGATCGACTCGAACCGGTCTTGCCTAATCGGACCCCAGACCTCTCTTTCAGGTGTTCCGATCTATTATCGCCGCTGTGAAGCCTGCGGCTTCCTGTTCACCGACGCATTCGATGATTGGGACATCAACGAGTTCAAGGCGCATATCTACAATGACGAATACATTGTGTTCGACCCCGACTACAAAAACGCACGCCCGAGCGGAAATGCCAACGTGGTAACCGGCTTCTGGTCCGCCCATAAAGCGAACATGAGGGTCCTCGACTACGGAGGCGGCAACGATGTCTTGTGCGCTACGTTGCGTACCAACGGTTTCAAGGAAGCTGTCACCTACGATCCGATGGTACCGGAGCATTCACTTCCGCCGGCGGGCAAGTTCGACCTGGTTACGTGCTTTGAGACGCTGGAACATTTGCCTGACCCCGTCGCTGGAATTGGTAAAATAATCGAATTCGTCGCCGATCCAGGTGCGGTGTTTTATTCGACGCTGACCCAACCGGATGATTTCGATTCACAAGGAATGTCGTGGTGGTACGTCGGACCGCGCAACGGACACGTGTCCATCTTTACCAAGCAAGCGCTGGCCGCAGCTTGGGGCAAGCATGGCTTCAAAACGGCATCATTCAACGCTGGCGCCCATCTTGCGTTTCGCACACTACCTGAGAACTGGGGGACGGTGACTCAGTGAATCCGGCCTGCGTACCAATTCGAAAAATCCAGCAGGCCGGCGATGGCAGGAAACAACGGGCGCCAGCGGCTGAAAAACCGGCGCGCCAGACCTTTCTGACAGCGCCAGAATTGATTACGGGTTGGCCTATCATTTCACGTCGGAAATCGAGATGAATCGCCGCGAGCGCAGGTCGACCTTCAAGGCGTCGAAGGTCGCACAGCACCAACCCTCCGCAACCACACCGGCAGCGCTTTATGAAGCCGGCGTGCACCATTTGTCCGCGGGCCGGCATCTCGATGCCCAGATCTGTTGCCAGAAGGCGCTCGCGCTGGACGCCGGGCACGCCGATACCCTGCACTTGACTGGCCTCCTCTGCCTCCAGGCCGGACAGCTTGACCACGCGATCGAGTGGATATCGCGCGCCATTCGGCAGCAGCCGAAAACGGACTATCTGACGAACCTCGGCAACGCACTTCTAAAGCTGGGACGGCGCGAGGAGGCTTTAGCGACCTTCGACAAGGCGGTGCAGCTAGAGCCGGACAATGCGGGCCTGTGGAAAACTCTCGGCGACGTGCTCGCTGACATGGTGCGGCTAGCGGAGGCAATCCTGACGTATCAGCACGCGCTCAAACTCAATCCCCGCCTTTGGGAGGCGGCCCACAAAGCGGGGACGCTCCTTCATCAATTGGGGCGCACTGAGGAAGCTCTCGACCTTTTCAGCTTGCACGAACAAATGCCGGCTGATGACAGCCTCAAGCTGCAGATGCGCGCACTTTCGATGTATATCCTGGAGAGGTTCGAGGAAGGATTGCAGGACATTCAAAGCGCCCACACGATCGATCCGACCGACGCTGGAACCTGCAGTTATGTCGGCGTATTTCTCCGGCAGCTCAAGCGAGATGAAGAGGCGCTTCCGTGGTTCGACCAGGCCATCCGCCTCCGGCCGGACTTTCTCGGCGCGTTTCACAACAAGGCTCTGGCGCTCGTGCAGCTTCATCGATTTGATGGAGCGCTTGCGATCTACGATCAGATGAAAGCCATCAGCTCCTCTGCTGCTGCAGCGGACTTTGACGCGTCGCTCATTCAACTGCTGACCGGCAATTTCGAGACCGGCTGGGCCGGACGCGAAGCCCGATCGAACGTCCCGGGCCTGGCCGTTTCCCGTTTCGAATTTTCCCAGCCAAGGTGGCTTGGGAAGGAATCTCTTGCGGGCAAGACGATCCTCGTTCCCGAGGACGAGGGAATGGGTGACACCATTCAATTTGCCCGTTACCTGCCGATGCTGGCCGCCCGTGGCGCCCGCGTCATTGTGCGTGTCAACGATCCGGTACTTCCTTTGCTTGCGGGAATTCAAGGCGTCTCGCAGTGCATCCCGCACTCGGTCGAGGCGCTGCCGGCTTTTGACCTGTATTGTCCGGTCGGTTCTCTGCCGCTGGCCTTTGAAACCCGTCTGGATACGATCCCGCCAGGCGTCGGCTACCTGCCACAGCCGTCAGAAGCGCGCATGAAAATCTGGGAGGACCGGCTTTCCGGCTGCTTCGGCGTGGAAAAGAAGCTTCGGGTAGGCCTCGTTTGGTCCGGCAACCCCAAACACCTGAACGATCGCAATCGGTCGATCCCAATGCAGCTGTATCTACGTCTGCTCGATCTCGACGCCGCCTTCATCAGCCTTCAGAAGGACCCAAGGCCGGACGACAAAGCCGTGCTCGAACAAGCTGACATCATTGATGTGAGCACGCATCTCACCGATTTCACCGAGACGGCGGCGCTGATCAACTGTCTTGATCTCGTAATCACAGTTGACACCAGCGTCGCTCATCTCGCCGGCGCCCTTGGGCTGCCGACCTGGATTCTGCTGTCCTACCAGCCGGATTGGCGCTGGCTGCTCGATCGCGACGACAGCCCGTGGTATCCTACCGTTCGCCTGTTCCGGCAGGATGAAACCCGTAACTACGGTCCCGTCCTCGATAAGGTGCGGAGCGAACTTGCTGCGATGATTGCCGCCAGGAAATCTCGTTAGCGTAGCGTCTTGCCGCAAAGCGAACGCCCTGCCCATTTGCCGGTGGCCTTGGCCAAGACCGTGGAACCAATAAGGCGGACGGCGGTTGCTCCCCGCGACAAAAGGAGAGTTGAAGCCGCTAGCGGTCCGATTCTAACATTCGCACCACCTCTCAGCGGGCACCTTTGCGAATGTTGGAATCAAAGGACCACTAGCAAAATTCAAGTCTCTGGTGGAGTATAGGATTTGACATTCGCTTTCCGAGTTCGCGGCCAGGTGGGTAGCGAATGTCAAATCTACTTCACTCGCGTCTGTCTTTAACTTCAAACCAAAGCCGGTCGACTCCAACGTCAGGTAAATGGCCCATGCGCGCCGCGATTCTCGTGTTGTTGATCCTCGGAATCGCCGTCTGCGCCCCTTCCGCCAAGGCCGGCCTAAGCACGACCCCTCGCGACACGACGGCGTCGGTCGAACCGCCATCGTTGATGGACGAAGCCACCCAGCAGAGCGAAGATCAGATCCGCCTGACCCGGGCCAAGCGCCGCGACGTGCAGCGCCGGCTCACCAGGCTCGGGTTCGATACCAGGCCAAGCGGAAAGTTCGACGATGCAACCCGCGACGCCATCTCGCGCTGGCAGGAGCAGCACGGCTATGCCAAGACCGGCTTTCTCAACACGGCGCAGCATCAGGCGCTGCTCAGCGAAAGCTCGGCAGCGAGGGAAGCCGGCAGATCCGAGCATCACGGCGGCGGCCGCGGCCGCCGATCGCGCGGGATAGGCGGTCCGATCGGAGCGATCGGCCACGTGGTGGGCGGAATATTCGGCCGATAAGCCGCCGCGCTCCAACTCAAGCGGCCTTCATCCGATAGTGGCTGACGCCCCATTCGCTGCCCCCCGAAAAGCCGAACAGCCCGGCGGTCGCAAGGAAGAACCAGCGCCAACGCCGCATCCACAGCGCGGTCTCCTCGCCATAGGCGCCGCGCAGGATGGTTTCGATCCCGCTACGATTGGTATCGAAATTGGCGAGCCAGTCCAACGCCGTACGCCGGTAATGCTCGCCGCTCCAGCGCCATTCCTCCTCTACCTCAAAGAGATCGGCATATTGCCGGATCAGCTGATGACTTGGCATCACGCCGCCGGTGAAGAAATGCTGCGCGATCCAGTCATCCTCGTCACGGCGGTCGAACAGATAGGCGCCGGTACGATGGGTGAAGATGTGCATGAAGAAGCGGCCCTGCGGGGTGAGCCACGACCGCACGCGGGCAAGCAATTCGCGCCAGTTCATCATGTGCTCGAACATCTCGACCGACACGATGCGGTCGAAGGATCGCGCGGGATCGAAGCCGTTCATGTCGACGGTAATCACCGAAAGGTTTGTCAGGCCGCCTGCTGCCGCCTCGCCCTGAATATGCATCCGCTGCGAATGCGAATTGGAGACCGCGACGACTATGGCGTTCGGAAACTGCCGTGCCATCCAGAGCGACAACGAACCCCAGCCGCAGCCGAGTTCGAGGATCGCCTGCCCATCTGCGAGACCGGCGTGATCGGCGGTCTGGCGCAGCGCCTCCTCCTCCGCTTCCCGCAGGGTCGAGGTGGGGGTCGGGTAGAAGCAGGAGGAATATTTGCGGTTCGGCCCGAGCACGCGTCCGAAGAAGGCCGCCGGCACCTCATAATGCTGGGCGTTCGCGGCGTCGGTATGTTCGGCGATGGCCCGCGCAGCCATGGCCTGCGCGAAGGCCACGTCGCTTTTGCAATCGCCGGCCGAAAGGCGCGCCGCCGTGCGCGCGCAGAGTTGGCGGATCGCGGTGCGGATCAAGACATCGGGCAACGGTACCCGCTCGGCGGCGCCGATAGCTCTGGATGTGAAGCTCATCTTGAGCTTCCCCGGCGGGGCGGCAGCGGGAAGAAGATGCTGGTGCGCGACTGGTAGTCGCGGTAGCGCTCGCCGCGCGACTTGAGCATCTGGGTTTCCAGCGGCGGAATGCCGGTCACGTAGACCAGAATCCAGTACATGAAGGCTGGCGCCAGCAGGGTTGCCCAGCCCCACGGGTAATCCGGCGAGACCGCGATCACGGGATAGGCGAGCCAGCCCAGCCATTCGAAGAAATAATTTGGATGGCGCGACCAGCGCCACAGGCCGATATCGCAAACTTGACCCTTGCTGCCGGGACGCTGTCTGAACCGTTTCAGCTGGGCGTCGGCGACGGCTTCGCCGAGAATGCCGAGGAGCAGCACCAACACGCCGAGATAGTCCCGCAGCCGCAGCGCCGGCAACGGGAAATGCGCCGCGACAAAGATCGCAAACACCAGCGGGATCGACCCGAGCGCCTGATTTTGCAGGAATAAAAACATCCGCCGCGGCGCCCGAACTCCCCACCCCTGCGCGAATGCGGCATAGCGCGGATCGTCCGTGATCCCGGCGGTCCGTGACGCAATATGAGCGCCAAGCCGAAGCGACCAGACCCCGACAAAAGCGGCCACCAGCCATTGCCGCGCATTGGGGTCGCTGGCCTCGACCGGCCACAGCGCGGAGACTGCGCCCACCAGGCCGACCGAAAACGTCCAGATGGTATCGACCCAGCCGGAATTGCCGGTGCGCTGTTGTACCAGCCAGGCACCGATCATCAGGATCGAGAGCGAGACCGCCATCGCCAGCAGCGCCACCAGGTAAGAAATCGCAGCCATCGCCTTTTAACCACCTGTCTTGCCGAAGCTTTGCCAAAAATACGTGGAAGGTCCGCTACAGGTTTCACGTGGAAGTTCCCACCCCCTAGTGCCCACTTTCCGAAGTTCGTTACGATCTCAGCACGCACCTTTCACGAACTTCGGAAAGCCATGGGCACTAGCAAACCTATGATTCTAGTGCCGCTTTGCTATTTGACGTTCCTGGATCGAATTCGCCGCTTGTGGTGCAGGAACGTCAAATAGGCGGCACTAGGTCGGCCTGCGGCGCGACCGGCCTTTCATCTCCGCCTCGCTGTGCCATAGTGGGGTGTCTCGCAACGGATGACCTTTGGCATGGCCACCTCTTCCCGCTCAACGATGGAGCTAGAATTCACCAAGCTCGCTCCCCCGCGGATTTTTCTGGTGCGAATGCTGGTCTTTCTGGTGCTGTGCGGGCTGATCGGGGTCGTCCTCTACAAGCAGATCGTCACCGCGTTCTTCGCCAATCCCGGCCTCAACGCGCTGATCGGCCTGGTGCTCCTGGTCGGCACCATCCTGGCCTTCCGCCAGGTGGTCCGCCTCTATCCGGAGGTCGCCTGGGTCAATAACTTCCGCATCGCCGATCCGGGCCTGGCGCTGACCCGCCATCCGACGCTGCTGGCGCCGATGGCCGCGATCCTCGGCGGCGAGCGCTCGGGGCGCATCACCATCTCGCAGCAGACCATGCGGCACCTGCTCGATTCCATCGCCACCCGCCTCGATGAAGCGCGCGACATTTCCCGTTACATGACGGGCCTGCTGGTCTTTCTCGGCCTGCTTGGCACCTTCTGGGGCCTGATCGAAACGGTCGGCTCGGTCGGCAAGGTGATCGACGGGCTGAAGGTCGGCGGCGATGCCGGCGCCCTGTTCGACACCCTGAAAGAAGGGCTGGCCGCTCCGCTCGGCGGCATGGGAATCTCGTTTTCGTCCTCGCTGTTCGGTCTCGCCGGCTCGCTGATCCTGGGCTTCCTCGACCTGCAATCGAGCCAGGCGCAAAACCGCTTCTATACCGACCTTGAGGATTGGCTGGCGACGACGGTGCGCGGCTATGCCAGCGAAGGTGGCGCAAGCGGCGACATGCAATCGGCGGTCGACCGGCTGCGCACGGCGCTCGAGGAAGGCGGCGGCAACAAGTCCACGACTACGGCGATGGCCAACCTCGCCGAAGCCATCCAGGGCCTCGTCACCCATATGCGCACCGAGCAGCAGATGATCCGCGAATGGGCCGACGGCCAGGGCGAGCAGAACCGCGAGATCAAGCGGCTACTCGAACGGCTGGCGCGCCAGCCGGAGAAAAGTTGAGCGCCGGATATGCTGGATCACGTCACCATCGGGGTCACTGACATCGAGCGGTCCAGGCGGTTCTACGATTGCGCGCTGCGGCCGCTCGGAATCGCGCGGCTCTATGGCGACGAAGACCGGTTCGCAGGCTATGGCGTCAAGCCCAAGGCCTTCTTCTGGATCGGCATTCGCAACCAGCCGCAGTCCGGCTCGCACGTCGCGTTTGCGGCCCAGGATCGCGCCACCGTCGACCACTTCTACGAGGCGGCAATCGCTGCCGGGGCCAGGGACAATGGACCGCCCGGCCCGCGCCCGCATTATGATCTCAACTACTACGGCGCTTTCGTGCTCGATCCCGACGGCCACAATGTCGAAGCCGTCTGCCGCGCGCCGGAGGGTTAAGCCGTGCCCCGGATGCAGTGCAGCGCCATATCGGCGATGCGCTGCGGAGCCGGGGCCCACAAGTCAGTATGGGTCCCGGCTCTGCGGAGCAGCGTTGCACGCTGCATCCGCGTCCGGGACACGAGAGGAGCGGAGACAACCGAATGGCCCTAGCCCGCGCACGGCGCAGCGAAAGCGCCTTCAATTACTGGCCCGGCTTCGTCGACGCGCTGTCGACGCTGGTGCTGTCGATCGTGTTCCTGCTGTCGGTGTTTCTGGTGGTGCAGTTCTTCCTGTCGCAGGAGGTGACCGGCAAGGATAAGGCGCTGGAACAGCTCAACGCCAAGATCGCCGAGCTCAACGACATGCTGTCGATGGAAAAGCTCGGCAAGGTCAACCTCACGGATCAGCTTTCGCAGATGCGCGCCGGCCTGGCGGCGGCCGAAGGCGAACGCGACCGCGTCAAGGGCCTTTATGAGGGTCTTGCGGGAGCCGGCAACGACGCGACCAGCCGCGCCAACGAGCTCAACAAGGCGCTCGATTCGGAAAAGCAGGTTTCGTCGCGCGCGCTGGCCCAGATCGAGGTGTTGAACCAGCAGATCAGCGCACTCCGCCGTCAGCTCGCCGCGCTCGAAGAAGCTTTGCAAGCCTCCGAGAGCCGCGACAAGGAATCGCAAAGCCGCATCGCCGATCTCGGCCAGCGGCTGAATGTCGCGCTGGCGCAGCGGGTGCAGGAATTGTCACGCTATCGTTCGGAATTCTTTGGACGGCTGCGCGCCATTCTCGGCAACCGGCCGGACATCCGGATCGTCGGCGACCGCTTCGTATTCCAGTCCGAAGTGTTCTTCGACACCGGACAGGCGACGCTGCTGCCGGAAGGAAAATCCGAACTCGACAAGGTCGCCAGCGCCCTGATCGACCTCGACAAGCGGATCCCGAGCGAAATCGCCTGGGTCTTGCGGGTTGACGGCCACACCGACGTACGGCCGATCACCAACAGCCCACAGTTCAAATCGAACTGGGAGCTGTCGTCGGCTCGCGCGATCTCGGTGGTGCAATACCTGATTTCACTCGGCGTCCCCGCGCAGCGGCTGGTCGCGGCCGGCTTTGCCGAATTTCAGCCGCTCGATCCCGGCAACACCGAAGAGGCTTATCGCCGCAACCGCCGCATCGAGTTGAAGCTGACGGAGAAGTAGTCCTCGTGTCCCGGCCCAGCGAGCCAAGGCGAGCGCGAACCGGGATCCAGATGGGTCCCGGGTCTCGCTTTGCTCGGGCAGTGCCCTCGCGCCACTCGCCCGGGAAACGATGACCGCGCCCCTCACCCTCCGCCCCTATCGCACTGACGACGAAGACGCCGCGATTGCGCTGTGGCTGGAGAGCTGGCGCCAGACCTATCCTTCGATCGATTTTGCCGCGCGTCTGCCATGGTGGCGCGGGCGCTGGCGCAATGAGCTGGTGCCAAACGCCGCGATCATCGTCGCCGAAGAAGCAGGCACGCTGGTCGGCTTCGTGACCATCGACGCACAGGCCTATCTCGATCAGCTCGTGGTCACGCCCAACCGCTGGGGTTCGAACATCGCGGGTACATTGGTCGATGAAGCCAAGCGGCTGTCGCCCGGTTCCATCACGCTGCTGGTCAACACTGACAACGCCCGCGCGATCCGCTTCTACGAGCGCAACGGCTTTGTCCATGCAGGCAAGGACGTCAATCCGACGTCGGGCCGGCCGGTCCTGAAGATGGCGTGGAAACCCTAGTGGTCCGATTCTAACATTCGCACCCCTTCTCAGCAGGCACTTTTGCGAATGTTAGAATCAAAGGACCACTAGCAAAAATATGTTTCTAGTGGAGTTTAGGATTTGACATTCGCTTCCAGAATTTGCGGCCACGTTGGTAGCGAATGTCAAATCCACTCCACTAGCGCGGGGGGAAGCCTATGACGCGAAGTGAACTTGCAAAGGGCTCGGCGGTTTTCCTCGCTGTTGCTTTCGCAGGAATTGTTTCGGTCCGATCGATCGACCGGCACGATGCGACCGATCGGCCGTCCCTCGCCGCCAATGGTCCCCCTGATGTTTCCGCCGATAGCGGGAAGACGCCTTGCGTCGGCGAAGATGGCAAATGGAAGAACTGGGCGTGGGCGAACGTGCCGATGCTGTCGCCGAAATGCAGATAGCTCCTTCTCGTCACGCCCCCTCGAACTGCAGCCGCGCCAGCCGCGCATAAAGGCCGTTGGCTGCAACCAGCGAAGCATGCGTGCCCTGCTCGACGATTTTGCCCTGATCCATCACCAGGATGCGGTCGCAGGACAGAACGGTCGCCAGGCGGTGCGCAATCACGAGCGTGGTGCGGTGGCTCATCAATTCTTCCAGCGCGGTCTGCACCAGCGTCTCGGATTCGGCGTCGAGCGCCGAGGTCGCTTCGTCGAGCAGGAGCAGCGGCGCATCGCGCAGGATCGCGCGCGCGATGGCGATTCGCTGGCGCTGGCCGCCCGAGAGCGTCACGCCGCGCTCGCCGAGCGGCGCGTTGAGGCCGCCTGGCAGGCGACGAAGAAATTCCGAAGCATGCGCGAGATCAGCGGCGCGCTCGACCTCGGCGTCACTCGCCTCCGGCCGGCCGAAGCGGATGTTGTCGCCGGCACTTGCCGCGAACACGATCGGATCCTGCGGCACCAGCGCGATGCGTTTGCGCACGTCGGAGGGATCGGAGTTGCGGATCGGCACACCATCGACCGAGACGGTGCCGGAGGCCGGATCGTAGAAGCGCAGCAACAGATGAAACAGCGTGCTCTTGCCGGCACCCGAAGGCCCGACGATCGCGACCTTCTCGCCGGCGCGCACCGAGAACGAAACGCCCTCGATCGCCGAAATACCTGGACGCATCGGATAGGCGAAACTGACGTTCTCGAAACTGACATCGCCGCGCGCAGGTTCGGGCAGCGGGCGCGGCGAAACTGGCGCCGTGATCTCCGGCTTCACGCGCAGGATTTCGAACAACCGCTCGGCCGCGCCAGAGGCTGCCGAAACTTCGCCCCAGACTTCGCTGAGCTGGCCGAGGCCGGTCGCGGCAAACACCGTGTAGAGCACGAACTGGCCGAGCCGGCCCGGACTGATCAGCCCGGCCTCGACGTCGTTGGAACCGATCCAGAGGATGATCACGACGCTGGTAAAGACGATGAAGATCACGATTGCGGTCAGTACCGCGCGCGCCCGCGTCGAGTTGCGGGCGGCCGCATAAGCCTGCTCGACGTCGCCGCCGAAACGCATATTCGCGAGCCGCTCGCCGGTATAGGCCTGTACGGTGCGGATCGCCCCGACGAGTTCGGACGCATAGGCGCTGGCATCCGCAAGAGTGTCCTGCGCGGTGCGCGACAATCGCCGCACCCAGCGGCCGAACGCCATCAGCGGCAGCACGACCAGGGGAATGGCGAGCAGCACGAAGCCGGAGAGCCTTGGGCTGGTGACCACCATCATCGCGGTCGCACCAATGAACAGCATGACATTGCGCAGCGCGATCGAGACCGAGGCGCCGACGGCGGATTTGATCTGGGTGGTGTCGGCGGTCAGCCGCGAGATCAATTCGCCGCTGCGCGAGGAATCGAAGAAGGCCGGCGACAGCCGCATCAGATGCGCAAATACATCGCGCCTCAAATCGGCGACGATGCGTTCGCCGATCGTCATGACGAGGTAATAGCGCGACGCGCTGGCGAGCGCCAATACGCCGACCACGATGATCATGACGCTGAAATAGCTGTTGATGCGGGCGATACCTTCGGGCGTGAAGCCGAAGTCGATCATCCGACGCACCGCGAGCGGCACGATCAAGGTGGTGATCGCAGCGACCGTCAGCGCGATGAAGGCAAGCGCCACCCGCCCGCGATAGCGTGCCACATAAGGCGACAATGCGAGGAGCGGACGCAGCCGCGCGGTGCGCTCAGTGGGCGGCGCAGTCGGACCTGTTTCGATCGACGCCGCCGGTTCGAGCGGGGCACCCGTCGCGGCCCCATGTTCCGCTGCCGTTGGTTCGCCCCGGTCTTCAAGCCGTTCCACTGCGCTCATGAATTCAAACCACCCGTTTTCCACCCCCAAGATTAGGGCCACCCGTGTGGTGGATTTGACATTCGCGTCGGAGGCCCCGCGAGTCCTTAGATAGCGAATGTCAAATCCTAAACCACGCTGGAATTCAATATTTTGCCCGTCTCCCTCTGGTTCCGACATTCGTGGAAGAACCAGCCGCATGACGATACGAATGTCAGAACCGGGGACACGAGGACGGTTACTGGCAAATCCCTAAAACCGGCGGCCTCCGACGGGCCCCAAATCCGCTGTCCTCGGCTTGTTTTGAGGGTCCGCTTGCGTTATAGACCCGGCCAAATCCGACACCGCAACAAACGAATATGGGCGCCGGCGCGCCGAAGGACCTGCCATGAAAGCGGAAATTCACCCGAATTATCATACGATTACGGTCGTTATGACCGACGGCACCGAGTACCAGACGCGTTCCACCTGGGGCAAGGAAGGCGACAGGTTGAACCTGGATATCGATCCGAGGTCGCATCCGGCCTGGACCGGCGGCACCCAGCAATTGATGGACCGCGGCGGTCGCGTGTCGCGGTTCCAGAAGAAGTTTTCCGGCTTCCTCAAGAAGGATTGAAGCGGCTCATTCGCTTTGGAATGCAAAACGCCCCTGCTTTCGAACGCAGGGGCGTTTTTTTGTCGGTCCGCCGTTTTCGGCGTGAGCATTACTGTTCGAACGCTGCCTTCAGGCGGTTGAGCTGCGGCACCAGCGGATTGCCGATCGGGGCGCGCTCGGCGGGAGCGGCGTGAATCGTGGCGTCGAGACGGCGCACCTTGCCTTGGAGCGCCATCGAGCGACCGATCAGGCCCTGCAAGTGCTCCGGCAGCTTTTCGATCATCTCGTCCGGACCGGGATCGGCCGCCGAAAGCTTGACCTTGGTCTTTTCGCGATTGGCCTGGGTCAAGGTCATTTCGCCTTCCTTGACCGCACGGTGCAGCAACAGCCATGAGGCGAGTTGCATCAAGCGGGTGGTCAGCCGCATGCTTTCGGTCGCGTAAGTGAGACTGACGGAGCGCTCGAGCGCCTTGGCTTCGGTGCGCCCGTCGCCATCGAGATAGGCGGCGGTCTCCTCGACCAGATCCATGCCTTCGCGGAACAAGGTGCCGAATGCCGCCGAATTGGTCAGCCGCTCGCTGAACTGGACAAGCGGGGTTTCGCCTTGCGACCGTTCCGACATCTAAAACGCCTCACGCAACTATTCACCGCCGGCTCCAAGCGCCGGAAAAATATGATGAACAAATCATTGCGCACGCGGGTTCGAGTGTCCAGCCGCAATCCAAATTATGGTTTCCAGCGACCTGTCGCAAAGCTGACGCGAACGTTGCAGGAACTTCTCGTAAAGCGAAGCTATGTGACGGAAAACGCGCAAAAAAGGAGCCGCCGTTTCCGGCGGCTTTTGAAGTTGATAACAGGGAGGCGTCAAACAGAGTGGACAGGAGCCACTCGGTGTCCAAAGAGGACGCTGCAAGTCATACCTGAGAAAGCTTAATCGACCGTAAACGAGCGAATTTTTTTAGGGTTTGTTTGCCATGTCGGCCAATGGCCGAGCGGCCGTTTCTTCATCTACGACTTGAAGAAACTGTTCGCCGTGTCCTTGGAGGCGCGCTTCCTGGTGGCGGCCTCCTGCAAACGATCGATTTCGGATTTCAAGAGCGTGATCCGTTCGGTGAGTTCTTCCACCGCGAGCAGCGAAAGGTCCTGACCGATCTCGTGGCTGATTTTCTTCCTCGGCCGGTCGTCATCTTCGACGGGCATGCGCGTTTCTCCTCGTTGAGGCGACCGGTTGCAAGGCCGGACGCCGCTGGCTAATCAGGTGCCGGTTTCCCGAAAATTCTAACGCTTGGCCAAGGACAAATCATGGAAAAAGTCCCTTCGCAAATGACCGTCGTCGCGATCAGCAAGCCCGGCGGACCGGAAGTGTTACTGCCCGAGGCGCGCCCGGTGCCGGCACCTGGACCCGACGAAATCCTGATCAAGGTCAAAGCCGCCGGCGTCAACCGGCCCGACGTGGCGCAGCGCTCCGGCTCCTATCCGCCGCCGCCCGGCGCGAGCGATCTGCCCGGCCTCGAAGTCGCGGGCGAAGTGGTCGCGCTTGGCGCGGGCAGCAACCGGCACAAGCTCGGCGACAAGGTGATGTCGCTGGTGGCCGGCGGCGGCTACGCCCAATATTGCATTGCGCAGGATGCACAGGCGATGGCGGTCCCCGCCTCGCTGTCGATGTTGGAAGCCGGCGCCACGCCGGAAACGCTGATGACGGTGTGGCACAACGTGTTCGAGCGCGGCGGACTTCAGGCGGGCGAAACGATCCTGATCCATGGCGGCTCGTCAGGCATCGGCACCATGGCGGTCCAGCTTTCGAAAGCCTTCGGCGCCAAGGTGATCGTCACCGTCGGATCGAAAGACAAGGCCGATGCCTGCCTCAGGCTCGGCGCTGACCATGCCATCAACTACAAGACCGAGGACTTCGTCGCCGCCTGCAAATCGCTGACGTCGGGCGGTCCCAATGTCATCCTCGACATGGTTGGCGGCGACTACGTCGAACGCAATTATGAGACTGCGGCAGCCGACGGACGCATCGTGCAGATCGCTACGCTTGGCGGCGCCAAGTTCACCGCCAATATCGCGCGGCTGATGGTGAAGCGGCTGCACCATACCGGCTCGACATTGCGGCCCCATAGTAATGCGGATAAGGCCGCCATGGTCGCCGCCATCGAGGCGAAGGTGATGCCGTTGCTGCGAGAAGGCCGCATCAAACCCTTGATGGACAGCACTTTCCCGCTGGAAAGGGCAGCCGATGCGCACCGCCGCATGGAGACCAGCGCACATATTGGCAAAATTGTGTTGGAGCTTTGACGCTCGCAGCCGATCACGCGGCTAGTGTGGTGGATTTGACATTCGCTTCAGTGTCGCCGCGCGTGCTCAAGGCGAGTGTCAAATCCCTAAACCACACTAGTGTGGCGACTCTGACGTTCCTTTCAATCTTGCAGCGAGTTCCTCAAAGGAACGTCAGAGTCAAAGCCACACTAGAATCATATAGTTGCTAGTGTCCCTTTGGTTCTGACATTCGTAAAAGTGCCTGCCGCGATATGATACGAATGTCAGAACCGGGACACTAGAAACCCTTTGATTTCCTTCGCATTCGTGTCATCTATCCCGACGCGCACGGGCTGTGGTGACGCCCGCGATTTGTCTCGACCGCGGAGAACCGACATTGCGTCTGATCAGGTGCCTGGCAGCGGCTCGTGCCCGCTTTCCGAAGTTCGCCGCGCGTCGCCGCACGTTCAATTCACGAACTTCGGAAAGCCATGGGCACTAGCAAACATATGTTTGGAGTGCCGCTTTTCGATTTGAAGTCCCTGATTCGAATCAAATCGGCGGCACTCTTGCTGGGCCTCATGATGATTGCGGCCACGCCGGCGTGGGCTGTCGACGCGGTCAGCGTCCGCGGCGACGTGTCGGCCATCGACCTGACGGCAGTACTGGAACATCAGCATAGCGACAACGATCGCATCCAGGTTTCCACGGCACCCGGCCCTGACGGCATCGTTCGCCGCATCGAAGTCCGCGCCCGCGAAGGCGGCCAGAACTGGGTGGTTTTTGCGCTCGCCAACAACACCGACGACCAGCTCGATCGCCTGATCGTGGCGCCTCACTATCGCATCGTGTCCTCGGGAATATTATGGCCCGATCTCGGGCTGTCGCGCATCGCGACCATCACGCCTTCGACCGGTGACCGTCCGGAGCGGCAGGAAAGCGCGACCGCCGACATCTTCCGCATCACGCTCGATCCAGGCGCTGTCGTCACCTATGTCGCGGAGCTGCGCACCGACAAGCTGCCGCAGCTCTATCTGTGGGAACCTGACGCCTACAAGGACAAGGTCAACTCCTTCACGCTCTACCAGGGCATCGTGATCGGCATCTCCGGCCTGCTGGCGCTGGTGCTGACCATTCTGTTCGTGGTCAAGGGCAGCATCATGTTTCCGGCTGCCGCCGCGCTCGCTTGGGCGGTGCTGGTCTATATCGGCGTCGACTTCGGCTTCTGGGGCAAGGTGCTCGACATGTCGAACAACGCCGAGCGGGTGTGGCGCGCCGGCGGCGAAGCGATTTTGGCCGCAACGCTTCTGGTGTTCCTGTTCGCCTATCTCAATCTTTCACGCTGGCACGTACGTTACTCCCACATCACCGTCGGCTGGCTGGCGTTCCTGGGCTCGCTGGTCGCGCTGGCGTTGTTCGACCCCGCGGTCGCCTCGGGCATCGCGCGCATGTCGCTGGTGATGATCGCCTTCGCCGGCTTCGCGCTGATCGTCTATCTCTCGACGCACGGCTTCGATCGCGCGGTGCTGCTGATCCCGACCTGGTTCCTGCTGGTCGTCTGGGTGATCGCCGCCGGCCTGACGGTCGCCGGCAGCGTTACCAACGATATCGTCGGCCCCGCACTGCTCGGCGGCCTCGTCCTGATCGTGATGCTGATCGGCTTCACGGTGATGCAGCACGCCTTCGCCGGCGGTGGCGCCACCACGGGCATCGTGTCCGACGTCGAGCGCCGCGCGCTGGCGCTCGCTGGCTCCGGCGACCTGATCTGGGACTGGGACGTCTCCTCCGACAAGGTCTTCACCAGCCCCGAGACGGAAACCCTGCTCGGGCTGAAGCGCGGCACGCTGGAAGGCCCGGCGGCCAAGTGGCTGGAGGTGCTGCACCCGCTCGATCAGGACCGCTTCCGCGCGGCACTCGACAGCGTGCTCGACCAGCGCCGCGGCCGCCTGGTGCAGGATTTCCGCTTGCGCACGCCGGACGGGCACTTCATGTGGTTTGCGCTGAAGGCCCGCCCCGTCGTCGGCTCCGATGGCGAAGTCTCGCGCGTGGTCGGCACGCTCACCGATGTCACCGAAGCCAAGAACGCCGAAGAGCGCATGCTCCACGATTCGGTTCACGACAATATGACGGGATTGCCAAACCGCAAGCTGTTCATGGACCGCCTCAACGCGGTGGCCAACCTCGCCAAGACCATGCCTAACCTGCGGCCGACGCTGATGGTGATCGACCTCGACCGCTTCAAGCAGGTGAACGATTCCGTCGGCATTGCGGTCGGCGATTCCATTTTGTTGACGCTGGCACGGCGGCTGACCCGCATCCTCAAGCCGCAGGACACCTTGGCGCGGCTCGCGGGCGACCAGTTCGGCCTGATCCTGATGTCGGAACAGGATCCCGCGCGCATTACCGCCTTTGCCGAAACCATCCGCAAGACCATCCGCGCGCCGATCGCCTTCAACGACCGCGAGATTTTCCTGACCGCCTCCATCGGCCTTGCGCTCTCCGACCCGCAGACGCAGCTCACCGACGAGATCATCAAGGATGCCGAGCTTGCGATGTATCACTCCAAGCGGATCGGCGGCGACCGCATCGATGTCTACAAGCCCGCAATGCGCGCGCGAAAGACCGACCGCTTGACGCTGGAGAGCGAATTGCGCCGCGCGATCGAGCGCGAGGAGATCACGATCCTCTATCAGCCGATCGTGCGGCTGGAAGATCGCTCGATCGCCGGCTTCGAGGCGTTGGCGCGCTGGGATCATCCGAAGCTCGGGCGGATGTCGCCGAGCGAATTCATCACGATTGCCGAGGAAACCGGCCTGATCATCGACCTCGGCACCTTCGTGCTCGACCAGACGGCGCGACAATTGGCGGTCTGGCAGCGCGCGATGCGTTCGCGCGAGCCGATCTTTGCCAGCGTCAACGTCTCTTCGCGCCAGCTGCTCCGCCACGATTTGATCCACGACATCCGCACCGTGCTGTCGCGTTCGTCGCTGGCGCGTGGCACGCTCAAGCTTGAGTTGACGGAATCCTTAGTGATGGAGAATCCGGAGCACGCGGCGCAAATGCTGACGCGCATCCGCGAACTGGGCACCGGCCTTTCGCTCGACGATTTCGGCACCGGCCATTCGTCGCTGGCTTACTTGCAGCGCTTCCCGTTCGACACCATCAAGATCGACCAGTCGTTCGTGCGCACCACGAGCCGCGGCACCCGTCCGGTGATCCTCAAATCGATCATCGCGCTGGCGCACGACCTCGGCATGGACGTGGTCGCCGAGGGCGCCGAGACCGATTCCGACGCGGTCGAGCTCTACCAGCTCGGCTGCGAATATGCACAGGGCTTTGCCTTCGGCGAGCCAATGGATGCCGACGCCGCGATGCGGCTGTTGACCGAAGTCCGGCTGGAAGCGGCGAGCTGATTACGGCTCTTCGCTTTCACGCGGAAGACGCTTGTCGCGCGGCATCTTCTTGAACTTTACGCTTTTGCCGTCCGGCAGCCTCGTCGCGGTGTAGCCGGCCTCAAGACACGCCTCGCGCTGTGGCATCTTCTCCTGCGGGCTGCGCAGCGTCTCCCACCAGGAGGCGCGCTGCGCCGCGCGCGGCAGCGCTGCGTCGATGATCGCCTCGATCTCCTCGAAACTCAGCATAAATTCAGCCAGCTTCTGTCGCTTCAGATAGTCGCGCAAAGGGTCATATTGGGTCATTCGATCACTGGGATTCGGACAAGAATTCGGCGCCTGCTTCTGACAAGAGGGAAGCAATCGGATTTGGACGGCGCAGGGATATGACCGCTCCGGAATGACGGCATGAGCGCGCAGCGCTCCTGCCTTCACTTCGCGGAATATGTCTTCATCTCCGCGCGCAAGCCCTCGCGCAACTCGGGCCGCGCCATGCCGAAGGCGATGTTGGCGCGCAGGAATCCGGCCTTCGAGCCGCAGTCGTGCCGCTCGCCCTCGAATTCTACGCCGTAGAATTTCTGCGTCTTCGACAAACCGATCATCGCGTCGGTGAGCTGGATTTCGCCGCCGGCGCCGCGCTCCTGCGTCTCGAGGATCTTGAAGATCTCCGGCTGCAGGATGTAGCGCCCGGTGATCGAGAGGTTCGATGGCGCGGTGCCCTTCGCCGGCTTCTCGACCATTCCGTCCACCTCGAACACCTTGCCGTTGCGCTTGCCGACGCCGCAAATGCCGTATTGATGCGTGAGCTCGTCAGGCACGGCTTCCACCGCGATCAGGTTGGATTTCGCGCCGAGCTTGCTTGCGGCCTCGATCATCTGCGCCAGACATCCGGGCGTGTGCAGCACAAGTTCGTCGGGCAACACCACGGCGAACGGCTCATCGCCCACGATATCGCGCGCGCACCACACCGCATGGCCAAGGCCGAGCGGCGCCTGCTGGCGCGTGAAGCTCATGGCGCCCGCCTCCGGCTGGTCGCGGGCCAGAATTTCCATTTCCGCCTTCTTGCCCCGGGCGGCGAGCGTCGCATCCAGCTCGTACATGCGATCGAAATGATCCTCGATCACGCCCTTGTTGCGGCCGGTGACGAAGACGAAGTGCTCGATCCCGGCTTCCCTGGCTTCGTCGACCACATGCTGGATCAGCGGCTTGTCGACGATGGTCAGCATCTCCTTCGGCATCGCCTTGGTGGCGGGCAGCACGCGGGTACCGAGGCCGGCGACGGGGAAGACGGCTTTGCGGATTTTCATAGGGATGGCACTGCCTTGAAAGCTGAGGGAACAACGCTTGGTAGCTGGTTTGCAGCCGAGAACAAAGGCCGATATGGGCCTTTCGGTTCCGGTCGGAATCCGGACACTGACGCAAAAAAAGCGCTTTTGTTAAGCTATTCGAAACGGTGGCCGGGCCTCCTGAAAGCGGTTGGACGGCTGTTGCGAGTGGGACATGACACGACAAGTGAAACGGCCGGTGCGACAAGCCGACGCCGCGATTTTCGCCGCCGCACTGCTCTGGTCGGCGCCGGCAACCGCCCAGTCGGCCAGCGGCCCACTCGATTTTCTTGGCAATATCTTCAAGTCTTCAAAAGCGGATCAGACCGGCTCGACCGCGCCGGGTCAGTCCGTTTCGAGCGGCGGTGCGCTGCCGTGGAGCGGAGAGGACGGCGCCTCGGGCCATCCGCTGATGACCGCGAGCGCCATCCGCGAGGCGGCCGCGAATTTCGACAATTGCATCGCCTCGATGTGGCCGGACGCCGCGCGGCGCAACATCCCGCAAGAGAGTTTTCAGCGCTTCACGGCCGGGCTCACCCCCGATCTGCGCATCATGGATCTCCTGGACTCGCAGCCGGAATTCACCAAGTCGGTCTGGGACTATCTCGACATCCTGGTCAACGATGCCCGACTCGCCAAGGGCCGCGAAATTCTCGCCACGTACAAGCCGCAGTTCGACGCAACGGAACGGGCTTACGGCGTCGACCGCTACATCGTCGCCGCGATCTGGGGCATCGAATCGAATTATTCGACCCAGATGGGCGATCGCAGCGTGCTGCAATCGACCGCGACGCTGGCCTGCATCGGCCGACGCCAGAACTATTTCCGCAACGAGTTTCTCTCGGCGCTGGAAATCCTGCACCACGGCGATCTCAGCGTCGACCAGATGCGCGGCTCATGGGCCGGCGCATTCGGGCCGACGCAATTCATGCCGACCGCGTTCAAGCGATATGCGGTCGATGCCGACGGTGACGGCCGCCGCAACGTCGTCGACGATCCGGCCGATCTGATCGCCTCGACTGCCAACAACCTGAAAAAGGATGGCTGGCAGACCGGCCAGACCTGGGGCTACGAGGTCGTGGTGCCGAAGGACTTCAACTACATGTTGGCCGACCGCGCCAAGATGATGCCGCTCGCCCAATGGGAGCATCTCGGCCTCAAGCGCGCCACCGGCCAGGCCTTCCCGGTGTCGAGCGAAAAGGCCTACCTGCTGGCGCCGGCCGGCGCCGAAGGCCCTGGCTTTCTGATGCTGCCGAATTTCCGCGTGATCATGAAATACAACCCCGCGGAGGCCTATGCGCTCGCGATCGGCCACTTCGCCGACCGGCTTCGCGGCGGACAGCCCTTCGTGCAGGCCTGGCCGCGGCAGGAACGCGAATTGTCGCGCGCCGAACGGCTGGAATTGCAGCAACTGCTGGCGCAGCGCGGATTTTATCGCGGGACGCCCGACGGCCAATTCGGCGGCGAGACCCGGGAGGCGCTGCGCAGCTTCCAGGCCTCGATCGGGGCCCCAGCCGATGGATTTGCTTCCGCGGAAATGCTCGATCGGCTGCGCAGGAACTGATCTTTCCGACTCACAAATAACCCTGTTTGGCCCTTTCACGGGATAGCAGCGGGAAAACCGGTTCCCCCAGGAACTGGATCGTGCTCTACCGTCTTGTCTTCGAACCTTGAATGGTAGCCTGGGGTGGGCCGGGGCTATTCGAAATCTGCCCGCGTGCAGCCCGATTTTGTTATTATCCACGTTGACTGAAGCACCGATTTCCGGCCGAGCCTGATGCGAGAGAAACGACCCCTGTTGCGGCTGTTTGCCGATGCCGGTCCGTGGACCGTGCTGGCCGTGGTGCTCGGCTTTCTCGTCGCCATCACCGCGCCAGCATCGGCGCAGTTTTTCTTCAATTTCGGCGGCCCGCCGCGGCAGGCCGCGCCGGCGCAGCGCGGACCTGGTGGCTGGTTCGGCGGTGACTTCTTCGCCCCCTTCCAGCACGAGGCGCCCAAGCGCGTCGAGAATTACTCCAGGGCGCCGCCGGCGGAAAAGCGCGAGACGGTGCCCGAACACAACGTGCTGGTGCTGGGCGATGCCATGGCAGACTGGCTCGCCTATGGGCTTGAGGACGCCTACAACGAGCAGCCGGACATGGGCGTGATCCGTCGGCACAAGACGGTCTCCGGCCTGATCCGTTACCAGCCCAAGGGCGAACCGGCCGACTGGGCGGCGGCGGCGAAAACGATTCTCGCTACCGAGAAGCCCGATGTGATCGTCGTCATGCTCGGCCTCAACGACCGCATTGCGATGCGAGAACCGGCCGCGGAAAAATCCGACGCCAAAGGCGGCGACAAGGCGGCCGAAAAGAAGAACGACAAGAAAGAAGCGCGCAGACCCGGCGAGGCACCCGACGCCGGCAAGCCCCAGGAGAACAAGCCTCAAGAGAAAACACTCGACGCTGAATTGCCGCAGGATGAGGAGAACAGCGAAACTCCGTCGGTCGCCGCGCCGGAAAGAAGCGGACGCACCGCGAATGGCTTGGTCGAATTCCGCGACGATCGCTGGACCGAACTCTACAACAAGAAGATCGACGAGATGATCGCCGTCCTGAAGACCAAGGGCGTGCCGGTGATCTGGGTTGGCCTGCCCGCCGTGCGCGGCGCGAAAGCAACCTCGGATGCGCTGTTCCTGGATTCGCTCTATCGCGACGCCGCGGCCAAGGCCGGCATCACCTATGTCGACGTCTGGGATGGCTTCGTCGATGAGGCCGGGCGCTTCCTGCAACAGGGCCCTGACTTCGAAGGCCAGATCCGGCGCCTGCGTTCCTATGACGGCGTCTATTTCACCAAGGCCGGCGCGCGAAAGCTTGCGCATTATGCCGAGCGTGAAATCACGCGCCTCATGGCATCGCGCGCCGCACCGGTTTCCCTGCCGAGCGAACCGGCAACACCCGACGCCAATGCACAGCCCGGCCAGCCGGCGCCGCGCCCCTTGGCCGGACCTATTATACCGCTGGTCGCCTCGTCGGTGGGCACCGACCAGTTGCTGGGCGGCCCGGGATCTCGCCCCGCGGCGGTCGATGCGCTCGTGGCGCGCACCCTGGTAAAGGGCGAACCGCTGTCACCCCCCGCTGGACGCGCCGACGACTTCGCCTGGCCGCGCCGGGAAATCGCGCGCGAACCGGCCAAGGGGGACACGCCGGTGGCCTCGACCGCTCCGGAAGGCGCGCCTGCCGCCGCGCAGCCCGCGCCGTCACCGAAGCAGAAGCGGCCGGCGAACGCTCAGTCTAACCCGCAAGCGGCGTCGCCGTCGTTGCGCAATTTCTTCGGCCTTGGCGGCCGGCCGCAGCCGCGGCAAGTCCAGCCGGCGCCCCGCACCGCCCCCGGTCCGAACGCGCCGCGGCCACCGGCGAATGTGGGCCGGTCTGCATCCGTACCGCCGCGCAGCATCGCGCAATAAATTCGCTTGCCTGTCCCGCGATCTGCGCGAGGGCCGTGCGTTGACTTCGTGCCGACCGCGAGTAGCCTTCTCCTGAAAGACGGCAGCGAAGCTGCAGAGTGGAGTGGATTTGGCATTCGCTACCCGCCAGCCGCGATTCAGGGAGGCACCACCATGACCGTGACGATCCGCCAGCTTCACCCGCACTTTTTCGGCGAGGTTTCCGGCGTCGATCTGCGAAAACCCCTCACGGCAGAAGAAGCCCGCGATATCGAAGCGGGCATGGACAAATACGCCGTGCTCCTGTTCCGCAACCAGGACATCACGGACGACCAGCAACTGATATTTGCCCGCAATTTTGGTGAACGCGAGAATGCGCGTGGCGGCACCGTCACCAAGCGCGAAGACTACCGCCTCACCTCAGGCCTCAACGATGTCTCCAATCTCGGCAAGGACGGCAAGCCGCTGCCGCGAGATCACCGCACCCACCTGTTCAATCTCGGCAACTGCCTTTGGCATTCCGACAGCTCGTTCCGGCCGATCCCGGCCAAGTTTTCCCTGCTTTCGGCGCGCGTCGTCAATCCCAAGGGCGGCAACACCGAATTTGCCGACATGCGCGCGGCCTACGACGCGCTCGACGACGACACCAAGGCCGAGATCGATGACATGATCTGCGAGCACTCGCTGATGTATTCGCGCGGCTCGCTCGGCTTCCTCGATTACAGCGAGGAAGAAAAGCAGATGTTCAAGCCGGTCCGGCAGCGGCTGGTGCGCACTCATCCGGTGCATCGCCGCAAATCGCTGTATCTGTCCTCGCATGCCGGCGCGATCGTCGGCATGAGCGTGCCGGAGGCACGGCTGTTGCTGCGCGACCTCACCGAGCACGCCACGCAAGCCGAGTTCGTCTACGTCCACAAGTGGACGCTGCACGACCTCGTGATGTGGGACAACCGGCAGACGATGCATCGCGTGCGCCGTTACGACCAGTCGCAACCGCGCGACATGCGCCGCGCCACGGTGGCCGGCACCGAGCCCACCGTCGCCCAACAGGCGGCGGAGTAATTTTTGTAATTGAACTCGTCATGCGCGGGCATAGCCGTTCGAAGAACGGCGTCGCTTCCGCTCGCCTTTCCCGCGCATCCAGCAAGTCAGGCGTGGCCGGCATCGTTCGAAAGCATGCCGGGATCGATCCCGATCTTGCGCAGCGCGCGGGTATATTTTTCACCGACGTCGCCACCAAAAATCAAATCCGGGTCGGCGTCGCAATGCAGCCAGCCATTGTCCTGAATTTCGCTTTCGAGCTGGCCTGCGGCCCAGCCGGCATAGCCGAGCGCCAGGATCGCATGCTTCGGTCCGGAACCCTTGGCGATCGCCTTGAGAATATCTACGGTAGCGGTGAGACAGATATCGTGGTCGATGCGCAGCGTCGCATCCTGGATAAAGAAATCGGCCGAATGCAGCACGAAGCCGCGGCCGGTCTCGACCGGCCCTCCCCTCAGCACCTTCAGGGTCTCGGCATTTTCGGGCAGCTTGATCTGATCGGCTTTCTTGATGATGTCGAGCTGCACCAGAAGACCGGGAAAATCGATGCTGCCTGCCGGACGGTTGACGATGATGCCCATCGCCCCTTCCGCCGAATGCGCGCAGAGATAAATCACGGAACGCTCGAAGCGCGGGTCACCCATCACAGGCATGGCGATCAACAACCGGCCGTCGAGATAGCCGCCTTCGCCTTCGCTTTCGCCGGTGCCGCCGCCAACCACGTCGCGACGAACAGTTCTGGGCCGAAAGCTGGCTTTTTTGCCTTCAGAACTCATCCGCAAAGACTCGCCTTTACCGTCCATCCTGATATTGGGGCCCGGCGCTGTCAATCAAGCTCAGGCCGCATTTCAGCCTGCATCACAAGCAATTCAATGGCTTGCAATCACGCTTGGGGTTAAGGACGCTTTATGGACGCGATGGTTCCCACCCGCATCGGGCGCGCGCTGGCGCGCCGAAGTTCACGGTCAGCGGCTCTCTTTGCCCTGGCTGCGCTGAGTTCGCTTTCGCCGATCGAGGCACAGGCCCAGGACGCTTCGCCCTGGCAGAAGGGACCGCACGCAGCGGTGCGGCTGCTCGCGGGATCGCGCAGCGGATCGGTGCTGCTCGGCGGCATCGCGGTTCAGCTCGATCCTGGCTGGAAAACTTACTGGCGTACCTCTGGCGATTCCGGCGTTCCGCCACGCTTCGATTTTTCCAAGTCGGAGAATATCGAAGCTGTGACCGTACTATGGCCGGCACCCACGAAATTCGACGACGGCGCCGGCGGCTTCTCGCTCGGCTATCACGGCCAGGTGGTGCTGCCGCTACGCATCGTGCCGAAAAGCAACGACAAGCCCGTAACGCTTCGCGCCAACATCAATTACGCGATATGCGAAAAGATCTGCATTCCGGTCGAGGCAAGCACGGAGCTTACATTCGCAAGTGTCGCTTCTACCGAAGACAGCGTCTTGTTTGCTGCGCTCGATACGGTTCCGAAGCCCGCATCGGTTGGCGATCCAAACCCGCTCACCATTCGCGACATCGAGCGCGAGGGCAAGTCGAAGGTTCTGGTCGACGTGGTCTCGCCCGACAACAAGCCGGTCAATCTGTTTGTCGAAGGTCCCACGCCGGACTGGGGATTGCCGGTGCCGAAACTTCTCGAACACGGACCGGCAGGCGTCAAACGCTTTGCCTTCGCCCTCGACGGCGTGCCGCCGGGAACCAACCCGGAAGGCGCGGCGCTCAAATTGACGCTGGTCGGCAGCGATCGTTCCTACGAGTTCAATATCAATCTGGATTAGGTTTCGCCCAACCGAATCTTAACGAAGTGTTGATAGGGGAGCATGGCCGCTGCTCTGCGGCTCTTACTTCCGGATTCCTCGTGGCGGCCATTGAGACCCAAACCGCATCCAACGTGCCGAACGGCCCGATCGCGCGCCTGCGATCGCTGCCGGGCAATTTGCTTGGCGGCTCCGGCGAAGCCTCGCTGACCCGGCGCCTGGCGGGCACGATCTTCATCATCCGCGTGCTCAGCGCAGCGCTGGCCTATCTCGCGCAGGTTCTGCTCGCGCGCTGGATGGGCGGCTCCGACTACGGCGTCTATGTCTATGTCTGGACCTGGGTGCTGCTGCTCGGCAGCATGATGGATTTCGGCATTTCCTCCTCGGCCCAGAAGATCATTCCGGAATACCGTGCGCGCGGCGAGCATGCGCTGCTGCGCGGCTTTCTGGCCGGCAGCCGCTGGATCACGTTTGCCGTTTCCTCGATTGTCTCCCTGCTCCTGGCCGGGCTCGTCAAGCTGATCTCGCCTTGGCTCGAAGCAAGCGAGATCGTTCCGCTCTACATAGGCTGCGCCACGCTGCCTCCTTTTGTTGTCGCCAACACGCAGGACGGCATCTCACGCTCGCACGACTGGATGCAGCTCGGTCTGATGCCGCAGTTCATCGTTCGTCAGGCGCTGATCATCGGCGTCACCACCGGGATATTCGTACTCGGCTTCCGTCTTGGCGCGACGACCGCGATGCTGGCCAGCGCGGCTGCAGTCTGGATCGCGATGATCGGCCAGATGGTGATGCTGAACCGGCGCCTCGCCGGCCACATCCCGCCCGGTCCCAAGGCCTATGACATCGGCTCCTGGCTTTCGATTTCGTTGCCGATCCTGATGGTCGAAGGTTTCTATCTGCTGTTGTCCTACACCGACGTGCTGGTGCTGCAGCAATTCCGTTCCTCGGAAGAGGTTGGCGTCTACTTTGCGGTCGTGAAGACGCTGGCGCTGGTTTCCTTCATCCACTACGCGATGTCGGCGACGACAGCACATCGCTTTGCCGAATATCACGCGCTCGGCGATCGCGAGAGGCTCTCGGCCTATGTCGCGCACGCCATCCAATGGACGTTCTGGCCTTCGCTCGCCGCGACCATCCTGCTGCTCGCGCTCGGCAAGCCGCTGCTCTGGCTGTTCGGACCGAAATTCGTCGTCGGCTACGACATCATGTTCGTAGCCGCAATCGGCCTCGTGGTGCGAGCTGCGGTCGGCCCGGTCGAGCGACTGCTCAACATGCTGGGCCACCAATATGTGTGCGCGCTGGCCTATGGCCTGTCATTTGTCTTGAACGTCGTGGCCTGCGTCGCGCTGGTGCCGCGCTTCGGCGGCTATGGGGCTGCGGCGGCAACTTCGATCTCGCTTGCCTTCGAGACGGTGCTGTTGTTCTACATCGTGCGCCAACGGCTCGGGCTGCACGTGCTGGCGTTTGGGAAACGGTCCTGAACTTGTCATTGCCGGGCAAAAGCGCGAAGCGCGTCTTCGCGCTAGATGACACGGCAATCCATCGAAAACGCATCAATATGGATGGATGCCCGGATCAAGTCGGATCAAGTGCGGGCATGACACGAAGAGCCGATCACTCCGCCGTCCAGCCGCCGTCGATCGAGAGATTGGCGCCCGTGATCTGCGCGGCATCGTCGCCGCACAAGAACAGCGCCAGTGCCGCGACCTGCTCCGAAGTCACGAACTCTTTCGTCGGCTGCGCATCCAGCAAGACGTCCTTGATGACCTGCTCCTTGGTCATGTTGCGCGCCTTCATGGTATCCGGAATCTGGCGCTCGACCAGCGGCGTCCAGACGTAACCGGGGCTGATGCAGTTGCAGGTGATCTTGAAGGTCGCGACCTCGAGCGCCACCGTCTTGGTGAGGCCGGCGATGCCATGCTTGGCCGAGACGTAAGCCGACTTGAAAGGCGAGGCCACCAGCGAATGGGCGGACGCCGTGTTGATGATGCGGCCCCAGCCGCGCTTCTTCATGCCCGGCACGGCGGCGCGAATGCCGTGAAACGCCGACGACAGGTTGATCGCGATGATCGCGTCCCATTTCTCGATCGGAAACTCCTCGATCGGCGAGACGAACTGGATGCCGGCATTGTTGACGAGGATGTCGACCGAACCGAAGGTCTTTTCGCCGAGCGCAACCATGTCGGCGATCTCACCCGGCTTGGTCATATCGGCCGGCGAATAGGCCGCCTTGACCTTGTAATCGGCCTCGATGGCGGAGCGTTCCTTTTCGATATCGGCCGGCGCGCCAAAACCGTTGATCACGACATTGGCGCCGGCGCCCGCGAATGCGCGCGCATAAGCGAGCCCGATGCCGGAAGTCGAACCGGTCACTACCGCCGTCTTGCCTTTCAGATTGGTCATTTCGCTTGCTCCTTTTTGGGGGGACTTTCATCGCCCAAGAGATCGTAAGTCACCATGGTCTCGCCGTTTTGCGGCCACTCCAGCCAATCCTTGTGCTGCATCGAGCGATGGACGTCGCGCACGCCCGCTTCCCAATGCTCGACCATGGCGACGTGAGAGAAATCGTAATCCTTCGAGGAAGTCTCGTAATTCTTGCTCCGGTAGATCAGGTGGACCACCGTGACGGCGTTCTCGCGCGTCGTTTCACGCAAGTAGACCGCGGAAGGATCGCTTTTCAGATCGTCCGGCAACTTGTCGATCAGGTCGCGCACCGCCTTGCGCGTGTTATGAAGCTCGCGATTCTTGTCGGTGGACATGCGCGTGCGGCTGGAAAAGCGAATGTCCTTTTCGCGCTCGGCGGCTTCCAGCATGGATTGCGGCAATGGCCCGCGGGCGCTGAACAGATCGAGCTGGAAAATCAGGAGATCGTCGTCGGTCTCGGTGTCCAGCACAAAGTCGAGCGGTGTGTTGGAGGCGATGCCGCCGTCCCAGTAATGCTCGCCATCGACGACGATAGACGGAAAGCCCGGCGGCAACGCGCCGGAAGCCATGATATGTTCCGGGCCGATCCGTTTCCCGACCCTCTTGAATTCGACATTGTCGAAATACCGGAGATTGCCCGAGGTCACGCCGACCGCGCCGACACTGAGCCGGCATTTCAAATCGTTGATGCGGTCGAAATCGACCAGCCGCTCCAGCGTCCTGCGCAAGGGCGAGGTGTCGTAATAGCTCTCCGATTCCGGGCTCCCCTTCGGCCATAGCGGCGCCGGCGGTATTCGCGGCGCAAAGAAGCCGGGCGCGCCGAAGGTCGCAACCAGCGCTGCGCTGGTTTCATTATAGAACGATCGCTCCTGCTCGCCTTTTGTGATCGGAACTGGAACCCACGGCGCGGCGGAGGATACCGTCTGCCAAAACTCCTTGAGCCTTTCGATCCGCTTTGCGGGCTCGTTGCCGGCAATCAGCGCAGCATTGACCGCGCCGATCGAGATGCCTGCGATCCAGTCCGGCTCGAAATCGAAATGACTGAGCGCCTGATACGCCCCGGCCTGATAAGAACCGAGCGCGCCGCCGCCTTGCAGGACCAGCACGCGCTGGGCCTTAGCGGGCGTTGCTGCCGACGTTGCATCAGAAGCGAATGTCAAATCCACTCCATTGGGTCATCCGGAGAACTGCGGCGTACCGTCAGTTCGCGACCGCGTCAATTGGCGCGGCGGGTAGGAATTGGTATGCCAACCTGTTCGCGCGGCTCAGTGGTTGCAAGGATGAGCGTCCAGAACACCTTGTATTTGGTATTCGGAGCATAGCTCGCCGCGATGCCCATCTTTGTGACACCGTTTTGCAGCATATTGGCCCGGTGCGGCGGCGAATCCCGCCAACCCGAAAAAGCCTCGGCCAGCGTATGGTAACCGGCTGACACATTTTCGACCGCAAGCGTCGAGGGATATCCGGCCGCTTGCAGGCGTTTCGGCAACGGTGCCTTGACGTCATGATCAAGCTTGTTGCGGCTTGCCATGGCGTCGGACTGGGCTTCCGCGATCCTCATCAACTCGGGATCGATGACGACGGCGCCGACGCCGTTGTTCTTGCGATAGAGCGAAATCATCGTCGCTGCGGCCTCGGCGTCGAGCTTCGCACCGGGTTCGGTCATGTTGAGATACATGCTCGGCTGCTCCACCGGAGCCTCCGATGCGCAGCCGCCAAGCACCAATAATCCGATCACCGCGGCCGGTGCCGTCCATTTGAAGTTGCTGCAGAACAAGCGGCGAATTCCGTCCAGGAACTTCAAATGGGAAAGCGGCACCGGGATCACAGATATGCCAGAGCCCATAACTTTCCGAAGTTCGTGGAAGGTGGGTGCTGAGGTATAACAAGAACTTCGGAAAGTGGGCGCTGGCACGCGCATTCTCTTAAGAATCCCCCAAAGGTTTCGGGGGTTGTTGCATGCCAACCGTGGCTGAAAGGTGAACGGCGCGGCCTTTTTGCGGTTAGCTGGGCTGCAATGCGAGCTTCAGCCCGTCGTGACGGTATGGATCCCGCATTCGGTCTTGGACCTGCCACGCCAGCGCCCATCGCGGCCGTCCTCGCCCGGCAGCGTCCGGCTGGTGCAGGGCATGCACCCCATGGATCGGAAGCCGGAAGCCACCAGCGGATGCGGCGGCAGCTTCGCCCCAGCGTAGATCGCCTCGATCTCAGCCGGCGAGATCGTGGCAAACGGATTGAATTTGAGCCTGACGCCATCGGCCTCGACCATCGGCATGGCCGCGCGCAGGCCGCCCTGAAAACGCTTGCGGCCGCTGATCCAGGCATCGAACGGCGCCAGCGCGCGCTGCAGCGGTTCTACTTTGCGAATCCGGCAGCATGCATCGGGATCGGAAAACCATAGTTCTTTGTCCGGATCCTCGCGATGCAAGGTTTCTTCCAGCGGCTTGATTGAACGGACGTCGCGTAAGCCGAGCTTTTCAATCAGCGTATCGCGATAGGCGAGCGTCTCCTCGAACAGCCACCCGGTGTCGAGAAAGATCACGGGGATCGCCGGGTCGACATCGGCCATGACCTTAAGGAGCGCCGCCGATTCCGTGCCGAACGAGGATACCACCGCCAGGCGCTCGCGGCCGACGATGCGGAGCGCGCCCTCAATCACTTCCGAGGGGGTCGCGCGATGCAGCGCCTCGTCGAGCGTCGCGGCCTTTTTTGCCGCCGCAGTCTCGTCCATGATGGGCTCCGCAAGCTCACTCACCGTCATCGCCATTAGCGCGCGCTCTCCGAGTGACGCTGCTGCATCCGCCGGTGCAGCGCGGTGAGCCTGCCGTCGCCGGTCGGCTGATAGAATACCGAGTAACGCTTCGATGTGAGCGCGAACGCCTCGACGTCGCTTTGCTTTTTGGCTTCGAGCGCGTCAAAGCCCGCGCGCAGCATGAACATGAACTGGTCGCGCAGCACCTGTCCAGTGGCGCGCAACTCGCCGTCATAGCCATAGCGCTCGCGCAGGAGGCGGGCCTGGCTGTAGGCACGGCCATCGCGGAAAGTCGGAAATACCAGCGCGACCACCGCAAGCCGGTCGAGATAGGGCACGAGATCGTCGACGTCGCGATTGTTCGGCCAGATAACGCCGAGTTTGCCGGCGCGCTTCAACATCCCTTCCGGGTCCTCGAGAAACCGCGCGGCCGAAACCAGGACGGCACCGTCGCCCGGCAATTGCGCACCGTCAGCGACATGGACAAAGATGTCAGTTGCGGTTTTTCCGTTCTTAACGAGTGGCATAGACCCGCTCCTTGAAAGGTTCGACGCCGAGCCGTTTCACCGTATCGACAAAAAGCTCGTCGGGGCGTTCGCGCAGCGCGAGATAAGCTTCGACAATGTCCTCGACCACGTCGGCGACTTCGCCGTAAGGCACCGCGGGACCAATCAGCATGCCGAGTTCGGCATGCTCGTCGGCACGGCCGCCGATCGTGATCTGATAAAATTCCTCGCCGTTCTTCTCGACGCCAAGGATGCCGATATGGCCGACGTGATGATGGCCGCAGGCATTGATGCAGCCGGAAATGTTGATGTGCAGCCGGCCGATCAGCTCGGCAGTGTCGGGATTGGCGAAACGGCGCGTCAGTTCCTGCGCAATCGGAATCGAGCGCGCATTCGCCAGCGAGCAGTAATCCAGGCCCGGACAGGCGATGATGTCGGAGACGAGGTTGACGTTCGGCGTCGCCAGCCCGAGCTTGTCCAGCGCCTTCCACAAGGCCGGCAGGTCGCGTTTGGCGACATGGGGCAGCGCCAGATTCTGCTCATGGCCAACACGAATCTCGCCGAACGAGTATTTGTCGGCAAGGTCGGCCAATGCGTCCATTTGCTCGGCCGTGGCATCGCCGGGTGGCGCGCCCACCGGCTTGAGCGATATCGTTACGATCGAATAGCCCTGCACTTTGTGCGTGAACACGGAATTGCGCCGCCAGCGCTCGAACGGCGGAACCTGCGCGGCCTTCTTCAGCTCTTCCGGCATGTGCGGCAGTTTCTCATAAGCCGGATAACTGAAACGCGAGCGGATTTCCTCGATGACGCCATCGTCCAGCGTCAGCGCACTCTCGCCCATCGCGCGCCATTCTTCCTCGACTTCGGCGGCGAATTTCTCGACACCAAGCTCGTGCACCAGGATCTTGATGCGCGCCTTGTAGATGTTGTCGCGTCGCCCGTATTGATTGTAGACGCGCAGGATCGCCTCGACGTAGCTGAGCAGATCGCGGCCGTGGACGAACGGCCTGATCGTCTTGGCAATGAACGGCGTGCGGCCCAATCCGCCGCCGACCAGAACCTCGAATCCGATCTCGCCTTGCGCATTGCGATGCAGGCGCAGCCCGATATCGTGAATCTTGATCGCGGCGCGGTCGTGTGCCGAAGCCGTGATCGCAAACTTGAACTTGCGCGGCAGGAACGAGAACTCGGGATGCAACGTCGTATATTGCCGCAGCAATTCCGACCAGATGCGAGGATCCTCGATCTCGCCCGGCGCCACGCCCGCCCACTGATCGGACGTGACGTTGCGCGTGTTGTTGCCCGAGGTCTGCATCGAATGAATGCCGACTTCGGCAAGAGAGGCGAGCGCATCCGGCAGTTCGGCGAGCTTGATCCAGTTGTACTGGATGTTCTGCCGCGTGGTGAAGTGGCCGTACCCGCGGTCGTAGGTTCGCGCCACATGCGCCAGGCCCCGCAACTGCTTTGAGGACAGGGTGCCGTAGGGAATCGCAACGCGGAACATATAGGCGTGCAATTGCAGATAGACGCCGTTCTGCAACCGCAGCATCTTGAATTCGTCCTCGGTGAGTTCGCCCGACAGGCGCCGCTTCACCTGGTCGCGAAACTCCTCAACACGTTCGTTGAGCAGCGTTCGGTCGAGTTCGTCATACGCGTACATGACAGACGGGTCCTATGCCGAAACCGGAAGCAGATCGATGGTGAGGCCGCTCTGCCGGATATGTTCGCGCAAATTGCCGGGCTTGACGGTCTCGCCGTCCTTGACGCTGACGGGTGCGATATAGGGCCCGACCGCACCGACGTCGTCGGCGACCGCCTCGGCCAGCAACGCCCGCGCCTCGTCGACGTTACGCACGATCGCGGCATCCGACAGGTCGGTCGACCAGCCTTGGGCAGCGTTGCGATAAATCACCGCGCCGTCAGCAGTGCGGTTGGCGGTGACCATCGAGGGTCCGGTGATCCGGATTTTTTGTTCAAGCGGAGATGTCATTCGGCGGCAACCTGAAAAAAGGAGGCAAGTTGGGTGAGTTGTTGACGACGTGCGGGCGCCGAATGCGCAACCACGTCGCCGATGATGAGGATGGCGGGACCGCCGACGACCTTTTCGATGAGGCCTGGCAATTCATCAAGGGTGCCGATCGCGGCCGCGGCGTCGCTGCGGGTGGCGCGCGCGAACACCCCGACCGGGGTCTGCGGCGAGCGTCCGGCGGCCAGCAGTCCAGCGCGCACCGACGGCGCCGCTGTCATGCCCATATAGACCACGATGGTCATCGCGACATCGGTTAAGGTCGACCAATCAACCATCTCGGCGTCGCTGGCCTTGTGCGCGGTCAGGAAGGTGACGCGCAGCGCTTCGTGACGGAAGGTGAGCGGCACTTCGAATTGCGCGGCAGCGCCAAGACCGGCGGTGATTCCTGGAATGACCGAATAGGCGACGTTCGCCTGGCGCAGTGCCTCGACCTCCTCGCCGCCGCGGCCGAAGATGAAAGAGTCGCCGCCCTTCAGCCGCACCGCGCGCTTACCTGCGCGCGCCGCTTCGATCAGAAGCTGGTTGATGGCGTCCTGGCCAATTCCCGGTTTGCCGACGCGCCGGCCTACCGGGATACGGCCTGCATCGCGGCGGGCACGGTCGAGAATTTCCGGGTTGACCAGTTCGTCGTAGAAAATGACGTCTGCATCCTGCAGCGCCCGCAGCGCCTTGACGGTGAGCAGATCGGGGTCGCCGGGACCAGCACCAACCAGCGTCACGCTTCCCGCCGCGTCACCCGACGCCAGACGGCCGGTGAACGCAGACGCATCGCTAATATTCTTCAGCGCGCTTTCCGCCTCGTCCGCGCGTCCGGAAAGAACAAGCGCGCCGATCGGGCCGTCGACGACGCGCTCCCAGAATCGGCGGCGCAGCCCGAACTCCGGAATCACATCATGGATCGCCTTGCGCCAGCGGCCAACGAAGGAAGCGAGTTCACCGAGACGGGCAGGCAGCAGCGCTTCGATACGCTCGCGCACGCGGCGCGCCACCACCGGCGAAGTGCCACCGGTGCCGACCGCGACCACGACATCGCCGCGATCGACGATCGCCGGAAAAATGAAAGTGGAATGTTCGAGATCGTCCATTACGTTGACGGGCAGCCCCAAAGCCTGGGCCCGCGACGACAACGCCGCACCCGTATCGCCCGCGCCGGCGCAAACGATAGCCACAACGCCGCTCAATTCGGCGGTCAGCGGATCACCCGCCGCGAGTTCAACCCGCGCGGCCTCGTCCGCGCCAAGACCGCCGAGGTCATGGTTGCCATCGGTCGTGTACCAGCGAACTTGCGCGCCGGCAGACGCCAGCACACGCAGCTTGGCGCGCGCCAGGTCGCCCGCGCCTGCGAGCAAAACCACGCCGCGTTGCACATCGAGAAAGACCGGCAGAAATCGCATGCTGTGCCCGCTTCCGGAACTTCCCGGTTGACTGGAATTATTTTCTATATATGTGTCATCTACGGCTCGCAAAGAGAAGATTTTTTCTTCTCTTGAGCAACGCCACTATAGAATTTTCACTTCGTAAGGCCAAGGGTTCGTAGATGCATCTTCTCGAAGACAGTTACGTGCAAAACAGGGTGCATCGCGAGCTCCCGGCCAACGCCCTCTCGCTCACGCAAAATTCGAGCCAAAAGCCGGCTCTGGCGCCCTCCATGGATCACCTCGACGCGCTCGAAGCGCAGAGCATCTACATCTTCCGTGAGGCTTTTGCACGGCTGAAGAAGCTCGCGCTGCTGTGGTCGCTCGGTAAAGATTCAAACGTGATGATCTGGCTTGCACGGAAGGCGTTCTTCGGCCGCGTGCCGTTTCCAGCGCTCCACGTCGATACCGGCAAGAAGTTTCCGGAGATGTACGCCTTCCGCGACATCTACGGCAAGGAATGGGGACTTGATCTTAAAATCGAGCCCTGCCCGCCGATCGATGCCGTCGATCCGACGCTGCCGCCGGCAGCGCGATCAGCCGCCCGCAAGACCGAAGGCCTCAAGCTTGCGCTCGCCAAGTATGGCTTCGATGGATTGATCGCCGGCATTCGCCGCGACGAGGAAGCGACGCGCGCCAAGGAGCGCGTGTTTTCGCCGCGCGGCACTGAAGGCGGATGGGACGTGCGCGACCAGCCGCCGGAATTCTGGGACCAGTTCAACGCCTCGCCGCCGCCGGGCGCACACTTGCGCATCCATCCCATCCTGCAGTGGACCGAGGCCGATATCTGGGCCTACACGAAGCGCGAAAACATTCCGATCATTCCGCTTTATCTCGCCAAAGGCGGCAAGCGCTATCGCTCGCTCGGCGATGCCGACATCACCTTTCCGGTGGCTTCGACTGCGTCGAGCATCGAGGAAATCCTGCTCGAACTCGAAAGCACCAAGGTGCCGGAGCGCGCGGGCCGCTCGCTCGACCACGAGACCGAGGACGCCTTCGAGCGGCTGCGCGTCGCCGGCTATCTGTAGAATCTTACGCTGGATTTGCCATGAATATGCCCGCCCTTGCCGAGTTGTCGACGCTTCCGAACAGCATCACCCGTGCGCAGGTGCGCATCGTCATTGTCGGCCATGTCGATCATGGCAAGTCGACGCTGGTCGGAAGGCTGCTGCACGAAACCGGCAGCCTGCCGGACGGCAAGCTCGAGATGCTGAAGGAAGTCAGCGCGCGGCGCGGCATGCCGTTCGAATGGTCGTTCCTGCTCGACGCATTGCAAACCGAGCGCGACCAGGGCATCACCATCGACAC
This sequence comes from Bradyrhizobium sp., assembly GCF_027307225.1. GTDB lineage: Bacteria > Pseudomonadota > Alphaproteobacteria > Rhizobiales > Xanthobacteraceae > Bradyrhizobium. Next base: position 46,789 of record NZ_DAHUXJ010000086.1, on the reverse strand, counting down.
CACGCAGATCCGCTTCCGCACGCGCTCGCGCGATGTGGTGCTGATCGATGCCCCCGGCCACGCCGAATTCCTGCGCAACATGATCACCGGTGCCTCGCAGGCAGACGGCGCGGTCCTGATCATCGATGCGCTGGAAGGCGTGCGCGACCAGACCCGGCGCCACGGCTACCTCCTGCATCTTCTCGGCGTCAAACAGGTCGCCGTCGTCGTCAACAAGATGGACCGGGTCGATTTCAGCGAGGCACGGTTTGGTGAGATCCGCGACGAGATTTCCGCGCATCTGACCGGCCTTGGCGTCACACCGCTTGCGGTCATCCCGATCTCCGCGCGCGACGGCGATGGCGTAGCGACATTGTCGCCGCGAATCCGCTGGTATCGCGGGCCCACCGTGGTCGAGGCGCTCGACGCGCTTCAGCCCGCCCAGCCGCCGGAACAACTGGCGCTGCGGCTGCCTGTCCAGGCGATCTACAAATTCGACGACCGCCGCATCGTGGCGGGACGGATTGAATCCGGGCGGCTGGCGAGCGGCGACGAGATCGTCATCATGCCGGCGGGAAAGATCGCCAAGATCAAGACCGTCGAAAGCTGGCCGGTGACGCCCGTCAAAGGCGTCCAGACCGCGGGCCGCTCGGTCGGCATCACGCTCGATCGTGAACTGTTCCTCGAGCGAGGCGATGTCATCGCGCACACCGCATCGGCCCCGCGCGACACACGGCGAATTCATGCGCGCATCTTCTGGCTGCACGACAAGCCGCTTGGCAAAGGCGACCAGATCCTGGTGCGGCTGAACACGCGCGAAAGCCGCGCAAGCGTCGTGGCGATCGACAAGGCGGTCGATCCCGGCGCGTTGTCGAGCGTCGAGAACACCTCGATTGCGCGCAACCATGTCGGCGAGATCGATATCGCGCTGGCGCAACCGGTCGCCGCCGACGCCTATGCCGACAATCCACGGACCGGCCGCCTCGTGATCGAGGTCAACGGCCGCATCGCTGGCGGCGGACTGGTGCTGTCGGTGGATGCCGGACAGCGCGCGGTGCCGGTCGATATCGTGCCGGTGGAATCGGCTCTCAGGCCGGACGAGCGCTCGGCCCGCTATCGCCACCACGGCGCGGTGGTCTGGCTGACAGGCCTGCCGGCTTCCGGAAAATCGACGCTGGCGCGCGCGCTGGAGCGGCGACTGTTCGACCGCGGCGGCTCGCCGATTCTGCTGGATGGCGATACCGTGCGCGCCAGCCTCAACCGCGACCTCGGCTTCTCGGCACAGGACCGCAGCGAGAATATCCGACGGCTCGCCGAGGTTGCCACCCATCTCGCCCGCAATGGGCACATCGCGATCGTCGCCGCCGTCTCGCCCTCGCGCGAGGACCGCGACGCTGCGCGCCGGATCGCCGACACCGCGTTTCGCGAAATTCACGTCGCGACGCCGGCCGAGGTCTGCGAAAGCCGCGATCCGAAGGGCCACTATGCCAAGGCGCGAGCGGGCAATTTGCCGGCATTCACCGGCATTACCAACGACTATGAGCCACCGGCCCAATGCGAGCTTGTCATCGATACCTCCGGCCAGGCGATAGCCGAAGCGGCCGAGACGGTCGAGCGCATGTTGCTGGAGACCGGCGTCCTGTTTGACGAAGTCATTGATCTGGCTGCTAATATTTGAGCCCGCCAGGATCGGCCTGAGAAGCCGCCGAAAGGCTTTTCTTTAGACCTGCTTTAGCGCTAAAAGGCGTCGAACTTCGCGCCTTTTTGCGCGTTTTTTTGTTCCTGAAATTAACAAAATCGACGGCGCTTCCCGGCGCGGTCTCTTGCGGGAAAAATCCATGACGCGTATCGACGCCCACGGCCTGAAGATTGCCCCCGTTCTGTTCGATTTCATCGCCAAAGAGGCCGCCCCGAAAACCGGTGTCGCAGCCGATGCGTTCTGGGCCGGGCTTGCCGCCATCGTTCGCGGTCTGGCGCCGAAAAATCGCGAACTTCTCGCAATCCGCAACGGATTGCAGGCGAAGATCGACGACTGGCACCGCGCCCACAAGGGCAAACCGCTCGACCTCAACGCTTACACGGCATTCCTGAAGGAGATCGGCTACCTTCGGCCGGAACCGGCGACGCACAAGGTCGAGACCACTGATGTCGACGAGGAAATCGGCAAGATCTGCGGACCGCAGCTCGTGGTGCCGCTCACCAATGCGCGCTATGCGCTGAACGCCGCCAACGCGCGCTGGGGCAGCCTTTACGACGCGTTCTACGGCACCGACGCGATTCCGCATGACGCAAGCGAAAGCGGAAAGGGCTACGACCAGGCGCGCGGCGACAAGGTGGTGGCGAAGGCCAAGACCTTCCTTGACCAGGCCGCCCCGCTCGCGGCCGGCCGCCACGCCGACATCGTCGCCTATTCTGTCGCCGGCGGCAAACTTTCGGCCAAGCTGAAAGACGGCAACGCCACCACGCTGAAGTCCAATGCTCAGTTCGCCGGCTATCGCGGCGATGCCGCTTCGCCTTCGGCGATCCTGCTGGTCAACAACGGCCTGCACATCGAGCTCCAGATCGATCGCAGCCACATGATCGGCAAGGGCGATCCTGCAGGCGTCGCCGACGTGATGATGGAAGCTGCGGTCAGCACCATTCTCGATATGGAAGACAGCGTTGCCACCGTCGACGCCGAGGACAAGGTAGAGGTCTATCGCAACACGCTCGGCCTGATGAATGGCTCGCTGTCGGCTGAGTTTGAAAAAGGCGGCAAGAAACTGACGCGTTCGCTCAACGCCGACCGGGTCTACACGACGGGCGACGGCAAAGAGCTCAAGCTCCACGGCCGCAGCCTGCTGCTGATGCGCAATGTCGGCCACCACATGTTTACCGATGCGGTCCTCGATGCGTCGGGCGCGGAAATTCCCGAAGGCATGCTGGATGCCGCCGTCTCCGGCCTGCTTGCGATCCACGATCTCAAGGGCTTTTCCAAACTGCGCAACAGCCGCACCGGCTCGGTCTATATCGTCAAGCCGAAGATGCACGGGCCGGACGAGGTCGCATTTACGTGCGAACTGTTCGCGCGCGTCGAGAAAATGCTGTCCTTGCCGGAAAACACCCTGAAGGTCGGCATCATGGACGAGGAGCGCCGCACCACGATCAACCTCAAGGGCTGCATTCAGCAGGCGTCAAAGCGCATCGTCTTCATCAACACCGGCTTCCTCGACCGCACCGGCGACGAGATCCATACCTCGATGGAAGCGGGTCCGATGATCCGCAAGAACGAGATGAAGGCGCAGCCCTGGATCAAGGCCTATGAGGACTGGAACGTCGACAATGGATTGATCGACGGCTTGCCCGGCCACGCCCAGATCGGCAAGGGCATGTGGGCGGCGCCCGACAAGATGGCGGACATGCTGGCGCAGAAGATCGGCCATCCGCAGGCCGGCGCGACCACGGCGTGGGTGCCTTCGCCGACGGCGGCGACGCTGCATGCGCTGCATTACCATCAGGTCAACGTGCTGGCGCGCCAGCAGGAGCTCACCAAGGGCGGCCCGCGCGCCAGGCTATCCGATATCCTCACCATCCCGGTTTCGAAATCGAACTGGGCGCCCGATGACGTCCGGCAGGAGATCGACAACAATTGCCAGGGCATTCTCGGTTACGTCGTGCGCTGGATCGATCAAGGCGTCGGCTGCTCGAAGGTGCCGGACATTCACGACATCGGCCTGATGGAAGATCGCGCGACCTTGCGCATCTCGAGCCAGCATTTGGCAAACTGGCTGCGTCACGGCGTCGTCACCAGCGAGCAGGTGATGGATTCGCTCAAGCGCATGGCGGTGGTCGTGGACGGTCAGAACAAGGGCGATGCGCTCTACAAGCCGATGGCGCCCGGCTTCGATGGTGTCGCCTTCAAGGCGGCATGCGATCTCGTCTTCAAGGGCCGCGAACAGCCGAACGGCTACACCGAATACATTCTCACCGCGCGGCGGCGCGAGGCCAAGGCGGCGGGCTGAGATTCAATAACTGGCCGAACATGGCCTGGAATAGCAAAGTGGAACGAGTGACACCCATATTCGTTTAGATGCCATCCCAGACAACAGCGGAGGATGGCGATGGATTGGAACCAGGTCCAGGGTAACTGGAAGCAGATCAGAGGGATGGCGAAGGAAAAGTGGGGCAAGCTCACCGATGACGATCTCAACGTCATAGAAGGCCGCCGCGAACAACTCGAAGGCAAGTTGCAGCAACGCTATGGCTTCGCCAAAGAACAGATCCACAAGGACGTCGACGACTGGTTCAGGACGCTGAAGTAGCGCTCGTTGCAAGCCGGCCTGCTTGAAGAGCCCACGAAAAAGCCCCGGTCCTCACCGGGGCTTTTGGTCATGGCATATCCGTCGAAGCAAAAACGCTAGTGGAGTGGATTTGACATTCGCTACCCGCCTTGCCGCGAACCCGCATAGCGAATGTCAAATCCTAAACTCCACTAGCATGTTGAATTTGCTAGTGGTCCTTTGATTCTAACATTCGCAATGGTGCCCGCTGAGAAGGAATGCGAATGTTAGAATCGGACCGCTAGAACACCGCAATATATTTGAGCAGCGACAGGATGCCGATAATCACCACGATGACGCGCACAATCTGCTTGGCGCGGCCATCGAGCGGCAAGAGGTTGACGAGATACAGGATCAGAATGATGACAACGAAGGTCACAAGCGCACTGATGAGCATGTAAGTTCCCCTGGATACACGCGAGATGAAGACGTCGGTCGCCGGCTTCAACGCGCAAGCCAGTTGACCGGTTCCGCGCCTGGAACAGCATACGAATATGCCAGCAGGATCAGTCGCATGAGCGCAACGAAGGCGCTGCATTGCGCCAGAAGGCGGTCCGCGCGGCTTGAACGACGCTACTGTCTCGCGACCACCGGCATGCGCTGATAATGCGACCTGATCGAGTCCGGCGCAGGTGAGAAGCTGAGCGAGGCGCCGCGCCGGTCAGGGCCGTGTCCTGCCACCATCAGCCCGTCCGGACCGGCGACAAAGTCGCCCTTGCGCAGGGTCGTATCGTCCTCGATCTCTACCTTGGCAAGACCGACCGTATCCTTGCCGTTGCAGGTACAGCCGGCGACGAACTCCTCGCGATAACGGAAGGCATTGGGCAGTTCGGAATAGGGCTTGCCGTCTTCGGTGACGGCATTGTCGATAGTGCCGCCATAAGCCACCTTGGTCTCGCTGGCCGGACAGAAGCTCTTGCATGAAGCTGCACGGCTCTGGTTGCCAGTGCTCGAAATCGGAAAATAGCGTCCGTCGCAAGTCCGCACGCAATAGGCCTGCGTGCCACCATAGCTCTGGACTCGCGGCTGCGGACGTTGAACGCCGAACGCGCCGAACAGAGCCGAGAAAAAGTCCTGTGCCAGCGCTGCCGGCGCAGCAGTCACTGCGACCAGAGCGACCGCGCCGCCCAATGCCATCTTCCGCTTGCTCATGGGTTCGCCTCCGAGTGCGGGCCCGTCTTCAGTAGATGGTGGCCGTCGAAAGGTTCAGCGCCTGGCGCCCGGTGCGCAAGGTCGTCACCTCCGCCCGAGGCTGCGAAGCGAACGAGGCCGCATTGCGGCCGGCGAGCGGCCTGGATACGAGATGGATGGCGTTTTTCGGCATCACCACCACCTTGGTGCCGACGCTGACGCGATTGAACAGATCGGTCACATCCTCATTGGTCAGGCGGATGCAGCCGCTGGAGACGAACTTTCCGATGGTCGTGGGATCGTTGGTGCCGTGGATGCGGTATTCGCTGGCGCCGAGATACATGGCACGGGCGCCGAGCGGATTGCCGGGGCCGCCGGCCATGAAGCGCGGCAAATAGGGTTGGCGGGCAATCATCTGCGCCGGCGGATGCCAGTCCGGCCATTCCGCCTTGTTGGAAATGGTCTGCACGCCAGACCAGGTGAATCCTTCGCGGCCGACGCCGACCCCGTAGCGGATCGCGCGACCTTGCCCAAGGACGTAATAGAGCACGGTGTTGCCGGTATCGATGACGATCGTGCCCGGCGCCTCTCTGGTATTGAGATCCACCGTCGTTCGGCGCAGCCGCTCCGGAAGCGCGGAGGGGCCAGCTTCTGCAAAATCGTCCGGCGCTGCCACAACTCCAGCCGAGACATCATCCGACGGAAAAGCCGATGAAGACGGCGGCGCATAGTTCAGCACCTGGGCATCGGCCCTGCTCACGAGAAGCGACGGCGCGCATGCAAGCGCGCCTGCGATCAGAAGCAAGCTGGAAATTCGAAGCCGCGGCTCGGGCATCGGCCGACGGGTCCGTTCGGATCGCTGTGTCATGATTTGCCCCCGCTGTGGCGCGTGTCGCGCAGATATTGTTCGCCTCAACAAACGCGGATCGCGAAGTCCGGTTCCGCCGCCGATCATGGCCAGATGCCGCTGTCAAGAATTCGACGGCTCACATCTGCGCGATGGAACTTTTAGCCGGCGGACGCTTTGTCTCGCTCAAACGCTGCGTGCGGGATCGGAGCTGTAGTTGCGTGTGCTTCCCAACGAACGTGCGCCGGCCAGCGACGCCGCGCGCCCATCTGGGCCGGATCACGACACCGAGCCGTCGCCGAGAATTCGACGCACCGACGTCATTGCATTTGTTCTGGTCGCGCTGCTCGTCATCAGCGTCGTGGCCGTCCTTTACGTCGCCAAGGCGTTCTTCCTGCCTCTGGTGGCGGCGTTCGTGGTCGGCACCATGTTGTCGCCGGCGGCTAGCTTCCTCGAACGGCGTCGAATGCCCCGCGCCTTGTCGGCCGTTCTGATCGTGGGCGCCGTCGGTGCCGGCGTCTCCTTCATCGTCGGACTGATTTCGTCGCCGGTGATGCAATGGACCGGGCGGCTGCCCGAACTCGCCAACCTGCTCAAGGACAAGCTCCACATCTTCGACCGTCCGCTCGCGCTCTGGCACGAGTTTCAGGGCATGCTCGGCGTGACGGATACGTTCTCGACGGCGCCATTTCAGATGCCCAAACTCGAATGGATGCAATCGGCAGTGGAATTCCTGCCGCCGACTTTCACGGAATTCCTGCTGTTCATCGCAACCCTCATTCTCTTCATCGCGAGTTGGCCGGACCTGCGGCGGGCTCTGGTCATGACCTTCACCAGCCACGAGTCGCGGCTGCGCGCGCTTCGCGTTCTCAACGCCATCGAAGAGCATCTCGGTGGCTATCTTTTGACGGTGACGCTGATCAATATGGGCGTCGGCGCAACGACCGGATTGATCTGCTGGGTGACCGGCATGCCGAATCCGGCCGGGCTCGGCGCGCTCGCTGCAACGCTAAATTATCTTCCAATCCTCGGGCCGGTCGCGATGTTTGCGGTCCTGGCGCTGGTGGGCGTGATGGCCATGCCGACGATAGGGGCGGGCTTGATTGCGCCGCTCGCTTTTGCAGGGATCACGTTTCTCGAAGGCCATTTCGTCACGCCGACCATCATCGGTCGCAGGCTCGAGTTGAACGCGCTCGCCGTCTTCGTGTCGCTGGCGTTCTGGACCTGGCTGTGGGGGCCGATGGGCGCGTTTCTGTCGTCTCCGCTTCTGATCGTGTCGCTGATCCTGCGCGATCACTTGTCGACGTCGAACTCGCCGCAGCTGCCGTAGGCCAACATAAATGCATACGAAGTTTCGTTACGGGAACTTCGTCACGCGAGAAGCGTTTTCATCTCGAGATCAATCCGAAGGTGGAGCATCGACGGAGAAATGGGAATGCAGGACATGATGGATAAGGCAAGCTACGAACGCCTGGAGAAGGATGTGGCGAAGGTGAAGGATGACATCAGCGACCTTGCTGAACAAATCACCGACGCGCTCAACACCATCGCAGGCTCTGCGCGCAAACAGGCACGCAGCGGCTACAAGCAGGCCCGCGCCAGTGTCGACCAGGCCGTTGACGATCTTTCCGACCGCGGCAATGCGATGCTGAACGCCGCCCAGGACGCAGCCATGTCGGCCGAGGAATCGCTGGAGGATGTCATTGCGGAGCGCCCGCTGGCGACGGTGGGCCTTGCGCTCGGACTTGGTTTTCTGATTGGCATGACGTGGCGCCGCTAAAGCGAGGATCAGCCTAGTGCGGTGAATTTGAAGTTCCTATCAGTGTCGCGGTAACTTCGTCATAGGAACTTCAAATTCTAAACCGCACTAGAATCACATAATTGGCTAGTGCTCCTTTGATTCCGAAGTTCGTAAACGTGGAGCCGCAATATGATACGAACTTCGGAATCGGAGCACTAGTGCGGCGAATTTGAAGTTCCTATCAGTTTCGCCGTGAGTTCGTTACTGGAACTTCAAATTCGAAGCCGAACTAGAATTAATAAGTTGCTAGAGCTCCTTTGATTCCGAAGTTCGCATCGGAGGGGCCGCAATAGCTTGCGAACTTCGGAATCGGAGCTCTAGTCGGCGAGGGCAATCAATGCTGGTGCGCATGATCGACGACCTGAAGGAATCCACGGGCGTGGCGATCCGAATGACGTCGCTTGCCGCGGCGATCGCGTTGGCCGCGTTCGTCACGATTTCATTTCTCTGTGCGGCGGCCTTCGTCTACGTCCTGCAAACCCATGGGCTGATCGCAGCCTGTCTCACAGGCGCGGCCATTTTCTTCGTGCTCGCCGTGATCGGTATCGTGATTTACGCGATCCGGAAAAGCCAGGACCGGCACCACGCCGAGGAGACGGCAAAATCCGGGCTGCAGACGGCGCTCGCCGATCCCATGGTGCTTGCCGCCGGAATCCAGGCGGCCCGCGCCATCGGCGTGAAACGGCTGGTGCCGCTTCTGGCGGTAGGCGGCCTGGCGCTGGGTTTGCTCGCCAAGCGGCCGTCCTCGCATCAGGCGCCGGCTGAATAGGTAATTTATTCGCGTCAGGTGATGCAGCGGCCGGGCCCAAGACGCTTGGCGACGTCGGTCAGGATGCTGACGACAGGCTCGCACGCGACCGCGAGCTTGCTGCGGATGGCGGCGGGCTCGGTTGGTGCAGCCGCTGCCGGCGGACTGGCAATGGCCACGGGAATGCGAACGAGGAAGCTCGTGTCTGCGAAGCCGTTGAGCTGCAACGAAACGGTTCGCGTCGATGCTACTACACCAACCTGCGTCGCCGCGCGGTCCGCCTTGGAGGCGCGATTGACCCGAGACGCACCTTCCCGGGATACATTGGATGAGATGGATATTCCCTGCGTGATTGGTGCGTGCCTACCAGCAGCCAGATTACCTGCGATCAGCGGCAGGTCGCGACCACGTGCAAATTCCGCCGCGCCCGAAACCAGCGAGAGCGCGACCACGCTCGTTATCCCCATGATAAGCCGCGACATTTCTTGTCCCGTGCGGTTCAATGACCTGATGGCAGCCTATCAACCCGTTCACACCCGAAAAGGTTTCGTGCTCCAGCAACCATGTCAGCTAAAAATTCGAAAAAAGTCGGGTGCGCCTGGAACGATCTTTCGGGCCGCGCGTCATCACCGCAGCCGGTTATCCCCCCTGCCCCATTGACCGGCGATGCGGGGCGCGACTGTGGTGATGCCAGTCGCGCCCCCAATTTTTTGGCTTTCGCGCTCGGACCGAGAACGTTGTCCCAAACGAGAGGCCGGCAGGCCCGTTAGAAACGGAGGCGCATTGCCCCCGTTCAATTCATTGGACTGCACACACGCAGGGCTCGCGATTACAGCGAGGATCGCTACCGCTTTCGCCTGCACGCGGCCAAAGGCAAATTTTCCACCCAGCCTCGGCTTGAATGACACGGCGCATGCAACATACGCCCCATTAGCCGGTTGTTGCGTCGGGTTGTTTCCCGAGCCAGAGGCGCGGTCGGGACGCCGTTGAGCGAGCTCGCGAGATTATCGGTGCTCGATCTTTCAGGTGAGAGGCTGAAAGGCAAACGAGATGGAACCGCGAACCAAGATCAGCATCTGGTACATCATCGCCACGTTCATCGCGATCTCGCTGCTGCAAACCTTCTATCAGGCGAGCAAGCAAACCACGGCGATTCCCTACAGCGAGTTTCAGGCACTTCTCAATGCGAACAAGATCGACAAGGTCTGGGTCGCGCAAAACAAGATCGAGGGAATTCTCAAGCAGCCGGACAAGAAGGGCAACAAGCGCTTCGACACGACCCGGGTCGACCCGACTTTGGCGGGCGAGCTCGAAAAGCACAAGGTGACCTATTTCGGCGAGGCGCCGAACACCTGGCTGCCGGACATTCTGTCCTGGATCGTCCCGACGCTGCTGTTCTTCGGCGTCTGGATGCTGTTCGTAAGGCGCTTCGCGCGGCAGGGCGGCGGCGGACTGATGTCGATCGGCAAGAGCCGCGCCAAGATCTACGTCGAGAAGGATACCAAGGTCACTTTCGCCGACGTCGCGGGCGTCGACGAGGCCAAGGAAGAGCTGAAGGAAGTTGTCGACTTCCTGCGCGATTCCAAGACCTATGGCAGGCTGGGAGCCCGGGTGCCTAAGGGCGTGCTGCTCGTGGGCCCGCCCGGTACGGGCAAGACCCTGCTGGCGCGCGCCGTCGCCGGAGAGGCCGGTGTCAAGTTTTTTTCGATTTCCGGTTCCGAATTCATCGAGATGTTTGTCGGCGTCGGTGCCGCCAGGGTGCGAGACCTGTTCGAGCAGGCCCGCAAGGAAGCGCCGGCGATCATCTTCATCGACGAGCTCGATGCGCTCGGTGGGGTCCGCGGAGCCTATGCATTCGGCAGTCACGCCGAGAAGGAGCAGACGCTCAATCAGCTACTGGTGGAGCTGGACGGCTTCGATCAGTCGATCGGCGTCATCCTCATAGGTGCAACCAACCGGCCCGAAATTCTCGATCCCGCCTTGCTGCGGGCCGGACGCTTCGACCGCCAGGTTCTGGTCGACCGTCCGGACAAGAAGGGCCGCATCGCCATATTAAGGGTCCATATGAAGAGGGCCGTGCTCGCGACCAACGCCGACCCTGAAAAGGTTGCGGAACTCACTCCAGGTTTCACCGGCGCCGATCTCGCCAATCTCGTCAATGAGGCGGCGCTGCTCGCGACGCGGCGGCGCGCCGACAGCGTCGAGCTTCGCGACTTCACCGCAGCGGTCGAGCGGATCGTGGCCGGCCTTGAAAAAAGAAACCGAATCCTGATCCCGAAGGAGCGGCAGATCGTTGCCTATCATGAACTCGGTCACGCCATCGTGGCGATGAGCCTGCCCGGCCAGGACCCGGTCCACAAGGTATCGATCATCCCCCGCGGCATCGGCGCGCTCGGCTACACCATCCAGCGTCCCACCGAGGACCGTTTCCTGATGACCCAACAAGAACTCGACAACCGCATGGCGGTCCTGCTGGCCGGCCGCGCCGCCGAGCTGGTGTTCTTCCATCATCTGTCGACCGGCGCCGCCGACGATCTCGTGAAGGCAACCGACACGGCGCGAAGCATGGTGTTGCGCTATGGAATGGACCAGAAGCTCGGCCACGTCGCCTACGACCGCGAGCGTCCGCCGATGTTCGCAAGCCAGGACCCTCGCAGCGGCCAGGGCCGCGAGCTAAGCGACGAGACGGAGCGGCTGATCGACCATGCTGTCCGCGACCTGGTCGGACGCGCCCTGGAACGGGCCGTTGCGATCGTCACCGCCAACCGCGCGCTCCATGAAAAAACGGCGGCGCTGCTGCTGCAACAAGAGACGCTTGAAGACGAGGACATCGTGACGCTCCGGTCGCAGATCACAGCCGTCGCCGCGGCAACCGGCGCAGATGCCAGCGACAGGGAGAAGCCCCGTTTCGCCTCAACTCGGCCCTGATGGGGTCAGACGGATCGCGGCGCTTCGGCCGGCGATCAGGCGATGAGCTGTTGTTCTGCCGCAGCGTCGGGGCGGCCGACGAGCTTCGAATATTCCAGGATCGGGTGCGGCCGTCCCATCAGATAGCCCTGCACTTCGTTACAGGATTCGGCTGCGAGAAACTCGAGCTGATCCCTGGTCTCGACCCCTTCCGCCAGCACCGGCAGATTGAGTCCGTGCGCGAGGCCGATGACGGCGCGCACGATCGCCGCCGATTGCGGATTGCTTTTGACGTTGGAAATGAACGACTGATCGATCTTGATCTTGTCGAACGGAAACGATTGCAGATAGGACAACGATGAGTAGCCCGTGCCGAAGTCGTCCATCGCAATACGGACGCCAAGAGCCTTTAAGCGGCGCAGGATCGAGAGGCTTCGGCCGAAATCCTCCATCATGACGCCCTCGGTGATCTCGAGTTCGAGCCGGTTCGACGCAAGGCCGGTTTCCAGCAGCACCGCATGGACCAGTCCCGGGAGATCGCCGTGGCGGAATTGAATTGGCGACAGGTTGACAGCGATGTGGAGCGGGTGGGCCCAACCCGCCGCTTCGCGGCAGGCTTCGCGAAGCACCCATTCGCCGATCCGCATGATCAGGCCGCTTTCCTCGGCAACCGGAATGAAGGTCCCGGGCGAGACCATGCCGCGCGCCGGGTTGTGCCAGCGAATCAGCGCCTCGAAGCCGACCACCTCGCCATCGATCTTGGCGAGCGGCTGATAGTGCAGACGGAGATGGTTTTGCTCGATCGCGGTAGCGAGTTCGTGCTGGATCGCCCTGCGCTCGCGGAGCTTGTTGTCCATTTCGATTTCGAAAAAGCGCGTCTTGCCGCGGCCGGCGGCCTTGGCGCGGTAAAGAGCGGCATCGGCATTGTTGAGGAGCGTCGTTGCGTCTGATCCATCGGCGGGAAAAATCGCAATTCCGACGCTGATGCCGACGCGCAGATGCTCGCCGCCCAGTTCGCGGTCGATGGCAGTGGCCGAATGCATGCGTCTGGCAAGGCTTTCGGCAAGCGCCGGCTGATCGCCGGTCGGCGTGATCATGCAGAATTCGTCGCCGCCCAGCCGCGCGAGATAAGCCTCGCCGGCCAGGGCGCTCAGCTGGGAAGCCAGCTCGCGCAGCAAATCGTCGCCAATCGCGTGGCCAAATGTATCGTTGATCTCCTTGAAGCGGTCGAGATCGAGGCTCAGCACCGCAAACGATTCCCTACCCGCGCTCGCCGCATCGATGGCGCGGGCGAGGCGCTCCGTGAACGCGGCGCGGTTGGGCAAGTCCGTCAAGGCATCATGATGCGCCATGTGCTCGATGCGGGCCTGCGCCTCCTTGCGCTCCGTGATATCTTCCGCAAGGCTCAAGAGATAACGCTGCTCACCGGTCTCGTCCGGTATCGAAAGATTCCGCGTTGTCAGGATGCGCGCGCCATTGTGGGGCGTGTGGACCGTTTGCTCGGCAATGGTCTGCAGCTCTCTTGTGTGCAACGCCTCGTCCGCGAGCGGAAACAGCGTCTCCGCCGTCTCCTTGTCGTCGTGCGAATTTCTGCCGATCAAATCGCCGCGCGAGATTCCGAAAATTGCCTCTGCGGTCCGGTTGATGAGAATGTAGCACCGATCGCGGGCATCCTTGACCGCAACCGCAACCGGCATGTTCTCGATGATGGTGTCGAGGAATTTCTGGGTGCGGCCGAGTTTTGCCGCGGACGCATCGAGCGCTTCAAGCTGGTGGAAATGAATCAGGGAGATCGTCAGGCCTGCCAGCGCAAGAGCCAGGAACAGGCCCAATCCGATGCCGATGCCCTGCCACAGGATCGTATGAAGGAAAGCCGACACCGGAACATCGATGACGAAAGCTCCCATCATATCGTGGAGATGCCACTGCGCCTGGTCAGGCTGGAGGGAGTTGTGGCAGCTCACGCAGCTCTGCTCCTGCGCAAGGCTCGGATAGATGGTGCGGAACACCCGAGCGCCGTTCGCGTCAAGCATTTCCGAAACGGGCTTTGGATTTGAGCTGTTTGCGAGCTTCTCGATGACTTCGGCCATGCGGGCGTCAGTCGGAGCCGTTACGATCTCGCGGCCGGGCCGGCCAACCGAAGCCAGGCGAAATTCGGAATTGTCGCGGTTCTGCTTGTTGAACGCCGCGATCGCATGCGCGCGAAACGAGGCTGGGACGGGTGCGGCATCTCCGAACTGCGATCGGATGGCCGAGTAGTTGGTGACAAAGGCGTCGACCAGCTGAAGCGCCGTGATCTTTTCGCTGCTCTTGTGCTGCATGAACCAGTTGAGGCTCAGATAGTAGTAGCTGCAACCGACCCCGACCGACAGTGCCGCGCAAATGGCCAGGTGCACGAGAAAACCACGGCCGGATCGCGACCGTACAAATCGCCAGAACTGCGATAGCTCACTCATCTGCCATCCTCTCTTGGGCGGCGGATGATCGGTCAAATGACTTAAGGAGACCTTTCGGGAGGGGTTGCATCGTAGATGCAATGCTACCGTTCTCGAGGAAACACTAGAATTTGAAGCGAAACGGGCGAATTTGGCCGTCGATCCGGTTTATGACACGCGACATTTACTTCGTACCAAGACCAATCGTTCGTTTTCCAGGGCGATGCGGCACGTCCCCGCTCGCCAGGTTAGGAATCTTTAAACCATCGCTCGCCGCTGCCGGCGTTTTCGTCGCCAGCGGAACCGAAAAGCCGCCGGCCGGTTCTCCTGGATTCCTCATACATGAGGGGTTGAAATGAAAGAGCCTCCAGCGTCGCTCGCTTTCGCCGTGTTGCTCACCCTCGTTGCGTCGCCCTCGTTCGGCCGGGAGCCAAAGCTGAACGTCAAGGCGATCTGTCAGTCGAGGGAGGTCGACGCCAGGTTGTTGCGCTCAACTCCGGCGCAGAGCCGTGCGGACTGCGAGCACGACGAGCAGACCGCAAAAGAGCAGCTCGTTGGCGTCTGGGCATCGACCTCCGCCGCAATACGAAACCGATGCCAATCCGACGCCCGCTTGTTAGGCACGACGAGTTATCTCGATCTTCTCACCTGCATCCAGATGCAAGACGAGATGAAATCTGGTTCCAAAAAGCCTCGATGAATTCCAGGCGCGTTTTCCACCGTTTTCTGTCCCCGAAAACGCGCGAAGCGGCCTAAAATGAACGACCGCGAAAATGAATTTGCAAGTGTTGCGCCTCTTTCCTAGACGATGACTCACTCTTGACTTTAGGTGTCGGCGCGGCGGCACGACTCGCTTGCGCCTTTCCATTGCAACCGGCAGGAGCGGTTCCATGGCTGACGACACCCTTGCTTCAGTGATTCCTCTTCGCCATGCGCCGCTGAAAAAGCGCAACAGAAAAGGATCCGGACGCGCCAGGACCAACCGCCCGCGCAAGCGAGCGGCGAAGGCCGCAGCACTTGCCATTGGTGAGGCCGAATCTTCGTCATCCGCATCATTGTTGCCGGCGGAGTTCTTGATCCCGCCGGAATTCCTGCCAGCAAACGACGTGGATGCTGAGCCGCCAGTGGCCCCGCCATCGATGGCTGCAGGCCCGCCGGACGAAGCCGCACCAACGCCGCGCAGACAGTTTGCGCCGGTTCTGCTATCGATCGCCGCGCTTGCGCTGGCAAGTGTCGGCCTCACGATCAACGGCTGGTTTGCACGCTCGTTGGGTTCGAGCGATATCGCGGGATGGCTTTTCCTCGCCGTTGGGGTCGCCGCCGATCTGGTCGCCCTGGTGATGCCGTCCTGTGCCGCTTCCCTGTGGCAAACGGGTCAGCGCGCGACGGCGGCGGTCGGCTGGGCCGTCTGGCTCATGACATTCGTGTTCGCGGTCACGGCGGGGATCGGCTTTGCATCCATCAATATCAGCGACGTGACGATGGCGCGTGCATCGCGTGTCACACCGGCGATCGCGAACGCGCAGGCGGCGCTAACCGACGCCATGACCGCCCGCGACCGTGAATGCAAAAGCGGTGTCGGCAAGTTCTGCCGCGAGCGCGAAGCCGCCGTGGTCGAGCGCCGCCAGATGCTCGATGCTGCGGCGGCCGCGGTCGGGCGAACCGCCGACCCCCAGAGCGACGCAGCCATCAAGCTGGTGACATGGGTTTCCGGCGGCATGCTGCGGCCGACCATGGAAGATTTCGCCATGCTTCGGCTTGTCCTGCTGGCGCTGCTGCCGCAGATCGGTGGGATCCTGCTTCTGGTCGGACGCCATTCCGCGCGGAAGTAAGCCAATCCATGTAAGCTAATCGATCGGTCGCACACGAAAACGGACGCGCTTCTGGCGCGTCCGTCCGCCTTGCCTTCCTTGGATCGTTAGTTCTTATCAGGCCACCTTGGGAGAACGGTTGCGTGAGTTGCGCTGGAAGAACAGCGCCTGGCTCGCGACCGCAGAAACCATCGCCGGCTGGAACGGCTTCGAAATCAGGAACGCCGGCTCCGGCCGTTCACCGGTCAGGAAGCGCTCGGGATAAGCGGTGATGAACACCACCGGCACTTCGAAGGTGCGCAACAGTTCGTTGACGGCGTCGAGACCCGAACTGCCGTCGGCGAGCTGAATGTCGGCGAGAATCAGGCCCGGCCGCTTGTTCTTGGCCAGCGCCACCGCATCAGTGTGGGTGCGGGCAACGCCGATGACGTGATGGCCAAGATTCTTCACGAGGCTCTCGAGATCCATCGCGATGAAGGTTTCATCTTCGATAATCAGCACATCGGTAGCGATCTCGGCCGCCATTTCGCGTCCGGCCGTATCGGCGAGCTTGCGGGCCTCTGCCACATCGACGCCGAGTACGAAGGCGACTTCCTCCTCGGAAAAACCTTCCAGCGACAGCAGCAGGAAAGCCTGCCGCGGCAGAGGCGTGATGTTTGAAAGCCGTCGCTCCGGTGGCATCGGCAAGGTCGCGACATCGGGATCTTCGTTGATTGCGACCGAATTCCAGATCTGCGTGAACAGCCGGAAGAGCCCGGCGCGCGCGCCGTGGCTTTCGTCGAGCAAAGACTGGTCCTGAAGCAGGGCCTCAAGCATGGCGCCAACATACGCGTCGCCCGAGGCTTGATTTCCGGTCAACGCACGAGCATAGCGGCGCAGCAACGGTAAGTGTTCGGCAACAAGCTGTGAACGGGACATCCCCACTCCATCTTTCCTGGGTCGAACCTTCGTGATGGGGGTCGACCCGACACTCCCCACGTCCGACACCTACGCTTGGACAAACGAAAAGTTCCCACTCTTTAAGGAACTTTTATGCGGAGTTGGAATTAGGCCTTTGGCAGAGAAGGCGAACGCTTCAGTGATTTCGAGGATTAGCCGTGAAAATACAAAAGCTTAACACTCGGGGGAGCGCGGGACAGGACATGAAGGAAGCAAAAAAACAAGGCGGGCTGAATGCCGAGATTCAGTCCAGAATCGGCCACCAGCTGCGCGCCATGTACGATGATGTCGTTCGCCAGGGCGTCCCCGACCGTTTTGTAGACTTGATCCGCAGGCTTGATGTTCCCGAGGGCAGCCCCCAATTGGGAAATGCGGGCGAAAAAAATGACGGAGGGGAATAATGCCTCTCACCGATCAACTTCGCGACGACATCCTGGCGTCGGTACCTAGTCTGCGCGCCTTTGCAATTTCACTCTCCGGTAACGGTGACCGTGCCGACGACCTCGTGCAGGAGACGTTGCTGCGCGCGCTCGCCAACATCGATTCTTTCCAGCCGGGCTCGAACCTGCCGGCGTGGCTGTTCACGATTCTTCGCAACCTGTTCCGGTCGGACTACCGGAAGCGGCGGCGCGAAGTCGAGGACGCCGAGGGCAGTTATGCGAAGACGCTGAAGACGCAGCCGGCGCAAAGCGCTCATCTGGAGTTCGAGGAATTCCGCGCTGCGCTCGACAAGTTGCCGCAGGATC
This sequence comes from Bradyrhizobium sp., assembly GCF_027307225.1. Lineage (GTDB taxonomy): Bacteria > Pseudomonadota > Alphaproteobacteria > Rhizobiales > Xanthobacteraceae > Bradyrhizobium. Next base: position 29,126 of record NZ_DAHUXJ010000086.1, on the reverse strand, counting down.
AGCGCGAAGCGTTGATACTGGTCGGCGCGTCCGGCTTCTCCTACGAAGACGCGGCGGCGATCTGCGGTTGCGCGGTTGGCACCATCAAGAGCCGGGTTAATCGGGCTCGCTCAAAACTCTCGGCGTTGCTCTATGTCGACGGTGCCGAGGATTTTGGTCCTGACGAGACCGTACGCGCCGTGATTGGCGGCAGCGGCTAGCGCTTGTCGTCACTAACACTTGTCGTCAGCGGATATCGACATTCCGGGGTGGCGGTCAGCACCGGATCGGAATGAGTTTTTTGACTGCTAGCGCATCGGCTTGAGCGGCGCTGAAAGCTGCTCGGTCCGGCCTCTTTCCGACATGTCGACAACGGTCTCCATCGGCGCCGTCAATTCGTAGACGTAGCTCACCTCGGTGAAATATCGCTTGGACGTTCCACCGAGCGCTTCGGGCGCCACGCGGTCGAGCAGGATGAGGCCGAAATCGCTGTCCGGGCGGCGCGTTGCCTCACTGGTATTGAATTCTTCCCAGCGGAAATGAAACACGCTCTCCGGCCCTTCGCCGGTGATTTCCCAATGCGCAACGATGTGCGGATGCTTGCCGACCAGGGAAAGACCCTCGTCGGAATGTGACGCCAGCTCAAAGAACAACAGCGACAACGACTGCGCGGCGCGAGCGCTGACGACGATCTCCGGGCCGGAAATGGCAATCCGGTCGGCATGCGGCATCGCGCGCGCTTCGAACAACCCCTTCAGGTCGACGCCCTGCCACTGGCTTTCGCTCAGCAGCGAAACCACGTTCGACATCGCGTGAATCCGGCCGATCAGCAGTTCGCGTGCGGTATCGATATCCGAACCGTGACGAAGGGTTCGCGTCACGATCGACTGGATCACCGCGAGAATGTTCTTGACGCGATGGTTCAGCTCATCGATGACCGCGGTCAGGCGCCGCTCGAAGCCGATCCGCACCTGGATTTCACGACTAAGGCGCAAGTTGTTATAGGCGACGTAACCGAACAGACCGCAGACGATCGCGGTCAGCGCAAGACCGATCGCCGCCACGATCGCCGCCGTCTGCATGGCGCGGTTCATGGTGTTGGTCTTGGCATGGTAAGTCAGCGTCCAGTCCTGCCCGCCAAAGAAGACCTTGCGGACAAAGATCGGGCCTTGCGAGGCGAGCGGTCGCGAGACGACGTTGCCCCGCTCGGTTGCGATCAATTCGCTGTTGTCGCGGCGCGGATCCTTCAGCGCCACCGAGAACAGCGACAGGTCGTTGTTGGTCAGCATCAAGGGAGCAAGCTCGTAGGAGAAAGTCACGAATCCCGCAGGCTGCGTGCCATTGTCCTGGAGCACCGGTGCTGCGAGCACGACGCCGACCGGTCCATCCTTGCGCAACAACGGAAGCGGATCCGACGCCACTGGCGTCAGATCGGACATTGCGCGATCCAGCATTGGCCCGAGGATGGGATCCTGATTCAGGCTGCGGCCCGGAAAGCCCATCGTGTCCGCGTTGCGCGGCTCGACATCCATCACGACGTCAACCGGCTGGGTGAGGTTCGAGGCTTGCAGCGGCACGTTGCCGTTACCGCGGATGGTCGGGTTTGTGAATCCTGCATTGGCAAGTTCGGTATGCGCGGCGGAAAGCTCTTCCGGTTTGAGCCGCGCGACCCAGGACGCCACCAAGAAATCGGTCTTGAAGGCATAGATCGACGAGCGCAGCGGCTGCAGCATATTGGCCTTGATCACCGACGGCGAACGAAAGAGGCCTGACGCCACGCGCGCCAACAGCTCGCGCTCCGTCAAGCGCTCCTGGACGAGGCTCGCATGAACATCGATCGCCCGCGCCAGCGCGATGCCATCGACCGTCAGCTCCTGATCATGGACGCGATAGGCCGCAAGGCCGGAGAGCAGAACTCCGATCAGCGCGATAAAACCGGTGATGAGACCCAGCCGAACCACTCGTTCACTCAAACAGAAAGCGTTGGCAAATAAATTGAATGGCTGTCTGACGGCGGGCCGCAAGGTCCAAAAACCCGAACGTTGTGCGAGCCAACCATCCGGTGACAGAAGCCGTATTCATCGATTGTAACAACGGTTCGCGAACGGGGTCTAACACGGCGGGCAAACTGACTACCACGCAAAACAGGTTAATGCGTCGAAGGAAGTTAACCGACACCAGCCGATTTTGTTCCGTGGGCTGCCGCTGATTGGGGCGCTAACCTTAATTCGCCGCCTTAAGACCGCCCTTGGCCTCGATGAAGCCGACGATGCGATCCAGGCCCTCGCTCTTCTTCAGGTTCGTCATCACGAAGGGCCGCTCGCCACGCATCCGCTTGGCATCGGTATCCATCTTTTCCAGCGAGGCGCCAACATGAGGAGCGAGGTCGATCTTGTTGATCACAAGAAGGTCCGAACGGGTGATGCCTGGGCCGCCCTTGGACGGGATTTTGTCGCCGGCGGCCACATCGATCACGTAGATGGTGAGGTCAGCCAGTTCCGGCGAGAAGGTGGCGGCGAGGTTGTCGCCGCCGGATTCGATCAGCACCACGTCGAGACCGGGAAACCTGGCGCGCATATCAGCCACCGCCGCCAGGTTCATCGAGGCGTCCTCGCGAATGGCGGTATGCGGGCAGCCGCCGGTCTCGACGCCTGCGATTCGATCCGCCGTCAGCGATCCCGACCGAACGAGAAATTCGGCATCCCATTTTGTATAGATGTCGTTGGTGATCGCCGCGATGTCGTAGCGCTCGCGCATCGCCTTGCAGAGCAGATCCATCAGCGCGGTTTTCCCCGACCCAACCGGCCCTCCGATGCCGACGCGAAGCGGACCGTGTGAACTAGGCATCTTGATCATCCTTAAATTCCGCCCCTCGATATATCATGACCGGAACAAGCGCGTGTACTGGGTCTCATGCCGCATGCCGGCGATATCGGCGCGAAAGGTTGCGCTGCCGAGATCATCGACCGAAGCCCCGAGCGCGCGCTTCGCGGCCGCCGACACGGCCGGCTCAAGCTCCGCCAGCACACGCTGGCTGTTGGTTTGTCCGAGCGGAACCAGGCGCGCGCCGGCCGATATCCAGTTCGAGACCACCGCATGCAAAAACGCATGAACCGTCGGCACAAGCGGAACCGCGTGCGCGGCGCTGACCAGACCGACCGCAACTGGATAGACGATAACCGCCCCGCAAGCCGTGACCAGCCGATCGAGCGATGGGGAATTCCATGCGGCGCGCGCGATCTCGATGAACGCCCTGCCCTGCGCCGTAGTTTCGAGGTGGCGCTCACGCGAGGCGACAAAAGCAGAAGCAAGTTCGGCGATTTCTGCGAGCCGTGCGTCATCGCCTGACGCCGCGGCCCGGTGCGCATGCGCCAGAAAGATGCCGTCGCAAACGCCGGGGCCGTCCGCCAGCATGGAACCGAGCCAGCGCCGAAGCGATCGAGCATCCGTGACGTCGCCGGCCTCGACCGCCCATTCGATGCCGCTCGAATAGGAGAAGGCGCCGACCGGAAACGACGGCGACAGCCACGTCATCAACCGGTAAAGCGCCGCGGCCTCGCTTTCGGATAGACCGGACGAACTGGACGCGGCCGGCTCGTTCGCCGTGGCAGCTTGGACCGGCGCGCTCCGACCATCGCGCGGCGGCTCATTTGTCTTCATGAGCATGGGGATGGCCGTGATGATGGTCGTGACCACAATGTTCATCGGGATGGCGATGGTCGTGGTCGTGGTGATGATCGTGCGACGGGTGGCCGTGCACGATGTGATCGTGCGATTCACGGGCCGCGCGCGCGTGACCGTCACCGGCATAGGCGCCGCCCTCCGGGTCGAACGGCGCTTCGATTTCGACCACCCGCGCGCCCAATCCCCTGACCATCGCCTCGATGACGTGGTCGCGGCGAATTCGCAAGCCCCGTCCCATGATCTGCGTCGGCAGATGACGATTGCCCAGGTGCCAGGCGAGGCGAACAAGATGCTGCGGGTCGTGGCCGCGGATTTCCAGAAGCGGCTCCGGCGCCGCCACCACCTCGACCAGCCGGCCATCGTCGAGCACCAGCGCATCGCCGCCGCGCAAGGCCACCGCATTCTCGAGGTCGAGCAGGAATTCCAGTCCACGCGTGCCCGTCATCGCCGACCTCCGACGGTGGCGATCGTCGAAATCGAGCACGACCGTGTCGGCGGCTGCGTTCGTCCAGCGATGCTGCGGCTTGACCTGCGTCGCGCGGATCATTCTTCAGTTCCCCTAAAACTTCTCGACCTTGGCGTCGCTAAGGATCTCGATCACGGTCGAGACCTTCAACGGCGTCGATATCTCCCGCCACTTCTTCATGTGCGGCGCGCGCGCATGCGAATTGAGATCGTCGCGGGCTTCCCAGCGCTCGACGACAACATAGACGTTCGGATCATGAATGCTGATATGCCCCTCGTAGGACAGGCAGCCTTTTTCCTTCAGCGTCTCGGCGATGCATGCCTTGTGGCCCGCAAGAAAGGCCTCACGCCCCTCCGGCTTCATCTGGGTGGTGGCAATAACGTAGATCACGAACGTCCTCCCGGTTCTCGTTCAAAATCAGATCACAAGCGTCCGACCTTAGAACATGAAGTAGCGCTGCGCCATCGGCAGCACTTCAGCCGGCGCGCAGGTCAGAAGCTCGCCGTCCGCGCGCACTTCATAGGTTTCGGGGTCGACCTCGATGTGCGGCGTCGCGCCGTTATGGATCATGCTCTTCTTCGAAATCTTGCCGCGGGTATTTTGAACTGCATAGAGTTTCTTGTCGGTGCCGAGCTTGCGCGCGAGCCCTCCGGTGACGGCGGCCTTCGACGCAAAGACCACGGAGGACGCGGTAAGCGATTTGCCGAACGCGGCAAACATCGGCTGGTAATGCACGGGCTGCGGCGTCGGGATCGAGGCATTGGGGTCGCCCATCGGCGCTGCCACGATCGAGCCGCCCTTGATGATGCATTCCGGCTTCACGCCGAAGAATGCCGGCGACCACAGCACGAGATCGGCAAGCTTGTCCTTCTCGACCGAGCCGATCAATTTGGATACGCCGTGCGCGATCGCTGGGTTGATAGTGTATTTTGCGATGTAACGCTTGACGCGGAAATTGTCGTTGTCCTTGCCTTTATCTTCCGGGAGTGCGCCACGCTGCTTCTTCATCTTGTCGGCCGTCTGCCAGGTCCGGATGATGACCTCGCCGAGCCGGCCCATGGCCTGCGAATCCGACGACATCATCGAGAGAGCGCCCAGATCGTGCAGGATGTCTTCGGCCGCGATCGTCTCTTTGCGGATGCGGCTCTCGGCAAAGGCAAGATCTTCCGCAATCGACGGGTCGAGATGGTGGCACACCATCAGCATGTCGAGATGCTCATCGATGGTGTTGCGGGTGAACGGCCGCGTCGGATTGGTCGACGACGGCAGCACGTTCTTCAACCCGGCAATCTTGATGATGTCGGGCGCATGGCCGCCGCCGGCTCCTTCAGTGTGAAAGGCGTGGATGGTGCGGCCCTTGAAGGCCTTCACCGTATCCTCGACGAAGCCGGATTCGTTGAGCGTATCCGAATGCAGCATCACCTGGACGTCGTAGTCGTCGGCAACAGAAAGGCAGTTGTCGATTGCCGCCGGCGTCGTCCCCCAATCCTCGTGCAGCTTCAGCGCACAGGCGCCGGCTTTGACCATTTCCACCAGCGCGGCGGGGCGCGACGCATTGCCCTTGCCGGAAATGCCGAGATTGACCGGAAACGCATCGAATGACTGCAGCATCCGCGCGATGTGCCACGGGCCGGGCGTACAGGTCGTAGCGTAGGTGCCGTGTGATGGCCCGGTGCCGCCCCCTAACATCGAAGTGACGCCAGACATCAGCGCGTGCTCGATCTGCTGCGGGCAGATGAAATGGATGTGGCTATCGAAGCCGCCGGCGGTGAGGATCTTGCCTTCACCCGCGATCACGTCGGTGCCCGGACCGATCACGATCGTCACACCCGGCTGAATATCGGGATTGCCCGCCTTGCCGATCGCTGAGATCATGCCTTCCTTGATCGCGACATCGGCTTTGACGATGCCCCAGTGATCTACGATCAGCGCGTTGGTGATGACGGTGTCGGCCGCGCCCTGCTTGTTGGTCGTCTGCGACTGCCCCATGCCGTCGCGGATCACCTTGCCGCCGCCGAATTTCACTTCTTCGCCATAGGTCGTGAAATCCTTCTCGACCTCGATGATCAAATCGGTGTCGGCGAGCCGTACCTTGTCGCCGGTGGTCGGGCCGAACATGTCGGCATAGACGGAACGCTTGATTTTCACAGACATGATCTGGCCCCCGACACTCCCAAATGCTTAAAGCTTGCCCATCACGTCGCCGCGGAAGCCGTAGATGGTCTTCTTGCCGGCCAGCGCAACGAGTTGCACCTCGCGAGTCTGGCCCGGCTCGAACCGCACGGCGGTGCCGGCGGCGATATCGAGCCTCATGCCGCGCGCCTTTTTGCGATCGAACTTCAGCGCCGGATTGGTTTCGAAGAAATGGTAGTGCGACCCAACCTGAATCGGGCGGTCGCCGCTATTGGCGACCGAGAGCATCACCGTCTTGCGGCCGGCATTGAGCTCGATCTCGCCAGCCTTGATGAAGAGTTCACCGGGGATCATCGTTTCTCTCCTCCGTCATCCCGGGGCGTTGCGAAAGCATTGAACCCGGAATCTCGAGACATCTGCCGCTTCGCGCCATCCCGGAATGACTGACGTCACCGGATCGGCTCATGCACGGTGACAAGCTTGGTGCCGTCCGGAAACGTCGCTTCCACCTGAATGTCGTGGATCATCTCCGGAATGCCATCCATCACCTGCGCTCGGGTGAGGACCTGCGCACCCGCCTGCATCAATTCGGCCACCGTGCGGCCGTCGCGCGCGCCTTCGACGATGAAATCCGAGATGATCGCCACGGCTTCTGGGTGATTGAGCTTGACGCCGCGTTCGAGGCGCCGCCGCGCCACCACCGCGGCCATGGAAATCAGCAGCTTGTCCTTTTCGCGGGGAGAGAGATTCATGCGAGCACTCTGATTGTCTTAAAGCCGATCCAACACACCGATTAGTTGAGCCATAGCCGCGGCAAGGCCGAGCCGCTGGCACGGCGGAGCACCGCCATCATATCGGCGCGCAGCCGGGCCGCATCTTGGGCACAGAAGCGCGCCATTGCAAATCCATTCCATGCGGAGATGCCAACCTCGCCGCCGAACGTCTGCGAAATCTCGCGGATCCGCTCCACCAGCGCATCGTCGCCGGGCACGATCAGCGCGGTGCCGATCGCGACACCGCCCTTGGCGATCGCAGGACTTGCGAGCTTGCTGCCGATATCGCCGCCGAGCCTGATATTTTCGGCGAAGACCAGCCGGCTGCCACGGCGTAGCCGCCAATGGTCGACAAATTCCCCGGTTCGAATTCGCTCGCCCATGGCGATGCGGCCGAACACGACGATTTCGCAGAGCAGAAGCGAAGCGGCATCGGACAAGTCGATCTCGAACCGGCGGCGGATTCGCGCCCGGTCAAACAGTATCGTCTCCTGCGGCAGCCACGCGAGACGCGAACGGCCTTCGGCCTTGAGCGTGACATTCAGTTCGGCCGCGGCCCCTTCCGCCCGGTAGATCTTTTCCGCCGCGGCCGTCGTAACGGTCAGCCGCGCATCTGCCTTGCTTGCAATATCGATGTCAAAGCGGTCTCCGCCGGCGATACCGCCCGCGGTATTGACCAGCACGGCCGAAAGCCCGTCATCTTCCGGCGAGGGAAAGCGCACCCGCAAAGATCCTGCCTCGTGCAGTTCGCGGCGGCGGGTCACCCCGTTGATATCAGCCACATCGAACCGCACCACGCCCCTGGCCCGGTTGGCCGCAAAAAGCGCCGCGCTCTGGCCCGTCGTATCGATCTGCATCCGCCTTCACCCTACACCAACGGCGGCTTCGTCGAGCCCGCTCACAAGGCCATTTGACGGCTGATTTCGCCTTGATCGAGATGGGCTCGATCACAGGCATATTTCACGGCGCCGCGGTCCATGACCGCAAAATTGTCGCCGAGATCGCAGGCAAAGTCGAGATATTGCTCGACCAGCACGATCGCGATGTTGCCGAGGCTGCGCAGATAGGTGATCGCGCGCCCGATATCCTTGATGATCGACGGCTGGATACCTTCGGTCGGCTCGTCGAGCAGCAACAGCTTCGGCCGCATCACCAGTGCGCGGCCGATCGCCAGTTGCTGCTGCTGTCCACCGGAAAGGTCGCCGCCGCGGCGCCCGAGCATCGATTGCAGCACCGGAAACAGCGAGAACACGTCGTCGGGTATGTTGCGGTCCTCGCGTTTCAACGGCCCGAAGCCGGTTCTCAGGTTCTCTTCCACCGTCAGCAGCGGAAAAATCTCGCGCCCCTGCGGCACGAAGCCGATACCCTTGCGCGCGCGTTCATAGGGCTTGAGAGCGGTGATGTCGGCGCCGTCGAACACGATCGATCCGCTCGAAATCGGATATTGGCCGACCATCGCGCGCAACAGGCTGGTTTTGCCGACGCCGTTGCGCCCCAACACGCAGGTTACCTTGCCGGGCTCGGCCGAAATCGAGACTCCGCGCAGCGCCTGCGCCGCGCCGTAGTAAAGATTGATGTTGTCGACCTTCAGCATGGCTCATCGTCCCAGATACACTTCGACCACGCGTTCGTTCGCCGACACCTGATCGATTGTGCCTTCGGCGAGCACCGTGCCTTCGTGCAGGCATGTCACCTTGACGCCGAGTTCGCGCACAAAGGTCATGTCGTGCTCGACGACCATCACGGTCTTCTCTTTGTTGATTTCCTTGAGCAGCTCGGCGGTCTGATGGGTTTCGACATCCGTCATGCCTGCCACCGGCTCGTCGACCAGGAGCAGCTTCGGATCCTGCGCCAGCAGCATCCCGATCTCGAGCCACTGCTTCTGGCCGTGCGACAGGCTTTCGGCCAATCGGCGGCGCGCGTCCTTCAGGCGGATGGTCTCGAGCACACGCTCGATCCGTTCGGCCTCGGCCTTGCCGCCGCGCCAGAACAGCGTCCCCTTGACGCTATGATCGACATTGAGTGCAAGCAGAAGATTGTCTTCGACGGACTGGCTTTCGAACACAGTCGGCTTCTGGAATTTGCGGCCGATCCCGAGTTCGGCAATTCGCGTCTCGTCGAGTCGCGTCAGATCCGTCACGCCGTCGAACAGCACGGTGCCTTCATCCGGCTTGGTCTTGCCGGTGATAATATCCATCATCGTCGTCTTGCCGGCGCCGTTCGGTCCGATGATCGCGCGCATTTCGCCGGGCTCGAGCGTCAGCGATAGATTGTTGATCGCGTGAAAGCCGTCGAAAGAGACGTGCACGCCGTCGAGATAAAGCAATGCGGAAGTGGCTCTGACGTCCATCGCTCTCACTCCGCCAAACGAGGTTCGCTGACGCCGTCTTCGGCTGCCGCGCTTTCGCTATTCGCCGTCAGGCGATCCGCCTTCCACCGCTCCGACCACGGATTGAAGGTGCCGACGATGCCCTTGGGCAGTAGCAACGTCACCAGAATGAAAAGCGCGCCGAGCATGAACAGCCAGTAGGGCGCAAGCGGACCGGATGTGAAGTAGGTCTTGGCGTAGTTGACCACCACCGCGCCGATCGCGGCGCCGATCAGCGTGCCGCGACCACCGACCGCGACCCAGATCACGGCCTCGATGGAGTTGGCGGGCGCAAATTCTGACGGGTTGATGATGCCGACCTGCGGCACGTAGAGCGCTCCCGCCACGCCCGCCATGCAGGCCGAAAGGGTGAAAACGAACAGCTTGTAGGACTCGACACGGTAACCGAGAAACCGCGTACGAGATTCTGCATCGCGCACCGCGATCAGCACCTTGCCGAGCTTGGAGGTGACGACGGCGCGGCAGGTCAGGAACGCGACGATGATGGCGAGACAGCTCAGCGCGAACAACGCAGCGCGGGTGCCCTCCGCCTGCACGTTGAAACCCAGGATATCCTTGAAGTCGGTCAGTCCGTTGTTGCCGCCGAATCCGAAATCGTTACGGAAGAACGCCAGCAGCAAGGCGTACGTCATCGCCTGGGTGATGATCGAGAGGTATACGCCGGTGACGCGGGAGCGGAACGCCAGCCATCCGAAGCAGAACGCGAGCAGCCCCGGCACCACAACGACCATTAACGCGGCAAACCAGAACATGTCGAAGCCGTGCCAGTACCAAGGCAGTTTCGGATAGTTCAGAAACACCATGAAGTCGGGCAGGACCGGATTGCCGTATACGCCGCGGCTGCCGATCTGGCGCATCAGGTACATGCCCATCGCGTAGCCGCCAAGTGCAAAGAATGCGCCGTGGCCGAGTGAGAGAATGCCGCAATAGCCCCAGATCAAATCGATCGAGAGCGCGAGTACCGCGTAGCAGGCATATTTGCCAAACAACGCCACCAGATAGGTCGGCACCTGCAGCATCGAGCCGGTTGGCAACAACAGGTTCGACAGCGGAATCAGAACGCCACAAGCAGCGACCAGGATGACGAATAGCGTCGTGCCGCGATCCAGCGAGCGCGTGAGGACGTGCGGCATCATGCTTCCACCGCCCGTCCCTTGAGCGCGAACAGGCCGCGCGGCCGCTTCTGGATGAAGAGAATGATCAGGACCAGAATGGCAATCTTGGCGAGCACGGCGCCCGCAACGGGCTCAAGGAACTTGTTGGCGATGCCGAGCGTGAAGGCGCCGACCAGCGTGCCCCACAAATTGCCGACGCCGCCGAACACCACGACCATGAAGGAATCGATGATGTAGCTCTGGCCGAGATTGGGACTGACGTTGTCGATCTGCGACAGCGCCACGCCGGCTATTCCGGCAATGCCTGAACCAAGTCCGAAGGTCAGCGCATCGACCCGCGAGGTCGCGATCCCCATCGAGGCCGCCATGCGGCGGTTCTGCGTCACCGCCCGCATCTCGAGCCCGAGGGCAGTGTAACGCAGCATCGCCAGCAGGATTGCAAACACTGCAAGCGTGAAACACAGAATCCATAGCCGGTTATAGGTGATGGTGATCTGGCCAAGCTCGAACGCGCCGCTCATCCAGGAGGGATTGCCGACTTCGCGGTTGGTGGGACCGAACGCCGTGCGCACCGCCTGTTGCAGCACCAGCGAAATGCCCCAGGTCGCAAGCAACGTCTCGAGCGGCCGTCCGTAGAGAAAACGAATGATCGTCCGCTCGATCAAGACGCCGATCGCGCCCGCTACCAGAAAGGCCAGCGGCACGGCGATGAAAAGCGAATAATCGAACAGACCAGGAAAACTCGTGCGGATGATGTCCTGCACCACGAAGGTGGTGTAGGCGCCGAGCATCACCATCTCACCATGCGCCATGTTGATGACGCCCATGACGCCGAAGGTGATGGCAAGGCCAATGGCAGCGAGTAGCAGAACCGAGCCAAGCGACAGGCCGTACCAGGCGTTCTGAACCGCGGACCAGATCGCAAGCCGGCTCTGGATCGAGGACACTGCGGTCGCCGCCGCCTTGGCCACCAATGGCGACTGATCGGAAAGGTCGGTGAGCAAGGCAAGGGCTTCCTGATCGCCCCTCGCCTTGATCGTGGCGATGGCCTCCAGTCTGTCGGCATCGCTGGTGCCGGACTTGTTGAGCAGGATCGCCGCGCGCGCCTCGGCAAACGCGGCCTTCACCGCGTTGTTGGTCTCTTTCGCCAGCGCCCCTTCGACGACCGGCAGAGCGCTTTCCTCGTGCGACTTGAAAACGGTTTGTGCTGCCGCAATCCGTTTGGCGGGATCGGGTGACAGCAAGGTCAGGCTGCCGAGCGCGGCCTCGACGCTGCGTCGCAGACGGTTATTGAGCCGAACGGAGGCGGCGTTGTCCGGCAGCTTGGCGACCGGAGTCCCCGTTGCCGCATCGATGATCTTGCCATCCTGCTGGGTGATGTAGACCTTCTTGGTGTCCGGATCGGCCGACAGCCGATCATCGTGAAGCGCGCTGATGATGGGAAAGGCCAGCGGATTGCCGGAGCTCGCGACCATGCCGATCGCCTCTTCGGTATCGGAAAACTCGTCGTTGGCGAATTTGGCGACCGCATCGTCGAAGGCGCCGGCGAATGCCGGCAAAGTCAGGACGACAATCAGGAAGACAGAGAGAACGATCGAACGAAGACGGTCGAAGGCGTTAGCGGCCACTGGAGCTCCGATTCCGAAGTTCGCAAGCTTTCGCGGCGCCTCTGATGCGAACTTCGGAATCAAGGGAGCTCCAGCAACTTATGATTCTAGTGCTGCTTTGAATTTGAAGTTCCTATTACGAACTTGCCGCGACATTGATAGGAACTTCAAATTCACCGCACTAGACAACCCCGGCAGAAAATAAATTGTACGGTGGATTTGACATTCGCTTCAGCAGCGCCGCAACTCCTCCAAGCGAATGTCAAATCCAAAACCGCATTACATATCTATATTTGCTAGTGTCCCTTTGGTTCTGACATTCGTAAAGGAAACCCGCCGCGACAGCGTACGAATGTCAGAACCGGGACACTAGTGCGGTGAATTTGAAGTTCCTATCAGTTTCGCGGTAACCTCGTCATAGGAACTTCAAATTCTAAACCGCACTAGAAATCATACAATTGGCTAGTGCTCCTTTGATTCCGAAGTTCGTAAACGTGGAGCCGCAATATGATACGAACTTCGGAATCGGAGCACTAGTGAAAGGCGGCGGCGGCGCCGCCTTTCCGCCTCGCTGGTACCAGCATGATCGGCCGGGCGAGCCGCGCTCTTCTTGAGCAAGCCGCCCGGTCAGATCACCGCTCGGAGGTCAAGACTGCGAACCGAGGCACTTGTTGGTCTTGGTGTTGAAGTTGCCGCACTTCTTGCCGACCCAGTCGCCGATCAGGTCCTTGGAGCCCGGAAGCTCCTTCGACCAGGCATCGCCAGCGACGAGGCCAGGCGTCTTCCACACCACGTCGAACTGGCCGTTGCCCTTGATCTCCCCGATGAACACCGGCTTGGTGATGTGGTGGTTGGGCAGCATCTTGGCGACGCCGCCGGTCAGGTTCGGCGTCTCGATGCCGGGCAGCGCGTCGATCACCTTGTCAGGATCGGTCGACTTCGCCTTCTCAACTGCCTTCACCCACATGTTGAAGCCGATATAGTGGGCTTCCATCGGGTCGTTGGTCACGCGCTTCGGATTCTTGGTGTAGGCCTGCCATTCCTTGATGAACTTCTCATTGGCCGGCGTCTTGATCGATTCGAAGTAGTTCCAGGCCGCGAGATGGCCGAGCAGCGGCTTGGTATCGAGGCCGGCGAGTTCTTCCTCACCGACCGAGAATGCGACAACCGGAATATCGGTCGCCTTGACGCCCTGGTTGCCGAGCTCCTTGTAGAAGGGAACGTTGGCGTCGCCGTTGATGGTGGAGACCACCGCGGTCTTCTTGCCGGCCGAGCCGAAGGTCTTGATCTTGGAAACCTCGGTCTGCCAGTCGGAGAAGCCGAACGGCGTATAGTTTATCATGATGTCTTCGGGCGCGACGCCTTTCGACTTCAGATAGGCTTCGAGAATCTTGTTGGTGGTGCGCGGATAAACGTAGTCGGTGCCTTCCAGCACCCAGCGCTTCACCTTCTCTTCCTTCATGAGGTAATCGACGGCCGGTATCGCCTGCTGGTTCGGCGCCGCACCGGTGTAGAACACGTTGCGCTCGCTCTCTTCGCCCTCATACTGCACCGGATAGAACAGGATGTTGTTCAGCTCCTTGAACACCGGGAGCACGGATTTGCGCGAGACCGAGGTCCAGCAGCCGAACACGACGGCAACCTTGTCCTTGGTGATCAGTTCGCGCGCCTTTTCCGCAAACAGCGGCCAGTTCGATGCGGGATCGACGACGACGGGCTCGAGCTTCTTGCCGAGCAAGCCGCCCTTCTTGTTCTGCTCGTCGATCAAGAAGAGGATCGTGTCCTTCAGCGTGGTTTCGCTGATAGCCATGGTACCGGAGAGCGAATGAAGAATGCCGACCTTGATGGTGTCGTCGGCAGCTTTCGCGTTGGAAAATCCAGCCAGACCCAGAACCAGTCCCGCGGCTGCTGCGAGCCACCGGCGACGGCTCAGCGTCGCGATATCGTGCGTAAAGTGTGTAGGCATGAAATGTCATCTCCCTGACGCAGGCGTTGACGCTTGCGAAACGGCCCCACGGCCGCCTGCGTTAAGGGAATCGCAAGAACCGTGCCACGCCCTTTTCGAGGGTTAAACTGATGGTTTCATTAGAAAATATGACATTCCGGTCCGCGGGAAGTGCCACCCGCGACTAAGTTTTATGCAGAACAAATGTATGCGTTTTCTACAAATTGATTAATTTATAGGCATACTTGGCGCCATGGTCGGGTACTGGCACAAAATTTTGGCAGATGGCTGCTTTTCGGACGGCAGGCTTCATCAACCTTTTTCGAGGTGATTTTCGGCAATGCAGCGAAACAGCCTCGATCGACCTTGAAAGCGCCGCGTCGATAGGCCATATCAGCGTCAGGAAGCCCGAATCATCGGGCCTGCGCGAGCTGCGTGTTTCTTTGGCCCTTGCGATACTGCAACGGCTTCAGGCTTGCCCCTTCACCCCCTAAAACCGACGCCCCATGCACGCGGGCGTCTCTAGGCAATTGGCGCGTTGCTGGCCCCGCAAGGCCGGGCAGCTGGCGTCTCACAATGGAAAGTACCCTATTTTGACCTCCTTTCAGGATTTCGGCCTCGCCGATCCCATTTCCCGTGCGCTCAAGGAAGAAAATTATCTGACGCCCACGCCCATCCAGGCTCAAACCATTCCCCTCGCACTCTCCGGCCGTGATGTGGTCGGCATCGCCCAGACCGGCACCGGCAAGACGGCTGCCTTCGCGCTGCCGATCCTGCACCGCATTCTGGCCAACCGCATCAAGCCGCAGCCCAAGACCTGCCGCGTGCTTGTCCTCAGCCCCACCCGTGAATTGTCCGGTCAGATTCTCGATAGCTTCAACGCCTATGGCCGGCATATCCGTCTGACTTCGGCGCTGGCGATCGGCGGCGTTCCGATGGGACGTCAGGTCCGCTCGGTCATGCAAGGCGTCGAAGTCATGGTGGCTACGCCCGGCCGCCTGCTCGATCTCGTACAAAGCAACGGGCTCAAGCTCGGCCAGGTTGAGTTTCTCGTGCTCGACGAAGCCGATCGCATGCTCGACATGGGCTTCATCAACGACATCCGGAAGATCGTCGCCAAATTGCCCGTCCGGCGGCAAACGCTGTTCTTCTCCGCGACCATGCCCAAGGATATCGCCGAACTTGCAGAGGCCATGCTGCGCGATCCCGCGCGGGTTGCCGTAACGCCGGTGGCCTCGACAGTCGAGCGCATTACCCAGCGCATCATCCAGGTCGACCACTCGGCCAAGCCCGCGGTTCTCGCCCAACTTCTGAAACAGGAGCCGGTCGATCGGTCACTGGTCTTTACCCGGACCAAACACGGCGCCGACAAGGTGGTGAAGGGCCTCGCACGGGCCGGCATCACTGCCGATGCCATCCATGGCAACAAGTCGCAAAATCATCGCGAGCGGGTGCTGGCGGCATTCCGCACCGGGCAGATCCGCACGTTGGTCGCGACTGACATCGCCGCCCGCGGCATCGATGTCGACGGCATCTCGCATGTGGTGAATTTCGACCTCCCCAACATTCCCGAGACCTATGTCCACCGTATCGGTCGCACCGCGCGTGCCGGCGCCGAAGGCGTTGCCATCTCGCTGGTCGCCGGTGGTGAGGAACTTGGCTATCTGCGCGACATCGAAAAGCTGATCCGCATCGCATTGCCGCGAGAGGATCGACGCACGCCCGGCCAGCGCGACGCGGCTCCGTCCCCGGCACCCCATCGCGGCGGGCGGTCTGCGCCCCGCGCACATGCGGCGCGCGCAAATGATGCCGGAGGAGGATCGAAAGGCCCTCGCCGACACCACCGCGGCGGTGGTAACAATGGCGCTTCAAAAACCAACGGGAACGAGGTCAATCGGCAGCAGCCGAACCGCCCTTCACGCGGCGGCGGCAAGGCCGAAGGGTTGCAGGGCGTCTCCTTTCTGTACCGCGAAAGCCGCCCGAAATCCCAACCCAACCGCAACCAACGGTCGCGCTAACGCCGATCGACCTGGAGATAGACATGGCTAAAGAAGAGCTAATCCAGTTCGAAGGACTGGTCACCGAAATCCTCCCCGATGCCCGCTACCGGGTTCAGCTCGATGCGGGCCACGAGATCGTTGCCTATACCGCGGGCAAAATGAAGAAAAACCGGATCAAGACGCTGGCCGGTGACCGTGTCACGATCGAAATGTCGCCCTACGATCTGGAAAAGGGCCGGCTGATCTTCCGCCACAAGGACGAGCGCCCCGGCGCTGGCCCTGGCGCAGGTGCCCGCGGCGCGCCGCCGCGTGGCCAGTTCCGCCGCAGATAACGCCTGCCGCAATTTTGACAGCATCATGCCAGCGCCGCGCGCCAGCCAGCGCCTGCCCGGGCACGGTCAAAAATCGCGCCTTGAGGATTGTTTGAGGCGCTACTTTGGAATAATATGACGTATCGATTTTCGGCCGGACGACATTAGCTATCCACCGGTACAGCCGGTTTAGACGCTGAGACGACCCTTCCAAAAATTCGATCTCACCAGCCCGCGTTAGTGGGCTTCGTTATGTCTATCTTGAGAAGGGACTATCCCGTGAGCATGGGAACAGTGAAGTGGTTTAACGCAACCAAGGGTTACGGCTTCATCCAACCGGATGACGGCGGCAATGACGTGTTCGTGCACATCAGCGCTGTCGAGCGCGCCGGCCTTGGCACCCTGCGTGAAGGCCAAAAGATCAGCTACGAAATCGTCGCCGATCGCCGTTCCGGCAAGTCTTCCGCCGACAACCTGCGCGCAGCCGGCTGAATTCGGCCCTGCGTCGAGACCCCGGCGGTACGACTTGCCGCCGGACACGGTGTGTTGAAGCTACCTTGTACGAAAAGGCCGCGCCCGTTGCGCGGCCTTTTTGTTTTCGCGACGGGCCACCGAGCCCGGCAGGCGCGACCTTATAGTCTTTCGGTAACCCCATCGCATTGAGCGAGGCGACGCAGTCCGCCCCCGCTATTCTCAATTCGATTGCTTTGGCGCGGCGCTGCCGGCGGCCTGGCCGCTCAGATTCCCGGCCTGGTCGATCGCCGTCTTGAAGAAGGTATCGCCGTCGCCAAGGGTAACGCGGCGCTGGCAGATCGGCATGCAGCTATAGGACTCGCGGTCCACACCGCGATAGACGGTGATGAGCTGATCGGTCGGTCCCTCGACCTGGATCTGGCGATCCACCAGAACCTCGCCCGAGCGATCCATCGCAATGAAATTGGTAGCGCCGTAGCCTTTTCCAGTGACGACCAGGACGCCGCCGGGTTGCAGCGCGACATCCGCGATCAGCGGATTGCCGACGACGATGGTGGCGACGCGGGCCGGCAGCTTCACGAGCCTGGCCTGGTCGACATTCACCGAGATGGTATTGATTGAGGGCTCCGCCATGGCCGCCATCGGCCACATCAGTGTTCCCGCCGCAAGCGAGAGGAACGCGGAACGCATTGAAAAACGCAAGAACTGAGACGACATACGATACCCCGGGACACGAACGAGCCGGCTTAAGCGACACGCGGCGGAGCCGGCGCCCGACAGGGCAAATCTGACGTCAAATAGTGAATGAACTGCAAATGGAGGCCGGCTTTGCCGGACGTCGCGCGCCTACTGGCGAAAAGGGTAAGCGAGTTGCCCAACAATTTCATTAGGAATGCGCGGATCGTCCTGCCCGTAGTCCTGCGGCAGCCGGCCGTCCGGCATCCGGAACGTCCCGAACAGAATATCCCAGATCGGAAAGGTGCCCGCGAAGTTGGTATCGCCGCCTTCCTCGAGCGCCGTGTGATGCCAGCGGTGAAACACTGGTGTCGCCAGCACATATCTGAACGGCCCCAACGTCCAGCTCAGGTTGGCGTGCACGAAGGCAGAATGGAAGGTGGTGAACGGGCCGACCCACAGCATGATGTTCGGCGAGATGCCGGCCATCAGCAAGATGACGTCAACCGCAATCGTTCCCAGGAACAGATTGACCGGATGGAAGCGCGCCGCGGAAATCCAGTCCAGTTCCTCCGACGAGTGATGGATCGCGTGGTACTTCCAGAACGCGCCGCCGTGAAATAGCCGGTGCAGCCAGTACAGCATGAAGTCCGAGAGCACGAGAAACAGCAGCCCCTGGATCCAGAGCGGCAGCTGCGCGAGCGGACCGTGCCCATTGTCATAGAACGCGATCAGACCGTCGGCGTCATGAATGTTGAAGACCACGCCCGCGCCGAGCACAAGCAGGCCGATCCGCAGCACCCGGGCAAACATCGGCACGAAGAACCAGTAGCAGACGTCGGTGACGATCTCCCGCTTGCGCCACCAGGGCGTTCCGGGATTGCAGGCCCAGAAATGCGTCAACACCGAAAACACCAGCGCCAGAACGATGGTGATCGGAACGACCTTGGCGATCGTCTGGCCAAGCATTTCGACGACTTCCATCGCTGGGTTGAACATGACGACCTCATTTCATCAACTGTCCAAGGCGTACGCCTTGCGGCTTAAGGAGCCGTAAAATGAGGCGTCTGGTCCATTCAACTCTCTCTTTAATTAGGTGTGATCAGCGCAGGCCTATTTTGTTCGAAACTTTGCAGGCCGCTTAATGCCAAATTTACTGTGCTCAAGAACAGCGCCGTATGCGGCGTTTTGCGCAGTCGAATTAACCGTGCCGAAATCGGTTCCCTCGTAGCGTGCCCCACGGTCACGGTGCTGAGAACGCCGGCGAGACCACAGTTAGTTCGACCAGCCACGTGTCACATGGAGTTATCTATGAAGAATCTGATTGCGCGTTTTGTGAAGGACCAGTCCGGCGCGACCGCCATCGAGTATGGCCTCATCGCCGCTGGCATTTCGCTGGCCATTATTGCCGTCGTCAACGGCCTCGGCAGCAACCTGAACACCAAGTTCAGCTCGATCAACAGCTCGCTGAAATAAGCGTCGGTTGACTTTGAACGTCAGGCCCCGGTCGATCCGGGGCCTTTTTTTCGTCTGACAGGTAGTTGCGTAACATATGCGTAGCGTTCCGGCCGTGCCGGCTCCCGCAAGGCCGATATCGGTTCGCCCGGGCAGCGGGTTTGCTTCGCCAACGGCGATTGTCTGTGCTGCGCTGATACTGGCGCTCGTCTTTCTCGCCTTCCAGATTGCCGGCGGGCTGGTCGCGTGGATTTGACATTCGCCACGCTGTAGATGCGCGTTCGCGATGCGAATGCCAAATCCGAAGCGCCACGAATCCTTCGGCGTTTCCCGATTGTTCATTTATCGGCGATAGCGTCGGCGGCAGCTGTCCGACCCCTGAAATCAGCGCGGGCCACCCCCATCCATGATCATCGATATCGCCCGCCTGACGCTGTTCCCGGCCCTGATGGCGTTCGCAGCCGCAAGCGACCTCTTCACCATGACGATTTCCAATCGCGTCTCGCTCGCGCTCGCAGCCGGTTTCCTTGTGCTCGCGTTCGCCAGCGGCATGGCGCCGTCGGATATCCTGATGCACTTGGCGGCGGGCAGCCTGATACTGGTCGCGGCCTTTGCCTGTTTCGCGTTCGGATGGATCGGCGGCGGCGATGCCAAGGTGGCAGCCGCAGCCGCACTCTGGTTCGGCTTCGCCCATCTGCTCAACTATCTGGTCTATGCCTCACTCTTCGGGGGCGCCCTGACGCTGCTGTTGCTTCAATTCAGGCAATGGCCTCTGCCCTATGCGCTCGCGGGTCAGACCTGGCTGCTCAAGCTGCACGCCAAGGAGAGCGGAATTCCCTACGGCATCGCACTCGCCGTTGGCGCGCTGGTGGTCTATCCCGAGACCGAATGGATCAGGGCCGTCGACCTGGCGCGCCTGATGATCGGCTGATCGCCAGAGAGGTAAACTCTCATTAACGCGATTTAGATACGCCTCATTAACCATGCTTTGACGAATAACTGGTCAACTCCCGTCACGGCGGCGGAAGCGTCGCGGTGTAATGTGGAAAGTGACGCGTATGAATAGGGCACGCATAATTGTCCTGACCATCGCTCTTGGCGCCGGCGGAGTGGCGGCCTACCTCGCCAGTGGATCGGACAGCAAGCCGCCTGTAGCCGCGCCGGCTGCGCAGCTTCCGACCGTCGATGTTCTCGTGGCCAAAGCCGACATCAACCTCGGCCAGAGAGTCACGCCTGAGGACATGACGTGGCAAACCTGGCCGGCAGCCACGGCCAGCAAATCCTTTATCCGCCGCAACGAGCGCCCCGACGCAACCAAGGAAATTACCGGCTCGATCGCGCGATCGCCCTTCATCGCAGGCGAGCCGATCCGCGAACCGAAACTGATCAAGGCCGATGGATCAGGCTTCATGGCCGCGATCCTGCCGCAGGGAATGCGCGCGGTGTCGACCGAAATCTCGGCGGAGACCGGCGCCGGCGGCTTCATCCTGCCTAACGACCGCGTGGACGTGATCCTGACCCGCCACGAAAAAAACCCGGATCCCAAAGCAACCGGCGACCTCATCGTTCCTTCGATACTTCTTTCAAACGTTCGCGTTCTCGCCATCGACCAGGCACCGAAGGAAAAGGACGGCCAGAATTCCGTGATTGGCAAGACCGTCACGCTCGAACTGAAGCCCGAACAGGCGACGCTGCTGGCGGGCGCGCGTCAGGCCGGCACGCTCTCGCTGGCGCTGCGCAGCATCGCCGACGTCAACCAGGTTGCAGTCGCCGTCGACGACCTTCGCCGGACCGGCACCATCAATGTGGTTCGCTACGGGGTGAGCAACCACACGGCGGTTGAAAAGTGATCAAGGGACCAGGCGAGATGAAATGCAGGGAAAATCAGCTTCGGATGCGAACGGTCTGGGTCCGCGCCCTGTCGTTTTCAGCCGCGGCGGCGATGGTGCTCGATCCCGCGCTGATTCCGGCTGTGGCCGCCGACTCCCGCCCGATTCCGCAAGTTTCCGCTGCCGAGGGGCAGATGAACGCGAAGTTTCTTTCGCTCGGCGTTGGCAAGTCGATCGTGATCGACCTGCCGCGCGACATCAAGGACGTGCTCGTCGCCGATCCGAAGATTGCCAACGCCGTCGTACGTTCGGCGCAGCGCGCCTACATCATCGGTGCGGCGATCGGCCAGACCAACATCGTGTTCTTCGATTCGGCGGGTCAGCAGATTGCTGCCTATGACATCGCCGTCAAACGCGACCTCAACGGCGCACGCGCCGCACTCAGGCAGATGCTGCCGAATTCCGACATTCAGATCGACGGCCTTGCCGACGGCGTGATTCTCAGCGGCACGGCGGCGAACCCGATCGAGGCGCAGCAGGCCGTCGATCTCGCCGCGCGGCTGGCGGGCGGAGCCGACAAGGTAGTGAACTCCATCGTGGTCCGCGGCCGCGACCAGGTGATGCTTAAAGTGACGGTCGCCGAAGTCGCTCGGTCGATCATCAAGCAATTGGGCATCGATCTCTCCGGCCAGTTCAACTACGGCACCGCGGTCGTGAACTTCAACAATGCCAACCCCTTTACCGCCAACAACGCGCCGCTCGTTGCTGGCAATGCCATTACGACCTCTTTCGGAGGGACTCCCTCGGTCACCGCGACGCTTCACGCGATGGAGAGCGCGGGCGTGGTGAGGACGCTGGCGGAGCCGAACTTGACGGCGATCTCCGGTGAATCCGCGACGTTTATTTCGGGCGGCGAATTTCCAATTCCGACCGGCGTCACCTGCCAAACGACAACGTCGGGCGCGATCGGACAATGCGTCCAGACCGTTAGCTTCAAGAAATTCGGCATTTCACTGAACTTCACGCCCGTTGTGCTGACCCAAGGGCGGATCAGCCTGCGAGTGATGACCGAAGTTTCCGAAGTCTCCAACGAAAATGCGCTCCAGGGCGGCTCCGGCGGTACGACGATTCCTTCGGTCAAGACCCGCCGCGCGGAAACGACGCTGGAAATTCCCTCGGGTGGCTCGATGGCGATGGCTGGTTTGATTCAGGACCAGACCAAACACGCGATTAACGGCCTCCCGGGGCTTTCGCAGCTGCCCGTCTTGGGCACGTTGTTCCGCAGCCGGGACTACCAAAACAACCAGACCGAGCTGATGGTCATTGTGACGCCGTACATCGTTCGCGCAGTTGCGCAAAAAGATCTGTCGCGTCCGGACGACGGATTTGCCTCGGCGTCCGATCCGCAGGCCGATCTGCTCGGCAACATCAACCGAATCTATGGCGTTCCTGGCCGCAACGAGCCCGTCCAGAACTATCGCGGCACCTATGGCTTTATCACGGACTAAGGCGGGACAAGGACGAAGATGATCACAGCCAGGACACCCGTCGGATACCGGCGCGCCCTCCGCATCGCTGCGGCGCTTCTGGGTATCGCAACCTCGCTTGGCGCCTGTATGCACACCGATGAGGTTGCTTCGACGACGTCGAGTATCCCCGATGACTATCGTCTCAGGCATCCGATCGCGATCCAGGAAGCCAATCGCTCCGTGGTGATCTTCGTCGGCCGGGCTCGCGGCGGCCTGTCGGCAGAGCAACGCGCCGACGTGATGGGCTTGGCCCAGGTCTGGCTGCAGGAGAGCACCGGTGCGATCGTGGCCGATGTGCCGGTCGGCACGCCCAATGCGCGGGCCGCCGCCGACGCGTTCCGGGAAGCGCGGTCGCTGCTTTCGGCCGCCGGTGTGCCGCCTCACGGCATCGTCATGCACAACTATCGTCCGAGCGATCCGCGCCAGATGGCGACGCTGCGCCTGAGCTATCCTAAGATCACGGCAGTGGCCGGCCCATGCGGATTGTGGCCCGATGACCTCGGCCCCTCGATCAAGGACAGGGGCTATCTGGAGAACAAACCCTACTACAATTTCGGCTGCGCCTATCAGCGCAACATGGCCGCGATGATCGACAATCCCGCTGACCTCGTACAGCCGCGTCCGGAAACGCCTGCTTACGCGCCGCGTCGCGCCGAAGGCTTTGAAAAATACCGCAAGGGCACGAGCACCGCGACCGAATATCCCGATGCAGATAAGGCCAAACTCAGCGACACGGGCAAATGATCAGTTACGCGCGTCAGACCCCAGAAGAACAGCCAGAGGCAACACCGCTCGCGGAGGATCACATCGCGCCCGCACCACGGGTGTCGGTGCAGGCCTTTTGCGAGACGGTCGAGACCGCGGCTGCGGTGCAGTCGGCGGGCGAGGATCGCCGGCTCGCCAAGGCGCATCTGAAGATCCAGATGGGCGGCATGGCGGCCGCGATCGAAGCCTATCGCACTGCGCCGACGCCGAACGTGATCATTCTGGAGACCGAGGGCCGCAACGACATTCTCGCCGGCCTCGACCAGCTTGCTTCCGTATGCGATTCCGGCACTCGAGTGGTTGTGATCGGCCGGATCAACGACGTCACGCTGTATCGCGAGCTGGTGCGCCGGGGCGTCAGCGACTATGTGATCACCCCCATCAATACGCTGGACGTGGTGCGGTCGGTCTGCGGCCTGTTTTCCTCGCCGGAAGCCAAGGCTGTGGGTCGAATCATTGCCGTCGTCGGCGCCAAGGGCGGCGTCGGTGCCTCGACCGTCGCCCATAACGTGGCCTGGGCGATCGCGCGCGACCTGGCGCTGGACTCGGTGGTGGCGGATCTCGATCTTGCGTTCGGCACCGCCGGCCTCGACTACAACCAGGATCCGCCGCAAGGCATCGCGGACGCGGTATTTTCGCCCGACCGCGTCGATACGGCCTTTCTCGACCGCCTGCTGTCGAAATGCACCGACCACCTCAGCCTGCTGGCGGCGCCGGCGACGCTCGATCGGGTCTATGATTTCGGCGCGGAAGCTTTCGACGCCATCTTCGACACTCTCCGCACCTCGATGCCTTGCATCGTGCTCGATATCCCGCATCAATGGTCGGGCTGGACCAGGCGTGCGCTGATCGCCGCCGACGACATCCTGATCGTCGCGGCACCCGATCTCGCCAATCTGCGCAATACCAAGAACATCTTCGATCTCCTGAAGGCGGCAAGGCCCAACGACCGGGCGCCGCTTTATTGCCTCAACCAGGTCGGCGTTCCGAAGCGGCCGGAGATCAACGCTGGTGAGTTCGCCAAGGCGATCGAAAGCGAGGCGATCGTGTCGATCCCGTTCGATCCCCAGATGTTCGGCGCGGCCGCCAATAACGGCCAGATGATCGCGGAAATTTCCGAAAATCACCGCAGCACCGAGATGTTCCGGCAGATCGCGCAGCGGCTCACCGGCCGCGGCGAGACCAAGAAGCCGCGGACTTCGTTCCTGTCACCTCTGATCGAGAAATTGCGGGCAAAGTAGTCTGACCCGTCTGGAGTGCAGTCGTGTTTGGTAAGCGTAGCGGAACAGACGATCCGAGAAGCATGCGGGCCCCGGCGGCCGCGCCGGAGGCGCCGGCCGTCGCAGCGGCGGCTCCGCGCGCTGCAACGCCGCCCACCGTGGCTTCACCGCCGATCGTCCCCGCCAAGCCATCGGCTCCGCCGCCACCGGCGGAATCGCGGAAATCCGACAACTATTACCAGGTCAAGGCGACGATCTTCGGTGCGCTGATCGAAGCCATCGACCTTGCCCAGCTGGCCAAGCTCGACGGCGAATCGGCGCGTGAGGAAATCCGCGACATCGTCAACGAGATCATCGCGATCAAGAACATCGTGATGTCGATTGCAGAGCAGGAAGAGCTGCTCGACGACATCTGCAACGACGTTCTGGGTTACGGTCCTCTCGAGCCGCTTCTCGCCCGCGACGATATCGCCGATATCATGGTCAACGGCGCCGGCACGGTCTACATCGAAGTCGCGGGCAAGATCCAGCGCACCGGAATCCGCTTCCGCGACAATCAGCAGCTGCTCAATATCTGCCAGCGCATCGTCAGCCAGGTCGGCCGGCGCGTCGACGAATCCTCGCCGATCTGCGACGCGCGCCTCGCCGACGGCTCGCGCGTCAACGCCATCGTGCCGCCGCTCTCCCTTGACGGCCCCGCACTCACGATCCGCAAATTCAAGAAGGACAAGCTGACGCTCGACCAGTTGGTCAAGTTCGGCGCGATTTCGCCCGAGGGCGCGGAGATCCTCCAGATCATCGGCCGGGTCCGTTGCAATGTGCTGATTTCCGGCGGTACCGGTTCAGGCAAGACGACGCTTCTCAATTGCATGACCAACTATATCGACGACGAAGAACGCGTCATCACCTGCGAAGACGCCGCCGAACTTCAGCTCCAGCAGCCGCATGTGGTGCGGCTGGAAACACGCCCGCCAAACATTGAAGGCGAAGGCCAGATCACCATGCGCGAGCTGGTCCGCAACTGTCTGCGCATGCGGCCCGAACGCATTATCGTCGGCGAAGTCCGCGGACCGGAGGCGTTCGACCTCCTGCAGGCCATGAACACGGGCCACGACGGATCGATGGGCACGCTGCACGCCAACAATCCTCGCGAAGCCCTGTCGCGCTGCGAATCCATGATCACCATGGGCGGCTTCTCGCTGCCCTCGCGAACCATCCGCGAAATGATCTGCGCCTCGATCGACGTGATCATCCAGGCCGCCCGCCTGCGCGACGGTTCGCGGCGCATCACGCACATCACCGAGGTGATGGGCATGGAAGGCGAAACCATCATCACCCAGGATCTTTTCCTGTACGACTTGGTCGGCGAAGACGCGAACGGCAAGATCATCGGCCGTCACCGCTCGACCGGCATCGGCCGGCCGCGCTTCTGGGAGCGCGCGCGTTACTACGGCGAAGAGAAACGGCTCGCCGCCGCCATCGACGCGGCCGAAGCCGCCCCGCCGAACTGAGGAGAGCGCCATGAAAATGCAAGTACTGCCGCTGGCCTTTCTCGCTGCCGCCGCAATCGGCGGCATCGCCTGGGTCTTTATCTATCCGCTGCTGTCAGGAGAGCGAAAGGCGGAGAGCCGGCGCGCCTCCGTCGCCAAGTCGGAGCCGGTAGCCGCCCGCCAGTCGCAAAAGGAACAGCGATCCCGCCGCGAACAGGTTGAGGGAACGCTCAAGGAAGCCGAAGCCCGGCGCGCGAAGGACTCCAAGGTCACGTTGACCGCCCGCCTCACCCAGGCCGGGCTCGACTGGACGCCGCAGAAATTCATGATTGTATCCGGCGTTCTTGCCGTCGTCGCCTTTGGCGGCGTGATGTTGGTGAAGGGCGGCCTGTTGGGCGCCGTCGGCATGGCTTTTGCCGCCGGTTTCGGGCTGCCTCGCTGGCTATTGAGCTTTCTGAAGAAGCGGCGCGAAAAGGCCTTTTTGCGCGCCCTGCCCGATGCCGTTGACGTCATCGTGCGCGGCATCAAGGCCGGCCTGCCGCTGTTTGAATCGCTCAAGGTGGTTGCGGCCGACTCGCCGGAGCCGCTGAGATCGGAATTCAACGCCATCATCGAAACCCAGGCGATCGGGATGCCGCTTGGCGATGCCTGCGGGCGCCTGTTCGAACGTATGCCGGTGCCGGAGGCAAACTTCTTCGGCATCGTCATTTCGATCCAGCAGAAGTCCGGCGGCAATCTCTCCGAAGCGCTCGGCAACCTCTCCAAGGTGCTGCGCGACCGCAAGAAGATGGCCGAGAAGATTCAGGCGATGTCGATGGAAGCGAAGGCCTCGGCCGGCATCATCGGCTCGTTGCCGCCGATTGTCATGCTGCTCGTCTACATGACGACGCCCGCCTACATCTCGCTGCTGTGGACGCATCCGACAGGCCAGCTGATGCTGGTGGGTTGCGCGGTCTGGATGACGATCGGCATCCTGGTAATGAAAAAAATGATCAATTTCGATTTCTGACGGTGCCGCATGATTAGCTTTCTGGTCGAAAAACTCCACGACGCTCATTTCATGACCATGCTGCTCGCCGCCATCGCGGCAAGCGCCACGGCCTATACGCTGGTTATGCCGCTGTTTGCCGGCGAGGGACTGGCCAAGCGCATGAAGGCGGTCGCCAACGAGCGCGAGCGGATCCGGGCGCGGGAGCGCGAGCGCCTCAACAAGACCGAGAAGGTGACGCTCCGCCAGACGCCGAAACAACTCATCTCCAGGGTAGTCGAGGACTTCAATCTCACAAAATATCTTGCGCAGGAGACTGCGCGCGACAAGCTTACCCAGGCTGGTTATCGCGGTCAGGCCCCCTATATCACGTTCCTGTTTTTCCGGCTGGTAACGCCGATCGTGCTGTTCATTGCGTCCATTCTGTACGTTTTCGTTATCTCGCATATGCAGAAATCAGTCCCGGTCAAGATCGGCATCTGCGTCGGCGCGGCCTGGCTCGGCCTGCAGGCCCCGATGCTTTTCCTGAAGAACGCGATCTCGAAGCGTCAGTTGTCGATCCGCCGCGCCTTCCCGGATTCACTTGACCTGCTGCTGATCTGCATCGAGTCCGGCATGTCGATCGAAGCCGCCTTTCGCAAGGTCAGCATCGAGATCGTGACCCAGTCGGTCGCACTGGCGGAGGAATTTACACTCACCACCGCCGAGCTTTCTTATTTGCAGGACCGCAAGGTCGCCTATGAAAACCTGGCCCGGCGTACCGGCGTCGAGGGCGTCAAGTCGGTCTGCCTCGCGTTGCAACAGTCGGAGCGTTACGGCACGCCGCTCGGCCAGAGCCTGCGCGTCATGGCGCAGGAAAATCGCGACATGCGCATGAACGAGGCCGAGAAGAAGGCCGCCGCACTGCCGCCGAAGCTGACGGTGCCGATGATCCTGTTCTTCCTGCCGGTGCTGTTCGTGGTCATTCTCGGACCGACCGGCATCAAGATCGCAGCGATGCAGTAGGCCGATCGGGGCGCGGAACGCGTCCCGGCGGTTCAGTCAGAAATCCGAAAAGGGAGACGCCGTCACTCCGGACGGCTGAGCGAGGCCACGGGCATTTTGCCCGCGCTGCCGACGCGCGGATCGCCCTTCCGGTTCAGCATCTGCTTGAGATAGGCGACGTTGGCGGTCGCCTCGTCGGGAGGAAGATCGGCGCGCACGATTTGCTCGGCCTCGGCAAAACGGCCTTGCAGGCCGATCACCAGCGCCAGATTCTGCCGCACCCGCGCGTCGGCCCGGCTGCTGGCATAGGCCCGGCGCAGCGCCTCCTCCGCTTGCGGCAGGTTCTTCGACAGCATGTAGGACAGGCCGAGATTCGACAGCACCGTCGGCTCGTCCGGCACGATCTTGAGCGCGCTCTCGTAATAGCGGCGGGCGTCCTCGTGACGGCCGAGTTGATCGAGTGCGGTTCCCTGCACCGAGAGAATGCGCCAGTCGGGATTGGCGGGCGAGTGGGCGCGGCCGAGCACGTCAAAGCCCTCCTGGAAGTTGCCGTTGTCGACCAGCGCGCGGCCCCACGCCGCAAGCAGCGCCTTGTCGCTCGGATGGGCGATGGTGGCCTGCTCAAGCACCGCCGCCGCCTGGCTGCGTTGTCCGGAGGCGCGTAGCGCCTGGCCATAGGCCAGCGCGGCTTCGGCATTTTTGGGATCGGCACGGTAGCGTTCGCCCGTGACTTCCGCCTCTTGACGCGGATCAGCCCCGGCGCTGGCCGAGGTCTTCGGCGATATCGATCCGGTGATATCGGACATGGTCTGACAGCCGCCAAGCCCAGCCGCGAAAATCGCCGTCACGGCCACGGATGCAAGTAGCCGGGCACAATGAGCGGCATGGTATCGCTGACGCATGGGGATATGACTCACGGGGGTGGACGGCGGAACCCGCCAGATTGACCCAGCAATAGTCTGTTAACCCTAATGCCGGGTTAACGCTGCCGTGCGGGTCGCCCCCTCCACCGCCGTGATTTTCCCCAGAGTCCATCGGATCGCAGCAGGCGACTGGCTCTCGAGCGGCCAGCGCGCGTCCAACTCTTCGAGAGACTTCGGACCGACAAGCGATATCGGCACCATGGCCTCGCCGACGAACTCACGGCGAAACTGATAGGAACTTCAAATTCGCCGCACTAGTGCTCCGATTCCGAAGTTCGTATCATATTGCGGCTCCACGTTTACGAACTTCGGAATCAAAGGAGCACTAGCCAATTATATGATTCTAGTGCGGTTTAGAATTTGAAGTTCCTATGACGAGGTTACCGCGAAAC
>NZ_DAHUXJ010000092.1 GCF_027307225.1 Bradyrhizobium sp. | reverse complement strand
AGAAACGCGCGCGATCGGCATGGGCATTTTCTACACCCTCTATTATGGCACGATGATGCTGGGCCCAGTCATCGGCGGGGCGCTTGCGAAATGGACCGGGAGCGCGGCGATAACGCTCGATTTTGGCGCCGTATTGCTGCTGGCGTGCCCGCTGCTGTTGTGGGGATTTGACCGGATTTCGAGGCTCGCTCCCGCCGCGACCTGAATACCCGCGAGCGCTAACCGCTCATTAACCCTGCTGGCCGTAGGGTCGAACGGCACCAATAGCGGGTGCCCTGGCGGCGAAGATGGCGTTGGCAAATAAAAAATCGATTCTTCCGTCCGCTGAAGAGCGGCGGCGCTTCCAGCGGGTCAGGGTGCATCTGCTGGGGCGCTACATGCTGCCGGACCGCCGCGAATTTCCGTGCCAGATCATCAATATGTCGCCGGGTGGGCTGGCGCTGCTGGCGCCCGGCATCGGCAATGTCGGCGACCGCGTGATCGCCTATCTCGACCATATCGGACGTGTCGAGGGACGGATCACCCGCATCATCGACAACGGCTTTGCGATGACGGTCGGCGCGACCGCGCGCAAGCGCGACAAGCTTGCCGCACAACTGACCTGGCTTGCCAACCGCGACATCCTCAACCTGCCGGAGGATCGCCGCCATGACCGCATCGTGCCGCGCAATCCGATCGCATTGCTGACGCTTGAAGACGGCACGCGCATGACCTGCCGCATCATCGACATGTCGCGTTCGGGTGCTGCGATCGCGGCCGAAAGCAAGCCCCCAATGAAGTCGACAGTGATGCTCGGCAAGGTCCAGGCACGCGTGGTTCGCAATCTCGATGAAGGCTTTGCGCTCGAATTCATCCACGAGCAGGTGGCAGAGACGCTCGAGGACGCCGTCACCGCGCGCTGACACGATTCATCACTGCCCGCGCTCCGCTGGTTTCGACAGATACTCTTTCGACTGTGCTTCGCCCTTGAGCGGCGTCACCTTGTCCGGATCGATCCTGATCATCAGATAATCGATGTGGTCATCGATTTTCGTGAACCAGGGCCGGTGCCGGCCGGAATGACCACGACATCGCCGGCCTTCAGCTTTTCGGCGATCGCTTTCTTCGTGTAGCTCTCAAGCTCGGATGCCGTTGCCCGGGCACATGGAGCAGGTCGGTTGCGGGTCGGTCGGGTTGATAAGGGCCGCGTCTTCGGCGGCGGGAAGGCTAATCGCAAGCCAAAGCACGGCGGAGAGGTCCAGTAACACTTTCTTCATGATCACCTCGCGGCTTTCGCGCGGCATGTCTGCAACGGACGAGATGGCTTGCCAAGGCTTTCCCACGCATCGGAGACAGCGTTAGCGCCGCGTAAAGCCGCAAGGGATCGCTTTGCCCCTTTTGCGGAGGTCAGGGCGTGCCGGTCGTCCCTGCTGGGCGCCTGTGCGCGCGCAAAATCCCGGTTAACGCTGCGAGCGATGCTGGCAAAATCGGCTGCGTTTTCGGGCGTCCGGCCGTTAATGGCTAAAATTTGAATCAATTGCAGTTGTCTAAAATTGTATTCGAATTCTATTCAAATACAGATCGAATTCTCTGAAGTATTGAGCAGTATTCGCTTCAATTGTACTCGGCGCACTTAGCCGCACCGCAAATCCTTTGTGCGAAACGTGGTCCCAACAAAAAAAGACGGGGGCCACAACAATGTTCAGCTTCAGGGAGCAAAAAGGATTGGCGGTTGCCGCCATCCTGTTGGGATTGACCGTTTCGGCGCGAGCCGCCGATGAGCGGCCGCTTTATGCAAGTCTCGGCGACACCACGCGTGCGCCGATCGGCTGGGTGGAATTCTGCACGGAAACTCCGGCCGAGTGCAAAGGCGGTCAGTCGCAGCCCCGCGATATCGTGATGACGCAAGCGGCCTGGCGCGACCTGAACAAGGTCAACCACTGGGTCAACGAGACCATC
Source organism: Bradyrhizobium sp. (assembly GCF_027307225.1). Lineage (GTDB taxonomy): Bacteria > Pseudomonadota > Alphaproteobacteria > Rhizobiales > Xanthobacteraceae > Bradyrhizobium. The sequence continues at coordinate 23,052 of NZ_DAHUXJ010000092.1, read as the reverse complement.
AAGCCGATGACCGACATGGATCATTGGGGCGTCGTCGAGAAGTGGTCGATCCCGACCGACGGTTACGGCGACTGCGAAGATTATGTGCTGCTGAAGCGGAAGATGCTGATCGACGCGGGATGGCCGCGCGAGGCGCTTCTGATCACGGTGGTGCGCGACAAGATGGGCGAAGGTCATGCGGTGCTGACCGTCAAGTCCGACAAGGGCGAGTTCATTCTGGACAACCAGAACGAAAACGTCGTGGCCTGGACCGACACCGGCTACCGCTTCGTCAAGCGCCAATCGCAGGGCGACCCGAATGTCTGGGTCTCCCTCGGCGACCCCCGGCCTGCGGCTTTGACCGCGAGCGCCAGGGATCACTAAGGACGATCACTGAGAACCAAGGATTTTAAGAGCTACGCGAGCCGGTCACATCCCCACCCCTCCCCGTCCCAGACCGTCTCGCGAGCGGCCAGCCTTCCCCCAAGGGCTGGCCGCACCCTTTTTGGAGGCTTTGTGAACCAGTTCACATCCGTCCTTGAGGTACCGTGGCACGGTGGAACTCGCCGGATGGCGTAAGCCAATTTAATATCCGGGGCTGGCAAGGCCGTGGGCGTCCATACTGCGCCGACGGCCTTGTTTTTTTGGGCCGCAGTGGCATTCCCTGGCGCCCGGTCATTTGCGCGGGTGGCGGAATATCGGCTGGGTATTGGCGTCTAGCGCTACTGCGTTAAGCTCTCATGGCGAGCTCAGACGGAGGATGCCTTCAGGCAGATGCAGGTCTGGTTCAAGAAGCACAACATGCTCGGCTGAACCCCATCACGTCACGAGAAAGGCGCGCGGATATTCGCCGCGCGCCTGTTCACGCGATTTGTCATGGCGGTGAGTTCAGCCGCAGACCTGGACCGGCCTGACCCGCCATCCATGCCGGGTATGAATGCGCCGCTGCACGACATAGCAGCCGCCGTTATCGTAGTAAGTGTCGTCGTAAGCGTAATCAGGATAGTAGCCGTAGTCGTAGCCGAAGTCGGGTCCGTAGAAGAAATCGCCGCCGCCGAAGAAGCGCCGGCCGTGACGGCCATGACGGAAGCCGCGGTCGCCATGATGGAAGCCGCGGTCGCCATGGTCGAAGCCACGGCTCGCAAATCTGTTGCCGCCGGCAAAGCGGTTACCCCGGGCGGCGCCGGTCGCAACGCCACCGTTCGGTGTCGCATGCGCAAAGCTGTTCATGGGTGCGCCGCCAAAGCCTCCTCCGCGCCCGGCGAAACCGCGCGCGCCAAAGCCGCCGGAATGCGCAGCGCCGAAGCCACCGGCGTGTCCACCGAAGCCGCCAGCATGTCCGCCAAAACCGCCACCACCGAAGCCACCAGCATGACCGCCGCCGCCGAAACCGCCACCGCCAAAGCCGCCACCGCCATGCCCTCCGCCTCCGCCTCCGCCTCCGCCTCCACCGCCTCCGTGGCCACCACCACCGCCGCCGCGCGCCAGAGCGACGTCAGGTGCGAGCATCCCAATCGACGCGACCGCGCACAGCGCGATCATTGTTTTCCGGAACATTGACCTTCTCCTATCAACAGCACACCCCCGCCCACTCGACTACGCGTTCGCAGTCGGCAGGTTCCGCCATCGGGAGCGACCGCGACGAATTGCCGAGATGCGTGGCTCGCCCAGCGAACCTTGCGCAGCGCCAAGAGAAGCGCTGCAGGCGTCAAAAGGAAAATAAAAACGCATTTAAAAAGCGGATTATTCTATCCACGATCATGTTCATGGTCATCATAGCGCAGCGTTGCGCCGAGAAGCGCTGCGTTTGGCGCGGTCGTCGATCCCTGATAACGATTCCGGCATCGCCGACGGCCGGAAGCCTCGCATATGCGCAAATTGATCACCTTCGACGACGACACGTTCGACAAGCTGAAGCAATTGGCGCGCGACCGGATGGCGACGTTCCAGGAATTGGCGGACGAAGCCTTTGCCGATCTGCTCAAGAAGCACGGCATTCCGATCGACCTCAAGGACGCCTTGCGCAAGAGCGCCAAGCTCGTGGCCGAACCGGCCAGGAAACCGGTGGAGGACGGCGGACAACCCAGGCGGACGCGCAAGGCAAAAACATGATGGTGATCATATCGCGGCAAGATTCTGAACAGACGTTCATCAACCGATCTTCTTCAAGCCGTTTCTAAAGCGCGGCCCGTTACCGACGTAGAATTTTGCCGCGCTTCCCATTGCTGTCACCTGGGCCGGTTCGAGCGTCCGGATCACCCGTGCCGGCGCGCCGATGATCAGCGATTGTTCGGGAAAAATCTTGCCTTCGGTAATGACCGCACCGGCGCCAACGATGCTGTTGCGGCCGATTTTGGCGCCATTCATTATGATCGACCCCATGCCGACCAATGCGCCGTCTTCCAGGGTGCAGCCGTGCAGGATCACATTGTGGCCGACCGTGCAGCTCCGGCCGATGGTCAGCGGAAAGCCGCGATCGGTATGACAGGTCGAATTGTCCTGCACGTTGGAACCCTCGCCGATTTCAATCCACTCGTTGTCGCCGCGCAACACCGCGCCGAACCAGACGCTTGCGCCCTCAAGCAGGCGCACCTTGCCGATGACGGCTGCAGTATCGGCGATGAAATAGTTGCCGGACTTGGGAAGGTCGGGGGCCTGCCTGTCGAGTTCGTAGATTGCCATGAATAAAACTCTCCGTTTTCAGAGAGACTCTGGCACAGCCGTCAAAGCGTTTTCAAGCGAAGGCGATGCCGGTTCGCGCCAGGAAAGCGCGTCACGCAAAAAAGGGATTCAGGCCAGCAATCCGGTCGCGCGCAGTGTCATGAGGAAAAAGGAACCGGACATCAGGCTCCAGAAACCCGCAAGCACGGTCGCCATCATCACGAACTCGAACCGGCGGCGTTCGACCTGCACGCCGCGCAGCGTGTTGCGCATGATGATGAAGGGAGCAGCAAACACCAGAAACGGCACCGCCGCAAAGGTGCTCGGCGCAATCCCTTCCTGAAGCAGGCCGAAGCCGGCCGGACGATGCACGAACGCCTGGTATCCGCTGGTGAGCGCGCCGGCGAGCGCAAAGCCGATCGAGAGGGCAAACAGGGAGTTCAACGCATCCGGCGTCATCTGGGTACGTCCACGCAACTACTGAAACCACCCCTTGCTTCGCAAAATTGGCGCGTGGCCGCCACAACATCCTTAAGGAAAGGTTAACAGCACGCCTTCGGAACCCCGGCTCGCACATGGCTCGAATGATCTGCCCGGCCTCAAACCATACGGATGTGCGGCGTCACATGGCATATTCACCGCTGATTCGTTCCCATTGAAATCCCATCCACGCATCGCCTGTTCATGACATTAATCGCGTCATCCCGAACCATCGCGCGCAGCACCGAGAAGGACTGGCGCGCGCACCTGCCTCCGATCGTGCTGGGCGGCATCATCGCCGCTGCGGCTCTTATCCTGGTTGCTTATTTGCTGTGGCCCACCTGGGACGCGGAAAAGGGAGGCGGTCCGGCGCGGCTGCCCGTCAGCGTCGGCTCGACCCTTTTCAACGTGCCGTCCGCCTCGATCCGAATGAAAATCCAGCGCCACACCGGGCCGCAGGAACGCATCGATCTAAGCTTCAGCTATCCCTCGCTCCTACCGCCGGACGCACCGAAACGCGTCAGCGCCTCCACTGTCGAGGAGACCGTGCAACCAATCGACCGGATTTTCCTGTCGATTGCAGCCCATCACGACGCGCTGGCGCCGGAGGAACGTATACGCACCATCTTTCCGCGCTATCTGGAGCAGACCCGGACGGTCGGGGAGGATGGCATGACCATGCGCGCCTTCCGCGAAGGCTCGCCCTATAGCGGGGAGGATTTGTTCTTCGCGTCGTCGCCCAACATGGTGGCGCGTTGCTCGCGCGAGGCGGCTACACCCGGCATGTGCCTGAGCGAGCGCCGCATCGAGGGAGCGGATCTGACCTTCCGCTTTCCGCGCAGCTGGCTGGCGCAATGGCGCGAGGTTGCGGACGCGATGGACCGCCTGACCCAGGAATTACGGGTCTCGAAATAGCAGGCCGAAACGCTAGTGTCCCGGTTCTGACATTCGTATCATATCGCGGCAGGCACTTTTACGAATGTCAGAACCAAAGGGACACTAGCAACTATATGATTCTAGTGTGGCTTTGACTCTGACGTTCCTTTGAGGAGCTCGCTGCAAGACTGAAAGGAACGTCAGAGTCGCCACACTAGTGGACCGCTAGCCCTGCTCGACCAGATCGTCTTCCAGAATAGCCATCTGGAACTGAAACGAGCGATCGTCGTCCTCGTCATCGACAAAGAGAACGCCGATGAATTCCTCGCCGATATAGACCTCGGCCGAGTCATCCTTCTTGGGCCGCGGAACCACGCGGATCTTCGGGTTGCCAAACAGGCGCTTGAGGTAGGCGTCGAGCTTCCTGACTTCCTGAACGTCCACGGCGCGTCTCCAGGTGCAAATATCTTGAGAAGTTTTAGGACGATGCGGCGAGAACCGCCAGCACCATGACCGGATAATTCCGGGCCGCCTTACAGCCGCGCATCAGGGATGCGAATGTTGGAATTGGACCACTAGTGCTCCGATTCCGAAGTTCGTATCATATTGCGGCTCCACGTTTACGAACTTCGGAATCAAGGAGCACTAGCCAATTATATGATTTTAGTGCGGTTTAGAATTTGAAGTTCCTATGACGAGGTTACCGCGAAACTGATAGGAACTTCAAATTCACCGCACTAGAAATTCAAAGCCCGATCGCGTTGATCATCTGGTCCATGGTGCGCGAGGGTTCCGCGCATCCGGCCTCGCCCACGATCCTGGCCGGCACGCCAGCCACCGTCACATTGTGGGGCACCGTTTTGACGACCACGGAGCCGGCCGCGATCCTGGCGCAGTGGCCGACCTCGATATTGCCGAGGATTTTGGCCCCCGCCCCGATCATCACGCCATGGCGGATCTTGGGATGGCGGTCCTCGTTCTCCTTGCCGGTCCCGCCGAGCGTAACCCCATGCAGGATCGAAACATCGTCCTCGATCACCGCCGTCTCACCGCACACAAAACCGGTGGCGTGGTCGAGGAAGATGCCGCGGCCGATGATGGCCGCCGGATTAATGTCAGTCTGAAACGCCGAAGACGACCGGCTTTGCAGATAATAGGCGAAATCCCTGCGACCCTTCTTTAGCAGCCAGTGCGCCAGTCGATGGGCCTGCAAGGCATGAAAACCCTTGAAATAGAGCAAGGGGTCGATGAAGCGCGACGTCGCAGGATCCCGGTCGTAAACCGCGACCAGGTCGGCGCGGAAGGCGTTGCCGATATCGGGATCGTCGCGCAGCGCTTCGTCATAGGCTTGGCGAATCAAGTCACCCGACAGGGCCGAATGGTCCAGGCGCTCGGCGATCCGGTGCACCACCGCCTGCTCCAGCCGGTCGTGATGCAACACGGTGCCATAGATGAACGTCGCGAGCTCCGGTTCCCTGCGAACGATGTCCTCGGCCTCGGACCGGACCCGATCCCAGATCGGATCGAGGGCCGCGAGCTTGCTGCCGCCTAGCGGATTGATCTGATGCTTTGCCATAGGCTCCGCCTGCAAATTCCTGTTTGGTCATCATAATCAGGTTTGTGACCGAATTATTCTAGCATGGGGCACTCCCGCTGTCCCCGCGCCCCTCACACCAAGGGTGAATGCTGGCGTGAGGGGTTGGAATCGCATACGGACTAGCCCTGCGCGACTTACTTGGTTGCGAGTTCCCGCAAATCAAGGCGACTATTGGCGGATTTCCGCGCGTCGGGGGCTCCGGGCATTGTCCGGCTAGTGGAGTGGATTTGACATTCGCTACCCGCCTGGCCGCAATCTCGCTTGGCGAACCTCAAATCCTAAACTCCACTAGAAACCCATATTAGCTAGTGGTCCTTTGATTCTAACATTCGCAAAAGTGGCCGCTGAGGAGGGATGCGAATGTTAGAATCGGACCACTAGATGGCAGAAATTACCGCACACACCATGCCCGAACGCGCCGCCAATCCGCTTTTGATCTGGGCGATCGCCGTTGCGATCCCCCTGATGCTGGTCGCGCCCGCGCTCTGGAACGGCTACCCGATCCTTCAGTCGGACACCGGCGGTTATCTGGCGCGCTGGTATGAAGGCTACCTCGTCCCCAGCCGATCGACCGTCTTCGGCCTCTACCTGCACTACGGCGAACACACCCACTTCTGGGTCAACCTGGCGATCCAGGCGCTGGCGACGATGTGGATCTTGCAGCTGATGCTGCGGGTCTTCGGCCTCGCGAGGCCCTGGCGGCTGTTCGGATCCTGCCTGGTGCTGACCCTGACCACGGCGCTGCCCTGGCTCGCCAGCATGCTGCTTACCGACATCTTTGCCGGCCTGTCGGTGCTGTCGCTGTTTATTCTGGTCCTGCACGGCGACAAGATTTCCCGCGGCGAAAAGATTGCGCTGTTCGTCTTCACGGCGTTTGCGGCGGCGACCCACAGTGCGACGATGGGCGTTCTGTTGGGACTGTGCTGCGTCGGATGGATTGCGCGCCCTTTCCTGCGCGGGCGAATTCGCGCCTCACACCTGCTGCAAGGCACCCTGACGATCGCGATGGGCGCCGTCATGCTCGTTTCCGCCAATTTTGCGCTCTCGGGTCAGGTCGCATGGACCCCCGGTGGCTTTTCGATTGCGTTTGCCCGCATGCTCCAGGACGGTATCGTCAGCCGCTACCTGAACGATCACTGCACCACCGAGAAGTTCAAGCTCTGTCCCTATCGCAACGAGTTGCCGGAAACCGCCGATGATTTCCTGTGGAGCCGCGAAAGCGTCTTCAACAATCTCGGCCGCTTTACCGGCATGCGCGATGAGATGGGATACATTGCCGCGCACGCACTCGCCGACTATCCGCTGTGGCAGGCCGAGGCGGCGCTGCTGGATACGGGCGAGCAGCTGCTCAAGGTCGCGACCGGCGAGAATACCGACCATCCGACGATGATGCACACCTACGGCATCTTCCGGGATTACCTGCCTCGGCAATTGAAAATAGTGGACGCCGCACGCCAGCAGAAGACCCACCTCACCTTCGGCCCGTTCAACCTGATCCACGTTCCGGTGGCGCTGTTTTCAACGTTCCTCGTCTTTGCCTTCCTGTTCGCCTCGATCTGGCGACGGCAGATCGACGAAGTGACGCTGTTGATGGCGACCGTATGCCTGACGCTGGTCGGCAATGCTTTCATCTGCGGCGTGATATCGGGGCCGCACGATCGCTATGGCTCGCGCCTGGTCTGGATCACGACCTTTGCCATCATGATCGCGGCGATAAGGCGCTGGCAGCGCGACGAGACCGCGAACGCCCCGTCACGGACGGCGTGACAGGAAATCCAGCACACCCTCTTTATAGACCTTGTCGCCGACGGCGCGCATGTGATCGCGACGGGGGATATCGAGCACTTCCGAACCGGGAATGATCTCCCCCAAGGCTTGCGCGGAGCCTGCGATCTCGTCCGCGGTGCCGACCGCAATCAATACCGGCACGGCAATCCCGGCCGCTTCCTCTTTCGTCATCAGGCGGCGCGAGCCGCGCAAGCACGCTGCGAGCGCCTTGCGGTCGGACCGGGTCTGGTCGGCAAAAGCGCGGAAGGTCCGCCCGACCGGATCGGTGACTTGGTCCAGCGAGTCCGCCTCGAGCGCCGTGGCGACGTTCTCGCCGGGACCGCCGCCCACGATCAGGCCGATGCCGATGCCGCCGAGGATCGCCGAGCGCAAACGATGCGGCTCGCTGCGCGCCAGCATCGCCGTCATCCGCGAGCCCAGCGAATAACCCATGACGTCGGCGCGATCGAGCTTGAGATGGTCCATCAGGGCCGCGATGTCGCTTGCCATGATGGAGAGCTCATAGTCGGCCGAATCATAGAGCTTGCTGGAATCGCCGTGGCCGCGATTATCGAACGCGACGACACGACGGCCGCTTTTCTTCAGGTCCGACACCCATGTCGGATACACCCAGTTCACATTCTTGCTGGAGGCAAAGCCGTGCACGAGAATGATCGGGTCGCCCTCGCCCTCGTCGAGATAGGCAATTTCGACAGCGCCGTGATGAAAACTCGGCATCGCTTGTTCCGTGTTTTGAGGAGACGTTTCGAAATTAGCCGTTTGCCGCGACGCTTGCCACTTTGGCGGCCGCAAGTTGTCGCCGCAGCCGGCGGCGCTTGCCGTGATCGATCCACGACTGCGTCAGCTGCTCGGTGGTCGACTTGATTGAGACCAGCAGCGAAAATAGCATGAACAGTGCGCCGAATACCCACAACAGCAGATCGAACGCGCCGGCGGTCAGCAAGAGCGCGCCGCGGCCGAGCAGCTTGATCAGCGCCCGCGTCTTGCCGCCGCTTTTTTCCGCCAGCCGCGCCGCGCGCGCGACATCTTCCGGCCCTTCGGCGATTTTCAGCGTATCGATCGCGCCGCGCGCACCGGCCTTCTCGCTGATGCGCCCAACATCCTTGGCCATTCGCACCAGCGCGCCTGCCTTCTCGGCATTGAAGGCGGCGCGAATGGCGCTCACGGTTTTCCCCGGAGATGTCGTCGCGCTGGAGGCAACGGCCTCTTCCAGCATCGGTGCATCGACAATATCCCGCGCCGAGCGACCGGCCCATGCAGTGAGCCCCTCGCCCAGCCGTCCGACCTTGCGCGCATCCTTGACCAGCGTCAGTCCGGCGCGCACCGGCGCGGTGCCGCCGACGGTGACATAGGTCGCGGCCGTCACTGCGAGACCCGCGGTCGCAAGACCGAGCACCAGGCGATCGGTATCCTCGCCCATGACCAGATGCTTGCCCTCGCGGACCACGTCCCTGATGTCGCCAAAGACAAAGAGATCGCCGGCAACAGTGCCCGACAGGCTGCCGGCATCGTCGGCGTTTCCGGTCACAAGACCGCTGGCAAAGCGGCGGGCGAAATGCGAGGCCGAGCTGTCTTCGGTGGCGGCCTGCTTCACCCGGTTCAGCAGATCCTCCGGCAGCGCGATGTTCTTGGCCTTGGCGAGATCGACGAAGCTTTCAGCCAGGCCGGCATCGTGAGCGTCGAGCGCGGCCTCGATCTGACCGGCGACGATATCCCCGCTATTTCGCAAGGCAGAATCGACCTGGATGTCAGACAATTGCGCAGGGTCGTCCTGCGCCACCAACATGGCGCCAGCTTCACGCGCGTGCGGCCACACGACGGCAAGCGCGGCACCACTTGCCGTTATCGCTACCAAAGCCCAACGGATCCGCCGCTGTTTCATCAAAAACCCTGCCCATCACGATGCAACGAGACATAGTGTGCCGCTTTTACGACACAACCGCCCCGACGAAAGAAGGGCTTCTCCGGGACACCAAGATTGTGTCGAATTTGTAAGATGAAAATCAGTAGCCGGGGCTATCGCACGGTTGTGGGAAATGTCAAATCGGCCCCGCTTTGGCGGTAGATTTGGCATTCGCTTCGTCAGATGCCGGAGCACTAGGAATCAACAGCATCCGTTGGTATGGCTGGTTTCCAGTGGCGGAACCCGGCGACGATGTCGCCTGCTGCTTGCTACCTAAGGTGAATCCGATGTCCGATCATGTCGTTCCGCACTTTCACAACGATGCCGGCGTTGCCGTCATCGAGATCGGCTCGCAGGAATTCATGTGCGTTGGGGCCAATCCGCCTTTTGATCATCCGCACGTCTTTCTCGACCTCGGCAACGATAACGAGATCATCTGCCCTTATTGCTCGACGCTCTATCGTTTTGCCGCCGACCTCAAGCCCGGCGAGGCCCGCCCACCGGAATGCGTGCTGACCGACAAGGTCGCCTGATCGGGCAGCTAATGCCCGTGACTTTCCGAAGTTCGTGAAAGTGGGTGCTGCGATGGGTGCACGAGCTTCCGAAAGCGGGCACTAATGGCGGCTTCACGGACGATCATCGTTGCGGGTGCCGGCATCGGCGGACTGACCGCCTCGCTGGCGCTGGCGAAGTTGGGCTTTCGAATCATTGTTCTGGAGAAAGCAGAGCGGCTCGAGGAAGCCGGCGCCGGCTTGCAACTTTCGCCCAATGCCAGCCGCGTGCTGGTCGATCTCGGTCTTGGCCCACGGCTGTCCCGCGCCGTGACACCCGATTCGATCTGCCTGATGAGCGCGAGAAATGGCGGCGAGATCTCGCGCCTTTCACTCGCCAGGGCAGGATCGGCAGCATCGGATACCAGTGCTCCCTATTGGGTGATCCATCGCGCCGATCTGCAGGCTGCGTTGCGCGAGCAGGTCGAAAACTCTTCCAACATCGAATTGCGGCTCGGCTGCCAGTTCGAGGACGTCAGCCCTCACGCCAAGGGATTGACCGTCGTCCAGCGCAGCGGCGCCTCGCGCCGGGACGAACTCGCCGCGGCGCTGATCGGCGCCGACGGAATCTGGTCCACCGTCCGCCAGCATTTGCTGCCGGATGTGCAGCCGCTGTTCTCGGGGCTGATCGCCTGGCGTGGCACGCTCGATACCAGGCAGATGCCGCGCGAATATACCTCGCGCCGCGTGCAACTCTGGATGGGGTCTCAGGCGCATCTCGTTGCCTATCCGATTTCCGCTGCGCGCCAGATCAACGTGGTGGCAGTCGTCCCCGGTGAATGGAATAGGCCGGGCTGGAGCGAACCGGGCGACGGCAATGAAATCAAGAGCGCGTTCGTTGCGGCCGGATGGCATGCCATTCCCCGGATGCTGATCGGCGCCGTCGACGGCTGGCGGAAATGGGCGCTGTTCACCGTCTCCGGCCGCGGTCCATGGACCGGCGACGGCGTAGCGCTGTTGGGGGATGCAGCGCACGCCATGCTGCCGTTCGCGGCCCAGGGCGCGGCGATGGCAATCGAGGACGCAGCGGTGCTGGCGAAATGCATCGCCGCACGGTCCAACGAAAGTCCGGCGGCATTCACGGCAGCCTTGCAACGCTACGAGCGGCTGCGCCGGCCACGCATCATCCGCGTTCAGCGCAGCGCGCGGCAGGCCGGGCGCATCTATCATCTGGCTGGGCCGATGGCGCTTGCGCGCGATCTCTTCATCAAGGCGATGGGACCGCAGCGGATGTTGTCGCGGCAGAACTGGATCTACGATTGGCGGCCCTGAGGCTGCGCCCCGCAAGCCCGATCAGTAGACGGCGTTGCCCGATCGCATCGGCGCATGGCCGGAAGCCGCAGCGGGCGCGGGCGCCGGCGCCGGCGCTGAAGCAGACGCCGCCGCAGTTTTGGCCGGCGGCGTCTCATGGCACTTGTTGGCCACCCACGCCGCGTCGGCATTCCTGGCCTGACCGCGCAGCGCAATGTAGTCGTTGCGATAGGCAACTTCCGCCACGACGGGACCGGCGACTCCGGACTGCGCCTTGCTCATCAGACCCTGCAGTTCGGCCATCCGGGTCCCGAGACTCTTTCGCTCGGCCTCGAGCTGCTTGCAATTATAGAGCTCGTACTTCGCGGGGTCCGCAAAGGCGGAAGTCATGCCGTCGCTCATGTTGGCGCAACCGCCAAGAGCCGCGCCCAGCGCAAAAAGAACCGCGCCTGCGAGGGCACGCAAGGGCGCGCGATGACTGGCCGGGAAAGCGAACATGAGACCCTGTTAATCCGATAAGCTTGAGGTTGCGTAAAGCAGCAACTGATGTCCGGAATGAGGCTTTGCCTTGAGGACGCCGTCATCCCGCGGCTTCCGATGGCACACCACCGGTCGATCTCATTTTCCCGGACTGAGGAACGGCGCTAACTATTTGATCCCATGGCCCAAAGCGGCAGGTGAATTCCGGGCCGCCGAGGGCTTTTGCCGGCGGCCATCGATCTGCAAGGACGGGGCCGAACGAAAGCAAATCCTGCCGACACACTTGAAGAGGTTGGATCGTCACGCCAGCTCTTCTTTGAATAGCCCGCGCCTGCTTCGCGCGAGTACGCCATGCATTCGAACCGCGCGACATCAGAAGGTTTCATCAGCAAACAGGGTTGCTGCAAATCGGCCTGGGCGCGTGTGCAATAATCGCCATGGCGAAGCCGCAGAATTCATTTTACCGTCTGCCCAGCCTCTTCTCATCGCCTCGCCGGAACTGGAGGGAACAATGAAAACCTATCAGCTTTTCATCAACGGCCAGTATGTCGATCCTGCCAAAAATGAATGGTTTGAATCGATCGATCCCTACCGTGGCCAGCCGTGGGCGAAAATCCCACGCGGGTCGGCCGCCGATGTCGACGCCGCCGTGAAGGCCGCCAATGAGGCCATGTGGCGCGGCCCCTGGTCGAAGATGACGGCCTCGGCGCGCGGCAAGGCGATGCGCAAGCTCGGCGACCTCGTCGCCGCGAATGCCGAGCGTCTCGCCGAAATCGAAGTGCGCGACAACGGCAAGCTCATGGCCGAGATGCTTGGCCAGCTTCGTTATCACCCGGAATGGTGGTGGTACTTCGGCGGCCTCGTCGACAAGCTCGAAGGCGGCCTCGTCCCGATCGACAAGCCGGACACCTTCGCCTACACGACGCATGAACCGGTCGGCGTTGTCGCGGCGCTGACGGCCTGGAATTCGCCGTTGCTGTTTGTCGCCTGGAAATGCGCAGCCGCGCTCGCGGCCGGCTGCGCCGTCATCGTCAAGCCATCCGAATTCACTTCCGCCAGCACCCTGGAATTTGCCGCGCTCACAAAAGAGGCCGGCATTCCGGACGGAATCTTCAACGTGGTCACCGGCTTTGGGCCCGAAGCCGGCACCGAGTTGATCTCGCATCCCGGCGTCGCCAAGATCACATTTACCGGATCGGACACGACGGGCGCGAAAGTCTACGAGACGGCCGCACGGAGCCTGAAGCGGGTTTCGCTGGAGCTGGGCGGCAAGTCCCCCAACATTGTCTTCGAGGACGCCGACCTCAGCGCGGCCGCGGCCGGCGTCGTCTCCGGCATCTTCGCCGCCACGGGCCAGACCTGCATCGCGGGATCGCGCCTGTTGGTGCAGAATTCGATCAAGGACAAATTTGTCGAGCGTCTTGTCGAACTCGCGCGCTCCGCCAAGATCGGCGATCCCATGCGGTCGGACACGAACATCGGCCCGGTCACGACGCCGGCGCAATACAAGAAGATCCTCGACTATATCGACATTGCAAAGGCGGAGGGCGCACGCTGTCTCCTCGGAGGCAAGCCTGCCTCAGGCGAGGGCATCGTCGGCGGCCAGTTCGTTGAGCCGACCATCTTTACCGATGTCGACAACAGCATGCGGATCGCACGCGAGGAAGTGTTTGGACCGGTCCTCTCGATCATCGGCTTCGATAGCGAGGAAGACGCCATTCGTATCGCCAACGACACGATCTACGGCCTCGCGGCAGGAATCTGGACCCGCGATCTCGGACGCGCCGTGCGCGTACCGAAGTTGCTGCGCGCCGGAACCGTGTGGGTGAACACGTATCGCGCAATCAGTTACATGATGCCGTTCGGCGGCATGAAGCATTCGGGTATCGGCCGCGAGAGCGGCATCGACGCGGTCCGCGAATACCTGGAAACGAAGAGCGTGTGGATCTCGACCGCGCAAGGCGCCCCGGCCAATCCATTCGTGATGCGCTGAAGGCAGCGACGGAGGCGCCGATTTCAGGATTCTCCAGACCGAACCGGGGATGACCGCCGATCTGGTGCGGGCGGCGGGACTCGAACCCGCACGACGTTGCCATCGAGGGATTTTAAGTCCCTTGCGTCTACCAATTCCGCCACGTCCGCGTCGTGGTCTGCATAGCTTTTTTGCCTATGCCCCGCAAACGTTTTGCAGGAAGGCCTGCCTGTTCTGGTCTTTCACGGCAACGGACGATTCTGGCAGCAAGGCCCGTGACCTGGAATGCACCCGCCTGCTTGCCCGGCGGGAATCAAAGCCCCTCCATTTACGCAGGTCCGGGCGTGAGCTAGCCTGTGGCCAGCATACGTCCCTTGATTTCGGCCGGAGATGGCAGATGCAGCCGCACAATCTTTCCTTCGAGGCTGCGCTTTCGGGGCGCGTCGACGAAATGGTCGATGCCTGCACCCGCTGTGGCAAATGCGTCGAGGCCTGTCCGAGCGTGAAGCCGGCCGGGATTGCGGATGCGGCGCCAGTGGACGTCATCGGCGGCATCCTTGATATCCTTCGCGCGGGTCAGGGAGCGGAGGCATCGCGGAAATGGGCGCAGGCCTGCACGCTCAGCGGTGAATGCATCACGGCCTGCGATGAAGGCGTCAACCCCCGCTTTCTGCTCGCGATGGCACGCGTGGCCATGGCCAAGGCGAAAGATGATTTGCCGGCGCGGCGGCGGCAGGCGCTGGAGAAATATCGCGACGTCGGCCGCGAAGTCACCGTGCTCTCGCAGCTGCAGCTCAATGACGAGGTGCTGACGCGGCTCGGCCAGAAGGCGGCCGCGGTGAACGTGGCGAGCGAGCCGCCGGATTTCGTGTTCTACACGGGCTGCAACGTGCTCAAGACACCGCACATGGCGCTGCTCGCGCTCGACATCATGGACACGCTCGGCATCGGCTATCAGGTGATGGGCGGACCAAGCCATTGCTGCGGGATCGTTCATATGCGGCCCGGCGACGTCGAAATGTCCGGCCGGCTGGGAACGAACAGCATCGACAAGATGTCGCAATCGAAGTCCGGCCAGGTGATTTCCTGGTGTCCGAGTTGCTACGTGCAATTCACCGAAACGACGCTGCCTGCGATCGAACGCCAGCGCGGCAGGCGACCGTTCGAGATGACGCCGTTCCTTCGCTTCCTCGCGCAGCGGATCGAGCAGCTCACGCCGCATCTGCGCGAGCGTGTTCCGTTGCGCGTTGCCCTGCACCGCCATCCCGGCGTTTCCGGCGTGATGGAAGCAGCCGTCGAAATCCTGTCTGCCATCCCGGGCATGACCCTCGTCGACCTGAAGCAGCCGGCGCTGGGCTTGCAGGGCGTCTACCTGAATGTCTTGCCCGAATTCAAGCGCGAGCTGACGCGAAACGAACTCGAGGCCGCCCGCGACGCCGGCATCGACGCCCTCGTCACCGTCTATCATTCCGAGCATCGCGAGCTCTGCGCGCACGAGCGCGACTGGCCCTTCCGCATCGTCAACCTGTTGGAGCTGGTCGGCGAAAGCATGGGGCTCAAACAGCACGATCGCTACAAGGAACTGAAGCTGATGCAGGACGCCGATCAAATCGTCGCCGACTGCGCAGACCTGCTCGCTGCCCACGCGCTCGACGCCGCGAAGGCTCGCGAGGTCGTGGTCAAGGGCATGCTGGCGGATCAGCCGCTGCCGCTGCGCGGCTAACCTCACTGCTTATCGACGTTCCGCCGGCTGATCGCCATGGCGGCGGTGGAACGGCGGATGGCGAGCCGATTTGGGACGACCTCTGCCTTGCTGAAGTTTGCCTTTACAAACTTGTCACCGGTCCTTCTTGTAAGGTTCGCCTGACGTAATACCCCCTTTCGAAATCAAGAGCCTCCCGATGAATCCCGCCAACCTTCCCTTCGATTCCGAGAGCATGCTCGCTGGCCTGCGCAGCTGGGTGGAATGCGAAAGCCCGACCTGGGACGCGGCAGCCGTGGAACGCATGCTCGATCTCGCCGCGCGCGACATGGCGATCATGGGGGCGCAGGTCGAGCGCATCGCCGGACGGCAGGGCTTTGGCGGCTGCGTGCGCGCGAAGTTCCCTCACCCTAAACAAGGCGAGCCCGGCATCCTGATCGCGGGCCATCTCGACACGGTTCACCCCGTCGGCACGATCGAGAAGCTGAAATGGCGGCGCGAAGGCAACAAATGCTACGGCCCCGGCATCTTCGACATGAAGGGCGGCAATTACCTCGCGCTGGAAGCGATCCGGCAACTGGCGCGCGCCGCCGTTGCCACGCCGCTGCCCATCACCGTGCTGTTCACCCCGGACGAAGAAGTCGGCACGCCGTCCGTGCGCGACCTCATCGAGGCGGAAGCCACGCGCAATAAGTATGTGCTGGTGCCCGAACCGGGCCGGCCCAACAACGGCGTCGTCACCGGCCGTTACGCAATCGCGCGCTTCAACCTGGAAGCCACGGGTAAGCCGAGCCATGCCGGCGCCACGCTCTCGTCGGGCCGCTCGGCCATTCGCGAGATGGCCCGCCAGGTGCTCGTCATCGACGGCATGACATCCGAGGATTGCACCTTCTCGGTCGGCATCGTGCATGGCGGCCAATGGGTCAATTGCGTCGCCACCACCTGCACCGGCGAGGCGCTGAGCATGGCCAAACGCCAGGCCGATCTCGACCGCGGTGTCGAACGCATGCTGGCTTTGTCCGGTACCTCCCACGACGTGACCTTCAAGGTGACGCGTGGCGTGACGCGTCCGGTGTGGGAGGCGGATGCCGGCGCCATGGCGCTCTACGAAAAGGCGCGGGGTGTCGCCGCTTCGATGGGGCTCGATTTGCCGCACGGCTCGGCCGGCGGTGGTTCCGATGGCAATTTCACAGGCGCGCTGGGCATCCCGACGCTGGACGGATTGGGCGTGCGTGGCGCGGATGCACACACGCTCAACGAACATATCGAAGTCGACAGCCTTGCCGAGCGCGGCCGCCTGATGGCGGGCCTTTTAGTCGCGCTGACCTAGCGGCAGCCATCATGGCCAAGACCGCAGTCAAAACCCGCGCCATCCCGTTCAAGCCAATCCTTGCCCGCGCCGAAAAGCGCAAGGGCGGCGCAAAGGCGCTCGAAAAGCTTTTGCCGGAGAGGCCGGACATGAAGGCGCTGGCCAGGCTCAGCGACGACCGTTTTCTGGCAGAGATGACGCAGCGGGTGTTTTCCGCAGGCTTTGCCTGGAGCGTCATCGAAAACAAATGGCCGGATTTCGAAAAGGCCTTTCTCGGCTTCAAGCCAGCCAAACTGATTTTCCAGCCAGACGATTTCTGGGACGCTCTGTTGTCCGACACGCGCATCGTGCGCAACGGCGCCAAGATCGCCTCGGTGCGCGAGAACGCTGCTTTCGTGCAGGAGATCGCCAGGGAACATGGCAGCTTCGGCCAATTCCTGGTGAAATGGCCCTCTTCCGATCAGATTGGCCTTCTTGACCTCCTAAGCAAGCGCGGCAGCCGCCTCGGCGGCAACACCGGCCAGATGTTCCTGCGCTTCGTCGGCTGGGACGGCTTTGTCACCTCGCAAGACGTGGTCGCCTGCCTGCGCGACGCCGGCCTCGATATCGCGGCCGAAGTAAAGTCAAAAGGCGATCTCGCCAAGGTGCAGGCGCAGTTCAACGCCTGGGCCGATGAGACCGACCTTCCTCGCGTGCAGATATCGCGGATCTGCGCGATGTCGATCGGGGAGAACCGGATGGAACACCGTTAAGCTGGGCGGTCGAACGGAGTCCGGCCGCACAAGTCCCCGCAAAACCGCAACAGGCCCATACCCGCACGTTGCTTGACGCCGCCCCCGGACGCGGATGGGATTTGTCCTGCTTCCCGCCGATCGCGGAAGCCGAATGAGCCGGGCTGCGTCTCGCGTCGTATCCGAAATGACCGTTTGGGAACCAGACATGCCCCGCATCGCCATTGGCGGTTTTTTGCACGAGACCAACACCTTCGCGCCGACCAGGGCGACCTATGCCGATTTCGTCCATGGCGGCGGCTGGCCGGCGATGGTGCAAGGCGCAGACGTCTTCAAGGTGATCCGCAACATCAATGTCGGGCTCGCCGGCTTCATCGGTGAAGCGGAGAAACATGGCTGGGAACTGGTGCCGACGCTCTTTGCCGCCGCGAGCCCCTGCGCGCATGTCACGAAAGACGCGTATGAGCGCATCGCCAAGGTGATCGTCGAGGGTATCGCGAACGCTGGCCCGCTCGATGCGGTCTATCTCGACCTGCATGGCGCGATGGTAGCTGAGCATTTCGACGACGGCGAAGGCGAAATCCTGCGCCGCGTGCGGCAGGTGATCGGAGACAGGCTGCCGTTAGTCGTCAGCCTCGATCTGCATGCGAACGTCACGCCCGAGATGGCACGTCACGCCGACGCGCTGATTGCGTACCGCACCTATCCGCATGTCGACATGGCCGACACCGGCTGCGCCGCTGCGCGACATCTGGCTTTGCTGTTGCGCGACGGCCAACGTCTCGAAAAGGCGTTCCGGCAGTTGCCGTTTCTGATTCCGATCAGCTGGCAATGCACCAGCGATTTTCCGAGCAAAGCTATCTACGAAAGATTAGCCGCGATCGAGAGCGAGGCGATACCGACGCTTTCCTTCTGTCCGGGCTTCCCGGCCGCCGATTTCGCGCATTGCGGACCCAGCATTTTTGCCTACGGCAAGACGAGCACTGGCGCGCAAGCCGCCGTGGACAAGCTCGCGGCGCTCATCGAAGGCTTTGAGAAGGATTTCGATGGCCGCATCTATGCGCCCGACGAGGGCGTGCAGCTCGCCATGGCGCTCGCGAAAACGGCGCGCAGGCCCGTCATCATCGCCGACACCCAGGATAATCCCGGCGCCGGCGGCGATTCCGACACAACCGGCATGCTGCGGGCGCTGGTCTGCAACAACGCCACGCGTGCGGCCATCGGCGCGATCTACGATCCCGCTTCTGCCAGGGCTGCTCATGAGGGCGGCGTCGGCGCTTCGCTCACACTATCGCTCGGCGGCAAGTCCTGCATACCGGGCGATGCGCCCTTCGAGGCCACCTTCACGGTGGAAAGACTCTCCGACGGAAAATTTGTCGCACCCGGCCCCTATTTCGGCGGCCGCGACATGGATATGGGGCTATCGGCCTGTTTGCGGATTAACGGCATTCGCGTAGTCGTGAGTTCGCATAAAGCCCAATTGGCGGACCAGGCAATGTTTCGCTATGTCGGGGTCGAACCGACCGAACAGGCGATCCTGGTGAACAAGAGCTCGGTACATTTCCGCGCCGATTTCGAACCGATCTCGGAACGAATCCTGATCTGCGCCGCGCCCGGCGCCATGCCCGCCGACCCCGCCTCCTTACCCTGGACCAAGCTGCGCCCCGGCATTCGACTTAAGCCGAACGGGCCTGCCTTCATCGCGCCTCACTCCTCACCGCTTCATTCCATCGCGACCGGATAACATCATGCCCAACATCGACCGCATCGAAGCCTTTGCCGACGAACTCACCGCCATCAGGCGTGATCTGCACGCCCATCCCGAGATCGGCTTTGAAGAGGTTCGCACGTCCGGCATCGTGGCCGAGAAGCTGACGCAGTGGGGCATCGAGGTTCATCGAGGCATCGGCGGCACCGGCGTCGTTGGCGTGCTCAAGGGCAGGGGCAGCGGCAATAAACGCATCGGACTCCGCGCCGACATGGACGCGCTGCCCATGGAAGAGAACACCAATCTGAAATGGCGCTCGACCATTCCCGGCCGCTTTCACGGCTGCGGCCATGACGGCCACACCACGATGCTGCTCGGCACCGCGCGCTATCTGGCCGAGACCCACAATTTCGACGGTACCGTGCACTTTATCTTCCAGCCCGCCGAGGAAGGCCTTGGCGGCGCACGCGCCATGATCAAGGACGGCCTGTTCGAGAAATTTCCGTGCGACGAAATTTACGGACTGCACAACGCGCCCGACCTCAACCACGGCGAACTCGCCGTGCTCCCCGGGCCCGCCATGGCCGGCGCGGATTTCTTCGACATCACGATCATTGGCTATGGCGCGCACGGCGCCATGCCGGAGCGCTCCAGGGACCCGGTCGTGATTGCGATGTCGCTCGGCCAGGCATTGCAGACCATCGTCAGCCGCAACGTCTCACCGAATGCGGCCGCCGTGCTGTCGATTACGCAGATCCACGCGGGCTCCGCCTATAATGTGATCCCGGGCGAAGCCAAATTGGCCGGCACCGTGCGCGCCTTCTCCGATGAGGTGCGCGCGCTGATCCGCGAGCGGATGCGCAGCCTCTGTGCGGGACTTGCCGCCGCCTTCGAGGTCGAGATCAAAGTCGACATCCGCGATATCTTCAGCGTGCTCGTCAACAGCGAGGAGCACTGCAAGGTGGTGGCGGATGTCGCCCGCACCGTGGTCGATCCCGCCAAGGTGTCGACGCGCTCGAATCCAAAGATGGGCAGCGAAGACTTTGCCGACATGCTGCATGCCGTACCCGGCGCCTATTTCTGGCTCGGCCACGACGGCTCCGTGCCGGTGCATAACCCCGGCTACATGCTGGACGACAAGATATTGCCGATCGGTGCCAGCGTGTTTGCCCGCATCGTGGAAGCCCGCCTGCCGGCCGGCTAGTGCGGCGACTCTGACGTTCCTTCAGTTTCGCGGCGATCTCGTCGAAGGAACGTCAGAGTCGCCGCACTAGAAAACTATATTTGCTAGTGTCTCTTTGGTTCTGACATTCGTAAAGGTGCCGGCCGCGAAATAGTACGAATGTCAGAACCGAGACACTAGTTAGCGTTCCAAGGAGCTGCCATGAGCGAAGAAGAAACCACCGACGCCGTTACGGCCCTGCACGATCTCAGCGCCGTCGACATGATTGCGGGTTTTCGCACGCGGCAGTTTACGCCGAGCGAGGTGCTCGACGATGTGCTGGCGCATATCGACGTGTGGGAGCCCCACATCAAGGCGCTCTACGCCTTCGATCCCGACGGCGCGCGTGTCGCCGCCAAGGCTTCGACGGAGCGCTGGCAAAACGGTGAATCCAACAAGCCGCTCGACGGCGTTCCCGTCACCATCAAGGACAATATCGCCACCAAAGGCACGCCTGTGCCGCTCGGCACCGCGACCACCAGGCTCGTGCCCGCCGACGCCGATGCACCGCCCGCGGCGCGGCTGCGCGAGGCCGGCGCGATCATCTTCTCCAAGACCACGATGCCGGATTTCGGCATGCTGTCGTCTGGCCTTTCCAGTTTCCATCCCCTCACCCGCAATCCCTGGGATCTCAGGCAAAATCCCGGCGGATCGAGTGCCGGCGCCGGCGCGGCGGCGGCGGCCGGCTACGGCCCGCTGCATCTTGGCACCGACATTGGCGGCTCGGTGCGGCTGCCGGCGTGCTGGTGCGGCCTTGTCGCGCTGAAACCAAGTTTGGGCCGCGTGCCGATTGATCCGCCTTATGTCGGCCGCGTCGCCGGCCCCATGACGCGCACCGTCGATGACGCCGCGCTGATGATGAGCGTGATGGCAAAGCCCGATCGTCGCGACGGCATGAGCTTGCCGCCCAGCGATTTCCACTGGAAGGCGCTCGACAAGCCGGCGCGCAAATTGCGCATCGGGCTTCTGCTCGACGCCGGCGCAGGCCAGGCACCGGAGCAGGACGTTCGCGAGGTCGTGGTCAAGGCGGCAAAGGCGTTCGAGGTCACAGGCTCCGCCGTCAGCGAGGTCAAGGGCATCCTGACGCCCGAGATGATCGCGGGCCTCGACGGTTTCTGGCGTGCGCGCCTGTGGGACGATCTTTCGAAGATGGCACCGGATCAACGCAGCAAGACGCTGCCCTATATTCTCAAATGGGCGGAAGGCGGCGCAAAACTCTCCGGCGTCGACGTCATCCGAGGGTTCAACACCACCATGGCGATGCGCGCCGGCGCCGCCAAACTCTTTGCCGATATCGACTATCTCGTCTCGCCGGTTTCGCCGGTCGTGAAATTCGCAGCCGAGTTCGCCGCGCCCCTCAACGATCCCGACCGGCCATTCGAGCACATCTGCTACACCGTGCCATGGAACATGGCGGACAATCCGGCGATCTCGATCAATGGCGGCTATGACGCGGCGGGTTTTCCGATCGGCGTGCAGATTATCGGCCGCCGCTTCGACGACCTCGGCGTGCTTGCCATGGCGAAAGCGTTCGAGACCCTGCGCGGTCCGCAGCGGCCGTGGCCGAGTGCGCCGGGAAGGTAAACGTGCATTCTGTCGTTCCGGGGCACGCAAAGCGTGAACCCGGAACCTCGAGATTCCGGGCTCGCGTCTTCGACGCGCCCCGGAAGACGACAATAAAAATTTCCGAGAAGGAAACATCGCATGACCTTCGAAACCATCACCTATGAGGTGTCAAAAAACATTCTCACCATCACGCTCAATCGCCCCGACAAGCTCAACGCCTTCAACGCGACGATGCTGCGGGAGCTGATCGAAGCCTTTGACGCCGCCGACAAGGATGACGAGATCAGGGCGATCATCGTCACCGGCGCAGGCCGCGCCTTCTGTGCCGGCGCCGATCTTTCATCGGGCGCCGACACTTT
Organism: Bradyrhizobium sp.; assembly: GCF_027307225.1. Taxonomy (GTDB): domain Bacteria; phylum Pseudomonadota; class Alphaproteobacteria; order Rhizobiales; family Xanthobacteraceae; genus Bradyrhizobium. The sequence goes on along the minus strand of NZ_DAHUXJ010000092.1, from coordinate 917 downwards.
CGACCGCGACGCCAAGCGCGGACCGGTCAAGCGCCTCCCAGATGGACGAGCAGACTACAGCGATGCGAACGCGCGTGACGGCGGCGGCCAGGTGACCTTGCGCATCTTCAAGTGCCTCAAGCCGGTGATCGCGGCGGTGAACGGGCCTGCGGTCGGCATCGGCGTCACCATGCAGCTCGCGATGGATATCCGCATCGCGTCGGAAGACGCCAGATTCGGCTTTGTGTTTTCCCAGCGAGGCATCGTGCCCGAAGCGGCCTCGAGCTGGTTCCTGCCGCGCATTGTCGGCATCGCGCAGGCGCTCGAATGGTGCTTTACCGGCCGCGTCTTTCCGGCGCAGGAGGCGCTTGCCGGAGGCCTCGTGAGCAAGGTCGTTGCGCCGGACCAACTGCTTGCGACCGCGCGTGCGTTAGCGCGCGAGATCGCGACCAAGACCGCGCCGGTGTCGGTGGCGCTGATCCGGCAGATGATGTGGCGTCTTTCGGCCGCCGACGATCCGATGGAAGCCCACAAGGTCGACAGCCGCGGCATCTATGCCCGCGGCCGCTCCGGCGACGTCAAGGAAGGCGTCATGGCGTTCCTGGAGAAGCGCCCCGCGCACTTCAAGGACAAGGTTTCGTCCGACATGCCCGATTACTTTCCGTGGTGGGACGAACGGGAGTATGAGTGAAGCTGTCGTCCCGGACAAGCGAGCGCCAGCGAGCGCGATCCGGGACCCACCGCGTGATCTCCCGAAGGAACCGCACGGGCAAACGCTCTTCGCAAAACTACTCTTCGTGGTTGATGGGGTGGACGGCCCCCTACGGCATCAGTGTGCCAGAATGAGGTTGTTGCAAATCTCAGACAAGGGAGCCGTCGGTGGGACAGATTATCCGCATTGGAATGGATACGTCGAAGCATATTTTTGTACTGCATGG
>NZ_DAHUXJ010000083.1 GCF_027307225.1 Bradyrhizobium sp. | reverse complement strand
CTGCCGCGGCTATTACAATCGCTACGGCCACTGGCGCTGCTATCGGTATTAGAGCTCCGATTCCGAAGTTCGCAAACTATCGCGGCGACCTCTGATGCGAACTTCGGAATCAAAGGAGCTCTAGCAACTACCAATTCTAGTGCGACCTTGAATTTGAAGTTCCTGTGAAGAACTTGGCGCGATACTGATAGGAACTTCAAATTCGCCGCACTGGTGTGGTGGATTTGACATTCGCGCCGAAGTTGCCGCGAGTCTCAAAGCGAATGTCAAATCCAAAGCCACACTAGAATCCAATATTTACTAGTGTCCCCGTTCTGACATTCGTAAACCAGCCTGCCGCGAAATGGCACGAATGTCAGAACGGGGACACTAGCTTCCACGCACAAAATCAGTATGTTGCAGCCCGAAACCGCCTCAATTGGCCCCGGAATGCACCTATCCGGCAAGGTCTGGGGCCACAATATCAGGAAAAACTGCTTTGAAAGTCATCGCCAGCTCCATTCGCAAAGGCAACGTCATCGAGCAAGACGGCAAGCTTTACGTGGTCCTCACCGCTGAAAACATCCATCCCGGCAAGGGAACCCCGGTGAGCCAGATCGAAATGCGCCGTATCGGCGACGGTGTGAAGATTTCCGAGCGCTACAAAACCACCGATCAAGTGGAACGGGCGACGGTGGAAGACCACAATTTCAACTACCTCTACCAGGATGCCGAAGGCTTCCACTTCATGAATGCCGAGAATTACGATCAGGTCCAGGTTTCCAAGGAAATTGTCGGTTCCGGGGCACCTTATTTGCAAGAGAATATGACCGTGAAGCTCTCGCTTCACGACGGTAATCCTGTCGCGATCCAGTTGCCACAGCGCGCGACGCTGGAAGTGGTGGAGACCGAGCCCGTGACCAAGGGACAGACCGCGTCGTCTTCCTACAAGCCCGCCGTCTTGTCCAATGGCGTGCGAACGGCCGTGCCGCCGCACGTCGCCGCCGGTACGCGGATTGTGGTGATGACCGAAGATGGCTCTTACGTCGAGCGCGCAAAGGATTAATATCTGAAAGCGCGGGGCAGCGCCGGGGGGCGTTAGGGTGAGATCGGGGGTTGGCAGTTTCTTGGCGCGTCTAACATTCGGCGCCTGCTTGCTCGGCGCCGTGACAAGCCCTGTTGCGGCGGATGATTTCAGAAGCCCAGCCATCTCTGTTGCGCACGTGGACTGGCGCGCCGTGCTCGATCAGGTTCGGAGCGAGATCGCCGCGCAGCCAACGGTTCTGCCTGCATTCACCTTCGTCGGCCGGCATCGGTTGCCGGCCTCCGACCCGCGTTCGATGCCGACGCTCGTTCAGCTCAACGCCACGACCTCCCGGATTTTCACCGGCATCAGCCGCAGCTCGGTGCCGGTCTTGCTGCCGTTCGACACTGCGGCCTATCTCGACGCGGAATGGCGCGGCACGCTTGAGAGCCTCTCGCTGGCACACTTCCAGGCCGACTTTCTTCCGGCCGAGATGTTCGATGCCGGTCCGGCCGGCTATGACGCGGTGTTTGCGCTCGCGTCTGGCGCAGGTGATGGCCTTCCGCAACGGGTTTTCGCCAAGCCCGTCGAGGTTCAAATCACAGGATCGCTGCTGACCTACGATCTCAACGATCCGCTTGGCGGCAAAGGCGAGCCAGTGAAATCGTTGGCCGCGGAATATCCGGACCTTCGCCGTTTCATCCGGGAGGGTTACGTACGCTACGCGTTCACGCGCTTCGGCATTCCTTACGTCGTTTCGATCCAGTGTCTCGACAGCGTGGCAAAGGCGAAGCGCTTGGCCTGCCGCGAGGCTTATCCGGTTGCCGAACGCTTCCTGAAGGCCTTGCATGTCGCAGGCGGCCTGCCGTCGCGGCCGCGCTCGGATATTGCTTCCGAGGCCATTGAGCGTCCTTCCGTGGCGTCGCCGGATTTCACCTACCTGCCGCCCGGAGACATCATCGCCAACAGCGGATCGCACCGGCAGAGCGGCCGCGTCGATTACACGGCCTATTCGCAAATCCGTTTTCCGCTGGCGAAGGCGCCGGCGTTCGCCCATTCCCAATCATTCCATTCGCGTAAATCCAGCGACAGGTTCGACGAGTTTTCCAGCGGGCTCACCAGCTATCCCTGGCAGGATAACTTTTGCGAAGCGCGGAGCTTTGGCGTCGGCCAGTGCCCGACCGGTTTTGGCCACCAGGGCCAGGACATGCGGCCCGCGCCCTGCCCCAGCCACGACGACGGGCCGGAGCATTGCGACCGCAAGCACCGGCCGGTGGTCGCTGCCCGCGACGCCGTCCTGATCCGCTCGCCGAAGCAGCAGGCGGTCACGCTCCAGGTGAATACCCGCAACGAACATATCCGCTTCCGCTACATGCACATGGACCCATCAGCCATGGACGCCGACGGTGTGCTGAACGGCCGTCTTGTCGAGGAAGGCGAGCAGATCGGCGTAGTTTCCAACTATCTCGACCGTCCCAACGGCACTACCCGTCACCTGCATTTCGACATGCAGGTGTTCACCCGCGACGGGTGGCTATGGGTCAGTCCCTACATCACGCTGGTCTCCGCCTATGAGCGTCTGATCCATGGACGTGGACGCGAGGTCGGACCTCACAGCATGCCGGTGGCCGCCGACTTCGCCCATGCGCTTCCCGAGGATATGACCCGCCACGGCACCGAAGAAGGCAGCGAGAATTATTAGCCCCCGACCTTTTCGCTGATTGCAGGCCTATTCGAGCATCGTCGTGAGTTGGGCGCCCTCGTCCGCGACGAACACCGCAATCAATTCGGCCGGCTCGGTGTTGCTCGCGTTGGCGGAAACCACGTGCGTTGACCCCGGCGGCTCGAAGAACGATTGCCCCACGGTGAACGTCTCGACCGGACCGCCGCCAAGCTGCGAACGGATCTCGCCCTTGGTGACATAGGCGGTTACGGTGCCTGCATGGCGGTGCGCGGGCGTGAAGCCACCCGGACCGTAAGACACCCGCACGATCGTCACGCGCTTGCCGGGCACGTTCGGCAGGGCATGCGAGGCAATCACCTCGACCTTGTTGAGCGGCGACCCCGGCGCCGAGGCACTGTTGATGCAAAGCGGCGCCAATGCATTCGATATCCAGTCGGAGGTCGGCGGCAGCGCCTTTGCGGCGATCAGCGCGCAGCCAAGGCCGGCCACAACCGCAAATGAGACCGGTCGCCGGTGAGGCCACATCGGTGCAGCCAGTGTCGTCGCCATTGATGTCATCGTTTATTCCTCTGCCTGATTGCTCGACGGTTCATGACGCAGCCGCGCTCAGGCGGCTTGCCGGGCCGGTGGCGTCCAGCGATATGCGACGCCAAACCTGTTCCACGTGTTGATCGAGGCGATGGCCGAGGTCAGGTAGATCAATTCCTGATCCGAAAACTCGGCGCGCGCCCGCTCGTAGACGTCGTCACCGACACCGTCCGCGAGCAGTGTCAGCGCTTCGGTCCACGCCAGCGCCGCACGCTCGCGTGATGAAAATTGCGGCGCCTCGCGCCACACCACGACCAGGTTGAGTTTGTCGGCGGCCACGCCGAGCCGTTCGGCCTGCAGGATGTGAAATTGCACGCAAAAGGCGCAGCCGTTGATTTGCGATGCGCGCAGCTTGATCAATTCAAGCAACGGCTTTTCGATGCCGGCCTTAGCGGCGAATCCGCCAAGCGCGAGAACGGCTTCGTACGCGTCCGGAGCCATTTTCTGAAAGTCGCTATATTCCTTCCGTGCAAGTGACATTTTCATACTCCCCATGCTATCAGTGTTCTGATTAAGTATAAGAGTACTGATAATATGCGCAAGTTGACAAATCGATCGATACCGGCGAGACGGCAAAAATCGCATTCGGTCCAAAAGCCGCGCTCCCGAAAATCCGGCCCACGCGACAACGCCGCCGGCCAAGTACAGGCGCTCAACGGCGTCCGCCTGCCGCCGCCCGGCTCGGGCAAGCGCGGCGAGCAGGGTCACATCGCCTATCTCTTGCGGCAGGCCCAGGCCGCGACGCGGCTGACCCTGGAACGTTCCCTCACGGATCTCGGCGTCACGCCGCCGCAGTTTGCCGTGCTCACGATGCTCAACGCCTACCCCGGCCTTTCCGGCGCCGACGTCGCACGGGTCGCACTGCTGACGCCACAGACCGTCGGCGTCATCATCGGCAATCTGGAAAGGAACGGCGCGATCAGGAAGACGCCGCATCCGGTGCATGGCCGCGTGTTGCAGTGGACGGTCACCCGGCGCGGCTCGGACCTGCTCGAGAAGTGCCGCCGCCGCGTCACCGCGGTCGAACGGCGGCTGGTCGCGGGATTGGGCGCAAAGGCGGAAACCACCATCCGACGCTGGCTGTCCAAAATTGCCGTAGATTTGCACTGGGATGGCTAACCTCCGCCGGCTGCGGCTTTGTTGCGCCGGACCCACCACGGTTAGACTGTCCGGATGACGCCGCCTGATTCCCGCAAAATGCCCACGCGCCGCGCTCTGCTGCGAGGTGGCCTCGTTGCCGGGATGGCCGCAGGCGATCTGTTCGCCCGACCGCTTCAGGCATTTGCGGCAATGCCGCCTGGCTTCGAGCAATGGCGTGACCGCTTTCGCGCCCATGCCCTGGCGAAGGGAATTTCGGAGGCGACCTGGAACCGGGCGATGGGCCGGATCGAACCGGACATGTCGGTGTTCAAGGAAATCGGCAACCAGCCCGAATTCAAGGAAGAACTCTGGCAGTACATCAACCGCCGGGTCTCGGATTGGCGCATCATCCACGGGAAAGAAGCGCTGCGGAAGAACGAGGCGCTGTTTGGGCGGATCGAGCGCGATTTTGGCGTCGAACGCGGCACGCTGCTCGCGCTGTGGGGCGTCGAATCCGCCTATGGCGATCCGCTCGTGCAACAAAATCACATGCGACCGGTATTCCCGGCCCTTGCTGCGCTCGCCTGGAACGAGCCGCGCCGGCGCACTTATTGGGAGAGCGAGCTGATCAATGCGCTCCGCATCGTCGACCGCGGCTGGAGCACGCCGGAACAGATGCGCGGCTCCTGGGCCGGCGCGATGGGACACACACAGTGGATGCCCGAGGTCTGGCTCAATGTCGGCATCGACTACGACCATGACGGCAAGGTATCGCCGTTCGGCCGGCCCGATGACGCGCTCGGTTCCACAGCGCGCTATCTCGTCACCCGCGGCAAATATCACCGCGGCGAACACTGGGGTTATGAAGTCCGCAGCAACGGCGTCTCGGCTGGCGGCAATCGTAGCTATGCAGCCTGGAGGGGCGCCGGCGTGGCGCGCGCCGACGGCAAGCCCTTCCCGCAGCCGAATGCCTCCGCGAAGCTGTGGACGCCGGTGCCAGGCGGGCCGAGTTTCCTGCTGGGGCCGAACTTCTATTCGGTACGAAGCTACAATCCCGCGATGAGCTATGCGCTGGCGATCTGTCATCTCGGCGACCGCATTCTGGGCGCGCCCGCATTCATCCAGCCATTTCCGGATTCGGAGCGCGCGATGACGCTCGCCGAGGTGCAGGAGATGCAGGCGCGACTGACCAGAGCGGGCTTCGATACCGGCGGGACCGATGGTCGTGTCGGCAACGACACCATGCAAGCCGTTCGCGACTATCAGACCAAGATAGGCTTGCCTGCTGACGGTTACGGTGGCCTGAAGGTGCTCGCACGGTTGCGGCAGGGAAATTAGGCCGTCTTACGACGGCCGCCGCGGCGGCGCGGCGCCTGCGAACATGCCTCCATCGATGACGAGTTCGCTGCCGGTCACATAGCTTGAAGCGTCGGAAGCAAGATACAGCACGCCTTGGGCGATTTCGCGCGCCTTGCCCGCGCGCCCCAGGGGAGCCGCGAGCTTTGCCAGTTCCTCGCAATCGATCGGCGCATTTTGGCCGCTCGCGGTGCCACCGGCCGGAATCTTGCCCCAGATCGGCGTATCGATGATGCCGGGATGCACGGAATTCACACGGATGCCGTCGCCCGCCGACGCGCATTCCATCGCGACCGACTTGGCGAACAGGCGCACGCCGCCTTTGGTGGCCGAATAGCCGGCAAGCGTGGCCGAGCCGCGCAAGCCCGCCAGCGACGACATCAGGATGATCGAACCGGCACCGGACTTGCGCATTAAAGGCAGGCTGTACTTCACCGACAGAAATACGCCGTCGAGATTGATCGCCGTCTGCCGCCGCCAATCGGCAAGCGACATGTCAACGACCGAGAAAGCGCCGATTCCAATACCGGCGTTCGACACCAGCACGTCGAGCCTTCCAAAACGCCGTTCGATTTCGCCTGCCACTTCGGCCCAACGCTGCTCGCTGGTGACGTCCTGGTGCAGAAACAACGCTTCGCCGCGGGCCTTGTTGATACCGGCCACGACTTGCGGTCCCCTCAGTTCGTCGACGTCGGTCACGACGACGCGGCAGCCCTCCGCCGCCAATAGTTCAGCGATCGCCTGGCCGATGCCCGACGCGCCGCCGGTAACCAGTGCAACCTTGCCTTCAACCTGCCCTGCCATCGTCGACTCCCGTCCCCTGCCCGCCCTACCTGATCACGGCCGGACCTTGATCCGGCACGGCCACATCGAGCACGCGCAATTGTACCCGCTCGGTGCCCTGCCAGCGATCCACTGCGAGTGAACCCGCCACATGCAGAACCTGGCCGCGATTTGCGATCAATGCATGACCCAGTTTCTGTCCAATGGAGCGAAACGCAATGCCGTTGACGATAGCGCCATCGCCCGATTTGAAGCGCAAGCGCAGATGGGCCTGCCCGACTTCGTCGGCATAGACCAGTTGATGTGACGGCAGAGCGAGGACCGGCTCCGGATTGCCGCTGCCGAAGGGTCCGGCACGATTGAGCGTCGCCGCGAACTCGGTCGTGACGCCACGCGCACTGACCGCGCCATCGACGAAGATTTCATTGACGTGGCGCGACTGCGCCACACCGCGCGCGAGCGCATTTTCCATGTAGGCACGAAATTCGGCGAGCCTCTCCTTGCGCAGGGTGACGCCAGCGGCCATGGCGTGGCCGCCGCCCTTGAGCAACAGGCCGTCGTGCACAGCCTGCCGAACCGCCTTGCCGAGGTCGACACCGCCGATCGAACGGCCGGATCCCGTGCCGATGCCGCCGGGCTCAAGCGCGATGACAAAGGTCGGCCGCGAGAACTTGTCCTTGAGCCGGGACGCGACGAGCCCGACAATACCGGGATGCCAGCCTTCCGATGCCGTGACGATGACGGCGCCCTTGTCCTCAAGCCCGAGCGCGGCCAGCGCCTCTGCCTCGGCTTGCGCTTCCGCCGCCTGCTCGATCAGCCGCCGCTCGTTGTTCAGCCGGTCGAGCTCGGCCGCGATCCGCGCCGCTTCTGAAATATCGCCTTCCAACAACAGACGCACGCCGAGATCGGCGCGCCCGATACGTCCGCCCGCGTTGATGCGCGGTCCCAGCATAAAGCCGAGATGCCAGGCTTCCGGCGGCCCGTTCAGCCGCGCCACGTCCATCAGCGCGGTGTGACCGACATGGTCGCGCCGCCGCATCGCGATCAAGCCCTTGGCGACAAAGGCGCGGTTGAGCCCGATCAGCGGCGCAACATCGGCGACAGTGCCAAGCGCTACATGATGCAACATGCCGAGTAGATCCGGCTCCGGCATTTCCGCCGTCCAGAAGCCCCGCGCGCGCAGTTCGCGGTTGACCGCAACCAGCGTCACCAGCACGAGCCCGACAGCGGCCAGATGTCCGAGACCGGAGAGATCGTCGGGACGGTTTGGATTCACCAGCGCATCGACGTCCGGCAACGCATCGCCGCATTGGTGATGGTCGATCACCACGACGGACATTCCAAGCTTGCGCGCTTCGACGAGCGGCTCGAGGCTGGTGGTGCCGCAATCGACGGTCACCAGCAGCGTTGCACCCTTCCCGGCCAGCGTCCGCACCGCTTCCACATTCGGCCCATAGCCTTCGAAGATGCGGTCGGGAATGTGAATCAGCGGGTCGAGGCGGGAGTGACGCAGATGCCAGGCGAGCAACGCAGCCGAGGTGGCGCCGTCGACGTCATAATCGCCGAAGATTGCGACTTTTTCACCCCCGACAGCCGCGTCCGCGATGCGTTTGGCCGCCGCCTCCATCTGCGTGACGGTGAAGGGGTCGGGCATCAGCTTGCGGATGGTGGGATCAAGAAAATCCTCGACCGCCTCGATGTCGACATCGCGCCCGGCGAGCACGCGCGCCAGCATTTCCGGCAGCTGATATCGCTGCGCGATCGCGAGCGCCCGAGCCGCGCCGCGCGCATCGAGCCGGTCGCGCCACAGCTTTCCGGTCAGGGAATGGGCGACGCCGAGAAAGGCAGGCGGAGCCTCGACGGGCAATGCGGATGCGGGAAGCGTCATGGTGTCTCGAGAGGACTGGCAGGGTAATCGCCTAGGAATACGAAAGGCGCCTTCTTATCCCTCCACCTTGTGGGGAGGGTCGGCGAGCGAGAGCGAGCCGGGGTGGGGGTTAAAGAAATCACAATCAAGCGAACCTTTCGACATCGGGGCCCCCACCCGACCGTCGCTTTGCGACGGCCACCCTCCCCACGCTTTCGCGGGGGAGGGATAAGAAAGACGCACCGACATATTCGGTAGCCTTGGCAAGATAGGCGAGACCACCATTTCTTCAATGAGTCACGAGCAATCGGCCATGGATTATTGCTCTCGCGGCGGGATCGTGCCCGAGTAATGCGTCGATGGAGCCCTTCAAAACACGAGGGCGCAGGGAATGCCGGGTGTTTTTCGCACCCGTAGCTCCGCGTGCAAAGATTGAAAGCACGCAGATAAGCTCACTACAGGTACGCCGAACATTCCGGCATTCCCTGCGCGATGGTTTTAACGGCTTCCTTCGCGCTCGCCCCGGAGACCGGGCTTTCTTGTCTCCGTCCCCGCGTGATGCGAAGCATCATCGCGAGTTGATATCAGCGTCGGGATATCAGGCCCACACGACTTCGCCGTCCGCTTTGCACGCGTTCGTCTTGCGCGTCAAAGCATCCATCGCATTCCGCAGCCAACGTTTCGTGACGATCGCGAAGCGCCCCTCTTGGCGGGCACGGAACGGCCCGGCTTTTAGAAATGATTTGCCCGACGCCGCAAGCGAAAAGGCTGCGACACGTTGGCACGACGGGCAAATCACCTTGATCGTGGGAAAACTTGTCAAGGAATTTGTTGTGGGACAACGCAGTCAAATCCCCTCTCCGGGCAGCGCGAACGCCACCCGGATTCGCTTCGTTCGTCCCGCTACGGCCTGACAGCTAACCGGTAGCCCGCATGAGCAAAGCGGTATGCGGGAGCGGCAAGAGGCCAGGATGTCGCTTTCGCTCATCCGGGCTACGCTTGCTCCCCTCGGACGGAGGCGGCGCCTCACAGTCACCCGGCCCAAAATCCGTCATGGCACCGCCCTGATTGCTTCCTCGCCCAACGAAACACGCATCCGCGAGAACACTATAATGGCGGGACCATGCAGTGCACAACCGGTGGTGGCAACGCTGGGCCGACCCGTCCGGCAACGTCGGGGTATGAAGCCATAGGTTGACGCCGTCCGCCGCCGTTCATCTTTCAGCAAGCATTGCGGTCGATCCTGAGCGGCACGGAGTAATGCTGATGCTCGACCTTGTCTTCGGGCTCAATGCCCGTCTTGGACGTCTGCGCTACTTTCTGGCCTGCATCGCCCTGGGCATCGTGATGACCGGGGTCTGCTTTGCGCTCGTTGTTTCCGGCACTATCCACATTCCCCGCGGATCGCAGCTCACCTGGCAGATGCTGAGCTGGCCCGTTTTGGGCGCGATTGCGTTGTTCGTCCTGGTGACGGTGATGCTTCAGGCGATGCGCGTCCGTGACATCGGCTGGGATCCTGTCGTCGTGATGGCCGCATGGTTTGCCATCGTGTTCGTCGACGTCATCGTCGCTGTGAAGATACCGGACCTTGCGATAGCTCACGACCATTACGGCACGATCGTGGGTTCGCTCGTCAATCTCGTGATGACCGGCATTCTCTTGTTCTGGCCAAGCAGCGACGCGTAAGGCCACGCCGGGACGAAGATTAGCACCCCATCCGCGCGGCCAGTTCGCCGAAATCCCTGGCGACGATGTCCCAATCGCCGTTGGCCTCAAAGTCGTGTTTCTGCAGCGGTCCGTATTCGGTCGGCCGCGCGACGAAGGCTGTCTTCAGTCCCAACTTCCGGGCGGCCGCGAGATCGTGGTTGTGCGCGGCCACCATCATCACATGCCCCGGCGGCAGGCACAAAAGGCGCGCGGCGCCGAGATACGTCTCGGGATCGGGCTTGTAGTGTTCGAACAACTCCGCCGACATCACGAGATCCCAGGGTAGGCCTGCAAACTTCGCCATTTCCGTCAGAAGCGCGACATTGCCGTTCGACAGCGGACTGATGATGTATTTCGTCTTCAAGCGCGTCAGCCCGCCGACGCTGTCAGCCCAGGGATAGAGCCGATGCCAGCCCATCGTGAGGTAGTGCAGGTCGTCATCGGTCAAGCCGGAAATCGAGAGCTGACCGACCAGTATCTCAAGGGAACGCCGATGCAGCACATCGAGGATGACATAGCCGCGCTCAGGATGTTTGCGCACCTCCTCCATCGAGGCGACATAAACGCCGCGCCAGCCGTCGACGAGCGCGGTCCAGTCGGCCTTGATGCCGCGCTTTTGGCCCCATGCGGTGAAATCATTGATCAGGCTGGTGCGCCAATCCACCACCGTGCCGAAGACGTCGAAGACGAGGGCTTTGACTTGTGAAAGATCGGACATGATCGCTTTCCCTGTCCTGTCATTCCGGGGCGCCCGTAGGGCGAGCCCGGAATCCCTGGTGCCGCATCGATTCTGGGAGAAATGGATTCCGGGCTCGCGCTGTGCGCGCCCCGGAATGACGATCAATCGAGATGAAACTTGTCGAGCTGGCGGTGTTCGGCCTTGATGTAGCGCACCGTGCCGGTCACCGAGCGCATCACCACGGTCTCGGTCTGGATGACGTCCTTGCGGAACTTGACGCCCGACAGCAGCGAGCCGTCGGTGACGCCGGTGGCGGCAAACAGGCAATCGCCCCTCGCCATATCCTCGATTCCGTAGATCTGCTTCGGGTCCTTGATGCCCATTTTGTGGGCGCGCTCGCGTTTCTCCTCGCTGTCGAGGATCAGCCGGCACTGCATCTGACCACCGATACAGCGGAGCGCTACCGCCGCGAGCACGCCCTCGGGCGCACCGCCGGTGCCGATATACATGTCGACGCCGGTATTTTCAGGATCGGCGCAGTGGATGACGCCGGCCACGTCGCCATCGGTAATCAGGCGGACGGCCGCGCCGGTCGAACGCACGCCATTGATGATGTCGGCGTGGCGCGGACGATCGAGCACCAGCACAGTAATGGCCGAAGGATCGACGCCCTTGGCCTTGGCAAGCCGGCGCACGTTGTCGGCGGGCGCCGCATCCAGTTCAACCACGCCCTTGGAATAACCGGGACCAATGGCGAGCTTTTGCATGTAGACGTCGGGTGCGTGCAGCAGCGTGCCGCCATCGGCCATCGCCATGGTCGCGATCGCGCCCGGCATGTTCTTGGCGCAGAGCGTCGTGCCTTCGAGCGGATCGACGGCAATGTCGACCTTCGGTCCGGCCTTGAGCCCGACCGTCTCGCCGATGAACAGCATCGGGGCCTCGTCACGCTCGCCCTCGCCGATCACGACCGTGCCTTCGATCGGCAGCTTGTTCAGCTCGCGCCGCATGGCATCCACCGCCGCCTGATCGGCCGCTTTCTCGTTGCCGTGGCCGCGCAGGCGCGCCGCCGAGACCGCCGCGCGCTCCGTCACCCGCACGAGTTCGAGCGTCAGGATTCGCTCGAGCAGCAATTGGGGCGGAACGGAAATATGGGTCGACATCGGCGAATTCCTCCTAACGACTAACTTCTCGGCCGTGCGCTCTCACGCATCGCCAGTTCCGGCGGCAACATCTCTATATTTGAGCATGATTTCCGCGCAAACGCTTCGCGTTCGCCGCGAGGAAAAATTGGTTCCTGCGTTTTCGGATCATGCTCTTCTCAATTCTTCTCGATCCGGATCACTTGCGGACGCCCGCTGATCACCTTGTCGCGCTGCACGGCGTCAAGCGCGCGGTAGACGGCGTCCTCGCTCGTGGCATAGGTGATCAGGATAACCGGCACGGGCGCAGCTTTCCCCGCTATCTGCACGGCGTCAACGCCATTGGCATGGCGCTGGACGATCGATTCAATGGAAATTTTCTGTTCCGCCAGGCGCGTCGCAATGGTGGCGGCAGTGCCCGCCAGATCGCGCGCCATCAAGCGGATGTAATAGCCGCCCTCATGGCGCTCCATCGGCGCTTTCTCGATTTTCCGCAAGCGCTCGACCGGACGCCCGAACGGCAGCGCCCGCACGCCGCGCGCCACATCCGCGATGTCGGCAACGACCGCCGACGCGGTCGCCGCGCCGCCCGCGCCAGGACCAACCAGCGTGATCGGGGGAATGCCTTCACCGTCAATCGTTACCGCGTTGGTAACGCCCATCACTTGTGCGATGGAGGAGGTTTTCGGAACCATCGTCGGGTGCACGCGCTGCTCGATGCCCTTTGCGGTGCGCACGGCAACCCCGAGCAATTTGACGCGGTAGCCGAGTTCGGCGGCGGCGCGTAAATCTTCCGGAGCAATCGAGGAGATGCCTTCGACGTAGATAGCGCTTTGCGAGACGCGAGTGCCGAAAGCGAGGCTCGCCAGGATCGCGAGCTTCTGCGCCGTATCATGACCGTCGACATCAAACGACGGATTGGCCTCGGCGTAGCCGAGCCGCTGGGCGTCCTTCAGACATTCGGCGAACGAGAGACCCTCCTGCTCCATCCGTGTCAGGATGTAGTTGCAGGTACCGTTGAGAATGCCGTAGACGCGATTGACCGCCGTGCCGGCGAGCCCCTCGCGCAACGTCTTGACGACCGGAATAGCGGCGCCGACCGCCGCTTCGAAATTCAGCGCGGCGCCGGACTGTTCGGCGGCCCTCGCAAGCTTCAACCCGTGCCTGGCGATCAACGCCTTGTTGGCGGTCACGACCGACTTGCCGGCCTTCAGCGCCGCCTCGATCGCGGACAACGCAGGCTCGCCCGCGCCGCCCATCAATTCGACAAAACAATCGACGCCGGGATCGTTCGCAAGCGCCAGCGGGTTCCTGGCCCATTCGACGCCTTGCAGATCGAGACCACGCTTCTTGGCCTTTGAGCACGCGGTGACAGCCACCAGACGCACTCCGCGGCCGCAGCGCGACGAGAGCACCCTGCTCTGCTGCTCGATCAGGCGGACCACTTCGGCGCCGACCGTGCCGAGCCCCGCGATACCCACTTTCAGGGGTGCGACCATGATTGGAAAAGACCTGCCGGAGGATTGCCCGCGCGAAAGCACGTGCAGCAATGTTTAGGCCCTATCGCCGGTTGGCGAGAGGAACCACGTTGTGCAATGTTTCGATGCCGCTTTCAAGGAAGCGGCGCACCCCGCGGGCGGCCTGCCGGATCCGTTGCTCGTTTTCCACCATGGCGATACGCACATAGCCCTCGCCGTGCTCACCAAAGCCGGCCCCGGGCGAAACCACGACACCCGACTTCTCGACCATCAGGGTGGCGAACTGCATGCTGCCGACACCACGAAAGGCTTCCGGCAACGGCGCCCAGGCGAACATCGAGGCATCGGGCGGCGGAATTTCCCACCCCGCCCGGCCGAACGATTCCACCAAGGCATCGCGGCGCTTGCGATAGGTATCGCGCATCTCACGGATGCAATCCTCCGGACCATTCAGCGCTGCGGTTGCCGCGACCTGGATCGGCGTGAAGGCGCCGTAATCGAGATAGGATTTCACCCGCGCCAGCGCCGCGATAATGCGCTCGTTGCCGACGGCAAAGCCCATCCGCCAGCCCGCCATCGAAAACGTCTTCGACATCGAGGTGAATTCGACGGTGACATCGATCGCGCCGGGGACCTGCAACACCGACGGCGGTGGATTCTTGTCGTCAAAGTAGACCTCGGCATAAGCGAGATCGGACAGAATGAAGATGTCGTGCTTTTTCGCGAACGCCACGAGATCCCGATAGAAATCGAGATCGGCGACATAAGCCGTCGGATTGGAGGGATAACAGACGACGAGCGCAAGCGGCTTCGGGATCGAATGAATGATCGCGCGCTCGCATGCTTCGAAAAACTGCGGCGTCGGCTCCGACGGCACCGAGCGGATCACGCCTCCGGCCATCAAAAAGCCGAAGGCATGAATCGGGTAGCTGGGATTGGGACACAGCACCACGTCGCCGGGCGCGGTAATCGCCTGGGCAACGTTGGCAAAGCCCTCCTTCGATCCAAGCGTGGCGACGATCTGGGTTTCGGGATTGAGTTTGACGCCAAAGCGCCGCTGATAGTAGGCCGCCTGCGCACGCCGAAGGCCGGCAATGCCGCGCGAGGCAGAATAACGATCGGTCCGCGGCTTGCCGAGGGTTTCCTTCAGCTTGTCCAGAACGTGGGAGGGCGTCGGGAGATCCGGATTGCCCATGCCGAGATCGATGATATCGGCCCCGGCATTGCGCGCGGCCGCCTTGGCCCGATTGACCTGTTCGAACACGTAAGGCGGCAGACGACGAATGCGGTAAAAATCTTCCATGGGACCCTTCAGCTCCGGCAACCCTCGCGGGATCAATGTTGCGGGATTGATTCGCCGCCGTGCCACCCGCAGGCCACTTCGCCTCCGCCTATAATCACACGGAATCAATATCTTAGTGAGATTTCAGACTGAAGCGATTAAAGAATTTCATGCTGACTGGCGCGGTTCAGCGGACCAATTCTAGCACGGAAGGTGTGGTGCGCCAGCAACGAGATTATTTCGCGGCTTGAGCCGGGTTCTGGGCCTGGTTCTGGTCGTTGGCCTGCCCCTGGCCCTTGGCGGCTGCCGCGGTGGCCTGATGGTCCCGCGCGGCGACCAGTTCCTTTTGAACCTTGGCGCGTTCGGCCGGGTCCATGGCGGCCTCATCGCGCTCCGGCGGCAGCGCGTTTACCGGCAGATATGCACCGGTTTCAGTGGCCCGCGGATCGGACGAGACACTGCCAATCGGCATCTCGCTGATCGATGTCGAACAGCCGCCCAAATCCAGCATCACGAGCAGCAATGCTGCCCCGGCCAAAGCTCCGTTTCGCTGTACCCCCGACATACCCAGTCCTTGAACCCATCCGCGCGGCGAACGCCACAACACAACTTTAACAAACGAGGCCCCGGCCCCCGATCCTTTTCACCCGAAATCATTAAACCCCGAACAAGAAAGCGGACCTCTCGGGCTTCAATAAGACAAAGCCATCATAAATATCGCAGTGCAACAGCAACTTTTTGCGAGCAGATTGCCTATTTTTCAACACCGATCTCTTCGGTGACGAAGTTGAAACGAAGCTGTAGTCTTGCCCCATGACCAATGTCACCACTGAAGTGCAGAGTGAAAACAAGTTCAACGCCGAAGCTTTCGCGATGAACATCGCCAAGGCGATGGAAAGCGGCGGCCAGGCGCTTGCATCCTATCTCAAGCCGGCGGCAGGCGGCGACGTACCAGACAAGCCGCCGAACGAGCTCACCGAACTCGTCAAGACGTTCGGAGCGGTCGCCGAGTATTGGCTGTCCGATCCCGATCGCGCCAACGCAATTCAATCCAGGATCGGCAAAGCCTATCTCGACCTGTGGGGCAACTCGGTACGGCGGCTTGCCGGCGAAACGGTTGCGCCCGTTGCCGCGCCCTCGCCGCGCGACAAGCGGTTTGCCGATCCCGAATGGAAGTCGAACCAGTTCTTCGACTTTGTCCTGCAACTCTATCTGCTGACGACGCAGTGGGCCAATGACCTGGTTCGCGACGCCGAGGGGCTCGATCCCCACACCCGCAAGAAGGCGGCCTTCTATGTCCAGCAGCTCACCAATGCATTCGCCCCGTCCAACTTCGTTCTCACCAATCCCGAGGTGCTGCGCGAAACGATGACCTCGAACGGCGGCAACCTGATGCGCGGCATGAAGATGCTGGCCGAGGATATCGAGGCCGGGCACGGCACGCTGCGGATCCGCCAGTCCGACCCGTCCAACCTGGAAGTCGGCGTCAACATGGCGACCACGCCAGGCAAGGTGGTCTTCCAGAACACACTGATGCAACTGATCCAGTATACGCCGACCACCGAAAACGTGTTGCGCACGCCGCTTCTGATCGTGCCGCCCTGGATCAACAAGTTCTACATTCTCGATCTCAAGCCGGAAAAATCCTTCATCAAATGGTGCGTCGATCAGGGCATCACCGTGTTCGTGATTTCCTGGGTCAACCCGGACAAGAGTCTCGGAGCCAAGACCTGGGAAGATTACATGAAGGAAGGCCCGCTCGCGGCGATGGACGCAATCGAACGCGCCACCGGGGAGATGAAGGTCCACACCATGGGCTACTGCGTCGGCGGAACGCTGCTGGCGACCACGCTGGCATGGCTCGCCGAAAAGCGTCGCGTCCGCGTCAGCTCGGCGACGTTGCTGGCCGCGCAGGTGGACTTCACCCATGCCGGCGACCTGCTGGTCTTCGTCGACGAAGACCAGATTTCGGCGATCGAACGCGACATGCGCGCCTCCGGCGTGCTGGAAGGCGCCAAGATGGCCATGGCATTCAACATGTTGCGATCAAACGACCTGATCTGGTCCTACGTCGTCAGCAACTATCTGAAGGGAAAGCAGCCGTCTTCGTTCGATCTGCTGCACTGGAATTCGGACGCGACGCGGATGCCGGCGGCCAATCATTCCTATTACCTGCGCAACTGCTATCTGGAGAACCGCCTGTCCACAGGCAACATGGTGCTCGACAACACCAGGCTCGATCTTTCGAAGGTCAAGGTGCCGATCTACAACCTTGCCACGCGTGAGGACCATATCGCGCCGGCGGATTCGGTGCTCTACGGCTCGCAGTTTTTCGGCGGCCCGGTGAAGTATGTGCTGTCGGGGTCGGGGCACATCGCCGGCGTCGTCAACCCGCCCGCGGCCGGAAAATACCAGTACTGGACCAACGACAACATCAAGGACACCACGCTCGCCGACTGGATCAAGAACGCCGAGGAACACAAGGGCTCATGGTGGCCCGACTGGCGGCAATGGTTGGAGACGATCGATCCCGAGCAAGTGGCCGCGCGCGACGTCGGCGCCGCCGCGCTGCCGCCGATCGAGGACGCGCCCGGCAGCTACGTCCGGGTCCGCGCGTAGCGCAATCGACATCGTTCAGTGTGGTGGATTTGACATTCGTAAACGAACCCGCCGCGACATGAAACGAATGCCAGAACCGGGACATTGGTGTATAAACAGACCGCGTCCCGCGGGGATCGATTTGTACGCAACAGGGGGAAACGATGACGCCTGGATTGATGACGCCCGAACTGTTCTGGCTAACCTTGACCGTGATCCTGACGGGCCTGTTGTGGGTCCCCTACATTCTCAATCGCATCTCGGTTCGGGGCCTGACGGGCTCCATGGCCAATCCATCGCGCGGCGACAAGCCGCATTCGGAATGGGCGACGCGGTTGATGTTCGCGCACGACAATGCGGTTGAAAACCTCGTCGTCTTCGCCCCGCTGGTTCTGATCCTCGCCGAACTCGATTATTCGACAAAAGCGACCGCCTATGCCTGTGCGGTCTATTTCTGGTCCCGCGTCGCGCATCTCATCGTTTATACGATGGGCCTGCCCGTGTTCCGGACGCTGGCGTTCGTGGTCGGCTTCGCCGCTCAGGTGGTGCTGGCGCTCGCGATCTTCAAACTTGCTTGAAGCCGTCCGCGGCGGCGATGTTCAACACGTCGCCGCCCTCACCTCACCCCTTGCGCATGACAAGATGCAGCATCGTGGCCGGCGCCGCGTCAAAGCTCTTGATCTCGCTGGTATCGGAACTGAGGCATTGCCACGGCCCGGCCGACGCATAGGCCATGCGAAGCCAGTCGGTTGAGACATAGTTGTAGTAGCGGCCGAGCGAGTCCCGGCCGTCGCCATCGCCGGACTTGAAACTGGCATAGAACACGCCGCCGGTTTTCAGCGCACGATGAATGCGCGCGAGGATTCCACCAAGCTCGTCCCTCGGCACGTGCAATAGGCAGGCGCTGGCCCAGACGCCGTCGAACGCCTGCGATTCGTCGAGTTCATCAAACCGCATCGTCTCGACGGGGTGATTGAGCCGGTGAGAGGCGAGCGCGGCCATCTCCGGCGAGCCGTCGGTCGCGCGCAGCGCAAATCCGCGCGCCAGCATTTCCGCAGCGTGATTGCCGGCGCCGCAGCCGAGTTCCAGAACCGAGCCGCCCTCCGGCAGCAATCCGAGAAAGCCGATCAGCCGCGTCGAAGGTTCCTTCGCCCACGCCGCGTAAGATTCGGCGTTGTGGCGATAAAATTGCAGCGTCTGCTCGTCCACCGTTAGTGTCCTGGTTCTGACATTCGTATCTTGTCGCAGTGTCGCCACACTAGCAGCCTTCCCTTAAGCCTCGGGAAGACCGAGCATGAGCCGCATGTTTTGCACGGCCGCTCCCGACGCTCCCTTGCCGAGGTTGTCGAGCCGCGCGACCAGGACCGCTTGGCGGTACTTGTCGCTGGCGAAGACATAGAGCTCGAGCCTATTGGTGTCGTTGAGCGCTTCGGGTTCGAGCCGGCCGCTCCTGGCCGCCGGATTGTCTGATGGCATCACCGAAACATAACGGCTGCCGGCATAACGCCTGGCGAGCGCTGCATGCAGATCGGCGCCGCTCGGTTCGCCCTTGAGCGTATCGAGTTGCAGCGGCACCGAGACCAGCATGCCGTGCCGGAAATTGCCGACCGACGGCACGAAGATCGGCCGATGCGTCAAGTTCGAATAGACCTGCATCTCCGCCAGATGCTTGTGCTCGAAGCCAAGACCATAAAGCTCGAAGGACGGCGCGTGGCCGCTCTCGAAATTCTCGATCATCGATTTGCCGCCGCCGGAATAGCCGCTGACGGCATTTACGGTGACGGGATAATCAACCGGCAGAATGCCGGCATCGACCAGCGGCCTGATCAGAGCAACCGCGCCGGTCGGATAGCAGCCGGGATTGGCGACCTTCCGTGATTTCATGATCTTGTCGGCTTGATCGGGGGCGAGTTCGGGAAAACCGTAAGCCCAGTCGGGCGCCACCCGAAACGCGGTCGAAGCGTCCAGGATCTTCGGTCCGGCCGCGCCCATGCTCTCGACCAGCGCCACGGTTTCGCGCGCGGCGGCATCAGGCAAACAGAGGACGACGAGATCGACCTCCTCCATCAGCGCCCGCTTGGCGGCAGCGTCCTTGCGCTTGTCTTCCGCGATCGCCTTGACCACGACGTCGCTCTGCGACCGAAGCCGTTGGTTGATGCCAAGTCCCGTCGTCCCCGACGCGCCATCGACGAACACCGTCGGCCTCGTCTTGACCTCTGAAGTTTTGGCAGCGGAAGTTTTGGGCCGGCTGGTTTCGGAAAGGCTCATGGCACGTTCCTTTCGAGCTTCGGTTCGCCCGCGAAGGCCTGCGGCCGCGCTTTCCGCATCAGATCAGCAATTTGTTGCGAGCCCGTGTCGGGTCGGCGCTGCAATGCGCCGGCGACCGCCGCATAGTCGCTTTCGGACTTATGCTGGTTCAGCTTAAAGCTACCCTCGACTTCCTCCACCGTCATGACAAGCCCGATAATCGCTTTCTTCATCGCCTCTAGCTTCGCTGGCGTCATCTTTGCCGGGGTCCACGGCTTCTTCGGCGACAGCCAGTTCTCGAACTTTGCGCTCAGCACATCGATTTGCACGGCCAACTCCTCGTCCGAGAGCAGCCGCACGGGCCCGGTCAGGTGGACGGACTGATAGAGCCAGGTCGGCACCTGATCGGATGAGACGTACCAGTCAGCCGATACATAGGCATCGGGACCGTTGGCTGCGAGTAGCCATGGTGTGGCGCCATCGGCAAACTTCGCCAGCGGATTGCCGCGCGCGACGTGAAACAGGGCTTGCAGCGCGCCGCCCTCGGTATGGTTCAAGTAGAACGGCAGCGACGAGGCAATCGGCCGCGCTCCATTCCATGCGCAGACCATGCCAAAGCCGCGCGCTTCCGCAAACTCAAGGCTCGCGGTTAGGTCCTGTTTGAACAAGGGAGGCGTATACATCTCAAACTCCTGCGAGGCTGAACCAGAGGCCGCCGGATCAGATGCGCTGACAGGAGAGAATGCCGCGGATCGAACCCGGCGGCAAAGGCGATGATCTAAACGCGAACGATCGCCCTGACCGCGGTGGTGCGGCGGCGGCGATAGGCGAACAAAGGGATCGAAGCGTTGATCATGGTGCGCGCCTATAAGGCCGCAGCCGTCCGCCGTCAAGGTTTTTGGCCGTCTTTTGCTGCATGGGCCTTAACCCGCGCGCCCGGTCAGACCGTCCGCCAGATCCACGCGGCAATCTCGGCGATCACGTCACCGAACAAAAGCAGCGCCGCCGACCAGATCAAGGCCGACACGAAATTCGCGATCTGGAATGGCCAATACGGCATTTCGAAAATGCCGGCAGCGAGTGGCACCGAGGCGCGCAGCGGTCCAAAAAAACGGCCGATGAAAATGCTCGGCACGCCCCAGCTTCTCACGAACGCCTCGCCACGCGGCAGGATCTCCGGATAGCGTGATAACGGCCACATCTGTGCGACCTGCTCTTTGTACTTGAATCCGAACCAATAGGAGAGCCAGTCACCGAGCGCCGCGCCGATGCCGCCCGCAATCCATAGTGGCCAGAAGCTCATGCCGCTGACGCCGATCAGGGCGCCGATCGCCACCAGCGCACCCCACGCCGGAATCAGCAGCGAAATGAACGCAAGCGATTCCCCGAACGCGAGCAACAGCACGATCGGCGCGGCCCAGACTTGATGGTCGCGCACGAAATCGGCTAGCGCGCGCGTATAATCTTCCATTCCAAAAAGCCTTTCCCGGCAATTTATCGCGTTCGTTTAAGCTGGTCGGATCACTAACATCAAGTCACAATGGCGCCCAACACAGAATCAGCCGACGCTTCAATCGCGCAATGGAGATGGGGACAAAACATATGATTGGGTCATTGATGATGCGCACTGCGACCATGATCCTGGTGATCGGCATGATTTGGGGAATCGAGATGGGCATCCGGCAGAGCTTTGCCATGGCGCCGGCACACGCGCATTTGAACCTCGTCGGCGGCGTCCTGCTGTTTGTGTTCGGCCTGTACTACAAGCACTTTCCAACCGCCGGCGGCAGCGCACTGGCGAAATGGCAGGGTTGGCTGCATATCACAGGCTCCATCTTGTTCCCGCTTGGTATCGCGCTCGTCCTTGCCAAGGGGGAAGCCTTCATCGCCCTGCCGATCATCGGCTCGCTGATCGTGCTGCTCGCCATCGCCCTGTTTGCGCTGATCGTGTTCCGCACCTCGCGCGCCTGAGGGCCTCTTAGGACGGTCACTTTTAAAGCTCATCCGTGGCATAGTCGGTCGAGGCCGATTCGCCATATAATCCTCCGCATCACCTAAAGAACTATGTCTAAGCCACTAAAATCAAACGCTAAAACGAAATCGCCGGACGACCTCTTTGGGGCCACCGCGCCAAAGGCCGGCGGGACAGCAAAGGCCGCGTCGCGTCCGAGCACTGCCGAGGCCGGCTATACCGCACGCGACATCGAAGTCCTTGAGGGACTCGAACCGGTGCGTCGGCGGCCGGGCATGTATATCGGCGGCACCGACGAAAAGGCGCTGCATCATCTGTTCGCCGAAGTGATCGACAACTCGATGGACGAAGCGCTTGCTGGACATGCGACCTTCATCGAGGTCGAACTCGGCGCCGATGGATTCTTGACGGTCACCGACAATGGCCGCGGCATTCCCGTCGATCCGCATCCGAAATTTCCGAAAAAGTCCGCGCTCGAAGTCATCATGTGCACGCTGCATGCCGGCGGCAAGTTCGACTCCAAGGTCTACGAGACCTCGGGCGGCCTGCACGGTGTCGGCGTATCCGTGGTCAACGCGCTGTCGTCGCGGCTGGAGGTCGAAGTCGCGCGCGAGCAGAAGCTTTATCGCCTCGCGTTCGAGCGCGGCCACCCGAAGGGCAAGATCGAAGATCTCGGCAAGGTCCACAACCGCCGCGGCACCAGAATCCGTTTCAAACCTGACCCTGAAATCTTCGGCGCCAAGGCGACCTTCAAGCCGCAACGTTTGTTCAAGATGGCGCGCTCCAAGGCCTATCTGTTCGGCGGCGTGGAAATTCGCTGGAACTGCGATCCATCCCTGCTGAAAGGCATCGAGGACGTTCCGGCGGCGGACAGCTTCCACTTTCCCGGCGGCCTCAAGGATTATCTGGCTGCGGCAATCCACGCCGACACGCTGGTGCATCCGGATATTTTCTCCGGCAAATCGGGACGCACCGGCGCGCATGGCGCCTGCGAATGGGCGGTGGCCTGGACGGCGGATGCCGACGGCTTTTTGTCGTCCTACTGCAACACCATTCCGACCCAGGACGGCGGTACGCATGAATCCGGCATGCGCAGCGCGTTATTGCGGGGCTTGAAGGATCACGCCGAGCGCGTCGGCCAGGGCAAGCGCGCCGCCTCCATCACCTCGGAAGACGTGATGGTGGGCGCGGCCGTGATGCTCTCCGTGTTCGTTCGCGAGCCGGAATTTCAGGGCCAGACCAAGGACCGGCTTGCCACTGCGGAAGCGCAGCGTATCGTCGAGCAGGCCATCAAGGACCCGTTCGACCACTGGCTCTCGGGCAATCCGTTGCAGGCCAACAAGCTCCTGGATTTTGTCGTTGAGCGCGCCGAGGATCGTCTGCGGCGCCGCGCCGAGAAAGAGATTTCACGCAAGACAGCGGTGAAGAAGCTGCGTCTACCGGGCAAGCTTGCCGACTGTACCGACACGGCGTCGGAAGGCTCCGAACTCTTCATCGTCGAGGGCGACTCGGCCGGCGGCAGCGCCAAGCAGGCGCGCGACCGCAAGACCCAGGCGATCCTTCCCCTTCGCGGCAAGATCCTCAACGTCGCTTCCGCCACCAAGGACAAGCTCGTCGCCAACGCGCAGCTCGGCGACCTGATCCAGGCGATCGGTTGCGGCACCGGCGCGCACTATCGCGAAGAGGATCTGCGCTATTCACGCATCATCATCATGACCGACGCCGACGTCGACGGCGCCCACATCGCTTCGCTGCTGATCACGTTCTTCTACCGGCAGATGCCGCGGCTGATCGATGAGGGCCATCTGTTTCTCGCGGTCCCTCCGCTCTATCGCCTCAGCCATGGCAGCAAGACATTCTATGCCCGCGACGACGGGCACAGGGACGCGTTGCTCAAGAGCGAGTTCAATGCCAACGCCAAGGTCGATGTCAGCCGCTTCAAAGGGCTGGGCGAGATGATGCCGGCGCAGCTGAAGGAAACCACGATGGACCCGACCAAGCGCACGCTCCTGAAAGTGGTGCTGCTTGCCGACGACCGCGACGGCACCGCTGATTCGGTCGAGCGGCTGATGGGCACCAAGGCCGAGGCGCGCTTTGCCTTCATTACGGACAAGGCCGAATTTGCCAGCGAAGATTTGCTCGACGTTTAGGTTCACAACGTGCCGGAGCAGCAGCATCCTACCGCAGCCGCGAAGCAGGCGGATAAGACTCGATCGCTCATTGATTTTAAAGGGTTTTTGTCCACAAGGGCCCGGCCGCACCCGCGGTTTTACGGCCAAGTGTGCCTAAGCGGTCACAGCTTTTTGGCCAGAAACAATTATAAATGAGGTCAGAATCGAGATTGCGTCGGGCGGCCGGCGCTGAATCGCTCAAGGGGTTGCAAATGAAGAAGCTGGTGTTGGCATTGACCGCGGTCGCGGCGTTCACGGGTTCGGCTCTCGCGGCCGATCTTCCCGCCCGCAGCTACACCAAGGCGCCCGTCATGCCTGAGCCGGTTTACAACTGGACCGGCTTCTACATCTTCGGTGGCGCCGGCGGCGGCGTCTGGGATGCGGATACCACGACCCAAAACGCGGCGACTGGCGCGCAGATTCTCAGCAGCCAGAGGCAGGGCGGCGACGGCTGGTTCGGCACGGTTGGCGCCGGTTACGACTGGCAGTTCAACCATAGCTGGGTTGTCGGCCTCTTCGCTGACGGACAGTTCGGAAGCCTCAAGGGCACGATCCAGGACCAGGGCCCGTTCGCTGCGGGTAACATCAAGAACAACGACAGCTGGGCTGTCGGCGCGCGCCTCGGTTGGCTGGTTGCTCCGAATGTCTTGTCCTACGTGAACGCCGGTTACAGCGACGCGCACTGGAGCGGGACTACGTTGACCAGCACTATCAACGGCACGCTGTTGGGCTCGACGAACGGCTTCGACCGCGGCGGCTGGTTCGTCGGCGGCGGCGTCGAAAACAACCTGAATATCTTCGGCATTACGGCGCCGGGTTGGTTCATGAAGACCGAGTATCGCGCCGCTTATTATGACCGCAACAACATCAATGAGATCAACACGGCCGGTTTGCCGACCAACACCAACATTACCTTCAAGCCGCTGGTGCAGACGATCTCGACCTCGCTGGTCTACCGATTCAACTGGGGTGGCCCGTTGGTCGCCAACTACTGAGATCAGTACTGATCTGAGCTAAAATCGGACTCGAAAGCCTCGGCTTGGCCGGGGCTTTTTTGTGTCTCATTCAAAAGTCCCTCGTGACGAAGCCTTCTCATCGCCGGTAAATACCCCCTCGAGGATGGATCCGTCGTTGAGGTCATTATGCGTAATTTGCTGCTCGTGCTCGGCCTGATTGCGCTCGGTATCGGCCTTTTGTGGATCGGCCAGGGCACCGGCACGATCACTTGGCCTGCATCGAGCTTCATGATCCGGCAGATCCAGTGGGCTGGCTACGGCGCTGCGCTGGCCGGCCTCGGTCTTGTGCTGATCTGGCAGAGCAAGCGCTAGCGATCGCGTAGCCCGGATGAGCAAAGCGATATCCGGGGTCGCACTCAATTGTCCCGCATGTCGCTCACGCTCATGCGGGCTACCAACTATTCGCGAGGCGAATGCACATGTTCGGGGCGTACGCCGATGGCAACGAGGCGGCCGGCGAGCGCCTGGAGCCAGGGTACGGAAGAGACGATGCGCAGGAACATCGGCACCCGAAGCGGCTTTTCACCGGGCCTGACCACCTGACTGATGAGCTTGTTCTGAACGACCACCTGCATCGCTTGCGTCATCCGCACCGGGAAAGTGCGCCGTTGCTGCACAGCTTGCAGTTCTTCCTCTGACGGACAGCCTCGGTCCGCTTTCAATGTGATCAATTTCGCCGCGAGAAGGTTGGCGGTCGCGACCGCATCCTGGATGGCGAGATTGACGCCGACGCCGCCCACCGGCGACATCGCATGCGCGGCGTCTCCGATGCACAGCAGTCCCGGCTGCGTCCATCGCTTCAACCGGTTGATGGCAACCGTGAGCAGCTTGACGTCATCCCACGTCTTCACATCCGCCATGCCGGCAGCCAGGATCGGCGCCATGCTGACGACGTCGTTGCGAAAAGCGTCGAGCCCCCTCGCCTTCACGGCGTCGAACCCGTTCTTGGCGATGACATAGGCGCATTGCCAGTAATCGCCCCGGTCGAAAGTGACGAGCATCTTGCCGGTTTCGAGCCGCGCAAACAGGTTCTCGGTTTCGTTGGCGCGCCTTCCGGAGCGAAACCACAGCACATCCATCGGCGCGCCGATTTCATCCACGTCGAGTTTCGCGCTCTCGCGCACAGTCGAGTGCCGTCCGTCGCAGGCGATGGTCAGGCTCGCATGGATTTCAACCGGGCCATCGACCGTTTCGGCGTTGACCCCGACGACCCGGTCGCCCGACCAGATGAGGCCGGTGGCATTGGTCTTCATCATCACCTGAAGTGATGGAAAGCGCTTGCCGTTCTCGCGCAGGAAATTGAGGAAATCCCATTGTGGCATCATCGCGATGAACGGGTATTTGACGCGCAGGCGGCTAAGGTCGGCGATACGGACGGACTCGCCGCCGAACTGGCCTTCCATCTTCTGCAGTTGCTGATGCGGCACCTTCAGGAAGGCGTCGATCAAGCCAAGTTCGTCCATCACCTGCAACGTCGAGGGATGCACGGTATCGCCGCGGAAATCCCGGAAGAAATCGGCGTGCTTTTCCAGCACCACCGCCTCGATGCCGGCGCGGCCTAACAAATAACCAAGCATCATGCCGGCCGGGCCACCGCCAACGATACAACAATGGGTTTCGATGGTTCGGGGCATCGGCTACTCCCGCCGCGTTGTGGGAGGCCGTTATATCGCGACCTGCCGCCAGATTGCCAACGGCGGAAGCTTCTGACTTCCGACACGGACACCTTCGCACTTTTCCTGTTCTGCGAACGCTCGATGATCCGGTCGGCAAGGACTGACGCACCGAGCACTAGTGCGGCGAATTTGAAGTTCCTATCAGTTTCGCCGTGGGTTCGTTATAGGAACTTCAAATTCTAAGCCGCACTAGAAACCTATATTTGCTAGAGCTCCTTTGATTCCGAAGTTCGCGTCGGAGGGGCCGCAATAGCTTGCGAACTTCGGAATCGGAGCTCTAGTGCGGCGAATTTGAAGTTCTATCAGTTTCGCCGTGAGTTCGTTATAGGAACTTCAAATTCAAAGCCGCACTAGAAAATATCATTTGCTAGAGCTCCTTTGTTTCCGAACTTCGCATCAGAGGTCACCGCAATAGCTTGCGAAATTCGGAATCGGAGCTCTAGCTCTTCCTGGCCTTCGGTCGAGGCTTCGGCCGGTGTGGCAAGCGCGCCAGAAGCGCTCCGACAAGACCGAACAGCGCTACCGAGAACCTTTACGCCGGCCCGCCTCTCATGCCGATCCCCTCCGCGATTCGCCATGGCGCTCGCCCCATTGCTGCCCGTTGTGTCAAAAGATTAAGCTTTTTCAACGCTTGTAACCTCGTTTCCATTGACTTTGGCGGATGCGCGCCTATGTTCCGGTTAGACGCGGCCCGGTATCGAAACGTGATGCCCCGCCTCTCCGCGTACCCGAAAAATCCCGTGCAAATTTGCGTGCCGTTCCGGGGTTAAGCGCGATAGCCCTTTTTTCAAGATTCCAGACGGCGGTATCTTCCAGAGGCTAAATGTCTTTTTCCAATCTCGGCTTGTCCGAAAAGGTGCTCGCCGCTGTTGCGGCCACCGGTTACACCAACCCCACCCCCATTCAGGAACAGGCGATTCCCCACGTTCTGGCCCGTCGCGATGTTCTTGGCATTGCCCAGACCGGCACCGGCAAAACCGCCGCCTTCGTTCTCCCAATGCTTACGATCCTGGAAAAGGGCCGCGCCCGCGCCAGGATGCCCCGCACGCTGATCCTGGAACCGACGCGCGAACTCGCCGCCCAGGTCAAGGAAAGCTTCGACCGCTACGGCGTCGGCCAGAAGCTCAACGTGGCGCTGTTGATCGGCGGCGTTTCCTTCGGGGACCAGGATACCAAGCTCACACGCGGCGTCGACGTTCTGATCGCAACTCCGGGCCGGCTACTCGACCACACCGAACGCGGCGGACTATTGCTCACCGGCGTCGAACTGCTGGTGATCGATGAAGCGGACCGGATGCTCGATATGGGTTTCATTCCCGACATCGAACGCATCTGCAAGCTTGTCCCCTTCACCCGCCAGACCCTGTTCTTCACCGCTACCATGCCGCCGGAGATCCGGCGCATCACCGAGACCTTCCTGCACAACCCGGAGAAGGTGGAAGTTTCGAGACCCGCGACGACGGTGGCCACCATCACCCAATTGCAGGTCCCCTCGGGACGCGAAGCGCATGACAAGCGCGAAATCCTCCGCCGCCTGCTGCGCGAGGCCAACGACCTCAACAACGCGATCATCTTCTGCAACCGCAAACGCGAAGTCGCCGTTGTCCACAAATCGCTGCAAAAGCACGGCTTCAGCGTCGGCGCCCTGCACGGCGATATGGACCAATCCGCTCGCACGGCGGCGCTCGACCAGTTCCGCAAGGGCGAAATTCCGCTGCTGGTCGCTTCCGACGTCGCCGCCCGCGGCCTCGACATTCCCGCCGTCAGCCATGTCTTCAATTTCGACGTTCCCCACCACGCTGACGATTACGTGCACCGGATCGGCCGCACCGGCCGGGCCGGACGCACGGGAACTGCGGTTTCCATCGTCACATCGCTGGATCACAAGTCGCTGGCGGCCATTGAAAAGCTGATCGGAAAGAGCATTCCGGTCGCCGAAGGCGACTGGACGTCTCGGCCGGCTGAGCAGGCCGGCCCTCGCGAGCATCGGGAGCGCCCACGGGAAGGCGGGCGCGAAGGCTCCCGTGGCGGGCGCAAACGGCGCCGCGATCGTGACGCTGGTCATGGTGGTGGACGCAACCCCACCCCCGCGATACAACCTACGGTCGCTACAACGGCGCCGACGCCCGGCACTTCTCCCCCGGCGCAGCGTCCTCCGTCCATCGGTCGCCCGGCCGGACCCAGAAGTTCGCATAGCCAGTCGGAACCCGCGGATCACTCTCATCTTCCAGCGTTTTTGCTGCGTCCGGTGCGCGCCCGCGTGTGATCGCGGGCCGATTGTGAGTATGGGGGTAGAGATCCCCTCGTTTACGGCTCGTTAGTCAACCTACGGTAGCTTGCGCTCATAGTTTATGAAATTTGGCGCGAGAATCGGGCCGCGCCGACGTTCGCTGGGGGCGAGTTCGTTGCTGGACGAATACGAACGCACAATGGCCTTTGCCGAATTGGCGCTAGGCCAGATTCGCTCGTTGCGGCAAACCGCAATCCCGCGCAATTACGAAATCTGGTACGTCTACGCGACCGGCTACAATTCGCAGCTCAACCAGGTCATCAACGAGACCCTCGCGCGCAACGGCAAGCTGACGGAAGCCGACCTCGAGCAGATCTACGAAACCTACCTCTCGCATCTCAAGACGACCGACCGCATCGACAAGGTCGGCGCCCGCGTCATCGGCGAAATCGATGACGTGATGAAGCTGATCGGCGACGCGCTCGGCATGTCGGCCTCCTACAATGCGAGCCTCTCCGGCGCGACCGAACGGCTCGCAAAGGCCGTGGGCCGCGAGCAGATCATGAAGATCGTCGACACGCTCGTCAAAACGACGCATGAGATGCGCGATACCACCAAGGCGCTGGAAGATCGGCTGGCGTTATCGAAAACGGAAATCACAAATCTGCAGCACAGCCTGGAGGCGATCCGGGCGGAGAGCCTCACTGACCCGCTAACCGGTCTCGGCAACCGCAAATACTTCGATCGCTCGCTTGAGACGGCGGTTGCGACGGCCTTCGACACCGGCGAGCCGCTGTCACTGCTGATGTTCGACATCGATTACTTCAAATCCTTCAACGACTCCTATGGTCATCTCACCGGCGATCAGGTGCTGCGGTTGGTCGGCATGTCGCTGAAGCAGACCATCAAGGGCCAGGACATCACCGCCCGTTACGGCGGCGAGGAATTCGCGGTGGTGCTGCCCAACACCGCGCTGCGCCAGGCGTTGACGGTCGCCGATCACATCCGCCGCGCCGTCATGGCGAAGGAATTGAAGAAGAAATCCACCGGCGAAATCCTCGGCCGCGTCACCATCTCGGTCGGCGTTTCCATGCTGAAGCCGGGTGATGATACCGACTCGCTGATCGAGCGCGCCGACGCCTGCCTCTACGCCGCCAAGCGCAACGGCCGCAACCGCGTCATCTGCGAAGTCGATCCGGAATACGCCGCCGAGAGCCGCAGCCA
This sequence comes from Bradyrhizobium sp., assembly GCF_027307225.1. GTDB lineage: Bacteria > Pseudomonadota > Alphaproteobacteria > Rhizobiales > Xanthobacteraceae > Bradyrhizobium. The sequence continues at coordinate 69 of NZ_DAHUXJ010000083.1, read as the reverse complement.
GGTAGCGTGATTCAAAGTCCCTCGTCGCCGTGAACGCACCCCGCAGACCCTCATGATGAGGAGGCGCGC
>NZ_DAHUXJ010000081.1 GCF_027307225.1 Bradyrhizobium sp. | reverse complement strand
AATTTCGCGGAAACCTCGTCATAGGAACTTCAAATTCTAAACCGCACTAGAATCATATAATTGGCTAGTGCTCCTTTGATTCCGAAGTTCGTAAACGTGGAGCCGCAATATGATACGAACTTCGGAATCGGAGCACTAGCGGCATTCGATGAATGCAGGAACTTCGCACGCGCTGCATTTTTGTCACGCATACGTCATGCGCTTTTCGCGCACGAAAACGAACAAATATTTCTGAGGACCGGCAGCACACGGGCTTTTTATTTTGCAGTGCACCAATTATCTGATTTGAGGTCTGTCCCGATATTCGGGCCAAGGAGCAGCCATGTCGCTTGCCAGAAATATCGAATTCCTGCGCCACCTGCCACGGCTGCCCGGATTCAACGCGTGGGACGCGATGGGCCTGACCGCGCTGCGCAGCAGTCCGTTGCTGGAGACGCGCCAATTCGGCACCAATCCCGGCGACTTGCGGATGTTCTCCTATGTGCCGGCGAACTTGCCGCCGTCGCCGGCCCTGGTCGTCGTTCTGCACGGCTGCGGACAGACGGCGGCAGGTTACGACCTCGGCGCTGGCTGGTCGACACTCGCCAAACATTACGGCTTCGCGTTGCTGTTGCCCGAGCAGCAGGCCAGCAACAACACGCATGGCTGTTACAGCTGGTTCAATCCGGACGACACCACACGCGGCGAGGGCGAAGCCTGCTCGATCCGGCAGATGATCGCGCGAATGGCGAGCCAACACCGAATCGACAAAAACAGGATTTTCATCACTGGCCTCTCCGCCGGAGGCGCCATGACCTCGGTGATGCTGGCGACCTATCCGGAAGTCTTTGCGGCCGGCGCCGTCATCGCCGGATTGCCGTATGGCGTCGCGAGCAATGTGCGCGAAGCCATGAACGGCATGTTGCGCTCGCCGCCGCGTTCGGCCGGCGAGCTCGGCGATCTCGTGCGCAACGCCTCCAAGCATCGCGCGCCGTGGCCGCGGGTCTCGGTCTGGCACGGCAGCGCCGATCGCACCGTCAATCCCGCCAACGCCGATGAAATCATCAAGCAGTGGCTGGACGTGCACCGGCTGCCGTCCCATCCCATGTCGGAAGGCATGGTCGACGGCTACCCGCACCAGATCTGGTGGAATGCCGACGGAGAAACCGTCGTCGAATCCTACACCATCACCGCGATGGCCCACGGCACGCCGCTCGGAAAGGCCGAGAACGACCAGCGATACGGCAAGGAAGGGCTGTTTCTGATCGAGGCCGGCATCTCTTCCTCCCACCACATCGCGAATTTCTTCGGACTGACCGGCGGTATTCCGAAGATCGCTAAGTCTTCGCCGGGCGCGACCGTCGAATCCCCGAGCGCAAAGCTGATCCCGCTGGCCTCGCCGATTTCGACGCGTGCGCCCGACCTCGGCAAAATCCTGCAGCCGCTGATGACGGCGGCGCGGCCTGCGAAGCCGCCGGCAAAGCCAAAAGCCAAGACAAAAGCCAAAACAAAGCGGCGCCGCGTTCTCGACGTCGGCGCCGTCATTACCCGCGCGCTGACCGCCGCGGGCCTCATGAAATAGAGAGCGCTCGGCTCCTGATGCTGCCGACGCGCGATGAAGCGATCACATCGCGCCGGTGAGGAACGGATTGGTCATCCGCTCATGCCCGATCCGTGAGCCGGCACCGTGCCCGCAGATAAAGCTGACATCGTCGCCGAGCGGCAACAGCTTTTCCTTGATCGAACCGATCAGCATGGCGTGATCGCCGCCGGGCAGATCGGTGCGTCCAACCGAGCCGTTGAACAGAACATCGCCGACATGGGCAAAGCGCATGTCCTTGTTGAAAAACACCACGCTGCCCGGCGAATGGCCGGGGCAGTGCAGGATATCGAACGTCAATTCGCCGATCGAAACCTGATTGCCTTCCTCGAGCCAGCGATCCGGCGCAAAGTTGCGCACGTCCGTGATGCCGAAGCGCGCGCCGCTCTCCACCACATGGTCGAGCAGGAATTTGTCGGCGATGTGCGGCCCCAGAATTTCGACCTTCAGCGCATCGCGCAAATCGGCCGCGCCGCCGACGTGATCGATATGGCCGTGCGTGAGCCAGATCTTCTCGACAGTGACATCGGCTTGGCTGATCGCGGCCTGGATTTTGGGAACCTCGCCGCCGGGATCGATGACGACGGCTTTCCAGGTCGCCGTGCACCAGATCAAGGTGCAGTTCTGTTCAAACGGCGTTACCGGGATGATCATCGCCCCGGCCTTCGCCTTGCTTTCGGTTTGCTCTGCCATGGGCCTCACAATGCCGATTTTTCACTTTCCGCCAAGGAAAAGTTGAGCGAGTCTTGAGACGCCCTCGGCTTTGTCATTGGAACATGGCCCTGATAACGGACGGAATCGGCAGTTCACCTAATTTCCGCCCGCGCCCCAGCCATCAAACGCATTGCCCCTTTTTTGGGTCACGTTCTATGCTTGCGGTCATGGAATCATCCGCCCCGAAAGCCATTGTCACGCCTGCACCGGACCGGCGGCAGTCGGAGACGGCGCTGCTGATCGCACGCGGCACCGCGCGGCTACTGCATTCGCTGGGCTTTGCCTGCGTAGCCGAATTGCCGCTGCCATCGGGGCGGCGCGCCGACCTCGTCGCACTCAACGAGCGCGGCGGGATCTGGATCGTCGAGATCAAATCATCGATCGAGGATTTGCGCGCCGACCAGAAGTGGCCGGAATATCGCGCCCATTGCGACCGGCTCTTCTTTGCCTTCACGCAGGACCTGCCGTGCGAGATTTTTCCCGATGAGACCGGGTTGATCATTGCCGATGCCTATGGCGCGCATCTGGAGCGCCCCGCTCCGGAGCACCGGCTGCCCGGCGCGACACGCAAATCGATGACGGTGCGCTTTGGCATGGCGGCAGCGCTGCGGATGAACCGTCTGGTCGATCCGCAAGGCCACCGCGAATTTTAGGTATTCTCTAGTGCCCACTTTCCGAAGTTCGTGCTCTATCGCAGCGCCCACTTTCACGAACTTCGGAAAGTCATGGGCTACTCACAAACCTATAGATTCTAGTGCCGCTTTTCTATTTGAAGTTCCTGGATCGAACTCGCCGCGTGTGGTGCAGGAACTTCAAATAGGCGGCACTACTCAAAGCACAATCTCCATTCCGTCCGCCGGGATCTGCCATCCTGCTTGCTCGGTGGTGCGGCGCTCCTCGGAATCATGCAGCCACGCCGGGTTCGAGTTGTTGATGTGCAGGAATAGCTTTCTCTCGATGCCGAGACTTTCAAGGGCAGCCATCGCACCCGTTTCGCCCGACATGGCGATATGTCCCATGCT
>NZ_DAHUXJ010000080.1 GCF_027307225.1 Bradyrhizobium sp. | reverse complement strand
CGAACCCTCGGTGGCCGTCGAAGTCGAAACCTACCGGCCGTTCTTCATCCTCGGCGAGGTCGCCGCACCCGGCCAATATCCGTACGTGCCGAACATGAGCGTCGAGAGCGCGGTCGCGATCGCCGGCGGCTTCTCACCGCGCGCCAAACGCGACAGCGTGACGGTGACCCATCACGCCAGCCGCACCGTCGTGCCGCTCGGCACGCCCATCAGCCCCGGCGACACCATCCTCGTCGGCGAACGCTGGTTCTGACGAAACACAAAGTGTTTCGTCATCCCGTGGCGCGGGTAAAACGAGCGAACTATGATGTGCTGTTGCACATCTGAGGATCTCGAGATTCCCCGATGCGCAATCGCGCATCTGAGGTCTGGTCCGGAGCCTGTCATCGGGCGCGCATTCGCGCGACCCGTTGGGACCATCCCGGAATGACGTGCAAAGTTACTTCTTCAAATGCTTCGCGAAGAAATCCAGGCTGCGCGGCCAGGCGATGTCCGCGCTTTTCTTGTCGTAGCTGGCGCGCTCGTCGCAGTTGAAGCCGTGCTGCGCACCGTCATAGACGTAGATATCGACGTCCGGGCGCTTGGACCTGATGATCTCGACATCGCTCAAGGGAATGCCGGCATCCTTTTCGCCGAAGTGCAGCTGGGTCGGCAATTTGGGCTTGTCGTCGGCAAAGCGAACGATCGCGCCACCGTAGTAACCGACCGCGGCCTTCAGGCCGGAGAGCTTGGTCGCCGCCCCATAGGCCACGCTACCGCCCAGGCAGAAGCCGATAATACCGACCGGGCCAACATCCCTGACCGCATCGATCGCAGCCTGGGTGTCGCGCAGCATCGCGGCCCAATCGGGGTTGGCGACGAACTTGCGCGCCACCGCGACTTCATCCGGCGAGTAGCCGGACTGGAAATCAGGCTCGATACGGTCGAAGATGGATGGCGCCACGGCGACGTAGCCGTCCCGGGCAAGACGGTCGCATATCGAACGGATGTGGTGATTGACGCCGAAGATCTCCTGAATCACCACCACCGCCGCTTTCGGCGCGGAAGACGGATCGGCACGGTAGCCGCCGAATTGAAAATGATCCGACGCGGTTAGTTTGATGTCGTGTCCCACGATTTTACCTGTCCTTATGACGTGTTGCCGCGGCAATGTAGGGCGAAGCGGGCCGAGGCGCAAAACGGCACACGGCACGAATAGCTCATGGCACGGGGTTGTGACTCGCGGGCGATGCCCACGGGGAGCGACCCATATTGCCCGATATTCCGGGCTGTAAAATTATGACAACATAGCTGCCGCAACGCACAACCAATGTTTGAGACTTCAAGCAGTGGATTTTCGTTGCCTCGCGAAAGGATCGCTATCATTCTGTCGCTTCGGCGCCGGCCCGGTGGGTGCCATCCCAACAAGAAAAAAAGTGAGTTCCGCCGTAAGCGGTTTTCATACACCGGCAGGGAAAGAGACAATGCCTAATCTCAACATCAATGGACGGAATATGTCCGTCGAGGCGGCCAACGATACGCCGCTGCTGTGGGTCATCCGCGAGCAATTGCAGATGACCGGCACGAAATTCGGTTGCGGGGCCGGACTATGCGGAGCTTGCACCGTTCACCTCAACGGTGAAGCCGTGCGCTCCTGTCAAACCGCGGTCGGCGATGCCGTCGGCAAGAAGATCACCACCATCGAAGGTCTGTCGGCCAAGGGCGATCATCCCTTGCAGAAGGCATGGATCGCCGAGCAGGTGCCGCAATGCGGCTACTGCCAGTCCGGTCAGATCATGCAGGCGGCTTCGCTGCTCTCCAAGAATTCCAACCCGACGAAGGAAGAAGTCGTTGCGCACATGGACGGCAATCTCTGCCGCTGCATGACCTATTCGCGCATCCAGAAGGCGATCATGCGCGCCGCTACCGAAATGCGCACGGCCTCCAACACCGCAACCGATCGGAGGCACACATGAATTCGCACATCAAAATCACCAAGAGTGAGCCGGCCGATCTCAGCCGCCGCTCCTTCCTCGTCGGCTCCGCGGCCGCGGGTCTCGCGCTCGGCTATTCCGCCGTTCCGGGCCTGCTCGGCGCCGATCAGGCTTTCGCCGCGGCCTCCAACTTCGATCCCAGCGTGTGGTACTCGATCGCGCCTGACGGCATCGTCACGGTCGTCAGCGGCAAAGCCGATATGGGCCAGCACATCGCCTCCACCATGGCGCAGATCGTCTGCGAAGAACTCGGCGCCAACTGGAAGGACATGCGGGTTCAGCTTGCTTCCAACGATCCGAAGTACAACGACCCCGTGCTCGGCGCACAGGTGACCGGCGGCAGCTGGAGCACCATGATGAACTTCGATGCGATGAGCCGCGCGGGCGCCGCCGGGCGTATCGCGTTGACGGAAGCGGCTTCCGGCATGCTGGGCGGCGCTCCGGCCGGCAGCCTGATCGTCAGGGATTCGAAGATCACGGATCCGAAGTCGAAGAAGTCGGTGACGTTCGCCGACGTGGTCAAGAGCGGCAAGGCGACCAAGACCTTCAGCGCCGACGACCTCAAGGCGATCAAGCTCAAGACGGCCGACCAATACACCATGATCGGCGTCTCGGTCCCGCAGCTTGACATCCCCTCGAAGACCAACGGCACGGCCAAATACGGCATCGACGTCATGCTGCCGGGCATGGTCTACGGCCAGGTCGTCACGCCACCGACGCGTTACGGCGCCACGGTGAAATCGGTCGACGACAGCGCGGCCAAGAAGGTGCCGGGCTTCATCAAGGCGGTCACCCTCGACGACAAGACCACAACGACGACCGGCTGGGTGGTCGCGGTGGCAAACACCCACGCTGCGGCGGCCAAGGCGGCCCAGGCGCTCAAGGTCAGCTATGACAATGGCCCCAACGCCAAGCTGTCGAGCCAGTCCATCGTCGACGAAGCCAAGCGGCTTCAGGCGCTCGATGATTCAGGCTTCTTCTTTGTGAAGAACGGCGACACCGCGGCTGCCTTCGGCACGGCCGCCAAGACGCTGGAGGCGGAATACACCACCAGCATCAACATCCACGCGCCGATGGAGCCGATGACCGCAGTCGCGGAGCAGAAGGGCGACATCTGGCACGTCTACACCGGCAACCAGTTTGCGACGCGTTCCGGCGCGATCGCGGCCGGCGCCGCCGGGGTCGATCCGAAGTTCGTGGTGATGCATCAGATGTGGCTCGGCGGCGGCTTCGGCCGGCGTCTCGAGGGCGACATGCTGGTGCCGGCCGTGCAGGCGTCGAAAGCCGTCGGCAAGCCGGTCAAGATCATCTACACGCGTGAACACGATATGAGGATGGATTTCACGCGCCCGCTGACCTACCAGAAGGTCAAGGCGGGACTCGACGGCGACGGCAAGCTCGTGGCGATGAACCACGACGTGGTCGCGGCCTGGCCGACCAAGCGTTGGGGCATCCCGGCCTTCCTGTCGCCTTCGGTCGACAAGAAGGGTGCGCTTGACGCGTTCACGGTGAATGGCGCGGACTTCTTCTACACCGTGCCCAATCACAACGTTCGCGCCATCCTCAACGATATGGCGCAAACCGCTACGCCCTCGGGTCAGTTGCGGTCGGTCGCTCCGGGGTGGACCTTCTGGGCGGTCGAAAGCATGGTCGACGAACTCGCCCATGCCGCGGGCAAGGATCCGGCGCAATTCCGGATCGAGATGCTTGACGGCAAGGGTGACAACAATGGCGGCGCTCAGCGGCTGCGTAATACGCTACTCGCAGCCATCGGCCTTGCCGGTTACGGCACCAAGGAGTTGCCGAAGGGCGAAGGCATGGGCGTTGCCTGCGTCTCGTCGCAGGAAAGAAAAACCGCAAGCTGGACCGCCTGTGTGGCCCATGTTGCGGTGGCTCCGAGCGGCGAGGTCAAGGTCAAGAAGCTGACCGTGGCCACCGACGTCGGCACGCAGGTGCATCCCGATAACATCCGTGCCCAGGTCGAAGGCGCGTCGTTGTGGGGTGTTTCGCTTGCGCTGTACGAAAAGGCGACGCTGAAGGACGGTGGTCTCGAACAGACCAACTTCGACAGCTACACGCCGTTGCGGATGAGCCAGCTCCCGGAGGTCGAAGTGCATGTGATCTCCAATGGCGAGCATGCTACCGGCGTCGGAGAGCCGGCGGTAACCGTGGTCGCGCCTGCGCTGGCAAACGCGATCTTCAACGCGTCCGGCGCACGGGTGCGCTCGCTGCCGATCACCGCGGAAGCGGTCAAGGCGGCGATGAAGGCCTAACCCCTTCAAATCGCGACAAAACAAGCCGCCGGAGGGCATTCCTCCGGCGGCTTTTTTCGTGGGCCAGCGGGCTCGCTAGTCCCGCATGCTTCAAATTTTATCTTCAGAAAAAGGCGTCCATTCATGATTTCTCTTAAGGCCCGGGGAATGTGTTCTCGGTTAGGTTGAAGCTAGTGGGAGTGGATTTGACATTCGCTACCCAGCTAACCGCAAACTCGAAAGCGAATGTCAAATCCGAAACTCCGCTAGAGACTTTTTTTGATTTTTCTAGTGGTCTGTCATTCCAATCTTCGCAAAGTGTTCGCTGCAACGGGATGCGAATGTTGGAATTGGACCGCTAGCCAACCAGCGCCCATCGAAAGAGGGTCCATGTCAGCTCAAGCCCCACGGCGCCAACTGCTGCTGGCGTCCGACGACCAGGAACAAAGCCGCGAGTTGGAGCGCATCCTTCAATCGATCAGCGACGTGCAAACCGTCTCGACGTCGGAGCTTCCCGACGCGCCCGCCGATCAGATCTCCGGCCTCGTCGTCGACATCAATCTGCGTTCGGCCGAAAGCGTGCAGCGCGTGCGCAACAAGCTGCGCCACGAATCCTATCGCGCGATGCCGCGCCTGTTCGTCCTGGCGGATGGGCTTCATCACGGCTCGATGCAGGCCTGGGCGCTTGGCGCCACCGACACGATTTCACGGCCCCTCAGCGCCGCCGGGATCCAGCAGCGCATCCGCGCCGCCTTCCCCGACAGTCACGGCTTCGATGCGACCGAACGCGGCAAGACGCTGAACCGCGGCGTGGAAGCGGCGCATGAAGTGATGGTCAAGATTTTCCACAAGCTGCCCGCGGGCGAGCCGCTGCGATTCAGCGACGTCGTGCAGGCCGAGAACAAGATCCTCAAGGCCATCAAGCATTCCTCGTTGCGGGAGTGGCTGACGACCGTCGGCTGCCACCATGCCGACAGCTATCGCCACTGCCTGTTCGTGACCGGCTTTGCGGTCGCCTTTGCGCTGCATCTTGGCATGCGCGAAGACGACCAGCGGCGCCTGGTGCGCGCCGCGCTTCTGCATGATGTCGGCAAGGCATTCATCCCGACGGCCATTCTCGACAAGCCGGGCCTACTCACCGACGAAGAGATGAGCGAAATTCGCAGGCATCCGATGCTCGGCTACCAGGCGCTGGCCAGCCAGGGCGGCTATCCGCCGGAGATGCTGGACGTCGTGCTGCATCATCACGAATTTCTTGACGGCACCGGCTATCCGGACTGCCTGCAGGCCGAACAGATCAGCGACATCGTGCGGCTGACGACGATCGTCGATATCTATGCGGCGCTGATCGAGCAGCGGCCCTACCGCGTGCCCTTCACCCACGCCAAGGCGTTTGCCACCATGGAAAAGATGGAAGGCAAACTCGACACGCACCTGCTGCACGCCTTCCGCCCGGTGACGCTCGGCGCGTATTGATGCAAGCCGCTACGCTCTCCCATTTCGTCATGCCGGGGCAGCCCGCAAGGGCCGAGCCCGGAACGACGATGTCGAGGGAGACTGGACTGCTTCATTGCGCTCCTCGCCATCACAAATGGGTCGACATTTGCGCAATGCAGCACGAAGGGCTGACCTTCGTCGATGTGGGTGGTGAAAGCTTCCGCGATCTGTAACAACAGATCGACGATCCGAGTTTCACTTAACCGATGCTGCAGTCTCCTGTTTCCATCGAGAGCAAGGCCTCCTGGGCCGTCGCGTCGGCCGCGCTGTTCGTGCTGGCGATGTCATTCGGCGCGGCCTGGATCACGGCCGTCGCGCTGAAGGACATCGCGGCCGAGGTCGGCGGATCGCGCTCGGTCCCGGCGCTCGCCACTTCGCTGGCATGGTTCGGCTCGGGCTTTGGCGGCATTCTGATGTCGCAGATCGCCGAACGGGTCGGTGCGCGCACGACGGTGATCATCGGTTCCGTGATGATCGCTCTCGGCCTCACCGTTTCGACCTTCGGGCCACCCTGGCCGCTGTGGATCGGCCATGGCCTTTTCATCGGCATGTTCGGAATCGGCGGCATCAACGCTCCGATGTACATCTATGTCAGCCGCTGGTTCGATCGACGGCGCGGCTCGGCGCTGGCGCTGATATCGAGCGGCACTTATCTGGCCGGCACGATCTGGCCGCCGATTTTCGAACGCGCGATCGTCAATATCGGTTGGCGGCACTCGATGCTGTGGTACGCGCTCGCCGAAGTGCTCGTCGTCGTGCCGATTGCCGCGATCTATTTCGGCGCGCCGCCTGAAACAATTCATCCGGTGACGTCACAAGCCGGCGCTGAAAGATCGCGCGTGCTGGGCTGGCCGCCCAATGCCGTGTTTGCTATGACCTGTTGCGCGTCTGTCCTGTGCTGCATCCCGATGGCAATGCCACAGGGGCATCTCGTCGCGTTCTGCAGCGATCTCGGCATCAGCCGGTCGATCGGCGCGCTGATGCTGTCGGTGCTGCTCGGCACCGCGTTTCTGAGCCGGCAAATCTGGGGCGCGATCTCCGACCGGATCGGTGGCCTGACCACGGTCCTGATCGGATCGGCGTGGCAGGCCGCATCGATGACGGCCTTCCTGCTGACGCAAAACGAGATCGGCCTATTCACCGTCACCGCCGTCTTTGGCCTCGGCTTTTCCGGCATCATTCCGGCCTACGTGCTGACGGTGCGCGAACTGTTTCCGCCATCGCAAGCGTCGTGGAGAATTCCGACATTGCTGCTGTTCAGCGGCGGCGGCATGGGCGCCGGCAGCTGGATCGCAGGCCTGCTCTACGACCATTTCGGCTACTACACGCCGGCGTTCTCCGCCGGCATCGGCGCCAACCTGCTCAATCTTCTCATCGTCAGCATCCTGGTCGGCCGTCAGTTTCGCTGGCGGGCCGCGCTTGCGTGAGAATGCTCGCCTTTCGCTCGCTAGCTCTCGTAGGACGAAATCTCGATCAGGCTGCCGTCGGGATCGCGGCAGTAGACCGACCGCAACGCGCCGCGGGCGCCTTGCTTGGTCACCGGGCCCTCCGCGATCGCCACGCCGCACGCCTTCAGGTGCATGACCACTTCGTCCGGCGTGCTCGATGTGAGAAAGCACAGATCGTCGCTGCCGGCCATTTCGTGATCGGCCGTGAACCACTCGACCTTGTCGGCGCCGCGCGGCCGCACGTTGATCTTCTGCTGACCGAACGACAGCGAGGTTCGGACCGGCTTGCCCTGGCCGGGATCGAACACCTTGACGTCCATGCCGAGCACCTTCCGGTACCAATCGACCGAGCGTGCCACATCGGCAACATTGATCACGATATGGTCGAGCGCGTTGACTGTGAGCGACATCGGCATCCTTTCGTCGTGGTTCTCCAGGGCAGGCGCGCTGGCCGCGCCGGATTTTGTTTGTTACAACGCGACCCATGTTTAGTTCAACAAGATCGAGCCCCTGAAAATTCGGCTCGCGCAGGGAGGACGACACGATGTTCCGCCGTACCGCGATAGCTCTGCTGGCATTTGGCCTGGGCGCTCTCGCCGCACCCTTTGGCCCGGCATCCGCGCTGGATTATCCGACGCGCCCGGTGCGCTTCATCGTTGGCTATCCGGCCGGCGGTTCCACCGACATCATCGCCCGCCTGATCGCCCAGCGACTGTCGGAACGGCTCGGCCAGCAATTCGTGGTCGAGAACAAGCCGGGCGCAGGCAACAACATCGGCACCGAGACGGTGGTGAGAGCCGATCCCGACGGCTACACCGTGCTTCTGGTCAATCCGGCGAATTTTATCAACACCTCGCTGTACGCCAACCTCAGCTTCAACTTCCTCAAGGACATTGCGCCGGTCGCCGCGTTTATTCGCGTGCCGAATGTGATGACGGTGGCGAAGCAGGTGCCCGCCAAGACGGTGGCCGAATTCATCGCCTATGTGAAGGCCAATCCCGGCAAGGTGAATCTCGCCTCATCGGGCAACGGCACCTCGGTGCATCTGTCCGGCGAAATGTTCATGGCCATGACGGGTGCGAAGATGCTGCACGTCGCCTACAAGGGAGCTGCGCCCGCGACGACCGATCTCCTCAGCAACCGCGTGCAGGTGATGTTCGACAACATGCCCTCGATCATCGGACATATCCGCGGCGGCGAGCTGCGGGCGCTGGCGGTCACTACGGCGCAGCGTTCGTCTCAGTTGCCGGGTGTGCCGACCGTCGCCGAGACCGTTCCCGGCTATGAGGCGAGCGCGCTGTTCGGGATGGGCGCGCCGGCCAAGACGCCGCCGGAAATCATCGCCGAGCTGAACCACGAGATCAACGAGGTGCTCGCGGAGCCGGAGGTCAAGAAGCGCCTGGTCGAGCTCGGCGGCGAGACGCTGATCGGCTCGCCCAAGGATTTTGGCGACATGATCAAGGCCGAAACCGACAAATGGGAAAAGGTCGTCAAATACGCCGACATCAAGATCGAATGAACCGGCGATGAGCGGCTAGCGAAGCCGGCACCGGATGATCCGGTGCCGGTATCACGTGTATCAGGTGCCGTCCGCCGGGGACATCGCGGCGGTATCTGCCGGCTTGGCGCCATCCGCCACCGGCGTGGTCGACGGATCGGGATCAAATCCGAACAGCTCGACGAGAAACTTGTAATATTTCGGCATCTTCTCCTTCAGCCGCGCGCGGGTGTGCGGCTCGTGAAGGGATTCCTTGTTGGCCAGGAAAACGCTCGCGGTGACGGCGAAGAACTCTTGCGGGTTCTTCATCGCGTACTCTTCCTTGGGGAAGATGTTCTTGCTCACGGCCGTGGCATAGACGGCCTTGATGGCGAGATTATTCAACCCCCCGTTCATCAGCTTGGCGTGGTAGGCGTGCAGCAATTCGTGCAGAATGACCGGATCCTCGGCATATTTCAGCATGTTCGGACGCAACTTGATAACGCCCGGGCCGGCATCTGCGGCGAGGTCAACAAAGTTCGGATTGCTCCAGCTCATGGTGTTGGAGTCCCAGACCGTGAAGCTACGGTCGCGTGCCGGCGTATCCGGCGGCGAGCCATAGCAGGCGATCGCGGGGCCAAGCTCGGTGCAGCCCATTTCGCTGGCGACGATCGGAACGGTGTGGAAAAATTGCAGGACCTTTGGCGAGAGCCCGACGCTTTCGACCACATCGAGCTGCTTCTTCAGAAGATCGACGATCGCGCCCTTGTCCTTGCGGTCGACATTTTCGGACAGGTCGTAGATGTAGCCGCGATAGGTCTCGAAGCCAGGAGGCACTTCTGTCGCGGCCGCCACCGGATCGACCTGGATGACCCGAGGGCCCGCGTCTGCAAAGCCCGAGACGAACGAAAGCATCAACACAATCGACGAAGTCAGAATCAGCCCGCGCATGGTTTCCCCGCTTATTGGTACTTGGCGATCAATGAAGGCGCTTGGCCCCACCGTGATCGACGCATCGTACAGAAGCGAACTTGCAGCCCGGTTTCGCCGTTCTGCCCAAGTTTCAGCGGGATCTTTCGCTGGCGTTAACCAACGGCGCGCGGCCTGCTCGTCCCAGCAAGAATGACAGACCCCCGCCTGCCGGCGAGTGGGGGCGCTCGCGGGGGGAGGCAAGCGAGGGTCTGTATTCCGGACACACCCCTGAGAACGGCGCGCCAGAATTTACGCGAGCGACCTGTCGACCGAAGAAAATCTGGTGTTGAGCTTTGAGCCCGCCCCGTTCACGGCCGCGATGAGGCCGCACTCGACGACTGTCGCGGCGTTTTCGTCCCTGCAGGAATGCTCTGATGATTTTCGCGCCCGAAGGCCCCTCCCCGCTATCCCGTCCAAACAGACCGTTCTGGATCGATAACGTGCGGGCTTCTCTCGCAGCGCTGCGCATCGATAGCGCGAAGCGCTTGCGAAAATGCTAATCATCAAGGTTAAGCAATCATGACCTGAACGATAATCAGACCCCCGCCAAAAAAGATGAGATCGGAAGAAACGGCCATGATGGAAGACTTCAAGAAGGAAACGCTGCATGTCAACGGCGTCGAGATCGTTTTACGCCACGGCGGAAAAGGCCCGCCGCTGCTCCTGATGCACGGCAATCCATTCACGCATTTGTCGTGGAATCGCGTCGCGCCCGATCTCGCCGAGCGCTTCACCGTGGTGACGCCGGACCTTCGCGGCTATGGCGACAGTTCCAAGCCTGACGGCGGCAAGGACCACTACGCCTATTCGTTCCGCGAGATGGGCAAGGACATGGTCGAAGTGATGCAGAAGCTCGGCTTTGCGACGTTTTCGGCCGCGGGCCACGATCGCGGCGCGCGGGTGCTGCACCGGATGTGTCTCGATCATCCCGAAAAGATCAAGAAGGCGTGCTTTGTCGATATGCTGCCGCAGCATCACCTGCTCAACAATGTGACGTTCAACTGGGGAAAGTTCTCCTGGCACTGGTTCTTCATGATCCAGCCGACGCCCTATCCGGAGACGATGATCAGTAACGACGCCGAATTCTTTCTTCGCAAGAAATTGTCGAAGACGGGTCAGGGCACGGCCATCTTCGTGCCCGAGGCGCTCGACGAATATATTCGCTGCATCAAGAATCCGCGCACGGTCTATGCGATGTGCGAGGACTATCGCGCGACCGTGTCCTGCGACCTCGACATGGACACCGACGATTTCAATGCCGGTAAGCGGGTAACCTGCCCGACCTTCCTCTTGTGGGGCGCCACCGGTGGCGTCGGCCGCAACCACAATGCCAAGAACGTCTGGTCGAAATACGCGACCAATATTGCGGGTACGCTCGCCGCGCCCGCCGGACATTATGTGCAGGAAGAGGCCCCGAAAGAGACCCTGCAAGCCATGTTGGGCTTCTTTGCCGATTGAAATAGGCGAGCACCGTCGTATAACCTAGTGGAGTGGATTTGACATTCGCTATCCACCTAGCCGCAAGCGCGAAAGCGAATGTCAAATCCTAAACTCCACTTGAAACCTATAATCGCTAGTGGTCCTATGATTCTAACATTCGCAAAAGTGCCGCCCAGAAGGGATGCGAATGTTAGAATCGGACCACTAGGCAAAGAGCAACCAAGGAACCAGCCGATGGCCCTGACCCGTTCCCTTCCAGCGCCGATGCCGCCCGCGATCCCGGTGCGCGAGATTCTGCCCTGGGCGATCCTCGGCGGCTTGCTGCTGATGCTCGGCATTTATTTCGTCGGCGTCGAGCAAGGCGCTCTGGCCATTTTCAACGGCATGTATGTGCACGAGTTCGTGCACGACGGCCGCCATCTGCTCGGCTTCCCCTGTCACTGACGGCCACGCGGCAACCTGACGGATCCTGTCGGGATCGCGGACATCCTCACCGGCAGAACGTTTGGTTTTGAGGGAAAGCTTCCATGATCGGGAAACTGCTGGTGCGCGGCATGCTGCTTGGCCTGGTGGCTGGGCTTCTTTCCTTCGGCTTTCTCAAACTCGCCGGCGAACCATCGGTCGATCGCGCCATCGCTTTTGAAAGCGCGATGGAGGAAGCCAGGGCGGCCGAGGACAAAGCCAAGGGACTTCCCGCGCCTGTCGAAGAGCCCGAGCTTGTCAGCCGCCACGTTCAGGCCGGCGTTGGCCTCTTGACCGGTGTCGCCGTCTACAGCACCGCATTTGGCGGCCTTTTCTCGCTCGCTTTCGCGCTCGCCTATCGCCGCATGGGTGACTTTGGCGCCCGCGCCACCTCGGCGCTGCTCGCAATGGCCGGTTTTGTCAGCGTCTACCTGACCCCGGTGCTGAAATATCCGGCCAATCCGCCCAGCGTTGGTCTAGCGGAGACGATCGACATGCGGACCAGCCTTTATTTCGCGATGATCCTGATCTCGCTGGCCGCGATGATTGCCGCCGGCATGCTGCGGCTGCGGCTCGCGCCGCGCTTTGGCAACTGGAATGCGGCGCTGATGGCTGCTGCCGCTTATGTCGTCGTCGTAAGCGTTGTCGCGATGGCGCTGCCTGAAGTCAACGAGGTGCCGGAAGGCTTTCCGGCGACGCTCCTTTGGCAGTTCCGCATCGCCTCGCTCGGCGGACAAGCCATCATGTGGGGCTCGCTTGGCCTGCTGTTTGGCCTTGCCGCAGAGCGCGTGTTTGCGGCGCATGAACCGCTGCTTCGCCGCTCGACCGTCTGATTTTGGCGACCGGTGAGATGAAGCATGACGATGCGTCTTCATCTGCTTTGCTCGGCTTCGACCGCGTCCGTCAGCGCGGTTGCCTTTGCATCGGCTGATGAGCCGCTCGATCCAAGAGGAAAGGAAAGTCTCGCCGGCTTTTCCAGCCGCTTTCGCGCTTGCGACATCCTCCTGTGCAGCCCGGCGCTTTGCGCGCGGCAAACCGCAGATGGCCTGATACCGGCTGCAACCGTCGAACCCTTGCTGCGGGATTGCGATTTCGGCCGCTGGGCCGGTCGATCGCTAACGGACGTCGAGGCGAACGAGCCGGAGGCGGTCGCCGACTGGCTCGGAAATCCGCGCGCCGCGCCGCACGGCGGCGAATCTTTCGCCGACGTCACGAGGCGCGTCGGCGGGTGGATGGATCAAATGCTCATCAAGTCCGGCTCCGTTCTCGCCATCACGCATGCGTTGGTGATTCGCGCCGCGATCGCCCATGTGGTTGGCGCGGGCCCGGAGGCTTTTCGGCATATCGACGTCGGCCCGCTCACGCGCGCCAGATTATCCGGCGGCGGCGGACGCTGGACACTTGGTTCGCTGATCCCGGTCCAAGACGCACGATGACTGGCCCTCGCCGCGCGCCAGCTCACGCGTGGCCTTCGCCATCCATCCTGATTGCCATCCTCGCGATGCTTTTGATGACCCCCGCATCTGCCCATCATCAGAAGCCGAATGACGGGCCGATCCGCGGAATCGCCATCGCAGCCATTTCCCATGGCGAGATGCCGGTCGTTGCCAACTATCGAAGCCAAATCCTCGATCTCGCGGCCCGCCAGCCGGTCACGGACCCGATCTTGCGCCGGCTCTCAGGTTTCGTCAGCCTGCAATATTTTGCGTGTTTCTGGGGGCTCGTTCCCGGCAGTCTTACCGACGAACAGAGTCCCTTCAACGAATGCTCGCACGCCTATCTCGCGGGAGCGCGGGCGCTGATCGCGCATATGGCCGCGATGCCCGGCAACCAGTCCGCCGCCAAAGAACTTCAGGAGCGCATCAAGGCCGAGATCGCGGCCGATCCAAACGCAGCCGCGGTGTGCTCGAACAGCAGCCAGACCTTCGACAGTGCCGATGTGATCGGCCCGGACTGGCAGCTCGCACCAAGGCATGCGCCAACCGTCCTGACCTTCTCGGCACTTGCGGCGCTGTTCGTCATGGGTCTGGCCGTCGCTCGCCGCCGGATGCTTCGCGCAGCGTGATCACGCGTTTATCGTCGCGTGGTGAACTGATCGGCCGCGCGCCGGCATTCCCACTTCGCACGCTCCAGATCGGGTCGGTCGTCTTCGGTCTCGGGATAGCCGAGGCAGAGATACCCGATGAACTTCCACGATTTCGGGACTTCGAGAATTTCGTTGATATG
Organism: Bradyrhizobium sp.; assembly: GCF_027307225.1. Lineage (GTDB taxonomy): Bacteria > Pseudomonadota > Alphaproteobacteria > Rhizobiales > Xanthobacteraceae > Bradyrhizobium. The sequence goes on along the minus strand of NZ_DAHUXJ010000080.1, from coordinate 51,553 downwards.
CGCCGGATTGAGGATCGAGACCCAGCCAAGCCCAATTCCTTCGGCACGCGCAGCCAGCCACATCGAACAGATCGCGGCGACAACGGAATATTCGATGGTTTCCGGCATCGTCATGCGGCCAAGGCCATGCCCGATCTGGCTTTCCTTGTCGGCAAAGACGGCAAGATGCCCCGGTGCCTCCTGAAGCCCGGCCAGCTTGAGCGTCGCATAGTGCGAGGCCCGTTCGCCTGAATAGGACTGTAGTGCGTCGGCATTGCAGGTTTTGAAATCCTCGATCACCGCGTGGCGCCGCGATGCATCCTCGACGATGACAAACCGCCAGGGCTGGCTCAAGCCCACCGAAGGCGAAAGGCAGACGGTTTCGATCAGCCGCTCGATCGCGCCCTCGGGCAATGGGTCTCGGCGAAAACGCCGCACATCGCGGCGCCACACGAAAAGCTCATGCAGCTTGCGGCGAAACGCTTCGTCGAATGCGACCATTCTAGAGCTCCTTTGATTCCGAAGTTCGTAAGCGATCGCGGCGACCTCTGATGCGAACCTCGGAATCGAAGGAGCACTAGTCCCGTTTAAAATGCCGCGACTGCCATCAGCAGAATCGCGATCTCGCCGATCTGCTCCAGCGCGCCGAGAATGTCACCGGTCTGCCCGCCGACCTGCCGCGTGGCAAGCCAGGCCCAACCTATTCCAACGAGCGACAACAGCAAAAGTCCCATGATGGCCTTGCCCAGGCCAAGACCGATGACGAGGCACAGGAATCCGAGACCTGCCGCGATCATCGCGCTTTGCGCGGGGGCCTGTCCGGCTCCGGCTGACAGCCCGTCCGACCGCGCGGGCGGGACCAGCCACATGAAGACCGGCAGTTGGGCGCGCGCCGCAACATGCGCGACCATCAGCGCCGACGCGACCGATCCAGGCTCGGCGATGTTCGTCAGCCCGCTCCATCGCGCCAGGATCGAAAGGCCAAGAGCACAGGCGCCATAGCTGCCGATCCGGCTGTCGCGCATGATCTCGAGCCTCGAGTCGCGGCTGTTGCCGCCGCCGAGCCCGTCAGCGGTGTCGGCAAGTCCATCCTCGTGGATCGCGCCGGTGATGAGAACAGTGGCTGAGAGCGCGAGTACGGCGGCCGGGTCGCTGGGCAGGCCCATCGTGCGAGCGATCGCGTAAACGATCGCGCCGATAAGGCCGACCGCCAGTCCCGCCAGCGGCAAAGCCCAACTCGCCTGCGCGATCTCGCCATGATCCAGCGGCTTCGCCGGGCCAACCGGCAGAATCGTCGAGAGCGATACCGCAATTCGGATGTCGCTGACTGATCTCTCGATGAACTCCGCGTAGCGCATTGGACGTAGCCTATTTCAACTTCATCGGCAGGCCGGCGACGATGAACTCGACCTCGTCGGCAACGCCTGCGATCGTCTGGTTCATGAGGCCTGCGGCATCGCGATAGGCGCGCGCCAGCGCATTGTCAGGCACGATGCCAAGCCCGACCTCGTTGGTCACCAGCACGACCGGGCTGCGCTGGCTCTTCAAGGTATCGGCGAGTTTGGCGATCGCTTGCGGCCAGTCGTTTCCAGCGTGAAGCAGGTTGGACAGCCACAGCGTCAGGCAATCGACAAGCCGTGCGCCGCCCCCATCGGTCTCGATCAGGGCTTGCGTGAGCCGAAGCGGCTCTTCGCGCTCGATCCATCCGCTTCCGCGCCTTGCGCGGTGTTTGGCGATGCGCTCCGTCATCTCCTCGTCGAGCGCCCCGGCGGTCGCGATATAGACGGGCCGGCCGGGAACGGCGCGCGCGCGCACTTCTGCATGCCGGCTCTTGCCCGACCGCGCGCCGCCCGTGATCAAAATGACCGGCATCCCGCCTCCCGTTCCATCGGCAGTAATCATCATTTACCGGCAAAGACAAAGCGAATTCGCCACCTCAAGAGGCTTGCGTCGGGGCGGCTTCTTGCGCATCAGGGGGTGGCTGCATGGGAGAGCTTGCTTGGGATTTGCAGGAGCGATGCTGATGGCAATGGCGATTGACGCCGTGCTGGGTTGGCCGGAGCAGTTGTTTCGCCTGCTCGGCCATCCCGTCATCTGGCTTGGCTGGTTGATCGATCGGGTGGATGCTGCGTGCAATCGGAAATCGGATCTGCCCGTGTTCCGGCGCGCCGCGGGTACCGTGGCGACGCTCATGGTGATTGCGCTGCCGACACTTCCCTCCTGGGCCGTTCAGACGCAACTGGGCACGGGATGGAGCCGCATCCTCTTTGCGGGAATCCTGGCGTGGCCGCTGGTCGCGTTGCGCTCGTTGCACGATCATGTGGCGGCCGTCGAACGGCCATTGCGGACGGGCGACGTCGAGGCCGCACGCGCCGCCGTCTCACGCATCGTCGGCCGCGATCCCGCTAGCCTCGACGAGACCGGTATCGCGCGGGCCTCGATCGAAAGCCTCGCCGAAAACGCATCCGATGGCGTGGTCGCGCCGTTGTTCTGGGGTGCCATCTTCGGCCTGCCGGGCATCGTCGGCTACAAGGCCATCAATACGCTCGACTCCATGATCGGCCACCGCACGCCGCGTCACCAGGCCTTCGGCTGGGCGGCAGCGCACATCGACGATGTCGCGAATTTCATCCCGGCGCGTCTGACCGGCGTGCTGTTTGCGCTTCTTTCCACCGAGCGAAGGGCGGCGATGTGGCGCATGATCTCCGACGGGCCGCGCCATCGCTCGGTCAATGCCGGCTGGCCGGAAGCGGCGATGGCCGGCGCGCTCGGCGTTCAGTTGAGCGGTCCCCGCACTTACCACGGCGAAGTAGCTAACGAACCCTGGCTGAATGCAGGCGCGCGCGACCCGCGGGCTGCGGATATCGGGCAGGCCCTCAAGCTCTATCGCCGCGCGATGGCGCTGCTTGCTCTTTTGCTCCTCATCCTGGCAGTGGTGTGAGGTCGAACATGCCTGAGCATGGCGGAAATCTCGACCTGGCAGTGCAGCGCTTCGGCGGCGATGCGCGCGACTGGATCGATCTGTCCACCGGCATCAATCGCAAACCATATCCCATAGGCGAATTGCCTGAGACCGTCTGGAGCGCGCTGCCGTCGAAATCCGCTCGTAACTCGCTTCACCAGGCGGCGCAAAACGCATACGGCACGACCGCACCTGTTCTTGCGACCAACGGCGCGCAGGCCGCCGTTCAATGGCTGCCGCACCTTGCTTCGCGCGGCCGGGTGCGGATTCTTGGCCCGACCTACAACGAATATGCGGCGGTGTTCTCGGCCGCCGCCGGCTGGGAAGTGACCGAAGTCTCCGATCCCGCCGCGCTCGCCGGCGCCGACATCGCCGTGCTCGCCAACCCCAACAATCCCGATGGCAAGCGATACCAGCCGAAGCAATTGGTTGAACTTTTGCCGGAGGTCGGCCGCCTCGTGGTCGACGAAAGCTTTGCCGATGCCATTCCCGAACTGTCGCTTGCGTCCGATGCCGGACGTCAGGGGCTCCTGATCCTGCGGTCCTTTGGAAAGTTCTTCGGGCTTGCCGGATTGCGGCTCGGGTTCGCTATCGGCGCTGAGGCCGACATCGCCGCACTTTCTGCGATGGTTGGACCGTGGCCGGTTTCGGGTCCGGCTATTGCGGTCGGCGAGCGTGCGCTTTCCGATCGTGAATGGGCGAAGGCGACAGCGACACGTCTGAGCCGCGATTGTAGGCGGCTTGATACGGAAGTGGCGAAGCTCGGTTGGTCGCTTGTCGGCGGAACGCCGCTGTTTCGTCTTTACGAGACCGGCGATGCAATGCGTGCCCAGGAGAAGTTGGCGCGCACGCGAATATGGTCGCGCATCTTTCCGTATCACAAGGGATGGCTGCGGCTCGGACTGCCGGGTAGCGAAGCCGAGTGGGCGCGATTGTCGGCAGCTTTGGCTGGATGATTTCAGCGCGCCAGCGCAAAAATGCCTTCGACGTCTAGATGAGTGTCGATGTGATCGGCGAGCGCATCGAGCGCGCTTTCAACTCTTATTCGATAACCCTGATCGGCAGCGGGAACACCGAACCGCGCGAGAAACGCCTTTCGAAACGCGTCTGACGCAAACAATCCGTGCAGATAGCTGCCATGGACGCGTCCGTCCGCGGAGATCGCGCCTTCCGGCGCGCCATCGCGCATGGCGAAGGGGCGGGCCCGATCCGGCCCCTCGGTGCGGCCGATGTGAATCTCGTAAGCATCGATCGGCTGCGCCGTCGCACTATGATATGCGCTGACGCGCGTCAGCATCTTTTGCGGCGTCATCACGGTCGAAACATCGAGCAGCCCGAGACCCGGCGTCTCTCCGGAAGGCCCTTCGATTCCTTCGGGGTCGACGACGGTTTTGCCGAGCATCTGGTAGCCGCCGCAAAGACCCAGCACATGACCGCCACGGCGATGATGCGCGAGAAGGTCGATGTCCCAGCCTTGCGCGCGCAGGAAAGCCAGATCGCCGCGGGTCGATTTCGAACCGGGAATGATCACAAGCATGCAATCGCCGGGGATGGCTTCGCCCGGCCGCACCATCGCGAGGTCAACCTCGCCCTCGAGCTTGAGCGGATCGAGATCGTCGAAATTGGCAATGCGCGACAGCGCGAGAAAGGCGATCTTGGATTTGCCAGCCCTGCGCGCTTCGCCGAGTCCGAGCGCGTCTTCGTCCGGAAGCTCGGCTGCACGGGAAAAGAAAGGCAGCACGCCAAATCCGCGCCAGCCGGTTTGCCGTTCGATCAGACGATAACCGTCGTCAAACAAACTGGGATCGCCGCGGAATTTGTTGATGATGAAGCCGCCGATCATGGCCGCATCGTCGGGATCGAGCACCGCTTTGCTTCCGACGATTTGCGCGATCACGCCGCCGCGATCGATGTCGCCGAGCAGCACCACCGGAACATCGGCTTTGCGGGCAAAGCCCATATTGGCGATGTCATTTGCGCGCAGATTCACCTCGGCCGGGCTGCCGGCGCCTTCGACCACAACGAGATCGGCGCGGTCCTTCAACCGCGAAAAACTTTCCAGCACCGGCATCATGAGGGAAGGTTTCATGGCGGCATAGTCGCGTGCGCGCAGCGTCGCGACACGCTTTCCCTGCACGATGACCTGCGCGCCGATATCCGTCTCCGGTTTCAGCAGCACCGGATTCATGTCGGTATGCGGCTCGACGCCGGCGGCTTGCGCTTGCAAAGCCTGCGCGCGCCCGATCTCGCCGCCATCCACGGTCACCGCCGCATTGTTCGACATGTTCTGCGGCTTGAATGGCTGCACGCGAAGCCCACGGCGCTTGGCGGAGCGAAGAAGGCCAGCCACGATGAGCGACTTGCCCACGTTCGAACCGGCTCCTTGGATCATCAATGCGCGGGCCATCGATCTCAATCGCGTTTCGTTCAGAATTCCACGCCGGGCTGCGCCTTGATGCCGGAGCGAAACGGATGCTTGACCAGCGTCATCTCGGTGACGAGATCGGCGGCGTCGATCAGTTCCTGCTTGGCGTTGCGGCCGGTGAGTACCACATGCGTCATGTCGGGTTTTTGGCTCTCGAGGAATTCGACGACTTCGTTGACGTCGAGATAGTCGTAGCGAAGCGCAATGTTGATCTCGTCGAGAACGACCATGCGCAAGTTCGCCTCAGCGATCAGCGCCTTGGCTTTTTCCCACCCCGCGCTGGCCGCCGCGATATCACGGGCGCGGTCTTGAGTCTCCCAGGTAAAGCCCTCGCCCATCGCATAAAACTGGCAGAGATCGCCGAAGTGGCCGGTCAAGAGGCGCCGCTCGCCGGTATCCCACGCGCCCTTGATGAACTGCACGACGGCGCAGGGAAATCCGTGCGCGACACATCGCAGGATCATGCCGAAAGCCGAGGATGACTTTCCTTTTCCCGCGCCGGTAAGAACGATGATGAGGCCTTTGTCGCCGCTCTTGGTCGCCATGATGCGGTCGCGCGCGGCTTTCTTCCTGGCCATTTTTTCCGCATGGCGCTCGTCGAGCGAAGCCTCGGACAATCCTGCTGTTTCGCCTACTCCCGTTTCTTTGTCTGACGTCATCGGATACGTTCCTTTGGCTTGACAAGTAACGCCCATCGGCAAATGGTGGGCGCGCGTTGGTTCCTGTCCTACGACAGGCGAAGAGGGAATGCGATAGGGCCGAAAGCCGAAAGGCTTCGTCCCTGAAAGCAGCCGCCCCCGCGACCGTGACCGGAGAGATGCCCAAAGCCACTGCCCCCTCGAGGGTCGGGAAGGCGGGGATCGAAGGGAGATAATCCCTGCTCCGCAAGCCGGGAGACCTGCCAGCGCATGCGTTTTAAGACCGGCGGACGGGGTGTTCCGCGACGGGGAGCGGATCGCTTTCGTTGCTGGTCCGCGTGCCTCATCGCCTTCCGCCAGAATTTCGAGGAGAGCGATGACCGTCACGCTTCACGTCTGCATCACCTGCCGTGCCGGCCAAACGCTGCAAGAGGGCGAGACTACGCCCGGCGCGAGACTGCATGCGGCGATCATCGGCGCCGGCGCACCTGAGAGCGTTGAGGTGGTGCCTGTCGAATGCCTTTCTGCTTGCAGCCAGGGTTGCTCGGTTGCGCTCAGTGCGCCGGGCCGATGGTCTTACGTTTATGGCCGCCTCTCCGATGCCAACGCAGGCGACGTGATCGCCGGCGCCGCGGCTTATGCCGCCGCGCCCGATGGCATCGTGCCCTGGCGCCGCCGGCCCGAGATTTTCCGCAAGCAATCGCTTGCCCGCATCCCACCCATCGCGCCATCGATTGCCGTCGTCCCGGAGGCCGCCGAATGACTACGCTCGCCAAAGTTCCCGTCACGGTCGTGACCGGTTTTCTCGGCTCCGGGAAAACGACGCTGATCAAGCACCTCCTTGCCAACCCGAACGGCAAGAAGCTCGCCGTTCTCGTCAACGAATTCGGCAGCGAGGGCGTCGACGGCGACATCCTGAAATCGTGCGCCGATGCCAATTGTCCCGCCGAGAACATCGTCGAACTCGCCAATGGCTGCATCTGCTGCACCGTGGCCGACGACTTCATTCCGGCGATGGAGCAGTTGCTGTCGCGGCGTGTCCGGCCGGATCACATTCTGATCGAGACGTCGGGCCTGGCGCTGCCAAAGCCGCTCCTGAAGGCGTTCGACTGGCCCGAAATTCGCTCACGCATCACCGTCGACGGCGTGATCGCGCTGGCGGACGCGGAAGCTGTCGCCGCCGGCCGCTTTGCGCCCGATCCCGCCGCGGTCGAAGCGCAGCGCGTACGGGACGAAAATCTCGATCACGAAACGCCACTGTCGGAAGTGTTCGAAGATCAGATCGCCTGCGCCGATATTGTGCTCTTGACCAAGGCGGACCTCGCCGGCGCCGCGGGGCTTGAGACGGCGAAAGCCGTGATATCCGCGGAGATGCCGCGCCGCGTGCCGATGCTGCCGATCGTCGACGGCGCGGTTGACGCGCGCGTCATCCTTGGCCTCGGGGCGGCCGCCGAAGACGATCTCGCCGCGCGCCCGTCGCACCACGACGGGGAAGACGATCACGAACATGACGACTTTGCTTCCGTCGTGATCGATCTTCCTGAAGTGAGCGATATCGACGCGCTGGTTGCCTCCGTGCAACAGCTTGTGCGCGAACAGAACGTGCTGCGCGCCAAGGGCTACATCGCCGTTTCAGGCAAGCCGATGCGGCTATTGCTGCAGGCCGTGGGTGAGCGGGTCCGGCATCAATACGATACGCCCTGGGGTACAAAGGCGCGGCAATCGAAGCTGGTGGTGATCGGCGAACAGGGCGACATCGACGAGGCTGCGATCAGGACAGGACTTGGCCTCTAATGCACGTTGTCTTTCGCGAGAGCCGCGGGCTTGAAGAGACCGCGACGCCCAAAGACCTCGGCCAGGAGCCGGCCGATCTCGCGATGCTTTCGTTTTCCGACAGCGACCTTGCGACCTTCGCTGCCGGTTGGCGCCGTGGCGCTGCCGGCTTACCGCCGCTGCGACTTGCCAATCTCACCGAACTGCGGCATCCGCTATCCGTCGACACTTATGTCGAACGGACCTTGCGGAGCGCGCGCGGCATTCTGGTGCGGCTGATCGGCGGCGAACCTTACTGGGCGTATGGCCTTGCGACGCTGCATCGCCTGGCGAAAAGTCGCGGCATCGCACTCGCCGTGCTGCCGGCGGATGGTCGCGATGATCCGAGGCTGGACGAGGTCTCGACGCTGCCGGTTTCAACGCTCCGGCGTCTGAAGATGCTCTGCGATCAGGGCGGCGCCATCGCGGCGCAGGCCGCCATCGCCGAACTCGCACGTGCCGCAGGCCTCAACGCCGATCCCGTCATCGGCACAACCGATATTCCGGAAATGGGCTTTTACGATCCTGCCCATGGCGTCATCGCAGCGCCGTCTGGCGCCGATCAGCGGCCGCGCGCGCTGGTGGCGTTTTATCGTTCATATCTGACCGCGGCCGATACGGCACCGGTCGATGCACTGATCGAAGCGCTCCGGCGAAAGGGCTTTGGCGCCTATGGCGCCTTTGCCACCTCGCTGAAGGCGGCCGGCGTCGCGGATTGGCTGAAAGTGCATCTCACCGCCCGGCCTCCGGCCGTGATCGTCAATGCCACCGCCTTCTCGGCGCTCGGCGATGACGGTACCACGCCGTTCGATGCCGCGTCGTGTCCGGTGTTCCAGGTCGCGTTGTCGACATCGCGCCGCGAAGATTGGGCGGACTCGCTTCGCGGCCTCGCCCCCGGCGACCTCGCGATGCATGTCGTGCTGCCCGAAGTCGATGGCCGGCTGTTTGCGGGCGTTGTCAGCTTCAAATCGCCGGGAATGCGCGATGCCGATCTGCAATTTGCGCATCTGACGCACCGGCCCGACAAGGAAAGAGTGGACGCCGTCGCGGCGCGAGCCGCTGCCTGGCACAGGCTTGCGGAAAGACCCACACGCGAGAAGCGTCTCGCCATCGTGCTTTCGAGCTATCCTGGCCGTCCGCACCAGATTGCACATGCGGTAGGGCTCGATGCCCTCGCTTCGGTCGAGGCGATGCTGTCCGATCTCACGCAAGCCGGCTTCGATGTCGGCCTTGCGAACGATCTGGGCAACGCCCTGTTGCATCGTGAATTGACGTGGGGCGTCGACCATTACCGCGCCGAACTCGCGAAGCTTACGCAAGCGCTTCAGGACGATCTCGCCAAGACCTGGGGCGCGCCGGAAGACGACGCCAATTGTCGCGGCGGGACATTTCGTTTTGCTGCGGTTCAATCCGGTAACGCCGTCATCGCCGTCCAGCCCGAACGCGGCGATGTCAGCTCGCGCGACACCGACTATCACGACCTCTCACGCACGCCGTGCCATGCCTATGTCGCCTTCTACCTCTGGCTCCGCCGTCAGAGGTGCGACGCGCTGATTCATATGGGCGCGCACGGAACGCTGGAATGGCTGCCCGGCAAGGCGGTGGCGCTGTCACCCTCCTGCTGGCCGGAAGCGCTGATCGGTGATCTGCCCGTCATCTATCCCTTCATCGTCAACGATCCCGGCGAGGCCGCGCAGGCCAAGCGGCGCATCGGCGCTGTCACCATCGGCCATCTGCCGCCGCCGCTGGTTCGGGCTGCAATGCCCGAGCGCCTGCGCCGCCTCGAGCAACTGCTCGACGAATATTCGACCGCCGACGGGCTTGATCCCGCGCGCCGCCAGCGCCTGATCGCATCGATCCGCGATGAAGCCCGCGCCGCCGGCCTGGAAGACGATCTCGGTCTTGGAGCATCGGCTGCGCCGGCCGAAGCCGTCCCGCGCATCGATCGCTTCGTCTGCGATCTCAAGGAAAGCCAGTTCGGCGACGGCTTGCATGTCTTCGGCCGTGGTGCCTGCGGCGAGACGGAACGCGATGCGGTCCTCGCCGCACTCGACGGCAAGCGCGTTGCACCGGGACCGGCCGGCTCGCCTTACCGCGGACGGCGCGACGTGCTGCCGACGGGACGCAATCTGTTCGCGGTCGATCCGCGCGCCGTGCCGACGCCCTCCGCCCATGCCCAAGGAATCAAGCTCGCTGAAGAGCTGTTGCGCCGCCATTTGCAGGATCATGGCGATTGGCCGAAAAGCCTGATGGTCGATCTTTGGGGCTCATCGACCATGCGTACCGCAGGCGAGGACTTTGCGATGGCGCTGCATCTCGCAGGCCTCGCGCCGCGCTGGAACCACGCATCTGAACGCGTCTCCGGCTACGACATCGTCGCGCCCGCCGAGCTAGGCCGGCCGCGCATCGACGTCACGCTTCGCGTATCGGGCCTGTTTCGCGACGTCTTTTCGAATCTCGCGCAACTGTTCGAGGCGGCGACCGCGGCGCTCGGCGCACGCGACGACGAAGGCGGCGAAAATCCCTATCGCGTCAAAGCCTCGCGCGTATTCGCGCCGCGCCCCGGACACTATGGTGCCGGACTGGCGCGCACTTTGGATTCTTTCACGGATGAATCGCGCGCGGCCGCGGGCGAAGCCTGGCTATCGGCCTCCTCCTGGGCGTTTGCTTCCGACGGCGAGTTGCGGCCTGATCGCAGGGGCATCGATGCACGGCTCGAGGCAACGGATGCGTTCGTGCACAGCCAGGACTTGCCGGAAACCGACCTTCTGCTCGCGTCCGATTATGCCGCCCACGAAGCAGGAGTAGCCGCCGCGGCGGCCCGGCTCGGCGCGGCTGCTCCCTCGCTCTATCATCTCGACGCCACGCGGCCCGATCACCCGCACGCGCGCACGGTGACCGAGGAGATCGCGCGCGTGGTGCGCGCCCGCGCCACCAGCCCGGTCTGGATCGAGGGCATGATGCGTCATGGTTTTCGCGGCGCGGCCGAAATCGCCGCAACGCTCGAGCATATGGCCGCGTTCGCACATCTTGCCGATGCGGTGCCGCCGCATCTGTTCGACCTCTACTACGATGCGACGCTCGGCAACGATCGCGTGCGGTCCTTTATCGCGCGGGAGAACGCGGCGGCCTTGTCGGCGATGGAGACCTGCTTTGCGCGCCTGCATGAAGCTTCACTCTGGAAGACGCGGCGCAATTCGATCGCCGCCGCGCTTGGAGGGGCTTCATGAGCGCTCTCGCCATCAAGGGCTGGTGCCCGGGTACCTGGCAGCCGATGCGATCGGGCGACGGGCTTGTGGTCCGCATCAGGCCACATGGCGGGCGGATCGCCGCCGAACAGGCGGCAGGCATCGCGGAATTGGCCGAACGTTACGGCAACGGGCTGATCGATCTGACCAACCGCGCCAACCTCCAGATCAGGGGCGTCAGCGACGACAATCACCTGCGGCTGATCGACGGCCTCGCGCAGCTTGGCCTGCTTGACGCCGATCCGGACATCGAGGCGCGGCGAAATATTCTCGTCACGCCATTCTGGGCGGCCGGTGACGAGAGCATCGCCATCGCCGAGGAGCTGGAACGCCAGCTTGCGGACAATCCTATCCGCCTTTCTGCCAAATTCGGCTTCGCCGTCGACTGCGGGAGCGCGCGCGTGCTTGCAGCCAATTCCGCCGATGTGCGTATCGAGCGCGATGCCAATGGCGGGCTTATCGTGCGCGCCGACAGCGCCGAACGCGGGCGTCGTGTGACATGCGGCGAGGCCGCAAAAGTCGCGCTCGATCTGGCAACATGGTTCGTCGCATCGGGCGGCGTCAACGAAGGCCGCGGGCGGATGGCCGCCCATATCACCGCTGGTACGAAACTGCCGGAGGCGCTTGGCGGCGACGCTTTGCCGGCGCGAAACCTGGCCATTCCACACCCGAGCCTCACGCCGCACGGCGCGCTCTTCGGCGTGGCCTTTGGTCAACTCGCTCACACAACGTTGCAATGGCTCGCCCAGCGCGCGAGCGGCTTGCGCATGACGCCATGGCGCATGCTGCTGGCGGAAGGTTTGAACGAGATGCCGGCTTGCGACGGCCTCATCACGCGCGCGGACGATCCGCTATTGCGCGTCGTCGCCTGCAGCGGCGCACCACGTTGCCCCGAAGCCCACGCCGATACGCGTGCACTCGCAGCTACGCTTGCGCCGCATCTTGCCCCCGACGCCCGGCTTCACGTCTCTGGTTGCGCCAAAGGCTGTGCCCAGTCAGGCGCCGCCCCGCTCACGCTGGTGGCGACGGCCCGAGGATTTGACCTCGTCCGCGACGGTTCAACACGAGACGAGCCGGCGCGCCAGGGGCTGAGCGCTGCCGACATCCTGACAAATCCGCACCTGCTGTCGGCGGTGCACTGATGTTGCACAGCTATGAAACCAACAGCGCCACCATCTACCAGAAATCCTTCGCCATCATCCGTGCTGAAGCCGATCTTGCGCGCTTTTCCCCCGACGAAGAGCCGGTGGTGGTGCGCATGATCCATGCCGCCGGCATGGTCGGGCTGGAAGCCCATGTCCGCTTCACGCCGGGAATGGCCGTCGCGGCGCGAGCCGCCTTGCAGCAGGGCGCACCGATTCTTTGCGATGCGCGCATGGTCTCCGAAGGCATCACGCGTTCACGCCTGCCAACTCGCAACGCCGTCATTTGCACGCTGGATGACCCTTCCGTGCCTTCGCTCGCGCAAACCAAGCGCAACACCCGCTCGGCTACTGCCGTCGAACTGTGGCGGCCCCATCTCGACGGCGCCATCGTCGCGATCGGTAACGCGCCAACAGCGCTGTTTCATCTGCTCAATCTCCTGAAGGATGAAGACTGGCCGAAGCCCGCGGCCATCATCGGCTGTCCGGTTGGCTTTGTCGGCGCAACCGAGTCAAAAGCGGCGTTGATGGCAGGCCCGCCCGCCCCGGCGCTCACCGTCGAAGGACGTCTCGGCGGCTCGGCGATTACGGTCGCCGCCGTGAACGCGTTGGCGTCGAGGAGCGAATAGCGATGGGGAAGATCATCTGTTGCGGCCTCGGCCCCGGCGATCCCGACCTGATGAGCGTTCGCGCGGCGCGCGAGGTGCGCGGCGCCCGGCATGTCGCGTTCTTCCGCAAGAAGGGCCATCCCGGACAGGCGCGGCGCATCGTCGACGGCATGCTCACCGAAGGCGCGATCGAATATCCGATGGAATATCCGGTCACGACGGAAGTCGCTTCGGATAGCGATGAATATGCGCGCCTGCTCGACGCCTTCTATGACGGTTGGGCCGCGCGGCTGGCCGAGCTCGGGCGCCACAACGACGTGATCGTGCTCTGCGAGGGCGATCCTTACTTCTATGGTTCGTTCATGCATCTGCATCTGCGCTTGCAGGGACGCGCCGAAATCGAGGTGATCGCCGGCATTCCCGGCATGGCCGGTTGCTGGAATTCGATTGGCCGGCCGATCGCGCTCGGCGATGAGGTGGTGACGGTGCTGACGGGAACGCTTGGCGAAGACGACCTCATTCGCCGCATGCGCAACTCCGATGCGCTGGTCATCATGAAGACCGGCCGCAACCTCAGCAAAGTCCGCCGCGCGCTTCAATCAGCCGGACGTCTCGCCGACGCATGGCTGATCGAACGCGGCACGATGCCCGGCGAACGGGTGGCACGTCTCGCCGATGTCGGTGAGACCGACTGTCCCTACTTCGCGATCGTGCTGGTCTACGGCGGAGAGCGGCGCATGAAGGCTGCCGAATGACGGGCACGCTGACCATCGCAGGCCTTGGGCCAGGCAGCGAAGCGATGATCACGCCCGAAGTGTCGGCGGCGCTTGCTTCCGCCACCGACATTCTCGGCTATGCGCCCTATGTCGCGCGCGTCGCGCCCCGCGATGGCCTCATTTTACACCCTTCGGACAATCGCGAGGAGATCGGGCGCGCCACCGATGCATTGCGGCTGGCCTCGGAAGGTCGGAATGTAGTCGTGGTTTCCTCCGGCGATCCCGGCGTGTTCGCGATGGCGTCTGCAGTCTTCGAGGCGCTGGAGGCTTCGCCGCAATGGCATGACCTTTCCATTCGCGTGCTGCCCGGCATCACCGCGATGCTGGCCGCTGCGGCACGCATCGGCGCGCCGCTCGGCCATGATTTCTGCGCGATCAATCTTTCCGACAATCTGAAGCCGTGGGCGGTGATCGAAAGGCGCCTGCGGCTTGCGGCCGAAGCCGATTTCTCCGTCGCCATCTACAATCCCCGCTCGGTGAGCCGCCCCGATGGCTTTGCGCGCGCGCTAGAAATTTTGGGGGAAGCCGGCCCCAGCGATCGCCTCGTGATCTTCGCGCGCGCGATCAGCACAGCTCATGAGAGAATTGAGACCGTGAGCCTGCGACATGCGCGCCCGGAAATGGCCGACATGAAAACGCTCGTGATTGTCTGTAATTCGGCGACGCGCCAGGTCGGCCGCTGGATCTATGCACCGAGGCACGCGGGATGAGTGAGCCATTGCAACACGTCAGCGACGCTTTCTACCCGCAGCCGGTCGGGCAGTTGCGGCCGCTTGATCATGATGACGGACAGGCGCAGCTCGCGCGCGGCATCGATCTTGGCGCGCGCGCCCTCGCCGCCGGAATTGCGCGCCACGATCCATTCAATATGCCGCGAACGCATCAGCTCCAGCTCCCCGCCGAGCGTGAATGGCCCGCGAGAGACGAGGAGATCGGCATCAGGCAGCGGCAACGGCCCTCCGGCAGCATCGATGAAACGGAGCGTGTAAGCATGCTGCGGCATGGCCGCGAACGGCGCGACATGCTGCCTGCCGATGGCGAGGAAAATATTGGTGCGCGCCTTGGGCAGCGCCGCCACGGCGGCTGCGATGTCATCCACATCGATCCAGCGATCGTCAGCCGTCTTGATCCACGGCTTGCGCTCGAGTGCGACCAACGGCGTTGCCGTCGCCGCGCAGGCGGTAAGCGCATTGCGGCTGATCTCGGTTGCGAAAGGATGGGTCGCATCGACCACATGCGTGAATTCTTCCAGCCGAATGAGATCGGCAAGTCCGTCCGCGCCACCGAAGCCGCCGATGCGGGTCGGCAGCGGCTGATTGACCGGAACCTGCGTTCGACCGGCATAGGAATAGATTGCGTCGAGCCCGGCGGCCGCGACTTCAGCCGCCAGCCGATTGGCTTCGCTCGTTCCGCCGAGGATGAGAACGCGCATGGATAGTCCCTGGCTGACCATTATCGGTATCGGCGAAGATGGCCTTTCCGGCCTCTCGGAAGCAAGCCGAAAGGCGTTGGCTAGTGCGGAAACGGTGTTCGGCGGCGAGCGTCATCTTGCACTCGCCGGCGCGCGTGGAAAGCCGTGGCCGGTGCCGTTCGATGCGGAGGGCGTGCTGTCGTGCCGCGGCCGCCCCACCGTCGTGCTCGCTTCGGGCGATCCGTTCTGGCATGGTGTCGGCAGCCGGCTCGCCGAACGGCTGGATCGACGCGAATGGGTCACCTATCCGGCGCCCTCGATCTTTTCGCTGGCGGCAGCGCGGTTGGGATGGCCGCTCGAATCGACCGTATGTCTTGGCCTGCACGCCGCGCCGTTCGAGCGGCTCGTGCCGCATCTGGCCGACGGTGAAAAGATTGTTTGCCTCGTGCGCGATGGTCAGGCCGCGATCAAACTGGCCGAATGGCTGACGGTGCGCGGCTGGGGTACCTCGCCATTCTGGACGCTGCTCGCGCTGGGCGGACCGCGAGAGTCCGTCGCGCAACATCGGGCCGACAGCTACACCGGCGTTCCGGGTGCGGTGCTTGTTGCCGTGGCTCTCGAAGTGCGCGGTTCCAACGGCATGCCGCGGAGCGCCGGCCTTCCGGACTCGCTGTTCGTCCATGACGGCCAGATCACCAAGCGGCCGGTGCGCGCACTTGCGCTTTCGGCGCTCGCGCCGCGACGCGGAGAGCGGCTATGGGACATCGGCGCCGGCTCGGGCTCGATCTCGATCGAGTGGGCCCTGCATGGCGGAACGGCCATCGCGATCGAAGCGAGAAGCGATCGCGCGGCCAATATTCGCCAGAACGCCGAAGTTTTTGGCGTGAGCCATCGAATCACCGTGATCGAGGGGACCGCACCCGCGACGTTATCCGGCCTGCCGGCGCCGCAGGCGGTTTTCATCGGCGGCGGTCTTGATGCCGCGATGTGTGAGAGCGTCTGGGCGCTTCTTGCCAAAGGCGCGCGGCTGGTGGCCGATGCGGTGACCATCGAAACCGAAGCGCTCCTCTCGGAACTGCACCAGCGTCACGGCGGCGAGTTGATGCGGATCGAGATTGCCCATGCGGGTCAGCTCGGCCGCTATCGCGCCTTTGAGCCGGCGCGGCCCGTCGTGCAATGGAGCACCGTCAAACGATCGGGAGATGGCGAATGACCGTGCACTTCATCGGCGCGGGCCCCGGCGCCGCCGACCTCCTCACCTTGCGGGGGCGCGATCTCATCGCGGCCTGCCCGGTCTGCCTCTATGCCGGCTCGCTCGTGCCCGAAGGCGTGCTGGCGCATTGCCCGCAAGGCGCGCGCATCGTCAACACCGCGCCGCTGTCGCTCGATGACATCGTTGCTGAAATCGCGGCCGCGCATGCGCAAGGCAAGAACGTCGCGCGTCTTCATTCCGGAGATCTCTCGATCTGGTCGGCGATGGGCGAACAGATGCGCCGCCTGCGCGCGCTTGGCATTCCCTATACCATCACGCCTGGCGTGCCGGCGTTTTCTGCGGGCGCAGCAGCGCTTGGCGCGGAGCTGACGCTGCCGGGGCTCGCGCAGTCGGTGGTGCTGACGCGCATGGCCGGCCGGGCAAGCGCGATGCCGGAAGGCGAGCACCTGGCCGCGTTTGCCGCGACCGGCGCGGTACTGGCGGTTCACCTCTCGGTCCACATGCTCGATCGGCTGGTCGCCGAGCTCGTACCGCATTATGGACCCAACTGCCCGATCGCGATCGTCTGGCGCGCGAGTTGGCCGGATCAGCGCATCATCCGCGCCACGCTCGGAACGCTCGATGCGGCCGTCGGCCCTGAACTTGAACGCACCGCCATCATTTTTGTCGGTCGAACGCTTGATACGGAAGAATTCGCCGAAAGCCGGCTCTACGCCGCCGACTATGACCGGCGCTACCGCCCGACTGGCCCCGCGCCGCGCTTTCCGGAAAAATCCTGATGCCGCGCGGCCTCCTCATCTCCGCACCTGCCTCCGGCGCCGGCAAGACAACGCTGACGCTGGCGCTGGCGCGTGCTTGTCGAGATCGCGGCCTCGCCGTGCAATGCTTCAAGAGCGGACCCGATTATATCGATCCCGCCTTTCACGCGGCGGCGACGGGACGCGTTTCCGTCAACGTCGACAGCTGGGCGATGGCGCGCGAGACCATCGACGCACTGGTTGCGCGTGGCGCTGACGCTGATCTTGTTCTGGCGGAAGGCTCGATGGGTTTGTTCGACGGCGTCGCGGTGCCCGGCGTATCCGGCACCGGCGCCACCGCCGATTTGGCCGCCATGATGGGCTGGCCGGTTCTTCTCGTGATCGATCCTTCCGGGCAGGCACAAACCGCCGCAGCGGTTGCGACGGGCTTGCGCGATTTTCGCAGCAACCTGCGTCTTGCTGGCGTCGTTCTCAATCGCGTCGCGAGCCCGCGGCACGAAAGCCTCGTGCGCAGCGCTCTGGCCGATGCCGGCATTGCCGTCTTCGGCGCCCTGCCCCGCCATGCCGCGATCGAGTTGCCGAAGCGGCATCTCGGCCTGGTGCAAGCCGAGGAGCAAAGAGGTATCGACCACCTGATCGGCGAGGCGGCGCGCTTCGTCGTCCAGCATGTCGACCTCGATGCCGTTCTGCAATCGGCGAGTGATTGGTCGCCGAAACCTGTCGCGCCGACCGCAAGTCTCTCACCACCCGGTCAGCGCATTGCGCTGGCATGCGATGCCGCGTTCTCCTTCATTTATCCGCACATGCTGGAAGCCTGGCGCGCGGCCGGCGCCGAAATTCTTGCGTTTTCGCCGCTCGCCGACGAAGGCCCCGATGACAATGCCGACGTCTGCTGGCTGCCCGGCGGCTATCCCGAACTGCACGCGGGACGGCTTGCGGCGAACCAGCGATTTCAGCGCGCGCTCGTCTCCTTTGCGGAGACGCGGCCAGTTCACGGCGAGTGCGGCGGCTATATGGTGCTGGGGACCGCGTTGACCGATTCGGAAGGCGTGCGTCATACGATGACGGGCCTGCTGGGCCTCGAGACAAGTTTTGCCAGGCGGCGCATGCATCTCGGCTACCGGCTGGCCGAGCTCGCAAGCACCATCCCCGGCTATGCGTCCGGTGCGCGCCTGCGCGGCCATGAATTTCATTACTCGACGATTGTCGCGCAGCCGGACCCGCCGCTCGCGGTGGTGCGCGATGCCACCGGCGCGACCATCGCGGAAACCGGCTCGCGGCGCGGCAACGTCTCGGGCACGTTCTTCCATCTCATCGCGGAGGACAAATGATGTCATCCGTCACGCCTCAAGCCGGCATTGCGCTTTCACTGGTCGGCATCGGCTGTGGCAATCCCGGGCAGCTCACACAGGATGCGATCCGCGCCATCAATGCCGCCGATCTCATCCTCATTCCGCGCAAGGGCGATGAGAAGTCCGAGCTTGCCGATTTGCGCCGAGGCATTTGCAGGGACGTGCTCTCAAGCGAGAAGACCCTCATCGTCGAATTCGATCTGCCGGTGCGAAACGCCGGTGAGGCCGATTACCGCAAGGGCGTCGACGATTGGCACGATGCTGTTGCGGCGGCGTGGTCGAAAGCAATCAAGAATCATCTCGGACGCAACGGCCGCGTTGCCCTGCTGATCTGGGGCGATCCCTCGCTTTACGATTCGAGCTTAAGGATCGCGCGGCGGCTCGATCCGCCGCCCGAGATCGAGGTGGTGCCTGGCGTCACCTCGATCCAGGCGCTTTGCGCCGCGCATGCGCTGCCTTTGAACGAAATCGGCGAATCCTTTCTGGTCACGACCGGACGGCGCTTGCGCGAGGATGGCTGGCCGGCCGGCACCAACACCGTGGTGGTGATGCTGGACGGCGGCACCGCATTTCAGTCGCTCGATCCGGCCGGATTGCACATCTGGTGGGGCGCCTATCTCGGCATGGCGAACGAGATTCTGATCTCGGGCGCGCTCGCCGAAGCAGGGCCACGCATCGCAGCCGCACGAAGCGAGGCGCGCACGCGACACGGCTGGATCATGGATAGCTACATTCTCAAGCGCGGCCGATAAAGGTTTTTTCAACTAGCGAGACAGCAAAAGGCAGAACGGCATGTTCCCCGATTGGGTCTATCAGCAATGTCCTGAAATTTCGGCCACCCACCGCGCCGCTGCGTTCGCGCATCAGGCGCAATTAACCAAGCCCGCCGGCTCGCTCGGCCGGCTTGAGCAGCTCGCTTGCGATCTTGCTGGTCTGCAACAGACGGAGAAGCCGCGCGCTGCAAATGTGCCGATCATCATCTTTGCAGGCGATCATGGCGTAGTCGCGCAGGGCGTTTCGGCCTATCCGCAGGAAGTCACGGTCGCGATGATGGCCAATTTCGCTGCCGGCGGCGCGGCGATCTCGGTGCTCGCGCGCGAACTCGGTTCGAGTTTGGAGGTGGTGGATGCGGGGACGCTCGCGCAATCGCCGATGCCCGGCATCGTCACCGACAAACCGCGCCACGGCAGCCGCGACTTCAGCAAGGAACAGGCGCTGACGCCTGACGAAGCCGCGTTTGCGCTCGAATGCGGCGAGCGCGCTGTGGCGCGCGCCGGCACGCCGGACCTCCTGATCTTCGGCGAGATGGGCATCGGCAACACGACGGCTTCCGCGGCGATCGCGGCGGCTCTGCTCGGCGTTGGCGCTGAACGAACCGCCGGCAGCGGCACCGGCGTCGACGCCGAGGGGCGCGCACTGAAGGCCCGGGTGATCGATCAGGCACTCGCGCTTCACGGACTTGCCAAGCCGGGCGCCTCCGCTGAAAGCATCCTGTGCGCCGTTGGCGGGCTCGAGATCATGGCAATCTGCGGCGCCATCATCGCGGCCGCGCAGCGCCGGATTCCAATTCTCATCGATGGCTTCATCGTCTCGGCCGCGGCACTGGCGGCTGTGCGCCTCAATCCTTCCTGCCGGGCTTTTCTCGTCGCCTCGCATCGATCCGCGGAGCAAGGGCACCACCTGGTGCTGGGGGCGCTGAACGCGCAGCCGCTGATCGATCTGGACCTCCGGCTCGGCGAAGGATCCGGCGCCGCGATCGCACTGCCGCTGCTGCGGCTCGCCTGCGCGCTCCACAATGGCATGGCGACGTTCGGAGAGGCCAATGTTCCGGATCGTGCTTAAGGAAATCGCTGGTTCACGCCCATCACGCGCCAGGCACCAGCCAGCCGATCGATCCGCGTCAGCGACAGCGGATCAATCACAAAGCGCAACGCGGCCTCGGGCTCGATAGCAAGCGCGATGCCAAGTGCGGCACGAATGGTCCCGGAATGGACCACCAGGATGGCCGAGCCGGGATCGATGTTATCGAGCCCGCGCCGAACCCTGATGATCTGATCGGAAAAGCTTTCACCGCCCGGCGGGACGGAGCGCGCCGGATCGCTCCAGATCTGTGCGTAGACTTCGCCGCCGGTAACAGCGAGATCGTTATGACGGCGGCCGGTCCACTGGCCGAAATCCTGTTCGGCGAACTCTATCATCGGCATGGGATCAAGCATCAGAGCTTTCGCGGTGTCGATCGTTCGCTGCGCCGGGCTTGCATAGGCCTTGGCCTCCCTGGGCAAGTGCGTGCGCAACCGCTCAAACGAGCCGCGATCGCTGAGATCGGCCGGAGCATCCGCCCGCCAGATCGTTCCGGCCGGACCGTCAACGGCCGCATGCCGGACGAGCCAAAGGCTGCTGCTCTCGCCCACCTCGAATACCCCCGCGAAGCCTGAATGCCGGCAGATGATCGCAACTGCCCGACGTGACCAACTAATGAGTCCCGCGAGCTTGCGCAAGAATTCTGGCGAGTATCGCGCGCTTCGGCGCTCGTCGCCGGCCAGGGCACGGCCGCAAGCCCGATCAGGTCCTTCGCCTCAACTCATGCTGCCGGGCATGAAACAGCGGATCGTTTTCCCGATCGGGCTTTCAATAGGCCACACCACGGTGCGGCCAAACCGGTTCGGCTCGGTGATCACGGCGCTGTCCGGAACGTCGATCCATTCGCCGTCGAGACGGACGCGATAATGGCCGTTCCTGGAATCCCAATCGGGGTCGGACACGGTCACGCCGTCGGCATCCGAGCAGCACGGCCCCCTGCCGCTCTTCAGTGAATCGAACCATGGCTTCAAGGGGGAATTAGCGAAACGTCCGTCATCCCGCGCCACAGCACCCGTGGCGGGCAACAGCATTGCGGCGACGGCAAGGCGCGCGAGGAACGTGCTCATTCGTCGCAAACGCCGCGACTTTCAAAGCGTTCCTATTTTGCTGTCACCGCAGGGCCCAGACCGTTGGCCTCTCGAAGGCGAGCTTAGGAACGCTCGCCACCGCTCTTATTCCCGTCACTCATCAAGCGACGGGCACTCCGTAATAATCGTCGACCGCACGGTTTCCAGTGGCATCGGCCCAATTCCAGTCCTTTTCAGCCTCGAACTTCGGTCCACCGCGAAGCTGCTGTTCGGTAACGCCGGTCACGTAGCCGCCGAGGCGCGTGTCGTATTTCAGGGATTGCCACGGCAGCGGATAGTGATCGCTTCCAAGCCCGAGAAATCCGCCGAAGCCGAGGACGGCGTACGACACCCTTCCGCTTATCTTGTCGATCATCACCCTTTCGATCGAGCCGATCTTGCTGTCGTCGGCGCCGTAGACGGCGGTACCTTCAACCTTGTCGCTGCCAATGAGATTGCCGTATTCGCGTTCGTTCATCGTTGTCATTTGGTGTCTCCCTGACCTGGCAACCGGCTTTCGATATGGCGGTTCCTGCGGCGTCGTGGCGCCGGTACCACCAATCAGGACCTAACCCGATGGCGCATCGCCATGCTCATCCGGGGTCATGCCCGAGCCCGGCGTCTTCTCGCTGTCGTTCAATTTCGGATCGCGCGTCGCCTCGTGCGTCGCCGACTTCTTCGGATCCGATTGATGCGCGGTTTGTGCACGCTTCTCGTCGACGGGTTGATCCTGCGCCTGGCCGTCCCTGGCGATACCATGACCGGAGTGTTCTGCCATGTCGGAGTTCCTGTTGGAATGCGAGTGGGAATGCAGGCGGCGCCGCTTCTTTTCGAATGGTCTGCCCCCCGGCGCATCAGGCGCCGGGGGGCAGTCCGGAAAAACCTTCGTGCCCCGGGGAGAAAAAGCACGAAAGCATTGAGGCTACGCCTCACGGCGCGAACCGTTCCAAACCTTCGACCTAACATACGTTAACGACGCCGACACCGAACGCGCCTACCGTCAGTGCCTCATCGTGGGGCGGGGAGGCAGCGATGTCGATCGAGGGATCGTTTGATTCACGCGCGCTCACCAATATGAATATTGCGCTGGATCGCGTCTGCGAAAGAACTGCACGCGGTCAGGAGCACTTGGTGCGCAAGCGCATCGCCAAACAGATTATCAAGTGCGCACGCAACGGCAAGACGACGCTGGGTGACCTGACGGCAGCCGGCCGGCGCGCGCTCATCGAGATCGTATCGAGCGCGAAATAGCCCGCACGTTGCCACTCCGACGTGGCACCGCGAAATTACGGCAAGGCAGCTATTTCCGGGAGTTGGCCCAACCCATCCGCCACCGATCAGCGCCACATCGAGGGAGGCGATCGCAGCGCCGCTTTGCCAGCCTCCCTCAGTTCATCGACCGACTGGCGTCCGCGTCTCGTCGCGGCAAGAAGCGTTGAAGCAACGCCGGTCCTCGTCGCCGTATCTTCCAGGGCCACCTCCGCACAAAGCTCCTCGAGAACCGCGCGAAGTACCGCAATTGTTTCCGCGTCCGGCATGATGGAATCTCCCCAAGAGGGCGTTGCGAGCATATGCGTGAGCTCGCCGCGGGCGCCCTCACCTATGTTAAAGATTCCAAAATTTCGGCACGTTGGTGGAATTCCGAACTATCGAATCGTGTCAGCTTTGTAACGCCGCCATCCGTCGCTTCGCAACCGGCAAGCATCGCAGATCCCGCATCCAAAGCCCCATTCGTGGCGCTCGGTTCGATTGCCCTCGTAACAAGTATGTGTCTTTTCGACGATCAAATCGACGAGAGCGCGGCCGCCAAGATTTTGCGCGAGTTCCCAGGTCGCGGCCTTGTCGATCCACATCAGCGGCGTCTCGATGGCGAGGCGCGCGTCCATGCCGAGATTGAGTGCGACCTGAAGGGCCTTCATCGTGTCGTCGCGGCAATCGGGATAGCCCGAATAGTCTGTCTCGCAAACTCCCGTGATCAGGCGCCTGATGTTGCGCTGGTGGGCGACGATGCCTGCGAAGGTCAGGAACAGCAGGTTTCTGCCGGGAACGAATGTGGCCGGCAGCCCATCGGGGCGCGTTCCGAACGGCTGATCCGCGGTGAGCGCGCTGACGCTGACCTCGGCGAGAATACCGAGATCGATGAGATGGTCGCGCCCGAGTTTGTGCGACCATGCCGGCTCGATGGCCGTCACGCCCGCGCGCACAGGCTCCCGGCATTCCATCTCAACATGGTGACGTTGACCATAGGTGAAGCCGACCGTTTCCACGTGGTCGTAGCGCGACAATGCCCATACCAGACACGTCGTCGAATCCTGACCACCGGAGAACAGAACAAGCGCGCTTTCGGCCATAGGTCTCCCTATCACAGATCATCGGGATCTACCTATTCGTTTTCCGGTGGTTCTAAATGTCCGGCCCTGTCTGCCGAGGCGGCTGCCGCAGTTGGTCAGGACCACGGCCGGATCGCGCCGCGTGCCGGGCGACCTGACGTTCAAGCCGCGTGAGCGCGCAGCATATATCCCAGTCCGCGCACATTCGCGATCCGGCTGGGCAGGCCGTGATCGTCGATCTTCCTCCGCAGATTGCTGATGTGGGTATCGACGACGTTGGTCTCGACCTCGAATTCATAGTGCCACACATCCTTGAGCAGCATCGCACGCGTGACGAGCTGGCCCGGCCGGCGCGCGAAATATTCCAGCAGCTTGAATTCGCGCGGCAGCAAATTGAGCTTTGCGCTTCCCCTGAAGGCCGTCTGTTCGAGCAGATCGATTTCCAGATCGCCGACGATCAGCCTGGTCGTGCTGATATCGCCGAGCCGGCGCAGCATGGCTTCCACTCTGGCAACAAGCTCGGCCATGTAGAACGGCTTTGCGAGATAGTCATCCGCGCCAGCCCGCAGGCCCTCGGCAATGTCGTCGACTGACGACGAAGCCGAAATGATCAGGACCGGAATTTTAGCGCCCTGCCTGCGCATGATTTCGAGCGTGTGCAGGCTGTCGACGCCGTCAAGAATCCGGTCCAGGATCAGCATGGCGGCATCGCTTTTTTCCGTCGCGTGGGCGGCGTCGGCAATGGAAGCCCTGCGCACGAGGAAGCCGTCGCCCTCGAGTTCGGCCTTGATCTCGTTGGCCAGTTCCTCATCGTCTTCGACAAGCAAGATGGTCGGGAGGCTGGCCGAGGGCCCCTTCGTCAACGGTTCTCTCCCTTCCGTTGGACGCAGGTCGAAACGATGGGGTCTGGCTGGCCGAACTAAAACTTAAGAATTCTTTAGGGTGTGAATTTGCCGGTCTCAGCTACGGCGCTGAGAGCGTCGAGCGATTGACCACGCACGACGGATGACCAGCAACAGAGGCTAACCGGGGCGCTCGCCTCTGCCGAAGCGCCGTTTTGCACCCTCACGCCAGCGCTGGAACGTGGCGTAGAGCATCGGGATCAGGAACACTCCGATCGAGGTTGCCGCAAGCATGCCGCCGAACACCGCCGTGCCCACGCCGCGGCGGCTGATTTGCGCGGCGCCGGTTGCGACCACCAGCGGCAAGAGGCCGAGAACGAACGCGATCGACGTCATGATCACGGCGCGGAAACGCATCCGGGCTCCGAGTTCTGCGGCGTCGGCAATTGAAAGACCGGCCTCGCGCTGCTCCTTGGCGAACTCGACGATCAGGATACCGTTCTTGGCGGCAAGCGCGATCAGCACCACAAGCCCGATCTGGCCGTAAAGGTCGAGGTTAAGTCCGCTGAGCTTGACGGCGAGATAGGAGCCGAGCACGCCGACGGTGACCGACAGCAAGACCGGCACCGGAATGGTCCAGCTCTCATACAGTGCGACCAGGAAAAGGTAAGCGAACAGCACCGCCAGCGTGAGAATGACGCCGGTCTGGCCGGAAGCGGCCTGCTCCTGATAGGCCGTCCCGGTCCACTCGTAGGAATAGCCGGAAGGAAGCGCGGACTTCGACAAACCTGCCATGGCCGCGATCGCCGTTCCCGACGACACACCCGCCGCCGGACTGCCGTTGACGGTGACGGAACGATAATTGTTGTAGCGGGTGATGACCTGTGGTCCGGTCACGATGCGCAAGCTCGCGATAGAGCGCATCGGCACCATCTGGCCCTTGTTATTGCGCACATAGATCTGCCAGATGTCGCGGATGTCGTTGCGGTTGCCGGATTCGCCCTCCACGTTGACCTGCCAGGTACGCCCAAACAGGTTGAAGTTGTTGACGTAGATTCCGCCGAGCGTCGCCTGCAACGCGGTAAAGACGTCGCTCATGCTAAGGCCGAGCGCCTGCGCCTTAGCGCGGTCGATGTCGAGATAGATCGACGGGTTCGTCGCCGTGAAAGTCGAGAACACGCGCGCCAGCCGCGGATCGCGGTTGGCCACGTTGATCACGTTACCCAGGACGCTGGCGAGCGCGGCGGGGTCCTGTCCTTCGAGCGCCTCAAGCTGGTACTCGAACCCGCCCGACGTCGAGAGCCCGATGATCGGCGGCAGGTTGAACGGCAGGATGTTGGCCTGGCGGATCTGCATGCCCGCGCCGAACATCTTGCGGATCGTCGCTTGCAC
Source organism: Bradyrhizobium sp. (assembly GCF_027307225.1). Lineage (GTDB taxonomy): Bacteria > Pseudomonadota > Alphaproteobacteria > Rhizobiales > Xanthobacteraceae > Bradyrhizobium. Next base: position 25,738 of record NZ_DAHUXJ010000080.1, on the reverse strand, counting down.
CGAATCCGCCGCCGCCTTGCGATCCGCAAACGGCTTCATGCTTGCGACGACGAAGGCCGAGTTCGGCTCGTTGCCGCCGTCCAGCAACGAAAAGCCGATGATCGAGAGCACGTGATTGACGGCAGGCATCTTCTTGAGCAGCGCTTCGACCTGCTTGGTCACCTCGCCGGTGCGCGCCACCGACGCGCCGTCCGGCAATTGCACCGCGATGAAAAACGCGCCCTGGTCCTCTTCGGGCAGGAAGCCCGTCGGCGTAAAGCGGGACAAGCCGACGGCGCCGGCGGCGAACACGAGCACGGCAATGAGCGACAGCACTGCGACGCGCAACAGCCGCCGGACCAGGCCGGCATAGCGGTCGCGGACCCAGTCGATGCCGCGTAGCACGCGCGCCATGAACCCTCGGCGCGGGCCGCTATGTCGCAACACCAAGGCGCAGAGCGCCGGCGAGAGCGTCAAGGCATTGAGCGCCGAGATCACCATCGCCGCGCTGATCGTCACCGCGAACTGGCGGAACAGGGTGCCGGAGATGCCGGGGATGAATGCGATCGGTACGAACACCGACAGCAACACGAGACTTATAGCGATGATCGGCGCGGTAATCTGCGCCATCGCCTTCTTGGTCGCATCAGCCGGCGAGAGCTCCGGCTCTTCTTCCATGACGCGCTCGACATTCTCGACCACAACGATGGCGTCATCCACCACGATGCCGATGGCGAGCACCATGGCAAGAAGCGACACGGTGTTGGCGGAATAGCCAAACGCGAGCAGCACGGCAAAGGCGCCGATCAGGCTGACCGGGACCGCGACTGCGGGGATCAGTGTGGCGCGCGCGCTGCCAAGGAACAGAAACACGACAATGACGACGAGAATGAAGGCCTCACCAAGGGTCTTCAACACTTCGCGAATGGTGTCGGTGACGAAGGTCGTGGAGTCGTAGTGCACGAGATAGGTCAGGCCGGGCGGGAACCGCTCCGACAACCTGGCAAGGGTAGCCTGCACGGCCTTTGCGGTAGTGACGGCGTTGGCGCCGGGGGCGAGATAGATTCCGAGCGGCACGGCCGCCTGTCCGTCGATCCGCGACTCGCTGTCCATGTTCTGCGCGCCGATCTCGACGCGGGCGACATCCTTGATGCGCAGGACCGAGCCGTCGGGATTGGCGCGAAGCACGATGTCACCGAACTGCGCCGACGTCGTCAGCCGGCCCTGGGTCTGCACGTTGAACTGGAATTGCTGTTCGTCGCCGATCGGGCGTGCGCCGATGCGTCCCACAGGCGCCTGCACGCTTTGCGCGCGGATCGCCGCCACAACATCGGAAGGCGCGAGATTCAGGCTGGTCAGCCGCTGCGTGTCGAACCAGATCCGCATCGAATAGTTCAGCTTCGCAAACAGCGTCGCCTGGCCGACGCCGGGCGTGCGCGAAATGGCGTCGAGAATGTTGATGACGGCGTAATTGGTGATGAACAGCGGATCCTGCTGGCCGTTCTTGCTGTAGAGCACGACGAACTGCAGCACCGCCGAGGACTTCTTCTGCACGACAAGGCCTTGCGCCTGCACCTCGGTCGGCAGCTGTGACAGCGCCGTCTGCACGCGGTTGTTGACGTTGACGGTGTTGATGTCCGGATTGGTGCCGAGCGCGAAGGAAACGGTCAGCGTGTAGCTGCCGTCGTTGCCGCTCGTCGACTTCATGTAGAGCATCTTGTCGACGCCGACGACCTGCGCCTCCAGCGGCTGGGCGACGCTGGATTCCACTACCGCGGCGGACGCGCCCGGGAACGTCGCCGTGACGGTGACCTGCGGCGGCACGATGTCGGGAAACTGCGCGACCGGGATTTCCCGGATCGCAAGCAGGCCCGCAATCGTGATCACGAAAGCGATGACGATGGCAAGCCGCGGGCGATCGACGAAGACGGCGGAAATCATGGAGAATTGCCCGCTGGCTTCGGACCGATCCCGCCTGAATTATCCGACGGACCACCCTCTGTCGTGCCGTTCATGCTGGACTTGATCATTGCGCTGGCAGCGCCGGGAGCAACCGCCTGGCCAGGCCGCACCCGCTGCATTCCCTCGACGATGACCTTCTCTCCCGCTGAAAGCCCGCTCGTCACCGAAGCAACCGTGGAAGTCGATTGTCCGAGCTTGATCCGCCGCTGCTCCGCCTTGTTGTCGGCGCCGAGCACGAAGACATAGTCGCCCTGCTGGTCGGACAGCACGGCGGAGCGGGGGATGGCGATCACCTCGACCGGCTGTACGCCTTCAAGAGCAACGGTGACGAACTCATTGTCGGTAAGTTCGCGGACTCCTCCGGCAATTTTCGGATTTGGAATGGAGGCGCGGAGCGAGATCGTGTCGGTGCCTTGGTCGATGGTGTTATTGACGAAATTCAGGTGACCGACCTGGCCGTAGGATCGGCCGTCCGGCAGACGAATCCGGATGACGACGGCGTTGAAGCCGCCGCGCGGTGCATAGCGATCGCGAAGGCCCAGCGCCTCGCGAACCGGGACCGGGAACGTGACATACATCGGGTCCTGGCTGACGATCGTCGTGAGCGTGCCGGAACTTGGCGAGACGACATTGCCCTCAGTGACCGCCGTACGACCGATCCGGCCGTCGATTGGCGAATGAATCTCGGTATAATCGACATTGATCTTGGACAGATCGACCTGCGCCTGCGCGGCCTGAACCTGCGCCTCGAGGCTTCGCTGGTTTGCAAGCGCGGTGTCATAGGTCGACTGTTGACCCGCGGGTCCGCTGAGCAGGGTTTTGGCACGGTTGGTTGTCAGCTTGGCGTTATCCAGCGTCGCCTGCAACTGTGCGACCTGCGCCTGCTTGGAATTGAGGTCGGCCTCGAACGGACCGCGCTCCAGCTGATAAAGCAAGTCGCCGGTCTTCAGTTCCGAGCCTTCGGTGAACAGCCGCTTCTCAAGAAATGCGGTGACGCGGGCAACGACGGCGACGCGGTTGACGGCCTCTATTCTTCCCAGAAATTCGTTGATTTCGGTGATCGGACGTTTGGCCGCCTCAAGCACACCGACGGCCGGAGGTGCCGGCGCGCCCTGCTTCGTCTGGGCTGAAGCTGGTGCATCGATCGCCGCAAGGACCATGACGAAACCGATGACCCCTGCCACGCTTGCGAGCTTCATGACACCGCCCTTTCGATCGGCCTCGCCACTCATTTCAGGTTGCAGCCTACCGTCGCGAGCGACATGCACAAGCTCAATAACTGGCGTCGCCTGGAGAAGGTCCTGTGATTTCGCGGGAAATTGACCCAACCTGGAGCTGGCCCTCCGGACATTCAGCGCATGAGACGACGGCCTCCATGGCTGCCGGGTAAAAACCGTTACCTGAATGCCGGGGTTGCCCTATTTGTCGTTCTTGTCCCTGGCTTTGACAGCGAGCGCTTGGCGGACTCCGGCTGTCGTCAGTTCGCTTCTCAATCTGGCCTGTTCGTCAGCTGTCATGGTTGGCTGATCGCGCGGTGGCGGCGTAACGCCGACCGGGAGGTAAGCACCTTCTTTCGCCGGCGAGCTGGCCTCCGCCCGGGCATCCATCAATGATGCGCCAGGATTTGAGCAGCCACCGAGTGAGAGGCTGACGATCACCAGAGAATCCCATTGCAAAACGACCTATCGAAAAATGCGACACGCATGCTCGCTGGTTCGGCGAGCATTGCGCACTGACTGTGACCGTCGAGGCAGGGAAGTCGAGTTCCGCAAGGCTCGGTCAAGCGCTGGTTCAGGCGGCCGGGATGGCGTTATTGATTTGGGCGTCCGGATGGCGTCTTTATTCTCAAAGGCCGGCAAGCGCGGCGAATTTGAAGTTCCTATCAGTTTCGCCGTGAGTTCGTTATAGGAACTTCAAATTCAAAGCCGCTACTCAAGACAATAAGTTGCTAGAGCTCCTTTGATTCCGAAGTTCGCATCGGAGACCGCAATAGCTTGCGAGCTTCGGAATCGGAGGTCTAGTGCCCATTTTCCGAAGTTCGTGCTCCATCGCAGCACCCACCTTCACGAGCTTCGGAAAGTCATGGGCTACTCACAAACTAATTGATTCTAGTACCGCTTATCGATCTGAAGTCCCCGATCGAATTCGCCGCTTGTGTTGCAGGGACTTCAGATCGGCGGTACTAGATGCGGAGTAACTGTCCGTGAAGGAAGCGGTCGGGGATAGAATTATAATCTGGCTCACTGGCGGGATGGTGCTCGTCGTGGCCGCTTTCTTCATATGGCCCGCTTATGAACACCTAAGGGGTGAGGCGACGGTCTACCGGATGTTTTGCACGTCCGATCGCAAGGATGACGGTTCTTGCGGTCTCAAGAATGAACTGACCTCACCCACCGAGACCTACAAGGCATTCCCCGACCAGCAACGCGTCATCGTCTGGATTGGCAACGACGCGCCCTCGAAACTCAGCAATTGCGCTGTGCGCAATGAGCTGAATTGGCGCTGTACAAGAACTGACAAGCATGTTGGAACGGTCGATCAATCCATGGCGGACGGGCAACTCTCTGAAACGGTCGATGGGGACCCCTCGCCGGGCTTGAGCCTTTTCTATCAGGCGCCACGCTGGCGCTGGTGGCTGGTGAAGTTGTTGGAGACGGCCGGCTTGAGAAAGTAGGATCACCGTCTATCGGCCTGCGGCTCGTGGCAGCCGCGGAGTGAGCTCTATCGAAAAGCGTGCTCCTGCGCACGCTCGTCGCTGCTGAAAGCTCAAAAAACGGCAGGTTTTGGTGTGCCCAGGTCCGTTGACTTCATGGCGCGCCAAGGCCGATGAAGATGGGCAATACTCTTTCGCCGTGGCACTATGATGCAGCAGCCTGCGATACGCTACAATTGGCAATTCTGGGATGCTCTGCGATCCAGCACTACGCCTCTTAGATGCCGATATAGGTGGTCGGTTGTGCTCAATAGCGGAAATCCCGAGTAGCCTCCGGGAAAGACACGAAGGACGAGGGGCAGACTTTCATGTTCTATGCGATCTGCGTCTCTAGAAAGAAGCCTGCGTCGGGTTTGACCAGTGAGTTCATTGTTACGTGCAGCGAGCGTACTTGCTCGCTACGTCGTTTGACGTATTCATACGCGGCATGCTCTCGCTCCAAGTCTGGATAGATAAGTTCACTTCGATACGTGAAGGCCGGTAGTGTCTTGCCAAAACCCTCTAGCGCTTCGCGGCGCATGACGCGATAGTCCGTCGCAAATCCCATGTCTATGAAATGCTGCAAGAAGACGTGCAATCGTGGCAAGAACTCTTCTTCACTGACGCCGTCCCGCAAAGCAAATATGCCGCTAAAACTGACGGATGAAGTTTCCTGCATTGGTAATTCCGTGTGTTGCTTCCCAATAGTCAGCTTGGTGGATTATGATCTCGGCTACTTCGATGATGAAACTTGCAGGCTCGAACCCCCTGCAAATCCCTTCGGACCGAAAGTGTTACCTATGTCCCCGGAATGAAACCTAATCCATGTGTCCGGAACGGACCGTACCGAAGTGGCGCACCCGACACGATTCGAACGTGTGACCTTTGCCTTCGGAGGGTATCACTCGGACGTTTTCTCTTGTGACACCTTGTTTTCCCGGTATTGACGATAGCAAGAAAACGAGGGAATTATCGGCCTTTGCGAAGGCAATGGTCAATTCCGGTAATTTCCATCCATTCCGCATCCGTGGTGACTCTTTGGTGACACCTTGGTCAAGCTGACAAAGCGCGTTGTCGAAGCGCCGATCAAATCCGTTACCGATAAGCGCGGGCGCCCGCGGCCATATTTCATCTGGTGTTCCGAGCTAGCAGGCTTCGGTGTTCGCATCTTCCCGAACGAAAAGCGGGTCTACTACGCCGATTACAGGAACAGCGCCGGCGCCCGCAAGCGTATGGCGATCGGGCATCATGGCAAGGTGACGACCGAAGAGGCGCGCAAGCTGGCGATCTCCACGCTTGGAGCGGTCGTTAAGGGCGAAGATCCCGCCGCCGAGCGGGCCACGCGTCGCAGGTCCATCACCATGAGCGAGCTCTGCGACAAATATCTAAAAGCTGCTCGGGCAGGCTTAATCCTCGGGAAGAGAAATCGGCCCAAAAAGGAGAGCACTATCTATGTCGACGCGGGCCGCATCGAGCGGCACGTAAAGCCATTGCTTAGCAAAAAGCGAGTGATCGATCTTTCCGCGGCGGACTGCAACAAGTTCATCCAGGACGTCAGTGTCGGCAAGACGGCGGCGGTCATAAAAACGGGCAAGCGTGGCAAAGCCATCGTCGAGGGAGGCGCTGGCACCGCAGCCCGGACAGCCGGCCTCCTAGGCGGGATTTTGACCTTCGCGGTGAATGAAGGCATCCGACCCGATAATCCAATGCGTGGCGTTCGCCGGCCCGCGGGAAAGCGACGTAAGCGGCGCCTGCTAGCGGATGAGTGGCGTCAGCTCGGCAAGGCTTTGGTTGCAGCGGACAGCGATGGAGAGACCTGGCAGGTCCTCGGCTGTATCCGCGTCCTTGCGCTGACGGGCTGCCGCCCAGGCGAAGCGATCAATCTCAAATGGACCGAAGTCGACCCTTCGTCGCGGTGTTTCCGTTTCGAAGACACGAAAGAGGACGAATCTGTTCGGCCGATCGGCCAGCCTGTGCTTGACGTGCTCGCCAATCTGCCGCGCAAAAAAGGCGCGGAGTACGTTTTTCCTGCGGTTCGAAGCGAGGCCGGTGCATTCGGCGGCATAGATCGTGGCTGGGATCGCATCGTGGAACGGTGCAGCTTCGCCGGCGTTTCGCCGGGCACTTTCCGGCACTCGTTCGCATCGGAAGCAGATGATCTCGGCTACACGCGCGTCACGGTCAAAGCCATGCTCGGTCATTCATTCGCCGGCGATGTTACCGAGGGGTATATTCACAAAGTTGACCCCGTGCTGATCGCAGCGGCAGATCGTGTTTCCAGGAAAATCCATCGCTTAATGACGCGGAGCTGAATGTGGACCCCGATCTTGCAGAGAGACTTCGATGCGATTTGCTTACTGCTTTCGAGCAGACGGACCAGCCTGTCTTCTTGGATGCAATGCGGGCGCTTGGATCAACCAGTTTCGAGAGAGAGGTCACTCAAATCGTTGACGCCGCCTACTACAAGGCGTTTGGGCAGTCGCGCAATGAGGCGAGGTGTCTCACACTGGATCAGTCATTATCAGAAACGAAGGACTTGATGTCGCGGGAATTGAAAACGCTGTTGGGCCTGCACACAGCGCCTGGCCGACCCACGAGTGCGAGCCATTTTCGCGTGGTTTTTATGGGGATACTGATCAAGCTGGACCCAGCACTAAGCGTTACGGCCGTGGCGAAAAGGGCGTTCCCAGACGATGGAAAATTAGGAGGAATCCTTAGTAAGCGAGAAACGCTCGAGCGTGCATATCGGAAATTAAAGGACCGTGCATCTTTCAAATTTGAGGTAGAGCTGTTCATGGGGCTCCACGCTAGATCGTCGTTGGCCGGACGGTTCGATTCGCCGTTTGCACCACTTTTTGGCGCCATGGAAACTCTACGACGATTAGGCCTTTCAGTTCGCCCTCGCCCCCAAGGCACTAATTAAAGACCAATATTGTTGAATTGAAGCCTAAGCGAATCATATCGCGATTGCTGTAGTCCATTTGAACGGCTTTGGACGGTCATTTCTCCTTTGCGACCGTCTCGACCGAACGGAGGGACTCAGCAAATGCACAATTCTCGGCCGCTCAATCGCCGCGAGGCAAGTCAATATCTTCTCGATCGGCACGGCATTCGCCGCTCACCGGGCACGCTGGCCAAATTGGCCTGTGTCGGAGGTGGCCCCATCTTTCGAAAGGTCCGACGCGGCGTCATCTATGATCTGGATGCGCTGGATACGTTTGCACTTTCGATCACATCGGCGCCGATGCGGACGACTGCCGAGTTGAGTGCGAGAGTCTCATGATCGACATCATCTCCGCAAAAGCCCGTTACCTCGTTGGAGGCGAGATCGTTCAGATGCTGGTGGTGCGCGATGAGCGACGTCGCTGATCAGGTCAAACGATTCTTAGACCAATGCACGGTTAAAGATCCGAAAGCCCGGTTACGCGTGCTGGATCTGTACAGCGCTTATGTAAGTTGGAGCGCCAGTTCGCTAGAACCGCGCGCCACCAATATTCTTTTCTCGCGATGCGTGCGCATGGAGATCGGTCTGAAAAGGTTTAAGTCCGATGTATCTTGGTGGATTGGAATCAAATTGGCGAAGCCGGCAAAGGCGGTTTCAAACGGAGGCGGCCTCGAAGCACTGGAGGCAGCCTGGCAAGCAGCCTCACCGACGGCCGCGCTGACATTCTTATTGTCGAAGATCAGCGCCATTGGTGCGAAGCAATGACTTCGCCCTGCTCCGCTTCGCACGCGCTTCCGCGCCCGCCGCGCGCCGCGAATGGGAGAGTTAACCCTCCCACGTGGGAGGCAGTGTGGGAGGGGTGTGCCGACAAATCGATTAGCACCGTCAATGTGTTGCGCCGAGATGGGAGGCGTGGGATGGTTTTCCCGACCTTTTGTCGCGTGTGCATGTGCACGCGTGTATGCGCGTGCGCGCGTATGCGAGAAAACATTGTAAAATGTATCCCAACCCTCCCATTTAAAAAGATCAAATCTAAAAACTCGTTTCTCCAGTTGAGTTTACTGGAAGTGGGAGGGTTTCGAAACGGCTCTCGAAACCCTCCCATACCCTCCCATGGCCTCCCTCGGGTCACGGCGGCGCCATGGGTAAAAAAGACGCCTGTTTCCCCATGCCTTCATTGTGCCGGGCGCTGGGCGGCCACGTGTTCATGCGCACCGGCAAGGGGCGGACGCCGATCAAGAAGCTGTGGGGTCCGGCGATCCCGTCCGAGATGGTCAAGCACCAAACCAAGGCGGCGTTTGAGCAAACCGTCGAGCATGAGTTGCCCGCGCGGCTGCTCGATGATGTCGATGCCATTCTTGCCGGCCGCTTGCCGGCACGTTGACGCTGGTCGGACGGCAGCGGGTCCTTCCTCGCGCGAGGCGGCGGCGCGGCCGCGCCGCGCCCGAAATTTCGCTAGCGGAAAGATCAAAAAGTTAGGTTGACGCGGTTGACGAGGCACCCATCAGCGGTTGACAACCACAAGCCCGGTGCGCTGCCGTGAGCGCCGACTACCACGCAAATCGGCTCTACCGGGTGGCGATGTTCGTCAAAACCGGCAGCGGCGCCTCCGATGAAGATCGCGCCAGGTTCGTCGCCGACGTCGGCCGGTACTTCGCGGATCAGTGTTCGATCGAGGACGCGCTCGGCCTTCGGCTTGACAAGGGCGAAAACCATCCGGCGTTCAGTCTGAAGCTAGCGAGGCGTAACGATGCGTTGCGCGCCGCCGCAGCAATGCTCGGCGCGGCAACCCCTGCGAACGCACGAAAGATCGCAGATTGGCTGAAGGGTTATAGATCAAACGGCTGGCTGAGAGACCGCGATGCCAGCGTCTGCCCTCACGCCATCCGAGGGCGAATCGAAGCCCATCTTTGGGTCGCATTGAAAGCTCGCGACCACTTGATCGATTGGAAGCAAATTCAAAAAGTCATTGGGACACCGATGGAACTTATATCGGCTTCTGAATTCCAAGGGGGTGGCTGATGGTGCTTCACAGCCAACGCCGAAGGGAGCAACTGGATGTCAGCGACGAAGCAGAGCGGACTAGCGGCGGTCTACGCGGCAGTCCATCCACCGGTCGGGAATTATTCCGACACGCGGGAGGGTTCACATCACGCGCCGGCCGCTGCCGACACGCGGGAGGGTTCGGGCTCCGGCGCAGCTCGCGCCGATACGCCGCGCGCCAGGCTGAGCGCGGCCGTCGATCGCCTCATCGCCAAGAATTTTCCGACCACCGCAGCTCAAAGCGTTTCGCGCATCGCGCCGCGCCCAGCAGGCTCTGATACGCCGCACGCCAGGCTAAGCGCGGCCGTCGATCGCCTCATCGCCCAAGACGACGCGCGACAGTTTGCGCGCACCGCGCCCGTGGCCGGGGCTGAAAAACGTGACAGTTCGCCGACCGCCGCCGATGCAGGCACGCCACGCGCCAGGCTAAGCGCGGCCGTTGATCGCCTCATCGCTTCCCAAGAACGATGACGACGATAGTGATCAAGTCACAAGCGCGCGCTCTCGCTCCGATGAGGGTAGTGCGTCTTGGCCGGGCCATCGGCTTCGTCTCTCCGACCGATGGCCCGGCGCGCCAACGACAATTTTCTTCGCCCGAATCGACGAAGGGAGGGTTCGCAAAAAACGCGAACCCCCCGCCGGGCGAAGAGCGGGGCAGAACCGGAAGTAGAGCTCCCACGCAACAAACCTAAATGCAGAGATGAGGAAATAATTCCATGAAAGCTATTCCCAAGCACCTCAAAGACAGGCTGCCCGCCGGCGCCAATGAAAAACTGAACAGTTTGGAATGGCGATGCCAAGAATTGTCGGGGATCGCAGTGGAAGCTGGCACAAGGTTGCTCCACCTCAATCGTAACATCGACAGATTGCGGTCTGAGCGAGAGCGCCTGTCAAAGGGGAAAGCTAATCCAGGTTCCGCATCATCCTCGTTTAGGTTGAGAGTCGACGACCATGAGGCACATGGCGTTTCAGACCGTGCCAGTGACCGCGAGAGAAAGGAGATCGACGATCGCATCGCTTCTCTAGTGGATGAGCAAGCTCAGCTGAATGAACACACTCAATTGAATTCGGCGGAATTGGCCAGTTTGGGAGGGTTGATTCGTACGATCGACGAATGGCTGCAGGCGCTCCCGGCAGACGCAGCGCTCGTTAGCTACGGGGACAAGGCGAGCAAAGCGAAGGAAGTTACACTCGACATATTGGAAAAGCGCCGCAGCCGCGTACGCGAGCTATCGGCGGAGCTCCGGCAGATCGACGCTGCGTCATACAAGACATCTGATGCGAAGCGACGGGCTCGCGAGCTTATCGAAACACTGGCCGAACGCGGCAGGCCCGATATCTACCGATTGATCGAATCGCTCGGGGCCATTCAATGGCCAGAGTTCGACATCTCCATCGCCGAAAAGGGACCGGATGGAATTGCGCTGATCGCATGGCTCTTGCGGGGAGACCTGATTGCGGCCCTCGATAAGGAGATAGACGCCACTGCAAATGACGCAACCGCATTGAGCGATGAGCAACGGATAGAACGTTTCAGGGTTTGCCTTGGTGATCTCCTTGAAGCTGAGCGCGAAGAGGAAGCGCTTGTCCAGGCCGCCGGCTTTCGGGTTATCCGTCGCCCCGACGCCGATCCGCGCGCTGTACTCGGCCTTGTAAGCACGTTGCCTGGACCGAAGCGAGAGCTATTTCACCGGCGTCTGATAGATCAAGCTTTTTCCAAAGCGTCCCTCGCCCTGTGAGGCGCACATGGCTATCGCCACTATCGCCGACGACATCCTTGCCGGCCGGTTCTATGTCGATGCCGAGATGGCCCATTTGTACCAGCTCGTTCGGGCCAGCTTGGCTTTAGAGGGTAAGGGAGCAGCTGCGCGACTCAACTTCGATGACGTCATCGTCGAGCGCAGCTATCGTGTTGCGCACGACGACGAATCATTTCGGATTTCTTGCCAAATTGCCAGGCCGCCGGCTCGCTGCGGTTGGATCGAATGGGCCAGCCATGGTCAGGATCTGGGGCTTTGGTGGCAATGCGATGATGATGAGACGCTGATGGACGTCTGCTGTTTCCTCCGCACGCCGAGCGGCGAAACCGCCATGATCGGCGCGTTGAAAGGGTATCGTTTCGAATCGACGAAGCTCGAACTCACCTACAGCAAAAAGATGATCAACGACGACGCCAACGCGGTCCGCGCGATCTCTGATTACCTGCGGTTTTTCTCTTCAGTTTGCGCGTTGTTGAACAGTCGTGGCGGGGGATAACCAATGTCCAGAATGATCGAAGCCGAAGCCAGAATTTCCGCGATTGATGCCACAGGGAACAAGTTCGAAGACATCGCCAAGAAGGTGAAGGGCCTGTCCTCAGCCTTCAAGTCGCTGCAGGGCGCCAGCCACAGCGGCGTCCTCGGGGCCAGCCGGGCCATCAACAGCCTGCACAAGACGGCGCAAACGCTGGCGCCGGTGGCTGCGGCGAGCGCCGGCATGGCTGGGATGCATGGCATTAGTGGTCTGATCCATGAGACGGTGAAAGCCACCGCCGAGCAGGCGCATGAACGGGTGCGCATGGAAGTCTCGGGGATGTCGGAACGTGAAATCGCGGAGGCGGAAAAGCTGTCGGCTGAAATGTCGCAGCGCTACCGATCGCTGTCGCAGACGACGATCATGCATTCGTTGCGCAACATGCGCACGATCGTCGGCACCTATGAAGAGGCCGCCAAAATTCTCGACCCGATGCTGAAGCTTCGGGTCGTGGCGCAGGGCGCCCATCCCGAGCGTGCCGCGGAACTGGCGGAAGACTTCGACAAGCTGGTCAAGGGCATGGAGATCAAGGGCGTCACGATGGACCCCGAGAAGTTCACGTCCTACATGCAGGGCATGGCGAAGGCGATCAACGTCTTCGGCGATACGCTGCGCCCGACCGACTATTACGAAATGTTCAAGTACGGCCGGCAGTCGACGCAGAGCCTGTCCGAGAAGTTTATGCTGGAAACCGGTCCGACCCTGGCGCAGGAGCTCGGAGGTTCCAGCACCGGCAAGGCGATGTCGAGCTTCTATCAGGCGATAGTCACCGGCCGGGTAAAGCCGAGCGCGGTCGAGGAAATGCTGGCCGAAGGTTTGATCGCCGATAAGAGCAAGATCATTTACACGTCAAGCGGCGCCGTAAAGGGAATGCTTCCTGGCGCCGTCAAGGATTGGAGGCTCGCAGCTAGCGATCCATACGCTTGGATCAACGATGTGGTGTTGCCCGCTTACAAGGCAAAAGGGATCACGAAGGCCGACGAGATTCAGGCTCATCTCGGAACGATGTTCCAAGCCGGGACCGCCGCTCAGATGGCTGGCATCTTTGCCACGCAGCAACAGCGCATCAACAAGGATTGGGAAAAAGTCCACGAAGCGAAAGGCCTGGAGGCGGCCGACGTCTTCCAGTCCAAGGATTGGTATATTGCCTTCGGCGGTGTGACCGAGCAGTTCAAGAATCTGCTCGCCATCGCCGGTGGTCCACTGGCGGAGCCAGCGGCAGCTGGTCTGAATGCCATCGCCTCCGGTCTGGTCGCGCTGGAAAAAGTCGTCGCCAAGAATCCGGTTGGGGGGGCCATTGGACTGGCGGCCGGGACCGCTGGGGCCGGCGCGGGGGCCTGGTGGTTGACCGCGCTGGGACTGCGCGGACTCGGAAATATGTTGGGCCGCGGCGGCGGCGCCGCGGCGGCGGCTCTGGAAGGACCTACCGTGCTGGGCACCATCCGTGCCGGGTTAGGCCGTGGCGGCATTTATGGCATCGGAATCGCTCTATTGGATGCCATGAAGCGCGATCACGATCATTCTCTACGCAGTCAACTGCGAGAGATGTTTGGCATCAGCGAAACTGAGGCAGATCGGTTGGCGCCGGCGCCGTGGGAAAAGGCAGCGGCCGACAGGCCGCCAGTGAATGCGCCGGAACTTGGTAGAATGTTTCAGCCCTTTAATACCTGGCAGCCGGCATCGGCCTATGCCGCCGCAGTCCCCCATCCGGAAGTTAAAGGCTCGGCGGATCTGAACGTAAACGTGCAAGTCGAACCATCCGACGCCTTCATCAGCCGGATCACTCAAGCAGTTCGCAACGAAATCAACGTATTCGGGCACCCGCCGGGCTCCGGCCCCGGCACCGCCGGCTCGACCGGGCTGTCGATGCCGGAAGCAGCGCCGGGACCTGGCTAGCGTCGACAGGAAATAAAAGATGATCATTTGGAGCGACAACTTTTCAGTCAACGCGAGTGCTCTCCGGGCGGCCAAGGCGGCCGGCGTAGATCCGTCCAAGGTGGAGGCGGTCACAAAGGATTCGATGACGTTTTATCGCTTCCCGCTGCCCGCTGCGCCCAGCGAACGTGAAAAAGCAAAACGGGCGGATAGCTCGCTGGACAAGGTTGCTGCGATGCTACGCCGGCCAGGAGGCGCCACTGCGGCAGAGATTATCGAGGTCACGGGATGGCAACCGCATTCCATGCGCGGGGCGATTTCGGGCAAGATATCGAAACGACTCGCCGAAGGCGAAGTGATCGCGCACTGGCGCGGGCGCGATGCTTCCGGTTATGCAATCATCGATCGGGGGCACGGGAGCGCGGCGACCTAATTAGAAATCTGGGAGGCTAAAATCTTTTGCGGGCTCTTTGCGCCCCGATTGGCTAACCCGCTTTCCCGTTCAAGGGATCACGTGATCCCTTGAAGTTCCACCAAACGCGTCCGCGAAGCGGGCCTCGAAGTTGCGGCGGTGCCGTTCTAGTCGGCGATATCCATCAGGTGCAGCCAGTGCCCGGACGTCTCCGAACCGCCCGGCTCGATTTCGATGATGAGCCGCGTGCCGGGAAGCCGATAGCGCGGGGGCACGGCATCGTCGGCCTGCCAGCCGGCGTAACGCAAGGTATGCGACAGCGCCGCCAGGTGAGGCCGGTCGGCATTGTCGTCGTGGATGAAGGTGAGGCGGCCATGCTCGGCCAGCGCATCTTCGGCGAGCTTATAGCCTTGGGCGAGAATGAGCTGGCGGGTCGTCTCCATGGCCGCTGTCATATCACGCCACCTCTGAGTGGATAGTCTTCCCATTCCAGAACGTCGGCAAAGGGCGGCATTTACCTGACCCCTTTGAGGGCGAGGTGGCCCATGACGGCTATCCCGACGCTTTGGAGCAGCCAAACAAAGAAGATAGGCGTGCCGTAGGTAAGGATGCCGGAGAGAAGCCACGCCGCGATACCAAGGACGGGGAAAAGCAAAGTCGGGCGCATCGCTCAGCCCCCGTTCTTTTCGAAAAGGGCGTCTTCGGAGCCGTGTTCATCAAGGATGATCTGGCCCAATTCAGTGACCGGCTTGCCGTAGAAACAATCGAAACAATAGGTCTCGCCCCTGCGGCGCTCACCTGCGTTTGTGCTCAGCACGTGCCCGCATTCAAGGCAAGAAGTGACCATAATGCCCTGGCGAGTTCTGGAACCCATCGTGGGCTCGGTGCTGTAGATGATCCTTTTGAGAGGTGCTGTCATGACGGTCTCCGATGGCGATATCGTTCTTGTGCCGCGCCCTCCTTCGCTCGAAGGGCCTTCATGGCTTTCTGTTCATGCCGACCGTTGAGGGGGTCACGGCCGGATAAGGTGGCCATTGACGCAGATGAAGCCGTTCCGTGGTGACGGGCAGGGGATAGGCGATTGGTATCGCCATTCTGTTGCGTGGATCGCCAGCGCGACCAGCGCGAACAGCAGAATAAATCCAATCCACCTGGCCACATCACGCGCCCTCCTGCGACACGCCGGGCAATTCCATCTGCTTGCTCCGCACGATGGCGTAGTGCGAGACGCCATCCTCGCGGCGACGGATGATTTCATCGCCAACCGCGAGCAGCTTCGATACGTCGACCGAAATGCGGGCGCGCGCCGAATGCGGCTTCCAGCCGGTGGCGGCGCAAACCTCGGTGATGCTGGCGCCGCCGGGCCGGCGCAATAGCGCGGCGACGGCGGTGAACTTCAGCCCGCGGTCGGCTTTGGGCGCGGCATCGTTGACCGCTTTCTTGGCGGAAGCCTTCGCCCATCCGGTGCGAGGGGATGTGCGCGGCTTCGGCGGCGGCGCCTCCTTCGGCGCCTCGGCTGGTTTGTTGAAGCTTTGGATGTAGTCCGTATTTGATTTGAACTTGCCGCTAGTCTTCGCGGATGAGTTTCCGGACCGTTCAAACGCAAAATCATCGGCTTGATTGCGGCGGTTCTTATCAATTGCGGCTGGCTTGGGCGTCTTGCGAGTCTTCGCCTTATCGGCCTTCTTCTTTGCGGCCTCGTTGGCGGCGCGGACCAGGGTAGGCAACGCGTTGAGGGGATAGCGGTACAGCTTCTGGCCGGCCTTGACGAAGGTCGAGACTGTCGATGGGTCGATGCCGGCGGCGCGGGCGGCGCGGCGGGCATTGGATTTCACGGTGTAGTCCTGGCTCCAGGATACTGAAGGCTTGGTCATTGAATTGCTCCAGGGTTGCGCTCGTTTCCGGTTACGATCTAGGATCGAGCGGACCAAGGATTGATCGGAAAGGTTGTGTCGTGAAGCCGGTAAATGGATCATTTTATTGCTCTTTTCGGGCTTCCCGATTTCAGAAATGATCAGGTTTCATCTTGCAACTGATGACGCAGGCCGAATATGCCCGGCATCGCAATGTCAGCCGCCAGGCGGTCAACAAGGCGCTGAAGGCCGGCAAGTTTCGCCTCAGGGAGAGCGACGGCAAGACCGGCATTGACCCGGCCGAGGCCGACCTGGCGCTGGGCCTCAGCGTGAGCCGCGTGCGCGCGGATGACGCGGATGAGCCGGCTTCGCCAAGCGGCTACGCCGGGCCAGGCGAACATGCCGCGCCGGGCCTCACCAGCGCCCGCACCTTCGAGGCCGTCTACAACGGCCGCATGGCGCAGCTGAAGTATGAGAAGGAAGTGGGCCGCTTGAGGCCGATCGAGCAGACCGAACAAGGCGCGGCGCGCTGCGGCGAAGCCATCCTGCGCGCCATCGAGGGGCTGCCCGGCCGCCCCGACGACCTGACCCGCACAGATCAACAAGGAAGGCGCCGCCGGCGCCCGCAACGCATTGCGCACCATGGTGCGGGATTTGCGCCAGGTGATCGCGCGCGAATTCGCCAAGCTGGCGGCTGGCGACGTGACAGACGAGCCTCTTGAAAATTAGGGTTTGGCTGGAAAACTAGTGATCAATATCCAGTTTCCCGCGCCGTCGGTCACGCAAATCATGGCCGGCATCTTCGCCGAGATGTTCGATCCCGGCGAGGGGGGAAAAATCACGCCCGCCGAATGGGGGGAATAGGCTGCAACGTGTTGAACGATCTAATTCCGCGCGCGGATACGCCTTGCGATGCAGCTTGGCTTTGACCCGAAAGAATTATCATTGGGTCGAGGAGTTCCGGACTTTGTAAAATGAGTTAAGGCGCTACGGCCTCGTGAGGGGCACACTTTTAGGCCCTGAGATCAAAACGAAAAGCCCCCCGGAGGGGCTTGGCAAGCTTTGTCAAATCAGCGAATCTGTCCGTGGATGTAAGAATCCGGACTCGAATAGGAAGGCGGCCGATTGGCGTCGGGCACCTTCCGAATGCAGAAGCCTTTGCTAGGCTTGCTGCGGTCGCGCCTTGGCGGGCGCGCCAACTCGGCTATTATGGCCGGGAGGGCCGTGCCATGTCCAGAGCGAAAGCTTAAAAGCGCGTCCACCTGTTTTCGAGCAGGTTCTTACCTCCCGGCTGCCGGTCTGACATCGGCGCGGCTGTAAGAAGCCAAGCTCGAAAGCCCATCCCATGACACATCAAAACGACGTAACGCGGCGTGACGATCGCACGCCCGCGCATGTGCCGGGCGTTTGCGTAACCAGGAGAAGCGTAATGTTGAGTACTTCTGCAATGTTGCCGATGATAACGACACCGTCGATCGCCCAGGCAGCGTCGAATTCCTATACGAGGCCAGATCTGGCCGCTCGATTCGAAGAGCTCTACGGCAAGTTCAGAGATATGGCGCGAAGCGAGGCCGACAGTGGTGGTAATTTCGAGCGCGCACTTTTCGAAAAAACTGGCATCGTCTTTCGGGGTTATGGCCAAGGGCGCGAATATCCCGACTGGTATGAAGATGTCCGAAAAGACATGGTCCATGAACGGCACAAAGAAGAACTGGACCCGGACCTTGAAAACTGGAGTGAACTGAGCGGCGCCATTGATGACCTGGCTAAGCTCATTCTGAACGAACGCGCCGTGACCGTGGCGGACCTGATTTTGCAAGCGAAGGTTTGCGCTCTAGCAAACAATAATTTTTGGCGAGATGAATTAAGCATCGAGTCGATGGATTTCGGTGACCAAGCCTATCGCCTGTTGGTCGACCGCCTCTGCGAATTCGCAGGCGAAAGGGCGCTCCCTGGACTCGAGGTGCTTCCGATGCCGACGGCGGATGCTCCGGTCGCTGTCGACTAAGCCAGATCAAAACGAAGGCCAACGGCGCAACTGCGCGCCGTTGGCAATCGATTTTAGGAGACACGTTGAAGGTCTACACCATGAACGAGGCAGCGAAGATGCTCCGCGTTAGCCGCCGATATTTTCAGGACTGGTTGCGTGATCATCCTCTTGATAGCAATGGACGCCCCTTCTTTGCGAGCCTCGACCGTCGAAAGACCTTCGACGAAGATGATCTGAGAGGCGGCGCGCGAGGAAGACCGCCGGCGGTTAAGTCCCCTGCCTTGCCGGGGCGGCGAGCCACGAAAGTAGCAAACCGCGCGGGTCAAACGCAAAGATCAGATCAGGTGCTGGTCGCTGTGCGCGAGCTTTTGGCGAAGCCGCGCAGGTAAGGATTTTGGTCGCTTCCCCGTGGTGACACTGTGGTGACACCAGAATTTCACGTAATAAGTGAAAATCCTAAAAACCCCTGATTTCGTGGCGCACCCGACACGATTCGAACGTGTGACCTTTGCCTTCGGAGGGCAACGCTCTATCCAGCTGAGCTACGGGTGCCTGGGGGCGTGATTTAGCCGATTGGATCGCCATCGGCAATGGCCGATCGTCGCGCCCTGAGGATTAAGGAAATGCTGGCAGAAATGCCGACTTACGCGGCTAGCGCCTCGAGCGGCGGCTGGTATGGAAGCTCAAGGCTCTTTGCCACGGCCTCGCAGGTCACCTCGCCGCGGTGAATATTCAATCCGTCGCGCAAGTGTGAATTCCGTCTGATCCCCGAAAGGCCTTCGGAGGCGAGCATGAGGCCGAACCGCAAGGTAGCGTTGTTGAGCGCGTGGCTCGATGTGACGGGAACGGCGCCCGGCATGTTGGCAACGCAGTAGTGAATGACGCCGTCGACGTCGTAGGTGGGGTGATCATGCGTCGTCGCATGAGACGTTTCGAAACAGCCGCCCTGGTCGATCGCAACGTCGACGATGACGGCCCCCCTCTTCATCGACTTCAACATGGGACGCGTCACCAGCTTCGGCGCGCTGGCGCCGGGAATCAGGACGGCGCCGATCACGACATCGGCGGCGGCGATTTCCTGGTCCAGCGCCTCGATGGTCGAAAACCGCGTTCGCACGCGGCCTGCGAACATCTCGTCAAGTTGCCGCAAGCGCGGCAGCGAACGATCGAGAATGCTGACTTCGGCGCCGAGGCCGACGGCCATGCGCGCCGCTTGCGTACCGACGATGCCGCCACCGATGACGACGATGCGCGCGGGCTCGACGCCGGGAACACCGCCGATCAGCAGGCCGCGGCCTCCGGCCGGCTTCTTCAACGCTGACGCCGCCGCTTCGATCGACAGACGCCCTGCGACCTCGCTCATCGGCGCGAGCAGCGGCAGACCACCGTGGTCATCGGTGACGGTCTCGTAGGCGACAGCCGTGCAGCCGGACCGCAGCAGGCCTTCGGTCTGCTCGCGATCGGGCGCGAGATGCAGATAGGCAAAGAGGATCTGGCCATCGCGAAGCTGTCGCCATTCCTGCGGCTGCGGCTCCTTGACCTTGACGATCATTCCACCGCGCTGAAAAACTTCTTCCGCGCTTTCCGCGATCGAGGCGCCCGCACGCCGGTAGACTTCGTCGGAAGCCCCGATGCCCGCGCCGGCATCCCGCTCGATCAGAACGCTGTGGCCCGCCGCCACATATTCGCGCACGGAAGACGGCGTCAGCCCGACACGATATTCCTGCGCCTTGATTTCCTTGGGAACACCTACCAGCATCGTCGTTCTCCCGTTGAGGCTTCTATCTATCAACGAACTCACCCGCGTTTCCGGCAAAGGCTGCGCGGGCCGCGCGGATATTCGTTGTATTCCTGCGCGAAAGATCGATATGGTGCAGGAATCATGCGCAAACTTGATCGATCCGATATCACCTTGCTTCGCGAAGTCACCTCGAACGCCCGCACCTCTCATGTCGAACTGGCCGAGCGCGTCGGGCTTTCAAGCACCGCCTGCGCCCGCCGCCTCGCCGGCCTCGAGCAGGACGGCTTGATCGAGGGGTATCAGGCCGTGCTCGGCCTGAAGGCGCTGGGCCTCGGCACGACCGTGGTGGTGCGCATCACCCTCGACAGCCAGAGCGAAGACGCGCTCGAGACATTCGAACGCGCCATCATCAAATGCCCCTCGGTGGTGCGATGCCTGCTGATGTCCGGCAGCGACGACTACCTGGTCACTGTGATTGCGCGCGACATCGAGGATTTCGAGCATATCCACAAATCGCAGCTCGCCCGCCTGCCGCGGGTCTCCCGCATCCAGTCGAGCTTTGCGATCCGCGACGTCGTCAACCGCTCGTTTCCTCCGGCAGCGCTGCTGCCGCCGGACAAGAGCCGCTGAAAGGGACGACACACCATGGCGGCTCGCTCTGGAGCTTTGCAGCCTTCCACCAATAACAAAGCGTGGCCCGTTTTTCGATCCCTGGCCGGCTATCGCGCCGCGTTTCTCAGCCGAGACCTGTTCGCCGGATTGACGCTCGCTGCGATCGTCATTCCCGAACAGATGGCGACCGCGCGACTCGGTGGCTTTGCGCCGCAGATCGGCTTTTTCGCCTTTGTCGCCGGTTCGCTCGCCTTCGCCGCGTTTGGCAGCAATCGCTTCCTGTCGTCGGGCGCGGATTCCACCATCACGCCGATCTTCGCCGGCGGGCTGGCAGCGCTCGCAGCCACGGGCTCGCCGGACTACGCGACGCTCGCCGCCGCGCTTGCGCTGATGGTCGGGCTGATGCTGACGGCCGCCGGCATCTTCCGGCTGGGCTGGATCGCCGATCTGTTGTCGGTCCCCGTCACGATCGGCTTTCTGGCCGGCATTTCGGTGCACATCCTGATCTCGCAGCTGCCGGGAATCCTCGGGCTGCCGGTGCCCGAAGGGCCCACGCTCCAGCGCTTCGCGACGCTCGCCGAACATCTCGGAGAGACCAACGCCTTTACGCTCGTGATCGGTTTTGGCGTGCTCGCGATCATCGCGTTGTCCGAGCGTATCGACTCGCGAATTCCCGGCGCCCTGATCGGCCTTGCGCTGGCCGCCGCGGCGGTCGTGACCTTTCATCTGGAGAGCCGTGGCGTCAGGGTGCTCGGCTCGATCTCAGTCGAGACGCCGAAGCTCGCAATTCCGGAGGTGTCGGTCGGCCGCCTCACCAGCCTGCTGTCGCTCGGCCTCATCATCTCGATCGTCGTCATGGTGCAGACGGCGGCCACGACAAGATCTTTTCCGACCGATCCAAACGAGCCGCCGGACGTCAACCGCGATTTCGTCGGCATCGGCATCGGCAGCATTTTTTCCGGCATGATCGGCGCCTTTCCCGTCAATGCAAGCCCGCCGCGAACCGCCGTGGTTTCCGAAACCGGCGGCCGATCGCAGATCGCGGGCCTCGCCGCGATCGCGATCGTCGTCGCGCTGCTGGCCTTCGGCACCTCGCTCCTGCACCGGATCCCGAACGCTGCCCTTGGCGGGGTTCTGCTCTTTGTCGCGCTTCGCATTATCCGCCTTGGCCAGATCATCGCTGTCTGCCGGCAGTCGTTCGGTGAATTTCTACTGATCCTGGCGACCGCCGCCGGGATTATCATCCTGCCGATCGAACAGGGCGTCGGGATCGGCATCGCGCTCTCGCTGCTGCATGGCATCTGGACCACGACGCGCGCCCGCGTTCAGCCGCTCGAGCGCGTGCCGGGCACGTCGATCTGGTGGCCGGTGAGCCCAAAGCTTCCCGGCGAACAGGAAGCAGGCGTGATCGTGGTGGGACTCCAGGCCCCGCTGTCATTCCTCAATGCCTATGATTTCCGGCGCGACATTCTGACGGCGCTGAAGTCGTCACCGCAAAGGGCTCGGCTCCTGGTGCTGGAGGCAACCGGCATCGTCGAGATCGATTTCACCGCCGCCCAGGTGCTGATCGACGTCATCCGCCAATGCCATGCCGATGGCATCGACTTTGCCATCGCCCGGCTCGAATCCGAGCGCGCGCAGGCTGCGATCGTGCGCTTCGGCATCGATGCCCTACTGGGTTCGAATCGCGAATTTCGCAGCGTCGAAGAAGCGATCAGCGGCCGTGCGGCGAAGATCGAGGCGTGACGCCCTTTACGCCGGAACGATCGCCCGGCCGATCGGCCATAGCGCGATGCCGGCGAGCTTCAGATGCGCCCAGGCGAAGGGAATGCCGATAATGGTGACGGCCAAAACCAGCGCGGTAACGAGATGGCCGAGCGCGAGCCACCAGCCCGCCAGCACCAGCCAGATCAGGTTGCCGATAAAACCCAGCAGACCCGTTCCGACATCGGATTCGCCGGTGAGAAAATCGCGCCGCACGGCTCTCTGTCCGAACGGCAGCAGCGTATAGACCGCGATGTTGAAGGCCGCCCGCGCCCAAGGCAGGCCGATGATGGTGATTGCCATGATGACCGCGGCGACCACCCAGCCAGCCGCCATCCAGACGCCGCCCAGCAGCAGCCACAGGATATTCAGAAAGATCGAGACGGGTTGCATGTGACCTCTTCGGAACGGGGGTACCGTGCGCCGGACACCACACCGGCGGCAGCAACGCAAAATATAAGTATGGGAACGATAGCAAGAAAGGGGCCGCCGCGGAATGACCGGCAGCATCCCTAGTGCCCACTTTCCGAAGTTCGTGCTCCATCGCAGCACCCATCTTCACGAACTTCGGAAAGTCATGGGCTACTCACAAAATTATTGATTCTAGTACCGCTTTATCGATCTGAAGTCCCTGATCGAATTCGCCGCTTGTGGTGCAGGGACTTCAGATCGGCGGTACTAGCTACGTCAATCGACGTTCAAAATCGTCGGAATGACAAAAATCTCAGCGGCGATAGCGGCGGTTGGGACGCGACGAATAGGCCTGGCGATTCTCCTGCACCGGCCGGCTGGCCTCGTTGACCCGGCTCTCGCTGGCAACTGGCGCGACAATATTGAGTTCTTCCAGGAAAACAGGCCGGGCAAAGTAGAAGCCCTGCGCGTAGCGAATCCGGGTGGCCCCTTGCAGGTAAGCCAGCTCCTCGAAGGTTTCGACGCCTTCCGCGATCACGCTCATGCCGAGCGCTTCGGCAAGCGATTCGATCGCGCGCAAGATTCCCTGGCTGCGCGGACGAAGATGGATGTCGGTGATGAAAGAACGGTCGATCTTGATTTCGTCGGCGGTGATATCGGCCAGCGCCGACAAGGACGAATAGCCGATGCCGAAATCGTCGATCGATATCGCAATTCCCATCTTGCGGAAGATCGGCACCACCTCGTCCTGAAACCGCCGTTTGGTAACGAAGGCGTCTTCGGTCACCTCGATCATGAAGCGACGCGGGAAGCCTGTCGCCTGCAGCGCTTCCGCAAACGACCGCATGAACGCGGGATTATCCGCCTGCTTGGCCGCCACATTGATGCTGATCGTGGCCTCAGGGCCGAACGTGTCGTTGATGAGATCGATCGAGCGCACGATCTCCGCCAGCACGAGGTGGGTGAGTTCGTCGATCAGGCCGAGCTCAGCCGCGAGATTGATGAAGGTGCCGGGCGCCTGGATGACGCCTTCGTCGTCGCGCAGGCGAACCAGCGCCTCGACGCCTTTGACTTCCTTGGTCCGGATGTCGACCTTGGCCTGGAAGGCGCAGCAGAATCGCTTTTCCAGGATGGCATGACGCAGCGATTGCTCGACCTTCATGCGCAGAAGCGCTTCGCGCTCCATGCTCGTATCGAAAAAGACGGCAGCACCCTTGCCGTCGTTCTTGACCCGGTACATCGCAATGTCGGCGTTCTGGAGCAGCGCGTCATAACTACGTCCGTGGTCGGGAAACAGGCTGACGCCGATCGAGGTCGAGGCGAAGATTTCCGATCCGTCGATGAAAAACGGCGCTTTCAACCGCTGCAACGTCGCCTCGATATATTCGGCGACCTCTTCTTCGCTATCGATCGGGTTAAGCAGCAGCAGGAACTCGTCGCCACTCATTCGCGACAGCATGTCGGTCTCGCGCAGATTGAGCCCGACCCGCTTGGCGACCTCGGTCAGCAGCGCATCGCCGACCGAATGGCCGTAATAATCGTTGATGTGCTTGAAATTGTCGATGTCGAGGAAAGCGACCGCAAAGGCGTAGCCCGGTTCGTAGCGCTGGATCAGGCTTTGCACCCGGTGTTCAATGACCCTGCGCATCGGCAATCCGGTCAGTTCGTCGAAATAGGCCGAACGAAACAGATGATCCTCGACCGCCTTCTGCTCGCTGATGTCGGTCGAATTCGACAACAACAGGCTGCGGCCTGCGATGCGAACCGGGCGGTGCGAAGTCAGAAGGACCTGCTCGCCGTTGCCGCCGGTCGCCGTCATCTCGGCAACGAGCGGCCGGCCGGCGCGAAGCAGTTCGATGCCTTTGGCCCGCCGCGCGTCCAGGTGTTTCGAGACAGAGTCGCCGGTCGCCATCCCCAGTTGCGAGGCTGCGGCGTCGTTGATCAAAAGAAAGCGGCCCTCTTCGTCCAGAACGGTAAGACCGCTAGGGAGGAGCCGAACGATATCCCGGAGCAGGCCGAGTTCACCCCCGGCAGCGAATTCGCGGGCGTCCGGCGCGGTTGCCGACGGAATCTGATCGGATGGCGGGTTTTGCATGGCGAGCCCGAGACTGGCAAAGTCTCTTGTAGTTTTGGTTAAGCGCACGATCACGGAATTGCGCGCTGGCGCCTTTACAACCAGCCGTCACGAACATGGTTAACAGAACGTCAACGATCTGCCCGGGGGTCTCCCATTGGACTAGAGCTCCGATTCCGAAGTTTGCAAGCTATTGCGGCCCCTCCGATGCGAACTTCGGAATCAAAGGAGCTCTAGGATAAGGCATGGCATTGCGTGATAAGGAAACCAATCTGATGGATACCGGCGATCCGCAACGCGTGACTTGCGCTACTCAGGCGGGGCGAAGATAGTTTTACAAGACCATGTCAAAAGGAGGACGAACAAAATGGGCAGGCTGAACGGCAAAGTAGCTGTCATCACCGGCGCGACGAGCGGAATCGGCTTACGCACCGCCGAAATATTCGTGGCCGAAGGTGCAAAAATCGTCATCGCCGGCCGCCGCGCCGCGGAAGGCGAAGCGCTGGCGAAGAAGCTTGGCTCCGCCTGCCTCTTCCGTCGCACCGACGTCACCATCGAAGACGATGTCCGCAAGCTGATCAGTGAGGCGCTCGACAAATTCGGCCGCATCGATTGTCTGTTCAACAATGCCGGCGGACCGGCGCAGACCGGCGGCATCGAAGGCCTCGACGTTGCCCGCTTCGACGCCGCGATGGCTACCCTGGTGCGCAGCGTCATGCTTGGCATGAAGCATGCCGCGCCCCATATGAAAAAGCAGGGAAGCGGCAGCATCATCAACAACGGCAGCATCGCCGGCAGGCTCGCCGGTTTTTCGTCGTCGGTGGTGTATGGCGCGGCCAAGGCCGCCGTCATCCATCTCACCAAATGCGTGGCGATGGAGCTCGGCGAAGCCGGCGTCCGCGTCAACTCCATCTCGCCCGGCGCGATCGCCACCGGCATCGTCGGCAAGGCGCTGGGCCTGTCGGTGGAGGCGGCGGAGAAAACCCCCGACGTGATGCGCGAGGTCTACAAGACCGCGCAGCCGATCCCGCGCGCCGGGCTGCCCGAGGATATCGCCTATGCGGCGGTGTTCCTCGCCAGCGACGAATCCACCT